>NZ_CP015992.1:3122003-3746404 GCF_001708505.1 Pseudomonas sp. TCU-HL1
ATCGCGGGCGCTTGCCAACCGGCATGACGCCCGCGACATACAACAACGACAAGAGTGCCTGTGGATGGATAGTCGCCTGCTGAGTGAACGCAGTAGGGTGTTCGAGCGTGCGGACCCCTACGCCGTATCCGGATATGTGAACCAGCATGTCGGGTCACACTGCATCCGGCTGCCTGCCGCAGGCCATCCCGAAGCCAGCCTCAACCACCGCAAGTTCGCCAGCCTCGACCTCTGCCGCATCAGTTACGGCGGTGCCGTGCGTGTTACCTCGCCGGCGCTGGAAACCATCTACCACCTGCAGATCCTCCTTAGCGGCCATTGCCTGTGGCGCGGCCACAAGCAGGAGCACTACCTGGCGCCGGGCGAGTTGCTGTTGATCAACCCCGATGACCCGGTGGACCTGACCTACTCGGACGACTGCGAGAAGTTCATCCTGAAAATGCCGACCACGCTGCTGGAAAGCATCTGTGACGAGCAGCGCTGGCACCGTCCCAGCCTGGGCGTGCGTTTCCTGCAGAACAACTACCGGCTCGATGAGCTGGAAGGCTTCGTCAACCTGCTGGCGATGGTCTGCCAGGAAGCCGAGGCCAGTGACGCGCTGCCGAGGGTGCAGGAGCATTACGCGCAGATCGTCGCGAGCAAGATGCTCAGCCTGATGAAGACCAACGTCAGCCGCGAGAGCCTGGGCTGCCAGGAGGCGTCCTTCGACCGCATCCTGGCCTACATCGAGCACAACCTGAAGCAGGACATCAGCAGCGAATTCCTCGCCCGCCAGGCCAGCATGAGCCTGCGCTCCCTCTACGCGCTGTTCGAGCGCCACCTGGGCACCACGCCCAAGCACTACATCCGCCAGAAAAAGCTGGAACGCATCCGCGCCTGCCTCGCCGACCCCAGCTGCAACGTGCGCAACGTCACCGAGTTGGCGCTGGACTACGGTTTCCTGCACCTGGGCCGCTTCTCCGAAAGCTACAAGAGCCTGTTCGGCGAATTGCCTTCGGACACCTTGAAGCGGCGCGGTTTGTAGCCGCGCATCTGCAGCGCTTCCTTGTGGGAGTGAATTCATTTGAACTTGGGAAACCACGTCCTGCGTACGTGGTCATGAGTCAGCGAACCAGCAGGCTGCTGCTGGTCCCGTAGGGTGCGCCGCGCGCACCGTGAGACAGACTCGGAGTCGCCACCATCGCCGCGGTGCGCATGGCACACCCTACTGCTGGGCACGGTGGCGGAGATCAGCCGGGTGCTGCGTGTGAGGATGGCCCCCTTATAGGGGGCAAACACAAGTCCACGTTCTACGAACGTGGATGTTTACTCGCGATCTGGGGTCTCCCCCTGACAGAATCTGCTGACATCCACCACCGCCCTGCACAAAACGGATAGTGGTCTGCAAAAAGCGGATATTGCCGTTTCCCCCGTATCCCTAACCTGACCTGGCCTGAACAATAACAACGGAGGCCCTGGCCATGTCCCTGGGATTCGATTTTCTGAATTCGCTGCTTGATGAAGACAAGGAGAAGGGCATCTACCGCTGCAAGCGGGAGATGTTCACTGACCCGCGTCTGTTCGAACTGGAGATGAAGCACATCTTCGAAGGTAACTGGATCTATCTCGCCCACGAGAGCCAGATTCCCGAGAAGAACGACTACCTCACCCTCAACATGGGGCGCCAGCCGATCTTCATCGCGCGCAACAAGGACGGTGAGCTCAATGCCTTCCTCAATGCCTGCAGCCATCGCGGTGCGCAGCTCTGCCGCCACAAGAGCGGTAACCGCTCATCCTATACCTGCCCGTTCCACGGCTGGACCTTCAACAACTCCGGCAAGCTGCTGAAGGTGAAGGACCCGGCCGAAGCCGGCTATCCGTCCAGCTTCAACTGCGAAGGCTCCCACGACCTGACGAAAGTGGCGCGCTTCGAGTCCTATCGCGGCTTCCTCTTCGGCAGCCTGAACGCCGATGTGAAGCCCCTGATCGAGCATCTGGGCGAGTCCGCCAAGATCATCGACATGATCGTCGACCAGTCTCCCGAGGGCCTGGAAGTCCTGCGCGGTTCCTCCAGCTACATCTACGAGGGCAACTGGAAGCTGACCGCCGAGAACGGCGCCGACGGCTACCACGTGAGCTCCGTGCACTGGAACTACGCCGCCACCCAGAACCAGCGCAAGCAGCGCGAGGCGGGTGAAGAGATCAAGACCATGAGCGCCGGCAGCTGGGCCAAGAACGGCGGCGGTTTCTACTCCTTCGACCACGGCCACCTGCTGTTGTGGACCCGCTGGGCCAACCCGGAAGACCGCCCGCTCTACGAGCGCCGCGACGAACTGGCCCGTGACTTCGGCCAGGCCCGCGCTGACTGGATGATCCAGAACTCGCGCAACCTCTGCCTGTACCCGAACGTCTACCTGATGGATCAGTTCAGCTCGCAGATCCGCATCGCCCGGCCGATCTCCGTCAACCAGACCGAAATCACCATCTACTGCATCGCGCCCAAGGGCGAGAGTGCGGACGCCCGCGCCAAGCGCATCCGCCAGTACGAAGACTTCTTCAACGTCAGCGGCATGGCCACCCCGGATGACCTGGAAGAGTTCCGCTCCTGCCAGCTGGGTTACCAGGGCAACCGTGGCTGGAACGACATGTCCCGTGGTGCCGAACACTGGGTCGAAGGCGCCGACGCGGCCGCCCAGGAAATCGATCTGCACCCGCTGCTCTCCGGCGTGCGCACCGAAGACGAAGGCCTGTTCGTGCTGCAGCACAAGTACTGGCAGGAAACCATGCTCAAGGCCGCCGAGGCCGAGCAGCAACTGATCCCCGTGGAGGCCGTGCAATGAGCATCTCTTACGACGCCGTGCGCGACTTCCTCTACCGCGAAGCGCGCTACCTGGACGACAAGGACTGGGACAACTGGCTGGAGCTGTATGCCAGCGACGCCAGCTTCTGGATGCCGTCCTGGGACGACCGCGATGAGCTGACCACCGATCCGCAGACCGAAATCTCGCTGATCTGGTACGGCAACCGTGGCGGCCTGGAAGACCGCGTCTTCCGCATCAAGACCGACCGCTCCAGCGCGACCATGCCGGACACCCGAACCTCCCACAACATCAGCAACATCGAGATCCTCGAAGTGGCCGACGGGCAGTGCAAGGTGCGCTTCAACTGGCACACCCTGAGCTTCCGCTACAAGACCGTGGACAGCTACTTCGGCACCAGCTTCTACACCCTCGACGTGCGTGGCGAGAGCCCGCTGATCAAGGCGAAGAAGGTCGTTCTCAAGAATGACTACGTTCGCCAGGTCATCGACATCTATCACATTTGAGGGCGCGGTCATGACTCACAAAATCGCACTGACTTTCGAAGACGGCGTCACCCGGTTCATCGACGCCACCCCCAGCGAAACCGTGGCCGATGCGGCCTATCGCCAGGGCATCAACATCCCGCTGGACTGCCGTGACGGCGCCTGCGGCACCTGCAAATGCTTCGCCGAAGCCGGCCGCTACGACCTGGGCCAGGACTACATCGAGGACGCACTGAGCGAAGACGAAGCCGCCCAGGGCTACGTGCTCACCTGCCAGATGCGCGCCGAGAGCGACTGCGTGGTGCGCGTGCCGGCGTCCTCCGACGTCTGCAAGACCCAGCAGGCCAGCTTCGAGGCCAGCATCAGCGCGGTTCGCCAACTGTCCGACAGCACCATCGCGCTGTCCATCAAGGGCGAGGCCCTGAGCAAGCTGGCTTTCCTGCCGGGCCAGTACGTCAACCTCCAGGTGCCGGGCAGCGAGCAGACCCGCGCCTATTCCTTCAGCTCCCTGCAGAAGGGCGGTGAAGTCAGCTTCCTGATCCGCAACGTTCCCGGCGGCCTGATGAGCAGCTTCCTCACCGGACTGGCCAAGGCGGGCGACAGCATGTCCCTGGCCGGCCCGCTGGGCAGTTTCTACCTGCGCGATATCCGCCGTCCGCTGCTGCTGCTGGCCGGCGGCACGGGCCTCGCGCCCTTCACTGCGATGCTGGAAAAGATCGCGGAAGAGGGTAGCGAACACTCGTTGCACCTGATCTACGGCGTGACCCACGACCATGACCTGGTGGAGATGGACAAGCTGGAGGCCTTCGCCGCACGCATTCCCAACTTCACCTTCAGCGCCTGCGTGGCCAGCCCGGACAGCAGCTACCCGCAGAAGGGCTACGTGACCCAGCACATTGCGCCCGGGCACCTCAACGATGGCGACGTGGACGTCTACCTGTGCGGCCCGCCGCCCATGGTCGAAGCGGTCAGCCAGTACATCCGCGAGCAGGGCATCTCGCCCGCGAACTTCTACTACGAGAAGTTCGCCGCCAGCGCCGCGTAATTCACCCCTCTCCCACGTGTGGGAGAGGGGCCGGGGGAGAGGGTAGTGCCACCGCACGGAATCCACCCTCTCCCCAACCCTCTCCCTGAAGGGAGAGGGGGCTGATCCGTATCCCGGATCGAATCCGCGATACCAGAACCCAATTGCAGGGGCTGTCATGAGCAAGAGATTCCAAGACAAGGTCGCGCTAGTCACCGGCGCGGCGCAGGGTATCGGCCGCCGCGTGGTCGAGCGGCTGGTGGAGGAGGGCGCGCGCGTCGTCGCGGTGGACCGTTCCGAGCTGGTCTTCGAGCTGCAGGACGAGCTGGGTGCCGACGTCGAGGTGTTGGCACTGACCGCCGACCTCGAACAGTTCGCCGAATGCCATCGCGTGGCCGCAGTCGCGGTGGAGCGCTTCGGCCGGCTGGACATTCTCATCAATAACGTGGGCGGGACCATCTGGGCCAAGCCTTACGAGCACTACCAGGAGCACGAGATCGAGGCCGAAGTGCGTCGCTCGCTGTTCCCGACCCTGTGGTGCTGCCACGCCGCACTGCCGTTCATGCTGGAGCAGGGCGCGGGCGCCATCGTCAATGTGTCCTCCATCGCCACCCGTGGGGTGAACCGTGTGCCCTACGGCGCCGCCAAGGGCGGGGTGAACGCGCTCACCGCGTGCCTGGCCTTCGAGAACGCCGAGCGTGGCATCCGCGTCAACGCCACCGCGCCGGGCGGCACCGAAGCCCCACCGCGCCGCATCCCGCGCAACACGGCGCAGCAGAGCGAGCAGGAAAAAGGCTGGTACCAGCAGATCGTCGACCAGACGATCGACAGCAGCCTGATGAAGCGCTACGGCAGCATCGACGAACAGGCCGGCGCCATCCTCTTCCTGGCCTCCGACGACGCCTCCTACATCACCGGCGTGACCCTGCCGGTGGGCGGAGGTGACCTGGGCTGAAAACACCGTGGTGATGGGTTTCGCAGGCTCGCGGAACGCCGCCCGACCCATCCTACGACGTGATCTTCCGCGGTAATGGGCATTTGTAGGATGGGTAGAGCGGAGCGAAACCCATCAGGCCCACACAAACATATCTACCGGCCGGGCACCGTCACGCGCCCGTCCTGCGGTTTGTACACAACAAAAACAAAAGAGACAGATGCCATGCGAAAACTCGACGTACACGAGATCATCGATAACGCGCGCTTCACGCCCTTCCACTGGATGGTGATGTGCTGGTGCGCCCTGCTGCTCATCTTCGACGGCTATGACCTGTTCATCTACGGCGTGGTCCTGCCGGTGCTGATGAAAGAATGGGGCCTGACCCCGCTGGAAGCCGGCGCCCTCGGAAGCTACGCGCTGTTCGGCATGATGTTCGGCGCACTGGCCTTCGGTTCCCTGGCCGACAAGATCGGGCGCAAGAAGGGCATCGCCATCTGCTTCGTGCTGTTCTCTGGTTTCACCGTGCTCAACGGTTTCACCAGCACACCGACCGAGTTCGGCATCTGCCGCTTCATGGCGGGCCTGGGTATCGGCGGGCTGATGCCCAACGTGGTGGCGCTGATGAATGAATACGCGCCGAAGAAACTGCGCAGCACCCTGGTCGCCATCATGTTCAGCGGCTACTCCCTGGGCGGCATGCTCTCCGCCGGCGTGGGCATCTACATGCTGCCGCGCTTCGGCTGGGAGGCGATGTTCTTCGCCGCCATCCTGCCACTTGTGCTGCTGCCGCTGATCCTCTGGTACCTGCCGGAATCCGTCGGCTTCCTGCTGCGCCAGGGCCGCACCGAGCAGGCTCGCGCCATCCTCAAGCGCGTGGCCCCCGAGCGTGAACTGTGTGACGACGACGAACTGCTCCTGGTGGAAACCAAGGTTCAGGGCGCGCCGGTACTGGAACTGTTCCGTGAAGGCCGTGGCCTGCGCACCGTGATGATCTGGGTCGCGTTCTTCTGCTGCCTGCTGATGGTCTACGCCCTGAGCTCCTGGCTGCCGAAGCTGATGGCCAACGCGGGCTACAGCCTGGGTTCGAGCCTGTCCTTCCTGCTGGCCCTGAACTTCGGCGGCATGTTCGGTGCCATTGCGGGCGGCTTCCTCGGTGACCGCTTCAACCTGCCCAAGGTGGTAGCGGCATTCTTCATCGTCGCCGCCGTATCCATCAGCCTGCTGGGCTTCAAGAGCCCGACCCCGGTGCTCTACCTGCTGATCGGCATCGCCGGTGCGACCACCATCGGCACCCAGATCCTGCTCTACGCCACCGCCGCACAACTCTACGGCCTGGCGTTCCGCTCCACCGGCCTCGGCTGGGCCTCGGGCATCGGCCGCAACGGTGCCATCGTCGGTCCGCTGCTGGGCGGCATGCTGTTGGGCATCAATCTGCCCCTGCAACTGAACTTCATGGCCTTCGCCATCCCCGGCGCCATCGCCGCCGTGGCCATGTGCTTCGTGCATCAGCGCCAGCCCAAGGCTGTGCCGCTGACGACCGCCGCACAGGGCTGAGCCTGACCTCGCGTTGCAACACTGGCCGGGAGGCAGCATGCGCACCTTGTTCAAGGACTGTTCATTGTCCGCCGTGGTGGCGGGGTTCATCGCCACCATGATTTCCTACGCCGGCCCCCTGGTGATCGTTTTCCAGGCGGCCGAGAGTGGCGGCATGCCGGCCGAACTGCTGTCCTCCTGGGTGTGGGCCATCTCCATCGGCAGCGGGGTGCTGGGGATCGTCCTCAGCCTGCGCTACCGGGTGCCGGTGATTATCGCCTGGTCGGCGCCGGGCTCGGCGCTGCTGGTGTCCATGTTGCCGGGCATCAGTGCCGGCGAGGCGGTGGGGGCTTACGTGATAGCCAACGCCATCATCCTGCTGGTGGGCCTGTCCGGTGCCTTCGACCGCATCGTCGGCAAGCTGCCGGCGGCTATTTCGGCGGCGATGCTGGCGGGCATCCTGTTCAGCTTTGGCACCCGGCTGTTCACCTCGCTCAAGGACGAACCGCTGATGGTGATGGCCATGTTCATCACCTACCTGCTGGTGCGGCGCCTGTCGCCGCGTTACGCCGTGATGGCCGTGCTGCTGGTGGGCTGCACCATCGCCGCCGGCAGCGGCCAGCTCAACACGTCGGCCCTGGTAATCGGCTTCGCCACGCCGGAATGGGTGACGCCGGCATTCACCTGGCACGGGCTGTTCAACATTGCGCTGCCGCTGGTGATGGTGGCCCTGACCGGACAGTTCGTGCCCGGCGTGGCGGTGCTGCGCAATGCCGGCTACCCGACCCCGGCGAGCCCGATCATCTCCGCCAGCGGCCTGGGCAGTCTGCTGCTGGCGCCCTTCGGTTGTCACGGCCTGACGCTGGCGGCCATCACTGCGGCCATCTGCACCGGCCGCGAGGCCCATGAGGACCCGGCCAGACGTTATGTCTCCGGTGTGGTGGGCGGGGTGTTCTACCTGCTGCTGGGCATCTTCGGCGCCACCCTGGTATCGATCTTCACCGCGCTGCCCAAGGAACTGATCGCGGCGCTGGCGGGCCTGGCGCTGTTCGGCGCCATCGCCAGTGCGCTGGCTGGTTCCATGGCCGTGCCAGAGGACCGCGAGGCTGCCCTGATCACCTTCCTGGTCACTGCGTCGGGCATGTCCTTCCTCGGTCTGTCGGCCGCGTTCTGGGGGCTGATCTTCGGCATCTTCGCCCACCTGCTGCTGACGGCCCGTCGTGTCCCCAAGGCTGCGCCGGAACGGGAGGAGGTACTCGAACCCAATCCCTGACCTGAACCGGTGATGGAACGACTGCGGGAGCTGTCCGCAGCCATCGCCACACCTTCCCCGACTTGCGTGCATGGCCCCGAAAGAGGGTCGGCGGGGAAGCTTTGTCCCAATAAAAACAAGAGCGACGAAATGACTAACACCACGAGCAAGCTTTCCGTAATGCTTTGCGCCGGCGTAAGCGCCGGCTTCGCCCAGGCCGCCGAGTCCGGTTTCATCGAGGACTCCACCGCGACCCTGCAGGCGCGCAACTACTACTTCAGCCGCGACTTCTCCGACATCGTCGGCCCCAACAAGCAGTCCAAGGCCGAAGAGTGGGCCCAGGGCTTTATCCTCAACTTCAAGTCCGGCTACACGCCAGGTCCGGTGGGCTTCGGCCTCGACGCCATCGGCACCCTCGGCATCAAGCTCGACAGCAGCCCCGACCGGGTGAACACCGGCCTGCTACCGGTGCAGGAAGACGGCAAGGCGGCCGATGATTACAGCCGCCTCGGCGTGGCCGGCAAGATGCGTTTCTCGAAGACCGAGCTGAAAGTAGGGGAGCTGCAACCCAACTTGCCGGTGTTGGTGTTCAGCGATATCCGCCTGCTGCCGCCGAGCTACCAGGGCGCGAGCATCACCTCCAACGAAATCGCCGGGCTGACCCTGCAGGGTGGCCACCTCACCAGCACCAGCCTGCGCAACGAGGCCGGTGACGACAAGATGCAGGCCATGCTCGGCCACCTGCCGCAGCGCCAGGCCTCCAGCGACGCCTTCAACTACGCCGGCGCCGATTACGCCTTCAACGCCAACCGCACCACGCTCAGCGCCTGGTATGCGCAGCTGGAAGACATCTACGACCAGCGCTTCTTCGGCCTCAAGCACAGCGAGCCGGTGGGCAACTGGGTACTGGGTGCCAACGTCGGCTATTTCGACTCCAGCGAAGACGGCAAGAAACTGATCGGCGAGATCGACAACCAGGCCTTCTTCTCGCTGCTGTCGGCCAAGCGCGGTGGCCACACCTTCTACGTCGGTTACCAGGCGATGTTCGGTGACAGCTCCTTCCCGCGCGTATTCGCCAACGTCAGCCCGCTGGGCAACGAAGTACCCACCTACGAGTTCGCCTTCGCCGACGAACGCTCCTGGCAGGTGCGCTACGACTACGACTTCGCTGCCCTCGGCATCCCCGGCCTGGTGGCCAGTACCCGCTACATCACCGGCGACAACGTGGACACCGGCAAGGGCTTCGAGGGCAAGGACCGGGAGCGCGACCTGGACATCAGCTACGCCTTCCAGAACGGCGCCCTCAAGGGCCTTGGCGTGCGCGTGCGCAACGTTGCCGCGCGCTCCAACTACCGCACCGACATCGACGAGAACCGGCTGATCCTGAGTTACACCTGGACGCTGTTCTGAGATCGAGTGCCGCTGCCCGGCATGGGCACGGCCTGCTTTACCTGTGGGGGCGATTTCAATCGCCAAGCGGGCCGGAGGCCCGCCATGTTCAGGCCCAGATGGGGCAGCTGCGCTGCCCTTCGCGAATGAATTCGCCCCCACAGGTTCTTGTACCCGCGATGTAGAAGGAGCTTTTAAATGCCCCGCAAACCCCTCGCCGCACTGCTGCTTGGCAGTGGCGGCGTGCTTTCCCTGATCGCCTTCCTGCTGACCAGTGGATGGCTGATGGCCGTGTCGCTGGGCGCTATCGTTGCCGCTGGCCTGCTGTACCACCTTCAACCGCCGGTGGTGGTCGAGGTGCGCGTGGAGGTACCAGCGCGCGCGCCCGTCGCCCAGGTGATCGCGGCTGTCGAACCGGAGCCGGTGCGCATCCCCGCCAACACCCATCTGCAAGCGCCCTTGGGCGAGTTGCTAGACGCCATCCTCCATTGCGAAGCGGACATGCAGTACGCCAACTCACTGGCTCGCGCCGCCGGCGAGAAGGTCCAGCTGGGCGCCGACAGCATGCAGGCCACCGCCGGTGCCATTGGCGAACTGGACGCCTACATGGCGCATATCGGCCAGGTGTTCAATGAGCTGGGCAGCCAGTCCATGCGAATCGGCGCCATCGTCGGCAGCATCCAGGACATCGCAAAACAGACCAACCTGCTGGCCTTGAACGCCGCCATCGAAGCGGCGCGCGCCGGTGCCCACGGGCGCGGCTTCGCTGTGGTGGCGGATGAGGTGCGCAACCTGTCGCTGCGTGCCAATGAATCCAGCGGGCAGATTCGCCTGATCGCCGAGGGCCTGCAGAAGGCCGCCGAGGAGGCCAGGGCAGGCATGGAACATGTCGGCGGTTCCACCCGCGCCGGGCTGGAGAAATCCGCTGCAGCCCTCCATGCCATGGGCGAGATGAGGGCGGGCGCGGCGGCGCGGGTCGAGATCGTCGAACGGATCGTCCAGCGCCTCGCCGCGCAGCGAGGGCTGGCACAGAGGATGGTGGGATTGCTGGAAGAGGGCTGACTCGCCCTCAGGCATCAAGCGTTTACGTTGACTACTACGCGGCCGCGCACCTTACCGGCCAGCAGCTCGCCGGCTGCCGCGATGGCGTCGCCCAGGCCGATTTCGCGGGTGATGGCGTCCAGTTGGGCGATATCCAGGTCCCGTGCCAGGCGCTCCCAGGCTTCGATGCGTTCGACGCGCGGGCGGGTGACGCTGTTGATCCCCAGCAGGCTCACGCCGCGCAGGATGAAGGGCGCCACGGTGGCGGGTAAGTCCATGCCCTGGGCCAGTCCGCAGGCGGCCACGGCACCGTCGGCACGCAGCCCGGCGCAGACGTTGGCCAGGGTGTGGCTGCCCACCGAGTCGATGGCGGCCACCCAGCGTTCCTTGCCCAGCGGGCGGCCCGGTTCGGAAAGTTCGCTGCGGTCGATGATTTCGGCGGCGCCCAGGCCTTTGAGGTAGTCCACTTCACTGGTTCGACCGGTGGCGGCGACTACGCGGTAGCCCAGGCGGGCGAGCAGGGCGATGGCAAAGCTGCCCACACCGCCGTTGGCCCCGGTTACCAGCACATCGCCCTGGCCGGGCTTCAGGCCGTGGCGCTCCAGGGCCAGCAGACAGAGCATGGCGGTGTAGCCAGCGGTGCCGATGGCCATGGCCTGGCGAGGGGTGAAGGCGCTAGGCAACGGGATCAGCCAGTCGCCATTCAGGCGTGCCTTCTGCGCCAAGCCACCCCAATGAGTCTCACCCACCCCCCAGCCGTTGAGCAGTACCGCATCACCGGCCTGGTAATCCGGGTGGTTGCTGGCCTCCACCGTGCCGGCCAGATCAATGCCCGGCACCATAGGGAACTGCCGCACCACCGGACTCTTGCCGGTGATGGCCAGGCCGTCCTTGTAGTTCAGCGTGCTGTAGTCCACACGGATCGTCACATCGCCTTCAGGCAGTTGCGCCTCATCAATCTGGGTATTGCGGGCGCGGTAACCGGCTTCGTCTTTCTCGATCAGGATTGCGTCGAACATGCTTGCACCTCCAATTAGACCAATCGTCTATAAATAGGCCCGAAAAACCGCGCGCCCACTCGGGCTAGCGCGGCAATCCGGCCAGGAATCCTTTGAAGAAAACATCCAGCGGAACGTTGTCCCGCGTCAGCCGGGCGCGCAGCACGGCGCCTTCCCAACCGATCCAGAAGAACGCCGCCAGCCCATCGCAGTCCGCATTCACCGACAACTCGCCAGCAGTGCGGGCTTCGCGCAGGCATTGGGCCAGGCGGTCCTGCCAACTGCACAGGATGGCCTCCAGTTCCAGGCGGAAAGCCTCCGGCAGGATGGCCACTTCCTGGCCCAGGTTGCCCACCAGGCAGCCCCGGCAGAACTGGTGGCGGAGCATGCCGGCCTTGGCGTCCTCGACGAAGTTCTCGAGGCGTTGCAGCGGCGTCACGTCCTCTTGCAGCAGGTAACGGTCGAGCTTGTGGGCGAAGTAGCCGGCATAGCTCTCCAGCACCGCCTGCCCGAAGGCTTCCTTGCTGTCGAAGTAGTGATAGAAGGAGCCCTTCGGCACGCCCACGCGCTTGAGCACGGCGTCGATGCCGGTGGACATGAAACCCTGCTCAGTGAGGATTTCCATGCCGCAGCGGATGAGTGCGGTACGGGTATCAGTGAAGTCGCGGTCAACCTTGGGCGGGCGGCCGCGACGGGGTCTGGGGTGGGCGTCGGTCATGGGGAATGGATTTTAGACTGGTCGTCTAGAAGGTCAATTGGTTGGACGTAGGAAAAATTGTGGGATCGAATTCATTCGCGAAAGGGCCGCGTAGCGGCCCCGTAGGTTGGCGCAAAGCGCAGCGAAGCCCAACACAGCGGTGTCCGTTCCCAGACGATGGGTTCGCCGGTATTGGATTGAATTCGTAGGGTGCGCCGTGCGCACCTATTGCCCCGTGCAGGGTTTCGGTGCGCGCAGTGTTCAGCCGGGATAGATGGGTAACGCTTGTCGGGAGACATGGGTAACGGGTTGATGATCATGTCTTGCCCGGTCTCAAGTCGACTTGGCGCAGGGTCTTGTGGATGAACACCACATCGTAGACGCCATCGACGGCGGTGGGGCGGAGAGCGACGCGTTCCCCGTACAGCCCCCCGCCGACGAACAGGCTGCGTCCCTGGAAACTGACCTGGCCGACGCGGCCGACCTTGAGCACCCGGTCGCCCGGTTCGTAGTCCAGTTCAGGCAATTGCTCCGGGTAGCTGCGCCGGCTTGGCTGGTAGCGCGTGATCGGTGGCAGTTGGCCCAGCGCCTCATGCGGGCGGTCGTGGTTGTACTGCTCCCGCCAGTGCGCCATCGCCTGCTGGCAGTGCGCCAAGTCGCGAAACGAGCGCTGCAGTAACTCGCGCTTGAGTGTCTGGTGGAAGCGTTCCAGCTTGCCCTGGGTCTGCGGATGATGAGGGCGGCTGTGGCTGACCTCGATGCCGAGCCGCATCAGCCAGACCTCCAGGGCGGACAGGCCGCCCGCGATGTTCGAGCCCCAGGGCGGACCGTTGTCGGCGGTGATCCGGCGCGGTAGGCCATAGCGGCGAAAGACCTGGATCAGGTGCGGTCGAACCAGTTCGAGGCGCTCGCCCTCGCAGGCCTCCAGGCAGAGGGCAAAGCGTGAGTGATCATCCAACAGCGTCAACGGGTGGCAGCGCGACGAGCGGCCGTCGGCGAGCGGGAAGTGGCCCTTGAAGTCCATCTGCCAGAGCTCGTTCGGCTGGCAGTGCTCGAAGCGCTGCGTGGCCGGAGCTTCGGCCTCCTCGGCGTGGTAGCGCACCCGGCAACCATGGCGGCGGAGGATGGCGTCGAGGGTGCTGTGGTGGGGACGCTCGAACGCGGCCGGCAGCAGGCCGCGCAGCTTGCGGGCGCCCCAATACGGGAAACGGTGGTGCAACTGCACCACCGCCTGTTCCAAGTCCGGGTCGCTGCGCCCAGGGCTGTGCAACGGCCGGCGTGAGCGCTCCTGCAACCCCGCATCGCCGTGCTCGCGGTGGCGCTGTAACCATTTGTAGGCGGTTTTCGGGCTGATGCCGTAGCGCCGACACAGCTCCCGCACGTTGCTCTGCGGTTGTTCGGCCAACCGCACAAACTCGCGTCGAATCGACATGGTGGTGCACTCCTGCCACGGCATCGCTCGAACTCCAGAGTCGAAGGATTCCGTAAGCCTAAATGCGTTACCCATGTCTCCCGACACCCGTTACCTATGTCCCCCGGCTGAACACGCAGCGCACCCTACAGCCCATCAAGGATGATTCCGCCGGGTGGCCTCAGAGCGGCCCGATTTCCACCTTGCCGTCATGGCGGTCGTTCATCCAGCGCAGCACCTGTTCGCCGAATTCGGGCGGGGCCTTGCGTGCGACGCGGCGCACCAGGTCGAGTACGGTCTGCTGGGCGAGGGCTTCTTCCATGCGTTGCTGCGCCTGCTGCATTACGGCGTGGATGGAGCAGGGGTCGGCCACGGCCCAGTTCGGCGCCGGGCATTCACTGCCAAAGATCGCGCAGCGCTCGCGCACGCCGCGGCATTCGAATATCTGCTTGTCGCCATCGATGGCGCGGACGATATCGAGCACGCTGATCTGGTCGGCCGGCCGCGCCAGGCGGAAGCCGCCGCGCACGCCTTCCGTCGCCGCCACCAGGCCCGCCCGCGCCAGGCGGGTGAAGACCTTGGCCAGCAGTTCCGGCGGCACGCCCTGCAACTCGGCCAGGGTGCGCACGCTGGCTACGCGACCGTCGCCTTTTTCGTCCGCCAGGTAGAGGAGGCAATGGATGCCGTACTCCACGCCTGCGCTGTACAAAGCCATGGTTAACTCCGACTAATACTGTCGCCATTTTGGCGGCCTTTCTCTATTACGTTTCTCGTGTTTCCAGCTTCACGGCGGAAACCTTCCTTCACTTCAGACGCTTCAATGCTAAAGGATTGAAGCGTTAACGCCCATATTTGTCGCGGCCTGGAGGGCATGATGACGACGAGCGGCATGAGCCGGCAAGGAAAAATGCTTGCCGAAAATAACTACGACAAATATAGTCGTAGTTATCCGGTGTGGTTAGGGGCAATGACCTCACATCCCGGCAAATGAATGTCGGGGCACCTGCCCGGAACAACCTCGCTTTTCGCCTTGTGGAGAGAACCATGAAACAACGCATCCTGATCGTCGGCGCCGGCTTCGGTGGCATGTGGAGCGCCCTGAGCGCAACTCGCCTGCTGGACCAGCATGGCCGCGATGACGTCGAAGTGGTGGTGCTCGCACCCCAGGCCGAGCTGCGCGTACGTCCGCGCTTCTACGAACCCGAGGTGCACAAGATGGTGGCGCCGCTGGGTGAACTGTTCGACGCGGTGGGCGTTACCTTCGTAAAAGGCTTCGCCGAGCGCATCGACGTCGAGGGCAAGCGCGTGGGCTATCGCGGTGTCGATGGCCAGTTCGCCGAGCTGAGCTATGACCGCCTGGTCCTGGCCACCGGCAGCCAGGTGGTGCGCCCGGCGATGGCCGGCGTCGAACATGCCTTTGATGTGGACCAACTGGAGGAGGCCGTGCGCCTGGACCGTCATATCCAGTCTCTGGCCGAGCGTCCGGCTTCCAGCAGCCGTAACACCGTGGTTGTCGCCGGTGGCGGCTTCACGGGTATCGAAACCGCCGCCGAAATGCCGGCCCGCCTGCGTGCCGTGCTGGGTGAAGAGGCCGATGTACGCGTGATCGTCGTCGACCGTGGCAGCGAGATCGGCGCTGCGCTGGGTGAAGGTCCCCGTGGGGCCATTGCCGAGGCGTCCGCCGAGCTGGGTATCGAGTGGCGCCTGAACAGCGGAGTGGCTTCGGTAGATGCCGCCGGCGTGACCTTGTTCAGTGGTGAGCGCATCGAGGCGGACACCGTTATCTGGACCGTTGGCGTGCGCGCCAGCTCGCTGACCGAGCAGGTTCCGGCCGAGCGCGACGACCAGGGTCGCCTGCACGTCGACGCCCACCTGAAGGTGCACGGGCATGACGGTGTGTTCGCCACCGGCGACGTCGCCCGCGCGGCATGCGATGACCAGGGCAACCATGCGCTGATGTCCTGCCAGCACGCGATCGCCCTGGGGCGCTCCGCCGGCAACAACGTCGCTGCCAGCCTGCTGGGCGTTGCGTCGATTCCCTACAGCCAGCCCAAGTACGTCACCTGCCTGGACCTCGGCGCCTGGGGTGCCGTGTTCACCGAAGGCTGGGATCGCCAGATCAAATTCGAGCGTCAGGAAGGCAAGTCCATCAAGCAGCAGATCAACTCCGTGTGGATCTACCCGCCGGCGGCTGATCGTGCCACCGCGCTGGCTGCCGCCGACCCGCTGATCCCGGTCGTTGCCTGATACCCGTAGTCGCTAGCCAATTGCCTGGGGCAGCCTTGGGATGCGCGCGCCCACGGCGTGTCCGTCAGGCGTCATGAACGCCGTGGCCCGGTCTTGAGCTGCTCGCGCATCAGCTCCAGGTAACGCGTGGCGCCCAGCCCCAGGGGGCGGCTCTTGATCCAGACGATGTCCACCCACAAACGCATCTGGCTGGCCATGTTGTCGAAGGCGACTTCGCTGAGCGACCCCGAGGCAATCAATGGCTGGATCAGCGGCTGGGGCAGGTAGGCCCAGCCCAGGCCTGCCTGCACCAGGTCGAGTGTTGCCAGGTAGCTGTCGGTCAGCCAGACGCGGTGCGACAGCACGATCTGCGGGTCGGACGCAGTGGGTTCCCCTGAGGCGACGATGATCTGGCGGGCATTGGCCATCTGCGCCTCGCCCAGTGGGACGCCGTGGCCGCTGGCCGGATAGCCCGGCGCGGCGACAGCCACCAGCAGCTGGCTACCGGCTTCGAGGAAGGCCTCACGTTCATCGATGCCGGGGCGCTCGAACACCAACGCCAGTTGCACAGACCCTTCATGCAGCATGCGCACGGCTTCGGACTGCGAGGCCGAACGCACCTCGATCTCCAGCGTGGGGAACTCACGGGCGAGTGTTGCCAGTGGGCGGCTCCAGGCGCCGGTTTGCAGCTCCGGTGCCATGGCCAGGGTCAGGCGCCGTTCCAGGCCCTGGTGCAACTGCAGGGCATGGGCGTCCAGCAGGTTCAACTGACCGGCAACCTGCCGCGCCTGCGGCTCCAGCGCTCGGGCGGCCGGGGTGGGCAGGGCCTTGCGGGTGGAACGGTCGAACAGCGTGAGGTCCAGCTCCGCTTCCAGTTGCGACACCGCCATGCTGACGGCCGAGGGCACGCGCCCTAGCTTGCGGGCGGCGGCGGAGAAGGAGCCGCCGTCGAGGACGGCGAGGAATACCTTGAGCGATTCGCTGGTAAAGGCCATGGCGGTTTTCAGTTTTGCTGATGACAGTCGTCTTTTTCTATCAGCCAACTGCCCTTAATTTCTACCCCAACGACAACGTGGCAAGAGGAAAACAGCATGTTGAATTCAGGTTGGCAGGGCCAGGTGGCGCTGGTCAGTGGGGCGGGCAGTGAACAGGGCATCGGCATGGCCATCGCACGCCGGTTGGGAGCAGCCGGCGTGAAGCTGATCGTCACCGCCAGCAGCGCGCGTATCGCTGAGCGGGTGGCGGAGTTGCGTGCCGAAGGCTTCGTGGCCGAGGGGCGGGCGGTGGACCTCACGGAAGAAGTGCAGGTGCGTGAGTTCGGTGCCTGGGCCGAGTCCCTCTGGGGGCGCATCGACATTCTGGTGAACAACGCCGGCATGGCCATGCAGGGCAGCCCGGAGCCCTTTGCCGAGGTGGCCGGCATGGACCTGGATACCTGGAACCTCTCGATCACCCGCAACCTGACCACAGCCTTCCTGCTCACCCGTGCCGTGCTGCCGGGCATGCAGGCGCGCGGCTACGGACGAATCGTGCATATCAGCTCCACCACCGGCACCCGTGGCGGTAATCCGGGCGAAGCCGCCTACAGCGCGGCCAAGGCGGGGATGGTGGGGCTGAACATGGGCCTGGCGCTGGAAGTTGCCGGCAAGGGCATCACGGTGAACAGCGTGGCGCCGGGCTGGATCGCGACCGGCTCCAGCACGCCGGAGGAAGTGGAGGCGGCGCGCTACGTACCGATTGGCCGTGCCGGGCGTCCGGAGGAAGTGGCCGCCGCCGTGGCCTTCCTCGCATCGCCGGAGGCCAGCTACATCACCGGCGAGTTGCTGGTGGTGGATGGCGGCAACTGCCTGATTGAAAACAAGGCCCCCTGATTCGGAGAACATGACTCATGACCGCTCCCGTTGTACTCATCACAGGCGCTGCCGGCGGCGTCGGCCGCGCGCTGGTCGAGCGCTTCCTCCAGGGCAACTGGCAGGTTTTTGCCACCGATCTGGACGCTACCGGCCTCGCCGCGCTGCAGCTTGAACATCCGGCCTGTGAGGTCTTTGCCGGCGATATCCGTGGTCCAGCCACCTGCCACGAGGCGGTGGCAGCGGCCATCGCCGCCTTCAGCCGGCTGGACGGCCTGGTCAACGCCGCCGGTGTCTGGCGTGAAGGGCCGGTGGAAAGCTTCAGCGAAGAGGATTTCGACATCGTGCTGGGCGTGAACCTGAAGGCGACCTTCTTCATGTGCGCGGCGGCTATCCCGCACTTGAAAGCGTCCGAGGGTGCCATCGTCAACATCTCCAGCGACGCCGGACGCCAGGGCAACCGCAATGCGGCGGCCTACTGCGCGAGCAAAGGCGGCGTGACCCTGTTGAGCAAGACGCTCGCGCTTGATCTGGCGCCCTTTGGCGTGCGCTGCAATGCAGTGTCGCCGGGAGACATCGAAACCCCGATGCTGAAGTTCCAGGCCGAACGCTATGGCCAGGGCAACCCGGAGGCTTACTACCGGGAACTGCTGGCGAAGTATCCGCAGGACGCCGGCGCCCGCTTCATCCAGCCGGCGGAAGTCGCGGACCTGGCCTACTTCCTGTGCCAGCCGGGAGCACGGTCGATCACGGGCGCCGACCTGGCCATCGACTGCGGACTGTCGGCGGGCAACTGAGCGTGGTGTGGGGAGCTCCGTGCATGCCCAACCAGCCTGAGCGCCTGCGGACGAAATCAGGTAGGGTGCGCCGCGCGCACCGGTTCCTGCTCCGGGCCGTCGCGGCCCCTGGCCCTCAGCGCCCGCCGGCGCCGCTGCGCGAGCGCTCGGAGTTCTCCACCAGCACCGCCTCGGCCAACTGGTTGAGGCGGTTCCACAGGGCAGGGGAAACCTCCATGCCGTTCTCCAGGGCCTGCTCGCCAGCCAGGGCGAAATCCGCCGGGGAAACGCATCGGTCGTAGCGGGCCGCGACCGGCCTGGCTGACGGCTGCGGGCAGCCCGGGGTACCGAGGGCCAGGCTCAGCGACTGCCGATTCGCCAGAGGCGCCTGCTCCGGGAGCCTGTACGTCTGATAGGTCGGGTAGGCGTCGCCGGCACCGATCAGGGCCATGTGCCGATGCACCGGCCCATGGCCGTTGTCCCAGCTGGCCTGGGCCCACAGGCCCTGTCGGGCACAGTCCGCCAACAGTTTGAGGACGAACTTGCGGTTGTGGCAGTGGTCGATCTCGACGCTGACGCGACCCTGCGCCAGGGCTTCGGTGCGCGCCAGCTCCAGGATTGCCGGCAGGCAGTTCAGCGCGCTGCGGCCGTGGCCCTCGAACGTCAGGACGGCGGGCTGCGTCGCGATCAGCTCGCTGGCCGGACGCTCACGGTCGGCCACCAGCTCCAGCGCCCGCTCCAGTTCGCCCAGGCCGTCTTCGCCGTGCAGGTGCAGCCAGCCCACCAGGGTCGCGGCGTCTTCGTAGGTGCCCTGGGCGTAACCCATGCCTTCGAATACGCGCTTGAGCAAGGCTTTCAGTTCGTTGGCGGAAATCAGCATCACGCATTCTCCTGGGTGGGGGCTAGCGGCAGGAACCAGTCATCGTCGAAGGGCTGGCCGATATCCTCCAGCAGGGGCGCACCCTGGAACATGGTGTTGCGTACCCACAGGCGCGAGCGTGGATCGAATTTGCTCACCCCGAAGAACGACAGCTTGCAGCGCAGCAGGTGCATGGGCAGCACCTCGCGATCCAGCAGGTTGGCGCGGATCTCGCCGTAGTGGGTCATGGCCATGCCCTGGATGCGACGGACGATGCCGCGCTGCTGAGGATGGCTGAGCAGGAAGTGGGCAACCTTGTGTTCCGGGTGGTCCGCCAGGTAGGTGCTGATCTCGCGGTGGCACTGCTGCGCCAGGAAGCCGATGCCAAGGGGCATCTGCTTGTCGCGGCCGCTGTCCAGGCTGCAGTTGCCGAGGCGCGGCTCCTGCTTCTCTTCGGAGCGGTACCAGAAGGTCTCCTGGGCGCCGTCGGCCGCGAAGTCGATGGCCAGGGCCCAGTCGTAGCGAGCCTCGATCAGGGCCTTGAGTTCAGCGATGGGCATCTCCGGGCGCAGGTCGAGCTGTTCGGGCAGGGCGAGGCGCTCCTCCAACTCATCCACCCACTCTGGATGCAGCTCCAGCAGGATGCAGTTGATCAGCTCCTGTCCCTGCAGGCTGGCATGCTGCAAGGCCCAATCCTGCAGGGCTTTCCAGGTTGCCAGCGGAGCGTGGCCGATCCAGTCGCGCAGGGCCTGCAGGTTCGCGAGCACCTGCTGGTTGTGGGTGGTCTGCCACGCGTCTTCGGTGAAGGATTGTTCGATATGGCGGATGGCGCGCGTCACCAGCTGCGGCAGGCGTAGCCACTTGTCGGCCGCCACGGGACCGCTGGCGACGATACGCGCCAGGGCCAGCTCGCGCATTTCGATCCAGCGGCTGATGAGTTGCGGATGGTTGATCAGGTAGGGCGCCATGCCGAGCCCGGTGGAGTTGCCGATACCGAAGTAGCGCTTGAGCTTCGGTTCGAAGGGCACGGCGGTGGCCGGCGAGCGCTGGCGGGCAATGTGCTCGGCCTGTTGCAGGCTGAAGTTGCGCAGCATGAAACAGGTGAACATCTCGGCGGCGAAGGGGCGGGCGAAGTCCGGGTGCTTGCGGCTGACCTTCTCCCAGTCGGCCATGCCGAGCTTGCCGCTGCCGTAGACCGCGGTGGTGCGGTAGAGGTAGCCGACCCGCGCGATCTGCGCCACGTCGGGCTGGCGCCCCTGGCTCAGGGCGTCCACCACGCTGTCGAAATTGCGCACGCTGCGGTTGGCGCGGGACAGCACCATCACCTTGGCGTCGAGCCGGCCGGCTTCCTGCAAGGGTACGTTTTGGCGCAGGTAGTCCACATAGGCGTCGTCCACCTCGCCCTCGCAGAGCGCCATGGTCAGGTCCCATTCGTTGGCGATGACGCGGTCGTTGCGTTTTTCCGGCGCCAGGTACTGGGAAAACAGCACGAAACTGAACAGGTCGCTGCGGGTGCGGATGCGGTAGATCACCGTGCCATAGCCGTCGGCATCCAGATCGAAACGCGGCGCGTCGATCTGCCACTGCTCGCGCATGATCCGGCGGACCAGGCTGCGCATGAAGCTCAGGCGGCTCTGGTGCAGGCTGCCAAGGCGTTCCAGGTCCATGACCAGGTGGGCAGGGCGCATGTAGGGAATCGCGGCCTCGGGCAGGCCTGATTCCATGATTGAAGGGGTGCTCATTCGGGGGCCCTCAACTGGCGTTTACCGCGCCCCCGTTGCGTGTTGGCGACCGGGAGGCAGCTTGTTATTGATCTGCCGCCGATGGTGGGACAGGCGGCTCCCCGGAGCAATTCAGATCGCCCTATCGATTGATAAGGAACCCTTATTCAAATGGCTTGGTTGATGAGCGAGGCTCACTCATCGCCATTCCTCGGGGTCGAGCTCGTTGTCGCGCAGGATGAACTCGAACAGTGCCTGGGCGGCCACCGGTAGCGAGCGGTTGGCCTGGCGCACGATGCCGATGTCGCGGGTCACCAGCGGGTCGGCCAGAGGAATGAAGCGCAACTGGCCCGGCTCGGCGGGGAAGGCGAAGCGGGGCAGGGTGGTGATGCCCATACCGGCCTCGATCATCGCCAGCAGGGAAATCATGTTGGAGATATAGAACTGCGAGTCGGTGACCAGCTCTTCGGCGCGGGTGCCGGCCAGCAGGCGCGAGGTGCCGTTGGCGATCAGGCGCTCGCCGCGCAGTTGTTGCCAGCCGAGTTGCGCTTCGCCGGCCAGTGGATGGCTCTGGTGGCAGACCACGCCGATGCTGTCTTCCCAGATAGGGATGAAGCGGATGTCGCTCTCGGCTTCCCAGAGGCTGGAGATGCCGAAGTCCACCTGCTGGTTCTCCACCATGTTCAGCACCGCTTCGGAGTTGTCGTCGAACAGGCTGACGTGCAGGTCCGTGGCATCGCCTATGAAGCGCGTGAGGATGTCCGGCAGTAGCCGGCTGGCGATGGACGGCACCGAGGCGATGCGCAGGTGCCCGGACTTGTACTGGGCGATCAGGCTCATGTCGCGGACCACCCGGTCGTGGTGCTCGATCAGTTCCTTGGCATAGGCGAGGAACTGAATGCCGAAGGGCGTCAGCTCGGGTTTGGTGACCCGCGCGTTGCGCTTCTCGAACAGCGCCTGGCCGAGTTTGCCCTCCAGGTCGCGGATCGACAGCGAGATGGCCGGCTGGGTACGGTGCGCGCGCTCCGCCGCAGCATGGAAGCCCTGCAACTCGGCAACCCAGACAAAGTGGCGCAACTGCACGATCTTCAGGTCCGGCAGCATGGTAAGTTTTCCTTATCAATCAATATTCACAACTAATTTTAGTTTATCTGAGGCGGCACCTACCATGCGCTCAAAGCGAGAACGGAGGTGCACATGCCCAGCAAGATTTTCAACAACTACATCGGTGGCGCCTGGGTCGAAGGCGCCTCGAGTATTGCCAACCGCAGCCCTGCCGACGTCGAGGACGTGGTGGGCCATTACGCCCAGGCAAACGCCACCCAGGCGGACCAGGCTATCCACGCTGCCAGCGCCGCCCAGGCCATCTGGGCGCGCAGCGGGCTGGAAGAGCGCTACCAGGTGCTCATGGCCATCGGCAACGAACTCATCGCCCGCAAGGCTGAACTCGGCGAGCAACTGTCCCGTGAAGAGGGCAAGACCCTGGCCGAAGGTGTCGGCGAGGTCTATCGCTCCGGGCAGTTCTTCCATTACTACGCCGCCGAGGCCCTGCGGCAGATGGGCGAGACGGCGGACTCGGTGCGCCCCGGCGTGGAGATCGAGGTACGCCGCGAGCCGGTCGGCGTGGTCGCCATCATCACTCCCTGGAACTTCCCGATGGCCACCGCCGCCTGGAAGATCGCCCCGGCCCTGGCGTTCGGCAACGCGGTGGTGTTCAAGCCGGCCAATGCCGTGCCGGCCAGCGCCTGGGCGCTGACCGAGATCATCGCCCGCCAGGCGCTGCCGGCGGGCACCTTCAATCTGGTGATGGGCAGCGGTGCCGAGGTGGGCGAACGCCTGATCCACTCCAGCGGAATCAACGCCCTGAGCTTCACCGGCTCGGTGGAAACCGGGCGCCGGGTCGCCGCCGCGACGGCCGCCAACTTCGTCCGCTGCCAACTGGAAATGGGCAGCAAGAATGCCCTGGTGGTGCTCGACGATGCCGACCTGGAGCTGGCTGTGGAGTGCGCGGTGAACGGCGCCTTCTTCGGCACCGGGCAGAAGTGCACGGCGTCGTCCCGGCTGATCGTCACCGAGGGCGTGCATGACCGCTTCGTCGAAGCGCTGATCGAGCGCATGAAGCAGCTCAAGGTCGGCCATCCGCTGCGTGAAGGCGTTCAGATCGGCCCGGTGGTCGACGAGCGCCAGCTGGCGCAGAACCTGCGCTACATCGAGGACGCCAAGGCCGAGGGCGCGCGCCTGGTGTACGGCGGTGAGCGCATTACCGAAGAGCACGAGGGCTTCTACATGCGCCCGGCGCTCTTCGTCGATACCCGCAACGACATGTGCATCAACCGCGACGAGGTGTTCGGGCCCATCGCCTGCGTGATCAAGGCGAAGGACTACGAGGAGGCGCTGGCCATCCTCAACGACACCCGCTTCGGGCTGACCGCCGGGATCATGACCCAGTCGCTCAAGCACGCCAGCGACTTCAAGCGCCGCGCCAACACCGGCTGCGTGATGGTCAACCTGCCCACCGCCGGCACCGACTACCACGTGCCTTTCGGCGGCCGCAAGGATTCCAGCTTCGGCCCCCGCGAGCAGGGGCAGTACGCCCGCGATTTCTACACGGTGGTCAAGACCGTGTACGTGCGTCCCTGAGGGAGAGAACGCCATGCAAGAGCTTCTGATGATCGACGGCCTGCAGTACTCCAACTGGAGCCCCGAGCTGTTCCAGCAGATGCGCGAGGGCGGCTTGAGCGCCGTCCACGCCACCATCGCCTACCACGAGACCGCCCGCGAAACCCTGTCGCGCATCGGCGAGTGGAACCGCCGCTTCGAGGCCTTTCCCGAGCTGATCCGCCCTGTGCGGCAGGCTTCGGATATTCGCCTGGCACAGCAGGAGGGCCGGGTCGGGATCTTCTTCGGCTTCCAGAACTGCTCGCCCATCGAAGACGACATCGACCTGGTGGAGGTCTTCCGCCAGCTCGGGGTCTTCATCATGCAACTGACCTACAACAACCAGAGCCTGCTGGCTTCGGGCTGCTACGAGCGCGAGGACACCGGCATCAGCCGCTTCGGCCGCCAGGTGATTGCGGAGATGAACCGCGTCGGCATGCTCATCGACATGTCCCACAGCGCCGAGCGCAGCACGCTGGAGGCGATCGAGCTGTCGAGCCGGCCGGTGATCATCTCCCACGCCAACCCCACCAGCTTCCATGCGGCCAAGCGCAACAAGTCCGATGCGGTGCTGCGTGGCATCGCCGAATCGGGCGGCCTGCTCGGCTTCAGCACCTATCCCTTCCACCTGCGCGGCGGTTCGCAGTGCCAGCTCGACGAATTCTGCGACATGGTCGCGCGCACGGCGGACCTGATGGGCATCGATCACATCGGTATCGGCACCGACCTCTGCCAGCAGCAGCCGCTGCAGGTGCTGGAGTGGATGCGTAACGGCCGCTGGAGCAAGGCCAAGGACTACGGCGAAGGCTCGGCGGACAACGCCGACTGGCCGGCGCCGCTGCACTGGTTCCGTGACAGCCGCGACTTCCCCGTCATCGCCCAGGGCCTGCGTCAGCGCGGCTTCGCCGAGGACGAGGTGCGCAAGATCATGGGCCTGAACTGGCTGAACCTGCTGGAACGCGGCACCACGCCGCGGAACTGATTTTCCACCCCCCGTGAGGACGCCATGAACAAAAACAAGAACAGTGCCTCGTCCATCTCCCACCGTGGAGCTGGCCTGTGCCTACCCGCACAACCCCTTTACCTGCTGCCTCCAGGGCGCGCGAGCGACAGGCGCCGCTTGCGCTGACGAAACGCTCCGTGTCGTTTCCCCAACCCATGGTCATTCGCCCCGCGCGTGCCGCATGCCGGCGGGGCCTAAGCTACAACCTGGAGGCATCATGAAAGTGTTCCCGACCCAGACCCTAGGCAGCGCGCCGATGAAGCACCCTGCACTGCAAGGCATCGACTGGCCCCTGTTCGTCATCAGCGGCGGCTTCCTGCTCAGTTTCCTGGTGGCGGCGCTGGTGGACATCGACGCCGTCTCGGCGCTGGTCAACACGCTGTTCGCCTGGTCGACCAAGGCCTTCGGGCTTTACTGGCAGGTGCTGATGCTGGCGACCTTCCTCGTCAGCCTGGGCATCTGCTTCAGCAAGTGCGGCCGCGTACGCCTGGGCGGCGTCGACCGGACGCCGGACATCAGTACCTTCAACTGGATCGCCGTCATCATGTGCGCGCTGCTGGCCGGCGGCGGCGCCTTCTGGGCAGCCGCCGAGCCACTGATGCACTTCGCCAGCCCGCCGCCGCTGTTCGCCGGCGTGCAACCGAACACCGAGCAGGCGGCCCACGTGGCGCTGGCGCAGTCGTTCGTACACTGGGGCTTCCTCGCCTGGGCGGTGCTCGGCAGCCTGCTGGCGATCGTGCTGATGCACCTGCACTACGACAAGGGCCTGCCGCTGGCGCCGCGCACGCTGCTGTATCCGCTGCTGGGCGAGCGCGCCCTCAAGGGACCGATCGGCAACCTCGCCGATGCCACCTCGATCATTGCGGTGGTCGCCGGCACCATCGGCCCGATCGGCTTCCTCGGCCTGCAGATCAGCAATGCGCTGAACGCCGTGTGGGGCCTGCCCAATGATCTGCTGACCCAGTCCATCACCATCATCCTGGTGACGGCCATGTACACCACCTCCTGCCTGATCGGGCTGAACGGCATCCGCTTCGTCAGCGAGATCAACGTCTGGCTGATGATCGGTCTGGCGCTGTTCATGATCGTGGTCGGCCCGACCCTGTTCATCCTTACCGGCTTCCCGGCGGCGTTCGGCCTGCAACTGGAGCAGTTCCTGCCGATGACCCTGTACCGCGCCGACCCGAAGTGGCTCGACTGGTGGACGGTGTTCTACTGGGGCTGGTTCATCGGTTACGCGCCGATGATGGGGCTGTACGTGGCCAAGATTTCGCGGGGCCGCAGTATTCGCCAGATCACCATGACCCTGTCCATCGTCGCGCCGCTGGTGACCATGTTCTGGTTCACCGTGGTCGGCGGCACCGGTATCGGCCTGGAGCTGCAGACCCCCGGCATCGTCACCGTCCACGGCACCCAGCCCGAGGCCATGCTGCTGGGCGTCACCCAGAGCCTGCCGCTGGCCGGCTTGGTCTCGGCGCTGTTCCTGTTCCTCAGCTTCATCTCGGTGGCTACCAATGGCGATGCCATGGCCTATACCGTGGCAATGGCGATGTCCGGTAACGACTCGCCGAAGAAGTGGCTGCGGGCCTTCTGGTGCATCGGCATGGGGCTGGCCGCGGTGGTGTTGGTCACCATCGGATCGGGCGGGGTTACGGCGTTGCAGTCCTTCATCGTCATCACCGCCGTTCCGGTTTCCCTGCTGCTGTTGCCGGCGCTGTGGAACGCCCCGCAGATCGCCCTCCGCCTGGCGCGCGAGCAAAAGGTCTAGTCCCTTGGGAGGGGCAGTTTCTATTGCCTCTCCCTTTTTCTTCCCTTCCTGGAGAGCTCAATGAAACAGGCAGTCAGTACCCGTTTGTACCCGTCCAAGGCACCCCTGGAGTGGGCCGTGATCGGTAACGGTACCTTGTACACGGCGCAGATACCCATCGACGTCGAAGGGCGTGTGGTGGACGGGGGCATCGAGGCGCAGACGCGGCAGACCCTGGACAACCTCAAGCACACCCTGGACAGCGCCGGGCTGGGCCTGGAGGCCGTGACCCAGGTGCTGATCTACGTGACCGACCGCCGTTACCTGGCCACCGTGAATGCGGTTTACGCGGAGTACTTCGTCGCGCCTTATCCGAACCGCGCTGCCATGGTGGTGGCCGGGCTGGCCCGCGAGGAAATGCTCGTGGAGCTGGTGGTCTACGCGGTGGCCTGATCGGCCGTTACCCCGGCCCGTCCTGGCGATCCCGGAGGACCGGACTTCCCGCTAGTCGATCCCTCTGGCAGCGGCTTCACCTATGCTTGATCCCGGAGCGCGCGCCTTTCCGTCACGAGCGGTACGGCGCGTGCGCTACTTTTGGCCACCCGGCCCGACCCGCCTGGGAGTGTGAAATGGAATGGCTGCTGCACCCGGAAACCTGGGTGGCCTTCTTCACCCTGACCGCTCTGGAAATCGTCCTCGGCATCGACAACATCATCATGATCGCCATCCTCGTCGGCCGCATGCCACGGCACATGCAGGCGCGCACGCGGTTCTTCGGCCTGGCGCTGGCGATGGTCACCCGCATCCTGCTGCTGCTCTCGATCACCTGGATCATGCGGCTCACCGCTGACCTGTTCCACGTCTTTGAACAGGGCATCTCCGGCCGCGACCTGATCCTCTTCTTCGGCGGTCTGTTCCTCTTGTGGAAGAGCAGCACCGAGATGTACCACGGGCTGGAAGGCGAAGACGAAACCGCCGATGAGCCCCGGAGCCTGGCGGGCGGCTTCATCGGCACCATCATCCAGATTGCGATCATCGACATCGTGTTCTCCCTGGATTCGGTGATCACCGCCGTGGGGATGGTCTCCAACGTACCGGTGATGGTCGCCGCGATCGTCGCCGCTGTGCTGGTGATGATGCTCGCCGCTGGCACCATCAGCGCCTTCATCGACCAGCATCCGAGCCTGAAGATGCTCGCGCTGTCCTTCCTGGTGGTGGTCGGTACCGTGCTGATCGCCGAGTCGTTCGAAGTCCATGTACCCAAGGGCTACGTCTACTTCGCCATGGCCTTCTCCCTGGCCGTGGAGGCACTCAACATCCGCGCGCGCATCGCCCGTGGCCGCAAGGAAGACCCGGTGCAACTTCGCAAGGACCTGATGGGGGAGTAGCACGCCCGAAGCGGCCCTGCAGGGGTGAATTCATTTGAACTTGGGAAACCACGTCCTGCGGACGTGGTCATGAGTCACCGAACCAGCAGGATGATGCTGATCCCGTAGGGTGCGCCGCGCGCACCGTGAGAGAGACTCGGAGTCGCCACCATCGCCTCGGTGCGCATGGCGCACCCTACTGTTGGGCACGGTGGCGCAGATCAGCCGGGTGCTGCGTGTGAGGATGGCCCCCTTATAGGGGGCAAACACAAGTCCACGTTCTACGAACGTGGATCTTTACTTGCCAAGGGCAACACCGCTGCCCCAACTCACAGGAGCCACGACCGGCGACGAGGGTCGATGCGTGTCAGTCTTCCTGGGCTTTCCTGATCCGATACGCGATTGTGCAAATGATCGCGGAAGACGTTTACTGCCAAAAATCACCAGGGCGATCAACAGAATCACTGCCCAGTGTTTCCAGTCGAAGATGCTGTAAAGGCCGTTACGCCACAGTTGCTGGCGGAGGACGCGATGGTCATTCACCAGACCCGCTCCAGAAGCCCGGCCGGCCCCGCGCGGGCCGGTTTCGGGCACTTGAAGCCAGTGGCTCAGCTGTCCAGGGCGTTGGGCGGAACGATCTGGTGAAGTTTCATCCAGCGATACAGGGTGGGGCGTGACATGCCCAGTTCGCGCGCTGCGGCGCTCACATTCCAGCGCTGCTTGCGCAGGCAGTCTTCGATTTCGCGCGCATGGGAAGTCTGTTGTTCCTGGGCCGGAGTCGAGCGTGTGGGCTGCCTTGGATTGACGCTTGGCAGGCACTGTTCGGGTAGATCGTTCACGGTGATTTCATCGGTCTCTGCCGTGGCCAGGGCGTATTGCAGCGCATTGCGCAGCTCGCGGATATTGCCCGGCCAGGCATAGCCGAGAAGGGCGCTCATGGCGTCTCCCCGGATGCGTGCGGAACGCTGGCGCTGGTCACATAGCTCCCTGAAGATGCGCTCTATCAGGTAGTTCTTGTCGGCCCGCTCACGCAGCGCCGGCAGGCGCAGGATCGCCCCATTGAGGCGGTAGTAGAGGTCTTCGCGGAACTCGCCATCCTCGATCGACTGCCGCAGGTCGCGGTGGCTCGCGGCAATGACGCGGATATTGACCTTGATCGGCTTCTCACCCCCCAGTGGCATCACTTCCTGCTCGGCCAGTACACGCAGCAGTCGCGTCTGCAGATGCAGCGGCATGTCACCGATTTCATCGAGGAAGAGTGTGCCCCCGTCGGCTTGCTGGATCAGGCCTCGCATGCCCTTGCTGCGTGCCCCGGTGAAGGTGCCGGGCTGGTAGCCGAAGAGTTCGCTCTCGATCAGTGACTCGGGCATCGCTGCACAGTTGATGGCGACGAAGGGTGCCTTGCGCCTGTTGCTGCTGTCGTGCAGCGCGCGGGCAAGGCGCTCCTTGCCGGTGCCGGTCTCGCCATTGAGCAGCACGTTCAGGGGCTCGCTGCACAGACGTTTGGCACGAGCCAGCATTTTGCGCATGACGGGTTCGTCATCGGCCAGCTCATCCAGCGGGCAGCGTTCCTGGCTCGCGCGCTGTGCTTGTGGGGCAGCAGGCGCGCGGCTGGGCTCCATCAATGCGGCAAAGAACAGCGCGCTCTGTCGATGGGTACGGAAGGCGCGCACCTGGTCGGCGCTGGCGTGGGGGATGCTGAAGACGTCTTCGGGTTCGCAGTCGAACAGGTCCTGGATACCGATTCGACGGGCCAGTGCCGAAGGTCGCTCCGGCAACTGCAGGCCGCATTCGTCGAGCAGCGTGCGGGCTGCGGTGTTGGCTGCCAGGAGGCTACCGTCCCCGGCCAGCGCCAGCAGGTACTGGCGATTGATCAGGACGAATTCGCGGGATCGGTCGAAGCAGAGGATATGGGCTTCACGGTAGCGGCGCAGGAAGTACGCATCCTCGATCATGCGCGCGTACTGCTTGACCAGTTGCAAGGCGAATTGCTGGGAGTCCTTCGAAGGTGGTGACTTCAGGGCCGAGATATCCAGCACGGCCAGCAGCTGCCCCTGGGGATTGAAAATGGGCACTGCGGTGCAGGTCAGGGCAATGTGGTGGGCACTGAAGTGGTCATGGTGGTGGCAGGTCAGCGGCTGCTGCTCCTTGATGCAGGTGCCCACCGCACAGGTTCCTGCATGGTCCTCGCTCCAGTCGGCGCCCAGGTACAGGCCCGTCTTGCGGTGTGCCACCTCATCCGCCGGATCGCCGAGGAACTGCACGGTGATGCCCCGGCTGTCGGTGAGGAGAATGACGTAGCCAAGCTCGGCAATGTGCCGGTACAGCTGCTCGACGCCGGCGCGGGCCACGTTGATCAGCTCGTCTGCGTGGTCCTGGTGCTCCCGCAATACCTGACGCGGTACGAACCGAGGTGGCGCGGGCTTGGCCGGGTCCAGGCCGTAATCCTGGATACAGCGCTTCCAGGAGCGGGTGATGATGGACTCGTGCCCGGCGCCATCGCTGGCGTATGACAGCACGGTGTCGATATGCAGGCTGGGGGTCGAAATGCTGCTCATGCGGCCTCCCGGAAACGGGGTGAGGGGCCCGTTATCCGTGACGATCTTGTTCTTGTTTGGCGGCAGCACCTGAGGGGCGGGCTGGCACGGTTGCAATCACATTACGAGTTTAGCCTTCCGGCGTCACCTGCCCATTGGTCGTGGCTGGACGGCTTGTCGCGCCTTACACCTGTAAGCCCCCGAACGCTTGACAGAACCTCTCCGGCTTTCCTGGTTCAGATCGAAAAGCCCATTTTATTCAACTGTTTGGAGTGAGTTTGCCTGGTCTGGCACACATCCTGCGCCGTGCTGCCTCGGCCCCCATCGGGGTACTACAACAAGAAACGAGGATGATCGATGCTGCCTTACTCCCAACGGACCCGCCCCACGGGTCCTTCGTCGCTCGACAGTCTGACCTGGGCCACCGCGTGGGGCCTGGTGCTTCTGGCTGGCGGGCTTTCCGTCACGGGCTCCGCCAGGGCTCTGGACCTGGATGCCGGTGACTATGTCGCCGCTCCTGCCGGCACCACCCTTGGCTTGCTCTACCTGCAGGGCGCAGAGCGTGACCGGCTGTATCGCGCAGGGCATCGCCAGGCGGATTCCCCGGGACTCGATTCGGAAATCGGCATCCTGCGCCTGGTCCACTACACCGACGTTGCCGGTTACCGCGTGGCACCCCAGTTGCTGGTGCCCTTCGGGCGCCTCGATGGAAACCGGGGCCTGGATGACGCGAGCGGCCTTGCCGACCCGATCCTGGCCATGCCGCTATGGCTGATCAACGAACCCGCGCGCCGTCGCTACCTGGGCATCACCCCCTATCTGTTCCTGCCCCTTGGTGAATACGACTCCGATGAGCCGCTGAACCTCGGCGAGAACCGCTGGAAGGCGAATCTTCAAGTCGCCTATGTCGACGCCTTGAGCGAGCGGCTGTCCCTGGACCTGGCTGCGGACGTGATGTTCTACGGCCGAAACAACCACTACGGCAGCGGCCGCTGGACCCAGCGGCAGAAACCCAGCTACCAGTACCAGGGTTTCCTGCGCTATCAGCTGACGCCCACGGCGGACTTGCGCGCCGGCCTGTCCTGGCTGGACGGTGGCGAGAACAGCGTCGACAAGCTGTGGCTGGACGACCGCCAGGAGACCGGCAAATGGTCCCTGGGATTTTCCTGGTTCTTCCTGCCCAGGACCCAGGTGGCGGCCACCTATGGACGGGACTTCGCGGTGGAGAACGGCTTTCGTGAAGAGCACCGGCTGAACATCCGGCTGATGCAGATGTTCTGAGCGGTCTGGACGGTCCGCTCGCTTGGGGCCTTCGGGCCTCTTTTTTGTTTCATGTACTCGAGCTCACAGGCGTGCTTTGCCTCCTGGAAGGGGGCCATCCTCACACGCAGCACCTGGCTGATCTCCGCCATCGTGCCCAGAAGTAGGGTGCGCCATGCGCACCGAGGCGATGGTGGCGACTCCGAGTCTCTCTCACGGTGCGCGCGGCGCACCCTACATCAGCATCATCCTGCTGGTTCGGTGACTCATGACCACGTCTTCAGGACGTGGCAAATGAATTCGTTCCCACGAGCTTCATGCTTGACGCCTGTAAAGCACCCCGGGTGCCCGTCTTACACCTGTAAAGCCGGCGCTTTACAGATGGACACTCCAGTCGTGTCTGAATTTAATAAAAACCTTAAAAAACAGTTACTTGAATCTATATCCAAGTATTGGCACGCAAGCTGCTCCAGAGCTGTCGAGGGGCCGAAAAGGCACCCGGACAAATAACAACAACGTCGGTCACACCTGTTCCCACCTTGCAGGTGTGCCGGCAAAAGCCTGGAGCTCTGCCATGCATGACTCTTCCCCCCTGAGCCGCCGGCGTTTCCTCAGCCTGTCGGGCCAGTCCGCCCTGATCCTCGGCGCCAGCGCCGTTACCAGCCAGCTCATTCCCGTCACCGCCATCGCCGACGAAGTGCTGCCCAGGCTGCCTGCCGGGCTGCTGCGGATGGGGCGCGATATCTATCCCCACGACCGTCTCGGCGATGCGCCCTACGCCAAGTCGCTGTTCGAGCTGCTCGGCAAGCAGCCGGACCTCGTCCGTGACGGCATGAAGGCCCTGCAGGCACGCGCACGTGCCACCCACGGCCGGGCCTTCGAGGAGATTGCCAGCGAGGATGATCGAGTCGCCCTGCTGCGCGAAATCGAAACGTCACCGTTCTTTCGCGAGACCCGCAGCGCGCTGATGTTCGGCCTCTACGACAACAAGACGCTGTTCCCGCTGTTCGGCTACGAAGGCTCGTCGGTGGAGAAGGGCGGCTATATCGCGCGCGGCTTCAACGATCTCGACTGGCTCTGATCAGTCACCTCTTCGCGGCTCCATCCATTCCAACAATGAGGGTTAACCCCATGGCAGCGAAATTTTCCCAGGACGACAGCGATGTCGTCGTGATCATCGGCTCGGGCGCCGGCGGCGGCACCCTGGCCCATGCCTTGGCCAGGCAAGGTATCCGTAGCGTGGTGCTGGAAGCTGGCAAGCGCTACGAGATGTCCGACATCGAGAACGATGAATGGGCCATGTTCAACAAGATTTCCTGGCTCGACAAACGCATTGCCACCGGCGGCTGGGACGTGGCGCGCAACCATCCGAACCTGCCGGCCTGGATCGTCAAGGCGGTAGGCGGCAGCTCCGTGCACTGGGCAGGCGTGGCCCTGCGTTTTCGCGATTTCGAGTTCCGCATGCGTACCGAGAACGGCGACATCAAGGGCGCCAACATGCTCGACTGGCCCATCAGTTATGAGGAGCTTGAACCCTGGTACGTCAAGGCCGAGAAGCACATGGGCGTGACCGGGCCGAGTACCGGCATGCCGTACCACCAGTGGCACAACTCTTTCAAGGTCCTGGCCTCGGGCGCCCAGCGCATCGGCTACAAGGAAATCCAGTCCGGGCCGATGGCGATCAACACGCAGCCCTATGACAGCCGGCCTGGCTGCATGCAGATCGGGTTCTGCATGCAGGGCTGCCGCATCGGCGCCAAGTGGTCGACGCTCTACACCGACATCCCCCGTGCCGAAACCACTGGGAACTGCGAGGTCCGCCCGCAAAGCATGGCGCTGCGTATCGAACACGATGCCCGCGGCCGAGTCACCGGGGTGGTCTACGCCGATGCCGAGGGTCGCCAGCAGCGGCAGAAGGCCCGGGTGGTCTGCGTGGCCGGCAACTCCATCGAGTCGCCACGCCTGCTGCTCAACTCCGAATCCTCGACGTTCAAGGATGGCCTGGCCAACTCCTCCGGTCAGGTCGGGCGCAACTACATGTGTCACACCACCGCCGGTATCTACGCGGTGCTGCCCAAGCCGGTTCACATGTACCGGGGCACGACCTGCGCCGGAATCATTTCCGACGAGTCCTACAACAACACTTCACGGGGCTTTGTCGGTGGCTACCGACTGGAAATCCTGTCCCTCGGCCTGCCCTTCATGTCCGCCTTCCTCGACCCGACACCGCAAGGCTGGGGCCGTGCGTTCGCCTCGCGGATGGAGCGCTACGACCATATGTCCGGCGTTTGGCTGTGTGGCGAAGACCTGCCCATGGAGAGCAACCGCATCACCCTCCACGGCACTGAAAAGGACCAGTACGGCCTGCCGATTCCGGTGGTGCACAAGGACGACCACGCCTTCGACAACGCCATGCGCGATCACGGTGTGGAGCAGACCCGCAAGTGCTACGAGGCGGTCGGCGCCACCGAAGTGATCCGCCTGCCGTCCTACCCGGCCAGCCACAACATGGGCACCAACCGCATGAGCGCAAAAGCTGCCGACGGCGTGGTGAACAAGTGGGGCCAGAGCCACGACATCCCCAACCTGTTCGTCTCGGACGGCAGCCAGTTCACCACCAGCGGCGGGCAGAACCCGACCCTGACCATCGTTGCCCTGGCCTTGCGCCAGGCCGAACACATCGGCGCGCTGATCAACCAGCGCGCCCTCTGAGGAGCCGACCCCATGACCACACCCAGCAACGCCCAGCGCCTCTGGATGCTCGAGCAGATGCTCGTCAGCCGTTACCTGGAGGAGTCCATCGAACGCATCTACATGGAAGGCAAGACGCCGGTATTCAACATGGCCAATGGGCCCATTCCCGGCGAGATGCACCTGTCCAACGGCCAGGAGCCTTGTGCCGTCGGCGTGTGCGCGCACCTCACGGCGGAAGACATCGTCACCGCCACTCACCGCCCGCACCACATTGCCGTGGCCAAGGGCGTAGACCTGGAGGAAATGGTCGCCGAGATCTTCGGCAAGAAGACCGGGCTGTCCGGCGGCCGTGGCGGCCACATGCACCTGTTCGACGAGCGGGTGAACTTCTCCTGCTCCGGCATCATCGCCCAGGGCATGGGCCCTGCGGTGGGCGCCGCGTTGTCGCGCCAGCTACAGGGCAAGTCCGGCGTCGCCGTGGCCTACCTCGGTGAAGGCGCGGCGAACCAGGGCGCCTTCCACGAGACCCTGAATCTGGCGGCGCTGTGGAAGCTGCCGGTGGTGTTCGTGATCGAGGACAACGCCTGGGGCATCTCGGTGGCCAAGGCCGCTTCGACGGCCATCGAACGCAACTACCTGCGCGCTGCCGCCTATGGCATGCCCGGCGTGTTCGTCCCGGGTAACGACGCCGACGCCATCTTCGCCGCCGCCGGTGAAGCCATTGCCCGCGCTCGCGCAGGCGAAGGGCCGAGCCTGATCGAGATTGAAACCCACCGCCTGGCCGGCCACTTCATGGGGGACGGCGAAACCTACCGCCCGGCGGGCGAGAAGGAAGCCCTGCTGGCGAAAGACCCGATTCCTACCTACCGCCAGCGCCTGCTGGAACTGGGCGTGGCCGATGAGGTGACCCTGGCCGGCCTCGATGAGCGCGCCCGTGGCCGTGTCGACGCCGCCGTGCAGTTCGCCCGCGACAGTGCCTACCCGGCGCCCGAAGAGGCGCTCGACTTCGTCTTCGTCTGAACAGGAATCGCAGTGATGAGCAGCCCAGTAAAAGAACGCAAACTCACCATCGCCCGTGCCATGGCCGAGGCTGTAGCCCAGGAAATGCACCTCGATCCCCGCGTCTTCGTGATGGGCGAGGATATCGGCCAGCTCGGCGGGGTGTTCGGCAACACCCGTGGCCTGCATGAGGAATTCGGCAACGCGCGCATTCGCGACACGCCCATTTCGGAAACCGCCTTCATCGGCGCCGCCGTGGGCGCGGCCTCCGACGGCATGCGGCCGATCGTCGAGCTGATGTTCGTCGACTTCTTCGGCGTGTGCATGGACGCCATCTACAACCTGATGGCGAAGAACACCTACTTCTCCGGCGGCAAGGTCAGCGTGCCCATGGTGCTGATGGCCTCCACCGGTGCCGGTTACTCCGACGCCGGACAGCACTCCCAGTGCCTGTACGGCACGTTCGCCCACTTGCCCGGCATGAAAGTGGTAGTGCCGAGCAACGCCTACGACGCCAAGGGGTTGATGACCGCCGCCATCCGCGACGACAACCCGGTGATCTACCTGTTCCACAAGGCGCTGCAGGGAATGGGCTGGCTGGGAACGGAGAAGGGCGCCACGGTAGCGGTGCCGGAGGAGCCTTATACCGTGGAGATCGGCAAGGCGAAGACGGTACGCGAGGGGCGCGATGTGAGCATCGTCAGCCTGGGCGCCGGCGTACACCACGCCCTGCGCGCTGCCCAGCAGCTGGAGCAGCAGGGCGTCAGCGCCGAAGTGGTGGACCTGCGCAGCCTGGTGCCCCTGGATCGCGAGCACGTCATCGCTTCGGTACGCAAGACCGGCCGGCTGATCGTTGTCGACGAGGACTACCACAGCTTCGGCGTCAGCGGCGAAATCATCGCCAGTGTTGTCGAGCACGACATCGGGATGCTCAAGGCCCGACCACAGCGGGTGGCCTTCCCCGACATTCCGATCCCTTTCACGCCGCCCATGGAGCAATGGGCGCTGCCGTCTGCTGCGAAGATCGTAGCGGCCTACCAGAACCTGAAGAACGAGGAGTAACACCATGTCCAACGCTATCCTGATTCCCGCCGACCTCTGGGAAGGCGACGCCGAAGCCGTCATCACGTCCTGGCTGGTGAGTGATGGTGCCGAGGTTGGCCAGGGCGACCTGGTGGCAGAAATCATGTCCGAAAAGGCCCAGTTCGAGATCGAGGCACCTGCTTCCGGCGTGCTGAAAATCCTCGAGGAAGAAGATGCGGTGGTTGCCAAGGGCGCGACCATCGGGCGGGTGGAGTGAGCCATGGGGCACATGCAGAACCCCGCTGCCGGTACCGGCAGCAGCGTGCCCCTGAAAGGCATGCGCAAGATGATCGCCGCGAAGATGAGCGAAAGCCTGCAGACGGCGGCGCAACTCACCCACCATGCGGAATGCGAGCTTGGCGCCCTGCAGGCGAAACGGGTGCAACTGAAGGCTGCGGGTAGCCAGGTGTCCCTTCAGGACCTGTTGCTCCTGGAAATCGTGCGGACGCTGAAGAACCACCCGGGGCTCAATGCAACCCTGGAAGACAACCAGATCACGCGGCATGGCCCGGTGCACCTGGGTCTGGCGATCCCGCTGCCGGACGATCTGCTGGTGGCGCCCGCACTGTTCGATGCCGACCAGCTCGACGGGGAGGGCCTGGCGCTGGCACGCCGGGCCCTGGTGGACAAGGCACTTGCCGGGAAGCTCTCGGTCAAGGAGCTTACCGGTGCCACGGTGACCGTGACCAACCTGGGGCTGTCACGGGTGCGTTTCTTCACGCCCATCCTCAATGTCCCTCAGGTGGCCATCATCGGGCTGGGAGGTGTCCAGCGTCGCCTTCAGCGAGACATCGATGGATCGTTGGTGGAACGCGATTTCATGGGCCTTTCACTGACCTTCGATCACCGCGCGGTGAACGGTGCCCCGGCCGCGGATTTCCTCAACGATCTGTGCCGGCGCATCGAAGGAGTCGAGCCGTCATGAGCCGAATCTGGCGCGTCAGTGTCGAGGCTGGACTGGAGGCTGAGCGGCAGTTGCTCGACCGTATGCACGCCGGAGAGGAAGAGTGGGGGTTGCTGCTATGGCGGCCCTCGGACTCGGCCCTGGTGATGCCACGCAGGCTGAGCCGGCTTCTGGGGTTCATGGCGGCAGACATCGAATGTGCAGCCTTGGGCTGGCCGATTGCACTGCGCGACACCGGTGGCGAGCCGGTGCCGCAGTCGCCGGCGGTACTCAATGTGGCCTTGGCCTATGTCGTGCCACCGGAGGAGGATGAACAGGCAAGGATAGAAACGGCCTATTCGCGTCTCTGCGAGCCCATCTGCCAATGGTTGCGCGGCATGGGGCTGCTGCCGGGTCTCGGCGAGGTTCCTGGAGCCTTCTGTGACGGCCGCTTCAACATCACCCTGGGCCGTCGCAAGCTGGTGGGAACGGCCCAGCGCTGGCGCCGCCGCACAGCGGATAACCGCCTGGTGGTCCTGGTTCATGGGGCGATCCTGCTTGAGGATCAGCGCGAGTCCATGGTCGAGGTGGTCAACTGTTTCTACCAACGTTGCGGTCTGGAGCAACGCTGCCGGGCTACCAGCCATGTGGCTCTGGAGGAGTGGTTGACCCCGGCATGGGATATGACGGAAAGCCTAGCGAACGGGTTCGAGGTTCCCTGGGAGGCCTGGTCGCCCGGAACGGTATCGGGCGTTCGGCCAGGCCTGTCATGACAGCGCAGGCCGCATCTGGGGAACCGAACATCCCGGTAGCCTGGTTAGAGGAGCTCAGGCCATGCCAATTCCTCGACTGCCTGCGTGGGTAGCGGCGAATTTCCTGGCGGTTTCGGTGGGAGCAGCCTGGGCCACAGAGCAAGGCGAACAGCGCCGTGCCGCGCGGGAGGTCCGGCAGGAAACCCGCCAGGATGCTCGCCAGACCAAGCAGGAGTGCCGCGCTGCCGACCTGCAAACCAATCCCCGATGCCGACAGGACAAGCGCCAGACCAAGCAGCAAGGGCGGGAGCGAGCCCGCGATATCAAGTATTGAGTGCCCTCCGTAGGGTGCGCCATGCGCACCGACCAGCACGCGGTGCACGTGTGGGAGCGAATTTATTCGCGAATGAATTCGCTCCCACAGGGTTGGTGAAGCAGGGTCTGTAGCAGCCAGTCGCAGAAGCTGCGAGTGAGCGGGTCGCCCTCGCTGTCGCGGTGTACCAGCCAACTCCACTTTGGTCCGCGTACCGTCTGCTCCGCCAGCGGCACTAGCAGGTTCCGCTCCCGTGCGCGGCCGGCCAGCAGTTGGCTGACCAGGGCTATCCCCAGCCCCTGGCTGGCGGCATCCAGCAGCAGGCCGGGATCGGAGAAGTTCAGCCCCTGGCTTTGCTGGCCGACCTCGGCACCGCCCTGTACCTGCCAGTGGCTCCAGTCCATTTCGCGCTCGCCATGCAGGGTGGTCCGTGCGTCGGCTGCGGTTTCCAGCAGGTCGGGATGGCAGGCCGGGTAGAGGCGATCTTCCAGTAACACACGAAAGCTGCACTCGGCCTGGGCGCTGAGGTCGTCACGCACGGCGATGTCGATGGTCTGGGTGGCCATGTCCGGTGTCTCGTCGGTGGTCAGTAGCCAGAGGTCGACCTGCGGATGGCGCCTGTGGAAGTCCGCCAGGTGGGGCACCAGCCAGTGACGAGCGAAGGCTGGCGTGGTGTTGACCACCAGTTGATTGGGCTTGCGGTACTGCTCCAGGCGGCGGATGCCAACGGCCAGTTGCTGCAGCAGCGATTGGGTGGTGCTCAACAGGTCGTAGCCGGCGTCGGTCAGCGCCACGCTGCGGCCGCTGCGGAAGAACAGCGGCTGTTCGAGGAAGCTTTCCAGGCTGCGAATCTGCTGGCTGATGGCCGACTGGGTGAGGTGCAGCTCTTCGGCTGCCTTGTGGAAGCTGCCCAGGCGAGCGGCGGCTTCGAAGCCGCGCAGGGCATTCAGCGGTGGCCAGTGTTTCAGCATGATCAATAAGCCTAGCTAATCAATAATCGGCAAAATCTATCGTTTGTTCGCCCGTTTTTACAGGCCTAGCATGCAAGTCATTACCGCAGTCGCGGTTTTTCAGTGATAACAAAATCTTAACTGAAGGCGCTTGTATGCAATTCAACGATTCGCAGAACGGCTGGGTCATGCCCGCCGAATGGGTACCGCACGCGGCCACCTGGATGGCCTTTCCCCATAACCAGGCGCTGTGGGAAAACGGCTGGGGGGTAACCCTGGCCGATGTGCAGGTCGATTTCGCCCGGGTGGCCAACGCCATCGCACGCTTCGAGCCGGTGAAAATGGTGGTCGACCCCACCGCTGTGGCGCGAGCCCGCGAACTCTGCGGACCGAACATCGAACTGGTCGAGATGGCGATCAACGACAGCTGGTGCCGCGATTCCGGCCCGAGCTTCGTCTGCCATCCACGCCTGGGCACGGCCGGCGTCAACTGGCGCTTCAACGCCTGGGGTGGCAAGTCTGTCTTTGACCTGGACGAGAGCCTGGCACGGCGCATTCTCAACGGCCTCGGCCTGGAGTGCTTCGATACCCCGCTGGTCAACGAGGGCGGCGCCATCCATGTGGACGGGCAGGGCACGCTGATCACCACCGAGTCGGTGCTGCTCAACAGCAACCGCAACCCCGGCATGAGCAAGGCGGAGATGGAAGCGATCTTTTCCCGCTTGCTGGGCGTGAAGAAGACCATCTGGCTGCCGGGCGATCCCGACTACGTCACCGGTGACATGACCGACGGCCACGTGGATGGCGTGTGCGCCTTCGCCCGCCCCGGCGCGCTGCTGGTGGATGCGACCCGCGATCAGTCGTCGGTGTACGCCGAAGTCGTACGCGAGAACCGCCGCGCACTGGAACTCTCCACCGATGCGCAGGGGCGCCGTTTCGAAATGCTCGAACTCTATGAGGCCAGTGAAGCGGTGGACACCGAGGCCGAGGTGTTCTGCGCGTCCTATACCAACTTCTATATCGCCAACGGCGCGATCATCATGCCGGCCTACGGTATTCCCGCCGACTTTGAGGCGGCAGCGACCCTGCGCCTGGCGTTCCCGGGGCGCGAAATCGTGCCGGTGCAGATCAACCAGCTGGCCCATGGCGGCGGCGGTGTGCATTGCATCACTCAGCAACAGCCGGCCTGGCCGCTGAAGGGGTGATGACATGACCGGACTGACCGTCGCCACCACCCAGTTCGCCTGCTGCTGGGACCTGGACAGCAACCTCGATCAGGCTGAACGACTGGTGCGGGAGGCTGCCGCCAGGGGCGCGCAGCTGATCCTGCTGCAGGAACTGTTCGCCACGCCGTACTTCTGCATCGAGCAGGACCACAAGCACCTCGCGCTGGCCCAGGAATATGGACGCAGCCCGGTGCTCAAGCGCTTTGCCGCTCTTGCCAGGGAACTGGGGGTGGTGCTGCCGCTGAGCTGGTTCGAGCGTGCCGGCAATGCGTTCTTCAACTCGCTGACCGTAGCCGATGCCGACGGCCAACTGCTCGGCGTGTACCGCAAGACCCACATTCCCAATGCCATTGGTTACCAGGAGAAGGAATACTTCAGCCCCGGCGATACGGGTTTCCGTGTCTGGGATACCGCCTTCGGCCGGATCGGCGTGGGCATCTGCTGGGATCAGTGGTTCCCCGAGACGGCCCGCTGCCTGGCGCTGATGGGGGCCGAAGTGCTGCTCTATCCGACCGCCATTGGCTCCGAACCCGGCGCTGCCGAGCTGGATTCGCGCGATCACTGGCAACTGACCCAGCGCGGCCATGCCGCCGCGAACATCCTTCCGGTCGTGGCGGCCAATCGTGTCGGGCGGGAAGTGGCGACCACCGATCCGGAGCTGCAGATGCGCTTCTACGGCTCGTCCTTCATTACCGATCACAAGGGCAAGCTGCTGGCCGAAGCCGACCGTGACACCGCAGGCGTTCTGGTGCAGCGGCTCGACCTCGCCGCCATGCGTGAGGAACGTTTGAACTGGGGCATCTACCGCGACCGCCGCCCGGAAATGTATGGGCCATTGCTGGGGCTGGATGGCCGTCAGACCCACGAACGCTGGCAGCGCCAGGGAGCCTGAGAATGAACGCAACCAAGACGCTCCTGTTACTCTCGCTGGGCCTTGGCCTGAGCTGTGCTGCCCAGGCGGAGGAGAAGGTCCTGCGCCTGTACAACTGGGCGGACTACTTCGCCCCGGACACCCTCAGTGCCTTCACTCGGGAGACCGGTATCCAGGTCATCTACGACGTGATGGACAGCAGCGAGACGCTGGAGGCCAAGATGATGTCCGGCCACAGCGGCTATGACCTGATCTTCCCCGGGGACACCGTGGCCGAGCGCCTGATGCGCGCAGGCGCGCTGCAGAAGCTGGATCGCAGCAAGCTCGAACACCTGGATGACGTCGAGCCCGGCCTGCGCACACTGCAGACGAAATACCCCTATTCGCGGCATGCCACCGTGCCTTACACCTGGGGCACCATCGGCCTGACCTACAACCAGGACATGATCGGCCAACGCCTGGCGGGTGCTCCGGTCAACAGCCTGGACATGATCTTCAAGCCCGAGCTGGCGGCGAAGTTCGCCGATTGCGGTATCTCGATGATCGACTCGCCCGACGAAGTGCTGGCCGTGGTGCTCAACTACCTGGGTCACGATCCCCGCAGCGCAAAGCCCAGCGAACTGGCCGAGGCGGTGGCGCTGCTCAAGGACATCAAGCCTTACATCCGCAAGTTCCAGTCGCAGCCGGTCACCCAGTTGGTCAATGGCGACATCTGCCTGTCCCTCGGCTACAGCGGCGACATGACCCAGGCCCAGCGGGCTGCGGATGAAGCCGGCAAGCAGACGCGCTTCCAGTACCGCATCCCGCAGGAGGGCACCACGGTCTGGATGGACACCATGGCCATCCCCGCCGATTCCCGACATCCGGAATACGCCTATGCGCTGATCAACTTCATCATGCGCCCCGAGAGTATGGCGGCGATCAGCAATGCCACCGGCTACCCGACCTCCAGCGCCAAGGCCCGGCCGATGGTTGATGCCGACATGCGCAATAACCCGGACATCTATGTCGACGAAGCCGCCTACGCACGGCTGATCCCCGGCAAGGACATCCCGCAGCGCGACATGCGGGCACGAATGCGCGCCTGGACCACCTTCAAGACGGCCAGTCACGACTGAAACCCTTCCATCGGTTCGATAACCAGAGCAGACGGGCCCGCAACCCATCCAACAGAGGAAAAACCATGTCTACACGTCGTGACTTCATCAAGCAGCTGATGGCCGCTGGCGGAATCGGCGCAGTCGCTTCGCTTGGCCTGGGCCTTGGCGCGGCCCGCGTGCCCGCAGCGCTGGCCGCCAGCTGGTACATGCCCGACGAGCACGGACCGCAGGAGCGGGTGATCCTGGCGTTCGCGGCGTCCTCCCGTGTCTGGCAGGGCTGGGAGACGGCGGTCAACAACACCATCGCCCAGTTGGCCAGAACCATTGCCAAGTACCAGCCGGTGACCGTGCTGTGCCGGGCCAGCCAGCTGTCCCAGGCCAAAAGCAAATGCGGCACCACCAACACCGAGTTCCTGACCATTGCTCTGGACGATGTCTGGGTGCGGGACTATGGCGGCTGCTTCGTGGTCGACGGCGCCGGTGGCCTGGGTCTGGTGGACTTCAACTTCAACGGCTGGGGCGGCAAGCAGACTGCGGCCAACGACACCCGCGTGGCGGACACCCTCAGCTATGAGATGGAAGCCAGCTACATCCGCAGCGCGCTGGTGGGCGAGGGCGGTGGCATCGAGGTGGATGGCCATGGCACGGCCATCATGACCGAGAGCTGCTGGGTCAACAGCAACCGCAACCCGGGGATGAGCCGGGGGCAGATCGAAGCCGAGCTGAAGGCCAACCTTGGCCTGCGCAAGATCATCTGGCTGCCGGGCATCAAGGACAAGGACATCACCGACGCCCACGTCGACTTCTATGCGCGCTTCGTCAAACCCGGCGTGGTGATCGCCAACCTGGACAACGACCCCAAGACCTACGATTACGCCGTGACGCGCAAGCACCTGGAAATCCTCAACGCCGCCACCGATGCCGACGGCCGCAAGCTGGTGGTCCACACCCTGCCGCCGCCCTTGACCAAGCGCAGCACCCCGTACACCGACAACAACCCGGATTTTGCGCCGGGCTACATCAACTACCTGCCGATCAATGGCGCGGTGATCGCCCCGCAATTCGGCGACGCGGCAGCCGACAAGTACTGCAAGGACCTGCTGACGAAGCTCTATCCGGGGCGCGTGGTGGAGCAGATCAACATCGACCCGATCGCCGCCGGTGGTGGCGGCATCCACTGCGTCACCAAGAACCTGCCGCTCGTTTGAGGGCGTGCGTCCGGGCCATTGTGGGAGCGAATTTATTCGCGAATGAATTCGCTCCCACACTGTTGGTGCGGCCGGGTTCCTGTTGGTTGCTCAGGACAGCTGGATCCAGGTGGTTTTCAGTTCGCAGTACTGGTCGTGGGCGTAGACGGACTTGTCGCGGCCGCCGAAGCCCGATTGCTTGTAGCCGCCGAAGGGCGTGGAGATGTCGCCTTCGGAGAAGCAGTTGACCGACACGGTGCCGGCGCGAATGGCCGAGGCCACGCGGTGGGCGGTGTTGATGTTGTCCGTCCAGAGCGAGGCGGCCAGGCCGTAGCAGGTGTCGTTGGCGATGGCGATGGCTTCTTCCTCGGTGTCGAAGGTGATTACCGCCAGGACCGGGCCGAAGATTTCGTCGCGGGCGACCGAGGAGGCGCTGGTCACGCCATCGAAGATGGTCGGGGCGACGAAGTAGCCGCCGCTTTCCGGATACAGGCGCTTGCCGCCGGTCACCAGACGGGCGCCTTCGGCCTTGGCCTGTTCGATATGCCCCAGCACCTTTTCCATGTGGGCCTGCTCGATCAGCGCGCCGAGGCGCACGGACGGGTCCAGCGGATCACCGGTGGCCCAATCCTCCAGCTGGCGCACCAGTTCGTCGAGCAGGGCGTCCTTGATGGAGCGATGGACGATCAGGCGCGATCCCGCCGAGCAGTTCTCGCCCATGTTCCAGAACGCCGCGCTGAGCACGTTGCTGGCCACCGTCTGCAGGTTTCCGGCGTCCGCCATTACCACCTGCGGGTTCTTTCCGCCGCATTCCAGGACGACGCGCTTGAGGTTGCTCTTGGCCGAGTATTCGAGGAACAGCCGGCCGACTTCGGTGGAGCCGGTGAAGGCGGCGAGGTCGATGTCCGGGTGCAGGCCGATGGCCTTGCCGGCGGTGTGGCCCAGGCCTGGCACCACGTTGAGCACACCGGCGGGAATGCCGGCCTCGAAGGCCAGTTCGGCCAGCCGCAGGGTGGCCAGGGAGGTCAGCTCGGCGGGCTTGAGGATCACGCTGTTGCCGGTGATCAGCGCCGGGCCCAGCTTCCAGCCGGCCATCATGCAGGGGAAGTTCCACGGCAGCACGGCACCTACCACGCCAATCGGCTCGCGTTTGATCATGCCGATATTGCTCGGGTTGGACGGCGAGATGGCGTCGTAGAGCTTGTCGCCGGCCTCCGCGTGCCAGCGGATGGTCGCGGCGGTATCGGGAATGTCGATGGCGAAGCATTCGCCGACTGGCTTGCCGGACTCCAGGGACTCCAGCACCGCGAGTTCGAGCAGGTGGGCATCGATCAGATCGGCAAAGCGCAGCATGATCGCCTTGCGACCGGCAGGCGCCAGCTTCGACCAGACGCCCGACTCGAAGGCCGCACGGGCGGCCTTCACCGCGAGGTCGACATCCTCGCCGTCGCACGCGGCGACTTCGGTCAGTACCTGACCCGTGGCCGGGTTCAGCGTGGCGAAGGTAGCGCCTGAGCGGGCGGCGACGAAGCGACCGTCGATGAAGGCCTGGTTACGGAACTCGAGTCGTTCGATCTCCTGATCGATGGCACTGCGGGTGAGAGCGTCGGTCATGGTTGGGCTCCAGAGTGGGTCGGGTTCTCAAAGTTCTGCGCCGGCGGTCCATTCCTTCCAGGCAATGGACGAACGTACGCCGAGGCCGAGGAAGGGTTCGGGTGGATTGCGGTTGGGTTTGGGCTGTTCGAGCATGCTACGCAGCAGGTCGCTGTCCAGGCCCAGTGCGTATTCGGCGATCAGCTTTCCGGAGATGGTGCCGCGCGTCAGGCCCAGGCCGTTGCAGCAGACCGCGCTGTAGACGCCAGGGGCGATTTCGCCGAACACCGAGCCGGAGTTGCGGGCCAGGCACAGCGCGCCACCCCAGGTGTACTCGAACTCGACGCCGGGCAGCATCGGAAAACGGTTGTCGAAGGACTTGCGATGGGCGCGCCGGACGCGCTCCAGGGTGTTGGCACTGGCCTGGACCTGCGGGTTGTAGGTGAAGGAGTTGCGAATGCAGATCCGCCCATTGGCCAGTCGTCGCACGGTGGTTCCCAGCGGGTCCGCGGGAATCAGGCCCCAGGACTCCTCGCCGCCCAGCGTGGCCAGCTCCTGCGGGCTCAGGCGGCGCGTCATGCTCGCATAGGTGTACACGGGCAGGAGGCGCCCCTTCAGGCCCAACTGGCCGAAGTTGGAGGCGTAGGCATTGTTGGCCAGCACCAGGCGGGGCGCTTTCACGCAACCCAGTGCGGTGGTCAGGGTGTGTGGCTTGCCGACCTCGATGGTCAGTACCGGGCTGTCTTCGAAGAGCTGGACGTTAGCCGGCAGGGTTTGCCCCAGGCCACGGGACAGCGCAGCCGGTTGCACGAGGACGGCGCCGGGGGCATGCAGGCCGGCCTGGTAGAAGTCGCCGCCGGTGACCGCCTTCATGTCCCTGGCATCGAGCAGGCGATAGGGTTCGCCAAGGGCGGAAAGCCCCTTGGCGAACGCTTGCAGCGAGTGGGCGCCGCGTTCGTTCACGGCACCGTGCAGCTTGCCCTGCTCGCGCCAGTCACAGTCGATTCCATGCGTTTTCACAATGTCGCGCACGTAGTCGATGGCGCCACGGCATAGGCGGATGATCTTCTGGTCGGCTTCCTGGCTGTTGGTGTAGCTGTGCGAGGTGAGGTCGTGGGGCAGGTCGACCATGAACCCCGAGTTGCGCCCGGCCGCACCGAAGCCGACCCGTCGGGCGTCGATGAGGACGATGGAGGCCTCCGGCTGCAACTCCGCCAGGCGACGGGCTGCGGCCAGGCCGGAATAGCCGGCACCGAGCACCACCCAGTCGGCCTGCACGGCGCCGCGCAGCGGGGTGCCGGCAGGCGGTGGGGGCAGGGTTTCATACCACCCGCAGCGGCCGTCGTTCTGGGGCAGGAAGTTGCATTGAAGCTGCATGGGAACCTCCAGTGCCGGCGAACTAACCGCGATGGGCGATCAGTTGCTCGAAGGTGCGAGCAAAGGTGGTTTTCTCCTGCTCGCTCAGCGGCAGCAGCGGGCGGCGGGTATGGCCCACCGGCAGGCCAGCCAGTTTGCAGCCGTACTTGATGTACTGGCAGAACTTCCCGCCTTGCTCCAGCAGGTTGAGCATCGGCAGCAGGCGGCTCGCCAGCTCGCGTCCGGCAACCATGTCCTGCTCGATCACGCAGGTGCGGTGCAGCGCGACGTGCTCGGGGGCGAGGAAGTTGGAGGCGCCGGCCACCCAGCTGCGCGCGCCCCAGGTGAAGAATTCCAGCACCTGGTCATCCATGCCACAGCTGACCTGCAGCTGGTCGGCATAGTCCTGGGTCAGGGTGTGCATGCGCTCGATGGAGCCGGTGCTTTCCTTGATCGCCTGGAAGTTGGGGCGCTGCTTGAGGGCGTCGATGAATTCGAAGCTCATGGCCGTACCGGTGCGGGCCGGGAAGTTGTAGAGCATGGTCGGCAGGTCGAGGGCGTCGTCCACGGTGCAGGCGTGGGCGAGCAGCTCGTCCTGGGTCGGCTGGCAGTAGTAGGGTGCGGCCAGGAGGATGCAATCGAAGCCGGCTGACTTGGCATGGCGGCCGAGGTCCAGGCTTTCTTCCGTGGTGGTGGCATTGATGCCCGCCATCAGGGGAATCCGGCCCGCCGCCAGCTCGGCAACGGCGCCGAAGAGTTGTTTGCGCTCGCCATTGCTCAGGGCGTAGTACTCGCCGGTGGTACCGCCGACGATCAGGCCGTGGATGCCGTGGCCGATCAGGCTGTCGATTACCGGGGTCAAGGCAGGGAAGTCGATGGAACCCTCTTGAGTGAAGGGGGTAACAACGGGGGTCCAGACACCATCAAAGTTCATGTAATCACCTAGCCGAACAAGTTGTATTTATTGGGGATTTCGGTATGCAGATTAATGACGCGGTTCTTTCGCCAACAAGCAACATTTAGGGGTGGCAATCAATGAGCGGAGGTTATTAGTTATTTGCGAGGGGCAAAAAAAGACCTGCGCGGGGCAGGTCTTCCATCAGTTCGAAATATTGCGGCGGATATGAGTTGAGTAATCAACAACCTGAGCTTGGGGCGGACAATAACTGCAGGTATTCAAATCTGGGAAATAAGCCAGTCGCGCAGGCGGCAGCAGGCTTCGTCGTCTTCCTTGTCTTCATTGAAGGTCAGGTAGTGCTGGCTGTCCTTGAGCACCAGCTCGTGCTCCACCGGACGCACCAGCAACCCCTGGGCGACCAGGTGGCCCACCAGGTGATTCCAGCCGAGGGCGACGCCCTGATGGCTCAGGACCATCTGTATCAGCAGGTTGTAGTCATTGGCGTTGAAGAAGTGGGGGGCATTGGCCGTGCGCGTTTCGATGTCGACGTCGTGGAAGGCCAGCCAGACCTTCCAGTCCACGTGCTCGGCGACCTGGGAACGGCCGTAGGGGCTGAGGTTCAGCAGCACGCTGTCGCGCAGTCCCTCCAGCGTACCCAGCTCCGGGTGCTGCTCCAGGTACTGCGGCGTGCAGACCGGGTAGATCACGTCGTGCATCAGCGGGTAACTGCGATAGCCCTCGCGAATCTTCGCCATTTTGGTGACGAAGATGTCGGGACGCACGCCAGGCTCCATGGAGAGGAAGTTCTGCGTGGTGATCAGGTTGAGGTCCACGTCCGGGTTCGCGCTGAAATAACTCGGCAGGCGATGGGACAGCCAGAGCGCGGAAAACGCCGGTGAGCAGCAGAGGGTCAGCACACGCTTGGTGGTGCTGTGGCTGCGGATGCGCTCGGCGGCCTGGGAGATGTTGACGAAGGATAGCTGCACCGCATCGAAGAATATCGAGCCGGCGGCGGTGAGTTCCACCGCGCGACCCACACGCTGGAACAGCTCCGCGCCCAGGTAGGTTTCCAGTTCGCGGATCTGCCGGCTGATCGCGGCCTGGGTCACGCACAAGGCTTCGGCCGCACGCGTGAAGTTCTGGTACTTGGCTGCCGCAACGAAGGATTTCACGGCGCGAAGCGACGGCATCTTGATCAGGGTCTGATCGGGTTCGGTGTGTTTAACCATAACGGGAAGTAATCAAGATCCTGGATAAAAAGTCGATTCTGCCACCTGGCAACCTGATCCTAGACTGCGGCCAATCGCGGTGGCGTGGCGGCGCGTCTGGCCTGAGGTAATCGGGCGGGCCCTGGCGCATAAGCCTGACACTGGGAATTACGGCCTGTCGAGTCCGGAACCCCTTGTCCGTCGCCATGAGCCAATACCGACCACGTCGCCCGTGCCTGATCTGGAGTGCGCATCACAATGAATAACAATGCCGCCGTGCTGGACCTGATTCGCCAACGCAAGGAGCGCCATGCGCTGCCTCGTGCCGTCTACAGCGACCCGGAGGTGTATCGCCAGGACCTCGATCAGATCTGGCACAAAGAATGGATCTTCGCCGGCCATACCTTCGAGCTGGAGAAGCCTGGCCAGTACCTCACCCTGCAAATCGGCGACTACCCGATTGCCGTGGTGCGTGGTGGAGACGGCCAGGTGCGGGCCTTCCACAATGCCTGCCGGCACCGTGGCTCCAAGGTGTGCACCGAGCACAGCGGCAAGGTCGCCAAGCTGGTCTGCCCCTACCACAAGTGGACGTTCGACCTGGACGGCCGGTTGCTGTTCGCCGGCAACATGGGGCCCGACTTCAACACCGCCGACTACGGCCTGAAGCCGGCCCATTGCGAGGTGGTGAACAGCTACATCTATGTCTGCGTGGCGGACAAGGCACCGGACTTCAGTCGCTTCCGCGACGCCGTTTCGCCCTTCATCACGCCGCACAACCTGGACGACTGCAAGGTGGCGTTCGAGTCCAACCTGGTGGAGCGGGGCAACTGGAAGCTGGTCTTCGAAAACAACCGCGAGTGCTACCACTGCGACGGTACCCATCCGGAGTTGCTCAACTCCTTCGTCGAGAACCTCTCGGTAGCCGGTGTGGGGGGCGAGGAAGATCCGGAGCTGGCGACACACTGGAACCGGTGTGAAGCCGCCGGCCTGCCCAGCCGCCTGGTCATGGACGACGCCGGGCAGTACCGCATGACGCGCATTCCGCTTTCCGCGGGGGCCGTCAGCTACACCATGGACGGCAAGGCAGCCGTGGCCGGACGGCTCGATCGCAGCGGCGAAGACAACATCGGCGCGCTGCTGTACTTCAACTACCCCTCCACCTGGAACCACTTCCTGGGCGACCACGCACTGAGTTTCCGCGTGCTGCCGCAAGGGCCCAACGAGACCCTGGTGACGACCAAGTGGCTGGTGCCGAAAGACGCCCGCGAAGGCATCGACTACGACCTCGAACGTCTGACCCGTGTCTGGATCGCCACCAACGACCAGGACCGGCGCCTGGTGGAGGGCGCCCAGGCGGGCGTCAGCTCACCCGCCTATGAGCCCGGCCCCTACTCGTCGATCGCGGAAAACGGCGTCTGCCAGTTCGTGGACTGGTACTGCGCGACCATGACCAGCCGACTGGCTGACTGAGCGCCCGTTCGCCTTCGCTTCGGCCCCGTTTCACCTGCCGGGTGAAACGGGGCTTTCGTCTGTCTGGGAGGCCCTGCGGCCAAGGACCCGGTAATGCAATTGGTGAACCTGCTTTCTCGTCTCAACGGCCATGCCAGGGGCTTCTGCCTGGTACTGCTGGCGGCGTTCTGCTACGGCCTGCAGCCGCTCTTCGCCCAGTATGCCTACGCGGGCGGCGCTGACCCGGTGGGGCTGCTGCTGGCGCGCTTCAGCCTGGCTGCGGGGGTATTGCTGCTGATGCTGCGCTGGCGGGGGATTGCCCTGCCGACCGGGCGACTGGCCTGTCAGAACCTGTTGCTGGGATTCGGTTACGGGCTGGCGGCGCTGGGTTACTACAGTGCGTGCCATTCCACCTCGGTGAGCCTGGCGATCATCCTGGTGTACAGCTTCCCGGCGTTCGTCACGCTGGTGTCCATCGCCTGCCTGGGTGAGCGTCTCAGCGTCCTGAAGCTGGCCAGCCTGGTGCTCGCGCTGGGCGGTGTGCTGATGGCCACCGGGCTCAGCCTGTCCAATGTCTCCATGGGGGCGCTCTGGGCGCTATTCGCGGCGGTCTGCTACGGCTCATCGATCATCTACGGCACCCACCGGATCACCCATGAGAGTCCGCTGGCTTCAGCCGCCATGCTGCTTCTGGGTTGCGCACTGACCTTCGCCGTGGCGGCGCTCCTGCAAGGCGCGGCCCTGCCTGCAACCGCCCCCGCCTGGTGGGCGACGCTGGGGTTGGCGTTGTTCGCCACACTGGTTCCGGTGGCGGCGTTCCTGGCCGGGTCCCCACGGATAGGCCCTTCCACGGCCGCCACGCTCTCGACCGTAGAGCCGGTGGTGGCGGTGACTATTGCCGTGCTGCTCATGGGCGAGCCATTCACCCATGCCATGTTCCTGGGCGGGGCGATGGTCATGCTTGCGGCCGTGCTCCTGGCGCGTCAGGGGGCAGCGGGACGCGCTCTGGCACCCGTGGAAGGCGGAGTCGGTTCTGACCAATAACATCAAGTTATGGTTTAGGGCGAACAAATGTCGTTGGACGCTTCGATAGGCAAATCCTAATTTGGAGTTGCAACGCGACATCCAGAACAGAAGTCGTATTTATGGAGCAGAAATTTCTGCACGCCGGTTTACCCAGGTTGGAAAACGACAGGTTAACCGGACTTTTTTTCTGAACTTGTCACTTGCTCAAGAGTGACAAGTACAAAGTTACTAATTGGTTATAAGCATAAGAATGAGGGTTGTATGAGCCAGGCCGATGAGATTCTTTCGGTAAAGAACATCTTCAAGGTATTCGGACCCCATCCGGAAATGGCCATGGAGATGTTGCGCAAGGGCGCCGACAAGAATGAGATTTTCCGCAAGACCGGGCATGTCGTAGGAGTGTTCGACGCCAGTTTTTCAGTCAAGCGCGGCGAGATCTTCGTGATCATGGGGCTGTCGGGTTCGGGCAAGTCCACCATGGTGCGACTGTTCAACCGCCTGATCGAACCCACCTCCGGCAGCATCCACCTGAACGGACGCGAGATCACCGGCCTGTCGGACAAGGCTCTGCTCGATGTCCGCCGCAAGGAAATGGGCATGGTCTTCCAGTCCTTCGCGCTGATGCCGCACATGAGCGTCCTGGAAAACACCGCCTTCGGCCTGGAAATTTCCGGTGTGGGCGAGCGCGAGCGCCATGCCCGCGCCGCCGAGGCGCTACGCCAGGTGGGGCTGGGTGGGCACGAGCACAGCTACCCGCACCAGCTTTCCGGTGGCATGCAGCAGCGCGTGGGCCTGGCCCGGGCGCTGGCCAACGACCCTACCATCCTGCTCATGGACGAGGCCTTCTCCGCACTCGATCCGCTCATCCGCAGCGAGATGCAGGGCGAGCTGATACGCCTCCAGGCCGAGCAGCAGCGGACCATCATCTTCATCTCCCACGACATCGAGGAAGCGATTCGCATCGGTCATCGCATCGCCATCATGGAAGGCGGCCGCGTGGTGCAGATCGGCACCCCCCAGGAGCTGATCAACCGACCCGCCAACGAGTACGTCGAGACGTTCTTCAAGGGCTTCGACAGCTCCCGCGTGCTCAAGGCCGGCGATGTGGCGCAGCTCGACCCGGCGACGGTCTGCCGGGTGAACGGCAAGGCCCCGCACTTCCAGGCCGGGGTGCCTTACGGCTACCTGATCGACGAACGCGACCAGTTGCTGGCGGTGGTGGGCGCGGATGAGTCCGGCAGCGTGGCGACCGGGCAGGCCCAGGAGCAGTACAGCCTGCACATGCAGAACCCGGTCTACACCGACACGCCCTTGCATGACGTGCTGGATATCGTCGCGGCACTGCCTTACCCCGTGCCCGTCCTGGATCGCAGCGGTGCTCTGAAGGGCACCATTTCCAAGAATCTGCTGTTGCAGACCCTGAGCCGCCATTGAGCGTTGCCATCGAACCCGCAACAGCCGCCACTTCGGAGAGTAGGTAGTCAGCATGTCAGAGTTCAGTCTTCTCGATCCCTTCCAGAGCGCAACCATTCCCCTGGGTGACTGGGTGGAAAGCACCCTCAATTACCTGGTGCACAACTTCCGCGATGTGTTCCGCGCCATCCGCTGGCCCATCGATCAGGTACTCAATGGCTTCGAATACATCCTGCAGAGCATTCCGCCGACCATCGGGATTCTGCTGTCCTCGCTGCTCGGCTGGCAGCTGGCCGGACCGCGCATGGCGCTGCTGTGCGCCGTGACCCTGACCTTGCTCGGCCTGATCGGTGTCTGGTCGGAGTCCATGACCACCCTGGCCCTGGTCCTGACCTCGGTGTTCTTCTGCGCACTGATCGGCGTGCCATTGGGCATCCTGTCCGCCCGCAGCAATCGCCTCGAACGTGTCGTCCGGCCGCTGCTGGACGCCATGCAGACCCTTCCCGCGTTCGTCTACCTGGTGCCCGTGGTGATGCTCTTCGGCATCGGCAACGTGCCCGGCGTCCTGGTGACCATCGTCTTCGCCGTCCCGCCGCTGGTGCGCTTGACCAACCTGGGGATCCGCCAGGTGCCGGAAGACAAGATCGAAGCGGCCCGCGCCTTCGGTTGCACACCCCGCCAGATGCTGCTCCGCGTGCAGCTGCCGCTGGCCACGCCGACCATCATGGCGGGCCTCAACCAGACGCTGATGCTCTCGCTGTCGATGGTGGTGATCGCCTCGATGATTTCCGTCGGTGGCCTTGGGCAGATGGTGCTGCGCGGCATTGGCCGCCTGGACATGGGCCTGGCCACGGTAGGCGGGGTAGGGCTGGTGCTACTGGCCATCTTCCTCGATCGACTGACCCAGGCCATGGGCGAACGCACCAACTCGGACCCGAGCCTGCGCTGGTACCACAGTGGCCCGGCAGGCCTCCTGCTGCGGCTGGTGGGCAACCAGTCGGCGCGTCGCAAGGTGGCATGAGACAGCCTCGCAGTCAGCGAATTCATCACAATCCGTCGCACTCACAGCAAAACAAGAAGAGGTACGCAACGATGCATTTCGAGATGTTCACCAGAAAGATCCTGCAATGCGCTTCGGTGGTTTCCCTGAGCATGGTGTCGCTGTACGGGGTGGCGGCTTCGGCCGACAAACCGGGGGAGGGGATTTCGGTGTCGCCGATCTTCCCGCCCATCGCCGAAGAGCGGTTCCGTGGCGAGGTCGCCATGGCGGGGCTTCGTGAGCTGGGCTACGACGTCAAGGAACCCAAGGAAACCGAGTACGCGGCCATGATGGTGGCGCTGTCCTATGGTGACGCGGACTTCTCCGTGCACCTGTGGGACAAGCTGCACGACAGCTTCTACCAGAAGGTTGGCGGCGACGAGAGTCTGGTCAAGGCCGGTGATGTGATCCCCGGCGTGCTGCAGGGCTACCTGATCGACAAGAAGACCGCCGAGGCCCACAACATCAAGTACCTCACCGATCTGAAGAAGCCGGAAATCGCCAAACTGTTCGACATCGATGGCGACGGCAAGGCCGACCTGACCGGTTGCAACCCCGGCTGGGGTTGCGAACTGGTGATCGATCACCACCTCAAGGCGTATGACCTGGAGAAGTCCGTCACCCACAACCGGGGTTCCTACTTCGCGCTGATGGCGGACACCATCACCCGCTACAAGCAGGGCCAGTCGGTCCTCTACTTCACCTGGGTGCCGCAATGGATCGCCGGTGTGCTGGTGGAGGACAAGGATGTGGTCTGGCTGGAAGTGCCCTACACCGATCTGCCGGATGGCAAGAACGACGTCGACACCCAGTACAAGGGCAAGAACCTCGGCTTTGCCGTGGACAAGGTGGAAGCGGTGCTGAACAAGGAGTTCGCCGAGGAAAACCCCGCCGCCCTCAAGTTCCTCTCGCTGGTGCAAATCACTACCGACGATGAGAGCCAGCAGAACCTGAAGATGCAGAAGGGCGAGAACAAGCCCGCCGACATTCGCCGTCATGCCGACGAGTGGGTCGCGGCGCATCGCCAGCAGTTCGATACCTGGCTGCAGGCATCGCGCGCCGCCGCCAGCCAGGCGTCCAAGTAATAGCCAATGCCCTGGGGTGCCCGATACCGGGCACCCCGACTCCCTTTCTTCAACGAAATTCCGATTGTGGAGTATCCACATGTCGCTCTATTCGTTCGTCCGTGATTTCGGCTTCAGCCAGGCTCCGTCCCATACCCGCGACCTGTTGCAGACCTGTTTGCTGGATATCCTCGGAATCGCCGCTGGTGCGCGTGACAACGACACCAGCCAGGCCCTCAAACGCTATGCGCTGAACCATTACCCGGCAGGCGCCCTGGCCAGCCGCCTGCTGTTCGACGGCCGCCCGGTGCATCCCCTGGGGGCGGCCTGGGCGGGGGGCTTCAGCGTCGACAGCCTGGATGCCCATGAAGGCCACTTCACCTCCAAGGGACATGCAGGCGCCACCGTGGTGCCGGCGCTGCTGGCGCTGGCTGACGCTTACCGCGAGCAGGGCCGTTCGATCAGTGGCGAGGAGTTGCTGAGTGCCCTGTGCATCGGCTACGAAACCGCACTGCGTGCCGGTGTCGCATTGATGGCGACGGCCCCCGATTACCACGCTTCGGGTGCCTTTTCCGGTATCGGCGTCGTATGTGGTGGTGTCCGCCTGCTCGGTCTGGATGAACAGCGCTTCCGCCATGCCCTGGGCATCGCCGAGTACTTCGGCCCGCGCTGCCCGATGATGCGCCTGGTCGACAACCCCTCGATGCTCCGCGATGCACACGGTGCCGGGGCCTTTGCCGGAATCAACGCGCTCCTGCTGGCCGAGGCTGGCGTCACGGGCGCACCGGCCGAGACCGTGGAAACCATGACGGTAGCAGCCCACTGGCATGACCTCGGGGAGCGCTGGGAGATCGACGCCCAGTACTTCAAACCCTGGCCGGTTTGCCGCTGGGCCCAGCCGGCGCTCACGGCCATGACCGCGCTGATGGCCGAGCACCCGCAGATCCGGGGCGAAGACATCGAGCTGATCCAGGTGCAGACCTTCCATGAATCCATGCGCCTGCAGGGGCATACGCCGGCCAACGCCGACGAGGCTCAGTACGCACTGGCCTTCCCATTGGCGGCCCTGGTGGTGCGCGGTCAGGTAGGGCCCCTGGAGGTGACGGGGGAGTCCATCCATGCACCCGATATCCTCGCGGTCAGCCAGCGGATCGAAATCGTCGAGAGCGACGAACTCTCCGCGCGCTTCCCCAACGAAATCCTGTCCCGAGTGCTGGTCTGGCTCAAGGATGGCCAGGCGTTCACGAGCCCGATCACCGCCGCCAAGGGCGACCCTGCAACGGCCATGAGCCACGCGGAATTCCGCGAGAAATTCGATCTGCTCGCAGGAATCACCCTGGGCGACGGGCAGCGGCGGGCCATCGAACAGGCTATTGCGGCATTGCCGGGCAGCTCCAGCTGCGAACCGCTGTTTGCGCTGCTATTCGACGCCGCGAGGTAGGGGGGCATCAGCCCACCGGCTTCGGTGTTTGATCACTCGCTGAAAGCCTGTGAGTCATGAGATGAGAACGTCATTCGAAAGTGTCTTGAAGAGCAAGAACCTTGTGCATCTGGACAGGGCCAGTCGTGCCGGGCTCACAACCCCGGTGCGGCGCGTATCCTTCATCCTGCGCGAGCACTTCTCGATGATGGCGTTCACCGGCGCGGTGGATGCCCTGGTCACGGCCAACCTGATGAGTTCGACGCCGCTGTTCGAGGTCCAGGTGGTGGGCGGTGAGGGCAACCTGGTGGTGAGTGATCTGGGAATCGCCATTTCCACCGATTGCGGCCTGGCCGAACTGGACGAGAAGCACCAGGACATCGTCGTCGTGTGCGGCGGATTCCGCGTCCGCCTGGAGAGCGAACCCATGCTGCGGACGAAGCTGCGCCACGCCGATTCGGCCGGGGCGGTGCTTGGCGGCCTGTGGAACGGCACCTACTTCCTCGCGGAAGCCGGCCTGCTGGATGGCTACGATTGCGCCTTTCATCCGGATGGTCGGGCGATGATGTCCGAAGTCTTCCCCAAGGTGCGGGTGACCAGCCACTCCCATGTGCTCGACCGCAAGCGGATCAGTTGCGCCGGCGCCAACAGCTCGCTGGGCATGATGCTGGAAGTGGTGGGGCACAGCGCCGGCCAGGAGCTGCTGAACGCCGTGGAAGAAGTGCTGGGCTGCGACAAGATGCGGGACATGGTCGACGTATCGGTGGTCTCCATCGACTTCGATCCGACCTTGCCGCGCACCCTCAAGCTCGCCCTGGAACTGATGCACAGCAATATCGAAGACCCCATCGGGATCGATGAGATCGCGCGTTACGCGCGAATCTCCCGGCGGCACCTCGAACGTCTGTTCAGGCGCTACGTAAAGGCGACCCCGCCGCGCTATTACCTGGAGCTGCGCCTGACCCATGCGCGCCAGCTGCTGCAGCACACCAACAAGTCCCTGATCGAGATCGCCGTCGCCAGCGGCTTCGCCACGCTGCCGCATTTCCATCGCTGCTTCCGCGAGAAGTTCGACATTGCCCCCGGACAATTCCGGAGTCGTACCCGGTTCAGGGTCGGATAGGGGCAGCGCGGGCAGAGCAGGGCGATGCAGGTAGGCGATGCGTCTTCCTGCTCGCGAACCAACTGCAAGATGGCAACACTGTCAGCCTGAGAAAGCTCCGGTCGCGCAAAAAATTCGACGCAGTGCCTCTTGTTGCCACGGCCTCAACCCGCCCCCTGACAATCTCATCCAACAGTGCCATATCAGCCTCCTTGGCCAAAGAAGCCGATTAACGAGGGAATGGCAAAGGGCCGCATGAACGGCGTGTGGGCACTGCTATAGTCCCAATAGCAGCCTTGCTTCCTCGGTGATTGCAGCCAGCGCCGATTCGGCAGTTTAAGGCGACAGCTGCTCGTGAGGTGTGCCATGACCTGCGCTTTTCACCGCTCCACGCACCTGGCCTCCGGTGGCACTGGGCTGTCCTGGTATCTCCGGACCTGCTGGCTGCTGCTGTACATACTTCTGTCTTTGGTCGGGGCTCACCTCGCGTTCGGCGCCGAGCCAGCTGCTGAAACCGGCACTCGGGCCGGGTTGATCGTCTGGCCCGAACCCCGACCGGTGGAGGATGTCCGTTTCGTCGATGGTGAGGGGAAGCCGCGCAGCCTGGCCGACTTCCGGGGCAAGGTGGTTCTGCTCAACCTCTGGGCCACCTGGTGCGTCCCTTGCCGTCAGGAAATGCCGACCTTGGATCGCTTACAGGCGAAGCTCGGTGGCAACGACTTCCAGGTGGTGGCACTCTCGCTCGATCAAGGTGGACTGCAGGTAGTGCGGGACTTCTACCGGGAGATTGGTATCCAGCACCTCAAGATCTACCTCGATGAGCCCATGCAAGCCATCCAGAGCATCGGCGCCTTCGGCTTGCCGGTCACCCTATTGCTGGACCGCGAGGGGCGGGAAATTGGCCGCAAAGCCGGTGCGGCCGAGTGGGACAGTCCGCAAGTCATTGAGTATGTGCAGGAAGTGATGGCTGCTACATCGAGGAAATAGTTCGCGATGAGTCTTAGTGACATCGGTATCCTGAGCGCGTTTGCCGCGGGAATGATCTCGTTCCTCTCGCCCTGCGTGCTGCCCTTGGTACCCGGCTATATGTCCTTCATCGCCGGTCGCTCGGTGGACGAACTGCAGGTCCTGGAAAGCCGCCGGGAGCGGCTCGCGGTGATCGGTATGAGCCTGAGCTTCGTGCTGGGCTTTTCCACCATCTTCATTGCCCTTGGAGCCAGCGCCACCGCCATTAGCCGGCTGCTGATCGCCTATCGGCAGGAGACCAACCTGGTTGGTGGCATCATCGTGATCGCCTTTGGCTTGTTCATCACCGGCCTGATCAACCCGCGCTGGCTCAATATGGACGTGCGCTTCGTCCACCAGCTCAAGTCCAGCGGAGGACCGCTGGCCGCCTATGTATTGGGAATCGCTTTCGCCTTCGGCTGGACGCCTTGTATCGGCCCGATCCTGGGCAGCATCCTGACGCTGAGTGCCGCCACCGGCAGTACCGGCGCCAGTGGCGTTGCGCTGCTGTCTATTTACTCGCTCGGCCTGGGGCTCCCATTCCTGCTGACGGCCTGGTTCACCAATCACTTCCTTGCCCATATGAAACGCCTTCGCCGTTGGAGTCGGGTCATTCACATAGGGGCCGGCGTCATCCTGATAGTCATGGGGGTGGCCATGGTCACGGGCCAGTTGACCGACTTCGCCTGGTGGTTGCTGGAGGTGTTTCCCATCCTCGGCAGGATCGGCTAGCTAGCGGTACGCCCCTGGAAAATGTGCGCGTTCGATCACTCAGTATCGAGCCTGGTAGAGATCATTGACCGCGATCAACAAACCGCTTCGCGATTGGCGCTTAGCTTGAGCATCGGTTTAGGCCTGCGTGGCTCAATACCATGTCCTTCGTTGGAGACACCACGATGAACGCTAAGCGGTTTACCTCTCTGGCGTCAGGTATATCCCTTGCAGCACACCTGAGCCTTGCCCTGGCAAACCCGACTGGCAGCGTCTACACCGCCAACGAGCGGGCGGCGTCCATAAGCCAGGTAGACCTCGATACAGGCGTGATCAGCACAGTCGCCTTACCCATCTCCCCGCATAATGTCCAGGTTTCTCCCGACGGCAGCTTGCTTTTGGTGGTTGGGATATCCGGACATGCCGGACATTCGAGTGGTGAAAAGTCCAGTGGGCAGTTGTTGGTATTCAGTACCACCGCGCTGGATAGACCGCAGTTCAGTCTGCCGGCTGGCAATCACCCGGCTCATGTGGTCACCGACTCTACTGGGCTGCGCGCCTTTGTTACCGATTCCGCCGCCAACCGGGTGCGGGTCTTCGACCTGAAACAGCGGGTCGAACTACCTGGCATTCCGACTGGGCGCTATCCCCATGGGCTGCGCTTGAGCCCAGATGGTCGAACGCTCTACGTCGCCAATATGCAGAGCGATAGCGTATCGCTTATCGACGTCACCACGCTCAAGGAGACTGCGCAAATTCCAGTGGGTAAAGGTCCTGTCCAGGTGGGCTTTGCCCCTGACGGCCGCCTGGCGTTCGTGTCGCTCAGTGCCGCGAATCAGCTTGGCATCATCGACACAGTCGGGCGCAAGGTGATCGGAAAGGTTGATGTGGGCCGTACGCCGATACAGATGATGGCCACCGTTGATGGCCGCCAGGTCTATGTCGCGAACCAGGGCAGTGGCCAGAACCCGGACGATCGAGTCTCCATCGTCGATCCCCGAACACGCAGCAGCATTGGCACCGTGACCACCGGCCGGGGCGCCCATGGTGTGGCGATCAGCACAGATGGCGCTTATGTGTTTGTCAGCAATATCGAAGCGGGCACCGTATCCGTAATTGATACGAACAGCCGCACGGTCGTTGGCACACACAAGGTCGGCGCTGGCCCAAACGGGATTAGCTACAAGCCGCCGAGAGCCCAATAGCCCTTCGATATGCCGTGGGGGATGGCACCAAAACTAAGTCTTGAAGCATGGATGGGGTCGTTTGAGCGAAGTTCAAGCGACCTGACTACGACGCAACCGATAGCCATGATGCTGTGGCCGTCACACAAATTTTCGAGCATGGCTAAGGAGATGATGATGTCTAACATTCGCAATGTACTGATGGGACTCTGTATGGCTGCAACGTCTGCGGGGGCCGTGGCGCAAAACGCCGATGAGCACTCGACGCATCACCCGGCCAATGCCTCTGGTTCGGAGGCCACCGAGAAGATGCGCCCTGCCCAGCAAATGGACAAAGGGCAGATGGCGGCGATGGACCAGCACATGAAGGCCATGCAAGCCATGCACGAAAAGATGGCTGCAGCGAAAACCCCGGAAGAGCGCCAGGCGCTGATGGCCGAGCATATGACGCTGATGAAGGGCGGCATGGCCATGATGAAGTCCATGGGTGGTGGAATGTCGGGTATGGGGGGAATGCAAGGCGGCAAGGGTATGGACGGTGATATGGCCGCACGTCAGCAGATGATGGAAAAGCGCATGGACATGATGGAATCCATGATGCAAATGATGATGGACCGCATGCCTCCCACACCGTCGAAGTAGCCGTTCACCATTCCGAGGAGGCGTTATGAACCATCATTCCGATGATCACAGCTCGCCACCCAGCTTCTGGAGTTCACGTTACGCAATCGGCCTGGTGGTGATAGGTGGAGTCGCCGTCTATTTTCTGCTGACAGAGCACCTGGCCCATGTTGTCGGCGCCCTACCGTTTCTGCTGTTGCTCGCCTGCCCGCTGATGCATGTTTTCATGCACCGCGGGCACGGTAGCCACCATCACCAAGGTCAGAGCAACTCTGCCCCTTCCGCGAAGCCCGATACCCGTGAACCGGGAGATCCCTTATGAACCATGGTGAATCCGCATATGGTCTCTGGTCGCTGGTTTTCATCAATTCAGCGATCTTCATCATGTTTGCATTCAGTTTCTTCAAACCCGCGACGGCCAGAGACTGGAGGAGCTTCGGCGCATTTTCTGCGTTCATCGTCGCCCTGTTCGTGGAGATGTATGGCTTCCCTCTGACGATTTATCTGTTGTCAGGCTGGTTGCAGTCCAAGTTCCCCAACCTCGATCTGCTTTCCCACGACTCTGGGCATCTGTGGTCGACGTTGTTGGGTGATAAGGGCAATCCTCATTTCAGTGCGCTGCACATCGCCAGCTACGTGTTCCTGGGCTTCGGCTTCTATCTGCTCTCGGCCGCTTGGAGCGTGCTGTACCACGCTCAACGCCGACACACACTCGCCACAGATGGGCCCTATGCCTGGATCCGGCATCCTCAGTATGTAGCCTTTGTGTTGATCCTCCTGGGCTTTCTGCTTCAGTGGCCCACCCTTCTGACTTTGGCTATGTTCCCTGTTTTGCTGGTGATGTACGGGCACTTGGCGATTACCGAAGAGAGGGATATGCGCAAGGAGTTCGGCACTGCCTACGACGAATATGTCCGTGCTACACCCAGATTCATTCCGCGCTTTCGAGATAGGTTCAGTGCGGGTCAGGGCAGCTGAAGCATGGAGCAGAAGTACTACGATGACGGCGGCACATAGGGCCCGGACACGCAAAGGAGAACGGTGTGTGAGATGTCTGTGAACGAACAAACGGGAGAAGGCACATCCCATGGCCTATGTTGTCTTGCTCAAACAGGTAATCGAGACGGTCGAATCGGCTGCTGCATTGCTTGCTGCAGAATAGCGTCTCCCCACAGGTCCGCGTGGCAGCGGTGACAAGGCCGAGGTGGCCTTGGAAGTCGAGTCCGGATTGCGTCGTGATTTGCTCGCGCTGCTCAGCTGCGACTTTTTGAGGGTTTGCGCGCCTGATCTCTGGGGACGTGCAGGTATGACATGACGCTTTCGGTAAGTTCAGCCGCCAGCTTTACGGCTTCTTTGTTGCGTGTCATCACGGCGGCGACCAGGCTCTCGACAACAGCCAGCACGGCCGCGTTCGAGCTGATCAGAACGGGGTGTTCGGCAGGTGCGAACAGTACGTGCTCGGCGAGTTGCACCAGTGGGGAGGCCGGAGAGTCTGTGATGGCTAATACACTGGCCCCACGCTCGTTGGCGAAGCGCGCAAGTTGGATGGTATCGAGGGAGTAGCGGGGGAGGGAGATCGCCAACAAGACGTCGTGCTGGGTAATTGATGCCAGTCTATAGGCGGCATTCTCGTTACCACCCTCCATGCTGATGGCTGTTGCGTCTGGGCAGTAGGGCATCAGATTGGCTGCAGCCAGGCCAGCCATGTACGCACTATTGCCAAAACCCAGGATGAAAATGCGGCGTGCCTTGTTGAGGCGATCGACGAAGGCGTCGAAGGCCGCCGGGCTGTTGCTACTGACGGCCGCACGCAGGTTGCCTTCCGCAGCCTGCATCTGCTCATGCAGGCCGAAGGAACCGTCGGGGCGCTGGGCCATTTCCTGGCGCAGCTTATCCACCGGCGATACAAGGTCTTGCAGTGTGCTGACCAAGGCTGCTTTGAGCGCGCTGTAGCCACTGAGCTTCAAGGCGCGAGCCAATCGATTGACTGCTGCGGCCGAAGTCGACGTTTCCTGCGCAAGCTCCTCAATCGTGAGGGTTGCGGCCTTGAGCGGATGACGCAGGATGAAGTCGGCGACTTTTCGCAGCGAGGGCTGCAGATCGGGTGAGGCCGACGCCAGCTTGCGCATGACGGGTGAGGTATAGACAGACAGGTCTCGCGGCGCTCGGGTCATGACTCTGAGAGGGTCCTTGTGGCCAGGTACGCCAGTTTATGTGATCGCAGCGTGAGTGTGGAAACTGCTATGACGCAATCAACAGTGCCCATTCCGCTTTGCCTGGCCAGGCCATGCTGCAAGGAGGTACCCGGTCGAAACGGGTACCCCCGACCTGCATCTATTGGCCGTAGATGTCGTAGCTGAAGTACTTGCTCTGGATTTCCTGATACCTGCCGTTGGCGCGCAAGGTCGCGATTGCACTGCTGAACTTCTCGGCGGTAGCCGCATCGCCCTTGCGGACGGCGATGCCTGCGCCATTGCCGAAATACTTCGGATCGTTGAAGTCCGGACCGACCAGCGCGAAGCCCTTGCCGCTGTCGGTCTTGAGGAAGCTCTCGCTGATGTTCACCACGTCCGCCAGGGTCGCGTCGATGCGGCCGGAAACCAGATCGAGGAACGCCTCGTTCTGCGAGCCGTAACGAACCACCTCAATCCCAGCCGCCGCAAATTTGTCGCTGGCGTAGCGGTCATAGGTGGATGCGCGCTGCACCCCGACTCGTTTGCCCTTCAGGTCCTTGAGTGGGTCACTTACGTCGCTTCCCGCTTTCATCAGTAGCTTGCCGGGCGTGTGGTAGTACTTCTTGGTGAAATCGACCGACTTCAGGCGGTCCGGGGTGATCGACATCGACGACAACACGGCATCCACCTTTCGAACCTTGAGCGAGGGAATCAGGCCATCGAAGGACTGTTCGACCCATTCGCATTTCACGTGCATCTCTGCGCACAAGGCATTGCCAATGTCGTAATCGAAGCCGCTTAAACGTCCGTCCTCGGTCTTGTAGGCGAAGGGCGGGTAGGCGGCTTCGATCCCTATCCGCAGGGAGTCCTGTGCCTGGGAGAGCGTGGCGCAAGCAGAGAGCGCCAAGGCGCCAAGTAGAGCGATCTTGTTCAATTTATTACTCCAGTTCGTGCGGTGGTGACCCGGGCGAAATGATTCGTGCGCCAGCCTGGAAGTGATTGCGCGGCGTCCAGCTTCTTCCGTCATGGGTCTTGTGGCGATACGTCGATCATGAAACGAGTCGCTTCGTTTAGGCTAATTTTTGATTGAAATAGTGTCAATCTGTTTTGAGGTGATTGTTCCTGCTTCATTTTTGTCGTGTATGCGTCTACAGGTTTTCCTGCTTTTTGTCTGGGTGACATGCAGATCTGCTCAGAGTGCGGAGGGTGGCTGGAAGGCTTTCTCAGAGATCTTGAGTGATGCAAATACTGTCATAAAATTATTTACATGAAATAAAATGCGTCATAGAGTTTCTGGAGGGATGTGCTCCCAGGGTATCCATCAGAACAAGAGCAACAAGAGATGAGAATGCGGACCAAGCCTGGCGCAGCGAATCGAAGACGCTTCAGACAGTGCGAGCCGTTTTCGACAGGGGAGACGTGGTGGCCGGCACGAGTGCCGGGGCCAGTGTCCTGGGCGAGACCAGCTTCCGTGGCCTGATGACCAGCGCTATCTGGGCGGAATCGATCCAAACGCAGCGACGGCCGCATCGTTGCTGGTCGGTGAAGGCTGGATGACGTCCAGCCAGGGATTGTTTCAGCCGCAGAGGCCTGTGACTCGAGAAGAGGTCGCGCTCACCCTCGCTCGTGTAATCGGACTTAAGAAGGTTCGTTAGTCCCCGGACTCATTAATCACCTCACCCTGCAGCGGCGGGATGGGGCAAGTGTCATTCGCCTTTTGGAAAGCGCATCGAGATCGTAGCCATGGAACTGACACCCCTCGAACTGTTTGCCTTGGACAAGCTTCTGGACGATCAGGAGTCGGTCGTGCTTGCCCTCCAGAGTGCCCAGGCCAAGGTCCTGGAACGGGTTGAAACGCGCGACGGCTTCTACTCGGTGATCGAGTTGGAGCAGCCGCTAAGCAGCTTTGGCCGATTGGCTGAGCGGGAGTGGCGATTCCGCATCAGGAACAAGAGCGCGGGCGGGTACTTCGTTTGCTGGCCAGATGGCGAGTCCAGCCTGTGTCTGGAGGCTGTCGTTGGCAAGGGGATGCCTGTGGCGATGCTCGCACCGGAACTTCTGGTCTAGAGAACCTGCATGCAGCTCAAGGCGTGAATCCCACAACCAACGTGCCCTGAGCTTCACCCTCGATCAGTTCGTTGCGACCAACCCTTTCGCAGAGTGCAGATGCCTCCGGTATCTGCCTTTGGCGAGTGCAACGTCTCTGCACTCGTCGTTCTGCCGCTACCGATTTTGCGTATTCCCAACAACGCTGCGCCTCGCAGCCACGGAGAACTGAAGATGAGACTGAGCCAGCTTTGCCGCTACGCATGCCTGCTTGTTGTTCTGCTTCCCGGAATGGGTCAAGCCGCTGGTGCGCTGCTCCTGGTGGGCGGTGGACTGAAAGATGACAACGCCGCGATTTACCAGCGCTTGATTCAACTGGCAGGCGGCAGCGGTCAGGCCAAGATTGGTGTGATTACCGCCGCGTCGATTCCTGAAAGCCAGGACCCGGATGCAGGCACCGCGAGCGCGGCCAACTCTCGGGCCAACGGCGAGCACTACGCCAACCTGCTGCGCAGCTACGGCGCTGCGGACGCCCAATGGATCCCGATCGATCTGGACCGTATCGCCAACAACAGCAACCCGCAGGTGCTAGCACAAATCAATGGCATGACTGGCTTCTTGTTCGGGGGAGGGGATCAGTCGCGACTGGTTCAGACGTTGCAGAACGTCAACCGGGGCGACACCCCGGCGTTGGCAGCGATCCGCAACAGGCATGCCGCCGGTGCCGTGCTGGCGGGGACCAGCGCCGGGACGGCGATCATGGTTGCAGGCCCGATGGTGACTGGTGGCGAAAGCTACGAAGCGCTGCGCTACGGACCTTACACGACACCGTCCGGCGATGACCTGTCGTACGACCCGAGCGGTGGCTTTGGCTTCTTCAACTATGGCCTTCTCGATACCCACTTCAGCGAGCGTGGACGCCAGGGACGCATTGTGCGTTTGGCCGACTACACCGGCGTTCCTTTTGCGTTTGGCGTCGATGAAAACACTGGGTTGCTGGTGCAGGACAACCCCAGTCTGGGGCAAGTGGAAATGGAGGTGATTGGCACGGGGGGCGTGTTTGTTTTCGACCTGCGCAATGCCGAACTCGGTGGCGGAAGCAGCTGGGCGCTCTACGACGTGCTGGCCAGCTACCTGACCAGCGGTGACCTGTACCGGCCCCAGAGCGGGCAGTTCATCATCGCCAGCAGCAAGACCAGCTTGCGCAATCGCGAGCAGTACAGCAGCGCGATGAGCGCCACGGGAGATATCTTCAGCAGCCCCAACAACAGTGGCGCCAATGGTCGAAGGAAACCCCGCGAGTTCGTGCTGATCAGCACGGACCTGTTCAACAGCCGTGCCACCAGTACCCTCGGTCGTACTTATGAACTCAATCCGCGCTATCGGGTGGACCTGGTCAAAAGCACCCAGTTCGATAGCCATGGCTACAAGGGCACGCTAGGAGGGCAGGCCATGATCTCTTACCTGCGCGTTCTGATGGATTTGCGTCCGAATTGACCCGAATGGACGATTCGCCCCGCATCGTTTCGGTTACACAATGGTGATGATCGAAGCTCGCCGGGCGCGATGCCCCGGCGCGGTGTCATCCGGCATTTTCCTGGCGATCGGATGCGTGGTCGGTTGCGAGCAGGCAATCGCTGGACCACTCAGCCTGACAGCGCTATAAGTTGTACAATGTGAATTTCTGTACAGCTTTTGGCGAATCTCAACCACAGGCAGAGGAGTCACAAGGTGGCACTTGGCTGGCTGCTTGAACGCGCGTGCTCTACGGCGAGTGGCCTGGCCTTGGCGCTATTGCTGAGCACGACAGCGGCGCTGGCGGACTGGCGTGACGACTTGCCAGGGGTGCGTTCTGTCGGCACGGGCCAGTTCAAGTGGTTCGGCTTTGCAGTCTACGAAGCGAGACTCTGGAGCCGCGACGTGAGTCCAACGCTGGACCAGCCCTTCGCCCTGGAGCTGACCTACCGGCGTGAACTCAAGCGTGACGACTTGGTCGAGATCAGCCTGGAGGAAATGCGCAGGCTCGGTGGTAAAGAACTCAACCCAAAGCGCTTGGCACGATGGGAGTATGAAATGCGTCAAGCTTTTGTCGATGTGGTTCCGGGCCAGAGCATCACAGGTTTATACCTGCCAGATCGGGGTTGTCGCTTCTATGTGGATGGGCAGTTGAGTCGAGAGGTGGCAGACCCTGATTTTGCCCGCGCCTTCTTTGCAATCTGGTTGGACCCGCGCACTCGCAACCCCGAGCTGCGACGCCGACTGCTTGGCCTCGAGGTCGCTACCGAATGAATCGCTTGCTCAGCAGGCCCGTGCTGCTGCTCCTGACCAGTTTGTGCCTGAGAAATGCTCAGTCTTCAGTCGATGGATGATGGTTACCGTGCCTTGGTCATTGGCGCGAGTGGCGCATTGGGGACCGCCTTCTGCGAGCTACTGCGCGAAGACCCACGCTGCGCCGCTGTGCGCGAGCTGGGGCGCGCAAGCACGCCCAGAATCGATCTGGAAGACCCGCCGAGCATCGCTCGGGCCGCCACCGAGCTTTCAGCCGAGGGGCCGTATCAGTTGATCCTGCATTCAGCCGGCCTGCTGCACCGTTCTGGCTTGCAGCCGGAAAAATGCCTGGCCGCTCTTGAGGCAGATGCCTTGCACGCTGTGTTTCAGGTCAATGCACTCGGGCCGGCTCTGGTACTGCGCCATTTCCTGCCGTTGCTGCATGCAAGGGGCACGATGGCGTTGCTTTCGGCGAAGGTGGGGAGTATCGGCGACAACCGCCTGGGTGGCTGGTACGCCTACCGTGCGTCCAAGGCGGCGTTGAACATGCTGGTGAAGACCGCTGCCATCGAGTTGGCCCGCAACCGACCCCAGGCGTGCCTGTTCAGCCTGCACCCGGGTACGGTGATTTCCAAACTGTCCGAGCCGTTTCGAGGCGCGGTGCTAGCACGTCCGGCGCGACAGGCAGCAGCAGATCTGCTGAGCCTTGTCGATCGCCTTGGACCGGCTGAGAGCGGCGGGTTCTATGCCTACGACGGCGAGCGCCTGCCCTGGTAAGTGTGAAATAAGCATGAGTCTGAAAGCGCTGGCCATTCCGAACGCCTGGTCGAGGCCTTACGAGCCCGAGACGGTATTGCTGGCTGCCGGTTGCGTTCTTGCCCTCCTGCAGCAGGCGGTCCGCCAATGACGATGCCTGCCCGTCGCCTCGGTCTGGTGCTCGGCGACCAGTTGTCGTTCGACCTTAGCCTGTTCGACACCCTGGACCCCCGACGCGACGCATTGCTGATGGCTGAGGTGGACGCCGAAGCGCGCTACGTGGCTCACCACCCACAGAAGATCGCGCTGATATTCAGCGCCATGCGGCATTTCGCTGAGGCGCTGCGCCAGCGTGGCTGGCGGGTGATCTACTTGCGCCTGGACGACGCAGGCAATAGCGGCAACCTGCCCAGCGAGCTGCATCGTTGGATGGAGATTCTTGGGGCCGAGGAGGCGCATATCACCGAGTGCGGTGAATGGCGCCTGGAACAGGCGCTCAAGGACTGTGGCCTGCCGCTGGTATGGCACCCCGACCGCCGCTTCCTGTGCTCACGAGAGGCGTTCGCGCGCTGGGCCGGCGACCGTGACCAGTTGCGGATGGAGCATTTCTACCGAGGGATGCGCAAACGTACCGGCCTCCTGCTGGAGCCAGACGGCAGTCCGCTGGGCGGCACCTGGAATCTCGATGCGGAGAATCGCAAGGCGCTGCCGCGTGGTCTGCGTGGCCCGTTCCCCACGCGCTTCCAAGCCGATGCCATTACCCAAGAAGTGCTGGCGCTTGTCCGGGCGAGATTCAGTGACCATTACGGTAGCCTGGCGTCCTTCGACTACCCGGTGACCCACGCCGATGCGCAAGTTTTGTGGCAGCACTTTCTCGACTTCTCCCTGGCCGCCTTCGGCGATTACCAGGACGCGATGGCCACCGGCGAGCCATTTCTGTTCCACGCGAGAATCAGCGCTGCGCTGAACATCGGCCTGCTCGACGTGCGCCAACTGTGCGCGGATGTGGAAGAGGCATACCGCCGAAAGCAGGTGCCGCTGAATGCCGCCGAGGGATTCATCCGCCAACTGATCGGCTGGCGCGAGTACGTGCGCGGTATCTACTGGCTGCGCATGCCGGAATACGCCGAACTCAACGCATTCGGTAATCACCGCCCACTGCCAGGGTTCTACTGGACGGGCGCCACCGACATGCGCTGCATGGCCCAGGTGATTGGCCAAACCCTCGATTTGGGTTATGCCCATCACATCCAGCGACTCATGGTTACCGGCAACTTTGCGCTCTTGGCAGGTATTGCCCCCAAGGCCATTTGCGAGTGGTACCTGGCGGTCTACCTGGATGCCTTCGACTGGGTCGAACTGCCGAACACCTTGGGCATGGTGATGCACGCCGACGGCGGATACCTTGGCTCCAAGCCCTATTGCGCCAGCGGCCGCTACATCCAGCGAATGTCGGACTACTGCAAGGGATGCCGCTACCGGGTTGACGAGGCAACGGGACCACAGGCTTGCCCATTCAATGCGCTGTACTGGCACTTCCTCATGCGCCACCGCGATCGCCTGGGGGAAAACCCGCGCCTGGCCATGGTTTATCGCAATTTGCTGAATATGGATGAAGCGCGCCGCGAGGCAATCTGGTTGCGCGGCGAGCAACTGTTGGCGCAGCTGGATACGGGGGAGGCCCTGTGAAGAAAACTGAACTGCCGAGCAAGGTTTGCCTGGTCTGCGGCCGCCCGTTCTTTTGGCGCAGGCGTTGGCTGCGCTGCCGGAGGTTGTCGTGCCAAAGCCGCAGGGTGCGTGCGTAGTGCGGGCCGAAGTCTTCCATGTGCAGCAGGTTGAGCTGAGTCTCGGCGCTGGCAGTCTGCAGCATGGTGGTCAGCGAGGGTAGGGCGCCGTCGGGGAATATGTAGCGCTGGATGAAATCCACCGAGCGACGAGCCTGGCGGCGCTCGGTTTCGCTGCCGTCCTTGTGATCGCGCTCGATGCCGTACAGCTTGTCGATCAGGTTCAAGGCCATGTCGGCGCGTCCGATCTTGCCCTTGGGCTGCACCTTCTGCGCCTCGATCAGGACTGGGCCGTGGGATCTCGCCTGGGTTGCCACGGCGTTTAACTGGGGCGACGAATTCTTCGGCCTCACTCGATCCGGCGACTGGGACTTCGATCAGCTCGTCAGCTTCGTTGAACATGGCCAACTGAGGGGAGTCGGCATCCTCGGGGCTGCGCTCGGACTTTGGCGAGAATAGTTTTTGCCACAGTAGGGCGACCTGCTCCTGAAGCCGTCCTACCCGATCATCTGCAATAACGGGTCGTCGGGCAGGTTGTCCGCGCGAAAATTCATGGCGCAGGATTCTACCGGCTCAGCTCACAAAGCGCGGGGTCAGCACCTTGTGCGGTTGGTTCTGACCCGGGGCGATCAGGTTACTGGTGAACCGTAGATGCTTGGCAGCGTCTACGAAACCCAGGTCGGTTCAGGTTGAAAGTTTGTTACCACTGGCGGTGAGCAGCCCGTAGAAGCATCAGAGGTTCTCTACCGTTGCCAGGGTGTGCTGGAAACTTTCCAGAAACACGCTTTCGGCGATTGTCATTTTCTGTTCGCGATTCCACAGCAGGAAGACGTCGACATCAACGATGCCCTCCGCCGGAGGCAAGCGCCAGAGAAGACCCTGTTCAATGTCTTTGCTCAGCACGTGTTCGGGCAGGCAACCGATGCCGAACCCTGCACATACCAAGCGGTGAATCTCTTCGAAGCTGGAAGACGAAGCGACGATGCGCCCAGTGAACCCCTGTTGGTCGCGGAAAACCGCCAGGGGCGAGAGGTTGCCACCGAGCTGATCGCTGACGAAGCTGACGAAGCTTTCCCCCTTGAGGTCTTCCATGGACACATCATTGCGACCGAATAGTGGATGGCGTTGTCCGCAGAAAAAGGCATAACGCTGTCGCAGGAGCTGGCGCCGTTCCAGCTTGGGCTGGGCGATACGACACAAGCCAAGGCCGGCGGTGGCGGTCTTCTGCAGCAGCGAGCTGATGATGTCGGAACTGCGCAGCACCTCGATTTCCAGCTCCACGCGTGGGTGCGCCTGGTGGAATTCAGCGAGGAATTCGTCGTACAGCGCCGACTGCACGCGGCTGATGCTGAGCAGCCGCACCTTTCCCGCCACGCCGTCGTTGCGCTCTTCCACCGCCGCGCCGATACGTGAAATGCCGCCGTAGATATCGGTGGCGATGCGCAGGACTTCCTCGCCCGCTGCGGTCAGGTCGAAGCGCGGTCCACGGCGCAGGATCAGCGCGCATTCCAGTTGTTCTTCCAGCCGTTTCAGCGCCTGGCTCACCGCCGACTGGGTGATGTGCAGGCGCGCCGCCGCACGGCTGATGCTGCCTTCCTGGCCGATCACCAGGTAGGTGCGCAGCAGGTTCCAGTCGAGGCGGTCATTGAGGAAACGACGCCCCTCCCACTTGTTGACCAATGCGTCAGATTGCGACTTCGGAAGGATCATCTCGGCTCCTATTAGTAGTGGTGCTAATACGGCGGATAAGAATTAGCAAATTTACTAATCATAGTCCCGGAGCGATAAAAACCCAACGCGCCACAGAGCGCGACCGGCTTAGCCAGAACAGAAACTGCCTAGACAACTAGTCCAAGAAGGGCCTTGCATGCACACGTCCAATCAACCGCGTCGCGCGGCGGCTGCCGCGTTCGTCGGCACCACCATCGAGTTCTACGACTTCTACATCTACGCCACTGCCGCGGCCCTGGTGCTCGGCCAAGTCTTCTTCCCCAGCTCCAATCCCTTCCTCAGTACCCTGGCGGCCTTCGGCACCTTCGCCGTCGGCTTCATCGCGCGGCCCATGGCCGGCATGGTGTTCGGTCACCTGGGCGACCGCCTCGGGCGCAAGAAGATGCTGCTGGTGACCATGGCGCTGATGGGCCTGGCCACTACCGGCATCGGCCTGCTGCCGAGCTACGCCAGCGCCGGCATCTGGGCGCCCATCGGCCTGATTGTGCTGCGCATCATCCAGGGCATCTCGGTGGGCGGCGAGTGGGGCGGGGCTGTGCTGATGGCCAGCGAACACGCACCGGCCAAGCGCAAGACCTTCTATGCCTCCTTCGCCCAACTGGGCAGCCCGGCTGGCCTGCTGCTGGCACTGATCGCCTTCCGCCTGGCGACATCGCTGGACCAGGAGGACTTCCTCAGTTGGGGCTGGCGCGTGCCGTTCCTGATCAGCGGCCTGCTGATGATGGTGGGCCTGGCCATCCGCTTCGGGGTGGACGAGTCCCCCGAGTTCAAGGCCGTCCGCGAGAAGGAAGCGGTGGTCGAGTACCCGGTTCTGGAGGTGATCCGTACCTGCTGGCGGCAGATCCTCTTCGCCGCGCTGGCGGTGACCATCGGCTCTGCGGGCTTCTTCTTCACTAACACCTTCATGATCACCTACGTCACCACCTACCAAGGCATCGAGCGTTCCACCATCCTCGACTGCCTGTTCCTGGTGACCATCCTGCAGTTCCTCTCCCAGCCGCTGTCCGCGCTGCTCGCCGAGCACATCGGCGAGGGTCGCTTCCTCAAACTGGTGGCGTTGCTCTGCATGGCCGTGCCGTACCCGATGTTCCTGCTGGTGAGCACCCAGAACCTGGTGCTGATGACCCTTGGCATCGCTATCTCGGTGGTGACCCTGTCGGCCCTCTACGCAGTAATCGCCGGCTACATGGCCCAGGCCTTCCCGGCGCACGTGCGTTACTCGGGCATCTCCCTGGCCTACCAGCTCATCTGCGCCATCGCCGGCGGCAGCACGCCCATCATCGGCACCCTGATCGCCAACCAGTTCGCCGGGCAGTGGCTACCGCTGGCCATCTACTTCACCTTCCTCTCCGCACTTTCCCTGATCGGGGTCTGCGGCCTCGCCCGCCTGCGCGGCGAAGCGCAGCCCAGCCCTGTACTCGCTCGCTAACCAGGAGTTTTCATGAGCAAGCCGCACAACATCAGCGATGCCGAATGGCAGGTCCGCTGCGAACTGGCCGCGTTGTACCGGATGGTCGCGCACTTCCGCATGACCGACCTGATCGACACCCACATCACCCTGCGTATTCCGGGGCCTGAGCATCACTTCCTGATAAACCGCTACGGGGTGATCTTCGACCGCATGCGCGCCTCCGACCTGGTACGCATCGACCAGCACGGCACTGTGGTGGACGAGGCCTTCGGCGAGCGCCGGGTCAACGCGGCCGGGTTCGTCATCCATTCGGCCATCCACATGGCGCGGCCGGACATGAAGTGCGTGGTGCACACCCACACTGCCGCCGGCATCGCAGTATCGGCCCAGGAGCAGGGGCTGCTGCCGATCAGCCAGCACGCGCTGAAGTTCTACGACAAGCTGGCCTACCACCAGTACGAAGGCATCGCCCTGTCGCTGGACGAGCGCGAGCGGCTGATCGCCGACCTTGGCCCGCACAAGGCGATGATCCTGCGCAACCACGGCCTGCTGGCCGGCGGCAACAGCGTGGCCGAGGCTTTCCACGAGATCCATTTCCTCGAGCGCGCCTGCCAGGCTCAGGTCCAGGCCCTGGCCGGCGGCGCCAAGCTGGTGTTCCCCTCGGAGGAGGTGTGCCGCCACACCGCCGCGCAGTTCGAGCGCGAGGAATCGGCCGAGATCATCAAGCTGAGCTGGAACGCCGCGTTGACCCTGATCGAATCCCAACGCGAGTCCTACTGCTCATGAAACCGCTGGTCCTGTTGTCCGCAGACCAGGTGCTGCTCGGCCAGCTGCAGAACGCCTTCGCCCGGCAGGAGCCGGAGCTTCGCGTGGTGCTCGCCGACGATCCCGCCGCGCGCGACGCAGAAGTCGCCGCCTGCTGGTTCCCGCCGGCCGGCAGCCTGGCGCGGCTGCCGAATCTCAAATTGATCCACTCGGTGGCCGCCGGGGTCGACCACCTGAGCACCGACCCGGAGCATGCCGAAGTGCCCGTGTGCCGCGTCGTCGATCCGGCGCACCGCCAGGGCATGGCCGAGTACGTGCGCTGGGCGGTGATCCACTACCACCGCGATTTCGACCGCGCGATGGAGCAACAGCAGCGCCACGCCTGGCTGCGCCATCCACAGAAGGCGGCCGCCGAGTACCGCGTCGGCGTGATGGGGCTGGGCTCGTTGGGCGGCGCCATCGCCGCCGAGTTGGCAGTCGCGGGCTATGCAGTACGTGGTTGGGCGCGCACCGCCAAGCAGATCGAAGGCGTGCAAACCCTCTCCGGCGGTCAAGGCTTCGCCGGCTTTCTCGACGGCCTGGACCTGCTGGTGAACCTGCTGCCGCTGACGGACGCTACGCGGGGCATCCTCTGCCGGCAGACCTTCGAGGCACTGGCGCCCGGCGCGGCAGTGGTCAACTGCGGCCGTGGCCAGCACGTGCAGGTGGACGAGCTGATCGCCGCAGTGGAAAGCGGCCGTCTGCGCGGCGCGCTGCTGGATGTGTTCGAGAAGGAGCCGCTGCCCCTGGACAGCCGCCTCTGGACCACCCCCGGCATCATCATCACCCCACACATGGCCTCGGCTGCTTCTCACGACTGCATCGCCCAGCAGATCGCGGAGAATGCCCGGCGCCTGGACCGGGGACAGCCCCTGTTGAACCTGGTGGACACCCACCTCGGTTACTGAACCCACCGCCTGAAAAGAGGAAAACAAGCATGCTGAAGTGCAATGGCGAACGGCTGTGGGACAGCCTGATGCAAATGGCCAAGGTGGCCCCGACCGAGAAGGGTGGAAATTGCCGCCTGGCGCTGTCTGCCGAGGACAGGGCTGGGCGCGAACTCTTCACCCTCTGGTGCCGTGATCTGGGCATGGACATCCGTGTGGACAGCATCGGCAATCTGTTCGCCCGCAAGGCCGGGCGTAATGACGCACTGCCGCCAGTGGTGATGGGCAGCCACCTGGACACCCAGCCCAAGGGCGGCCGTTTCGACGGAATCTATGGTGTGCTGGCCGGCCTGGAAGTGGTGCGCAGCCTGAAGGAGCAGGGCATCGAAACCGCACGCCCGCTAGAAATCGCGGTCTGGACCAACGAAGAGGGCGCCCGCTTCACCCCGGCCATGCTCGGCTCGGCGGTGTTCACCGGCGACCTGGCGCTGGAGCGCGCCCTGGCCATCCGCGATGCCGAGGGCGTCAGCGTGGCCCAGGCGCTGGAGCAGACCGGTTACGCGGGGGACCTGCCCCTGGGCCGTGAGTTCGACGCCTACTTCGAGGCGCACATCGAACAGGGGCCGATCCTCGAAGAAGCCGGCCTGCCGGTGGGTGTGGTGACCGGCGGCCAGGCCATTTGCTGGCTGGATATCGACGTGCAGGGCGTACCTGCCCATGCCGGCACCACCCCCATGCCGCTGCGCCGCGACGCACTGTTCGGCGTTGGCGAGATGATCACCGCGCTGGAGCAGTTGTCCCGAGACTTCGCCCCCAGGGGGCTGGTCACCGTGGGCCAGCTCAGCATCGCGCGATCCTCGCGCAACACCATCCCGGGCCGCGTCGCTTTCACGCTGGACCTGCGCCACCACGAGGACGGGCAGATCGCCGCCATGGAGGCCAGCGCCCGCGACCTCATCGCCGCCATCGCCACGCGGCGTGGCCTGGACGTGACGGTGGAACGGCACTGGCTGAGCCCGGCCACTCCCTTCGACGCCGACTGCATCGCCGCCGTCAAGCGCGCGGTGGAAGGCCTGGACTATCCACACCAGATGATCGTCAGCGGCGCCGGCCACGACGCCATCCATCTGGCGCGGCATTGCCCGACCACCATGGTGTTCATCCCCTGTGTCGGCGGCCTCAGCCACAACGAGGCCGAGGACGCCTTGCCCGATGACGTGACCAAAGGCTGTGACGTGCTGCTCAACGCCGTGCTGAGCCGCGCCGACAGAAGCTGATCCACCTGAGCGACAAGCGTGCCCGGCGGCCATCAGCGCCGCCGGGCGCCAGGGGCTCCCTTTGCCCGGAAAACAAGAAACGCCTGCAACAAATTGAACTGCCAAAAACAACTAAACCCCATGCCCACAGGGCATTGAACGGGAGAAATGGCATGACCAGCCCTGCGTACACTGAGGTTGCGAACGCGCAACCTGAACACAGCACCGACATGAAGAAAGTGGCCGTTGCCAGCGTCATCGGCACCACCGTGGAGTGGTACGACCTGTTCGTCTTCGCCACGGCCTCGGCCCTCGTGTTCAACAAGATCTTCTTCCCCGGCTTCGACCCGCTGGTGGGGACCCTCCTGGCCTTCGGCACCTTCGCCTCGGCCTACGGTGCACGCATCATCGGCGCCGCGCTGTTCGGCCACTTCGGCGACCGCCTCGGGCGCAAGTCGATGCTGCTGATCTCGCTGCTGACCATGGGCGCCGCCACGTTCGCCATCGGCCTGTTGCCGGACTACGAGTCCATCGGCATCTGGGCGCCAATCTCGCTGCTGACCCTGCGCATCATCCAGGGCCTCGCGCTGGGCGGGGAGTGGGGCGGCGCCGTGCTGATGGCAGTCGAGCATGCACCGAAGAACCGCCGCGGCCTCTACGGCTCCTGGGTGCAGATCGGCGTGCCGGCCGGCACCATGCTGGCGAACCTCGCCTTCCTGCTGATCGCCACCTCCATCTCCAACGAGGACCTGCTCTCCTGGGGCTGGCGCGTGCCCTTCCTGGCCAGCATCCTGCTGATCGTCGTGGGCCTGTACATCCGTCTGAACATTCACGAAACCCCGTCGTTCAAGGCCGTGGAAAAGACCGGCGAGCAGGTGAAGGTCCCGCTGTTCGAAGTGTTCGGGAAGTACTGGAAGCAGGTGCTGTTGGGCGGCGTGGCCACCATGTCCACCGGTACTTCCTACAACCTGATCGTCGCCTTCGGCCTCACCTACGGCACCCAGACCCTGGGCTTCTCGCGGGGCGAGATGCTCAGCGTGGTGCTGGCCTCCTGCGCCGCATGCATCTTCATGCTGCCGTTCTTCGGTGCGCTGTCCGACCGCATCGGGCGCAAGCCGATCATAGTCGGCGGCATCATCGCCGAGGCGCTGGTGGCCTTTCCGATGTTCTGGCTGATGGACACGAAGGAGCTGCCGCTGGTGTTCGCCGGCTACCTGCTGCTGATGACTGCCTTCGCCGCTAACTATGGTCCCATCGCCACCTTCCTCGCTGAACTGTTCGGCACCAAGGTGCGCTACTCGGGGCTGTCCATCAGCTACATGCTCTCGGGCCTGCTGGGCAGCGCCGCCACGCCGCTGGTGACCACCGCGCTGCTGTCGATGACCGGCAAGGGCTCGTCCGTGGCCTGGTACATGGTGGGTTCGGCGGCGGTGTCGCTGATTGCGCTGCTGCTGCTTACCGAAACCTTCAAGAAGGACCTCAACGCGGTGGCGGGCAAGTCCCCCAGCGCTGCCTGATTCCGAACCCATTCACGCGAGCCCGCCCCGAGCCGGGCGGGCCGCTTGTTCCCTGAATTCAGAGTCCATCGATGAATAAGACCCTTCACAGTCTCGGCCTTGCCGCCGGCGTCCTTGCGCTACCGTTAAGCCCTGATGTTCTCGCGGACCTGGTGGCCGACAGCCACGCCAGCCTCGGCCTGCGCAATTTTTACTTCAACAACGATTTCCGCGACCAATCTGGCGCCGCCGGGCAGAGCCGCACCGAAGAGTGGGCGCAGGGCTTCATGCTCAACTTCGCCTCCGGCTATACCGAGGGCACGGTGGGTGTCGGCCTCGACGCCATTGGCCTGGTCGGCCTCACGCTGGACAGTGGCGGCGGTCGTCATCGCGGCAGCTCGATGATCCCCAACGATGGCGATGGCGCCGCCAGCCAGTGGAGCCGCCTGGGCCTGACGCCCAAGCTGAAGTTGTCGAAGACCGAACTGCGCTACGGCACCCTGATGCCCAAGTTGCCGGTGCTCACCTTTAACGACGGGCGCCTGCTGCCGCAGACCTTCGAGGGCGGCCAGATCACCTCCAGCGAGATCGGCGGCCTGACCCTCGGCGCCGGCCGCCTGGAGCACGCCACTGGGCGAGGTTCCAGCGACCGCACGGGCCTGGCCGTCAGCGGCGGCACCCGCGAGAGCAACCAGTTCGTCTTCGCCGGAGGCGACTACAAGCTCGGCCAGGACCTGCTGGCCCAGTACTACTTCGCCAACCTGGAGGACTACTACGACCAGCACTTCGTGGGCCTGGCCCACAGCCTGCCGCTGTCGGCCGGGCAGTCGTTCAAGACCGAGCTGCGCTACTTCCGCACCACTTCCGATGGCGCCAACGGCACCGCCGCCGGGCGCGCCAGCGGCTACCGCGTCGGCGGTTTCACCGAGGACGGCACGGGCGAGATCGACAACCACACCTGGAGCGCCGCCTTCACTTACAGCATCGGCGGCCATGCGCTGATGGCCGGCTACCAGCAGGTGTCCAACGGCAGCAACTTCGTTCAGCCCAACCAGGGTTCGCTGCCGGACAAGGGCGCCGGCGGCGCCAGCCTCTACCTGCACACCGACCGCATGCTCGCCAGCTTCAACCGGGCGGGGGAGCGTACCGGCTTCGCCCAGTACAGCTATGACTTCGCCGCCGCTGGCATCCCCGGCCTCAAGGCTTCGCTGATGTACCTCAAGGGCGACGACATCAAGAGCACCTCGGGTGACGACAAGTCCGAGTGGGAGCGCGACATCGGCCTGGACTACGTGATCCAGGACGGCGCCCTCAAGGGCCTGGGCATCGCCTGACGCAACGGCTTGCTGCATTCGGACATCGACCCGAACCAGGGGCAGAACCGCCTGATCCTCAGCTACAGCCTGCCGCTCTTCTAAACCCAGCAGGCCGCTGCCGGCCTGAACCGAACAGGAGAAACCCATGAAACGCATCAACGCCGCTCCCGGCACCATCGGCCCGGTCGGTCCTTACTCACAGGCCGTGGTCAGCGGCCATCTGGTGTTCACCGCCGGACAGATTCCCGCCTTTGGCAGCTTGGACGAACAGCCCGCCAGCTTCACCGAGCAGGTGCGGCAGACCTTCGCCAACCTGTCGGCCATCCTCGAAGAGGCCGGTTCCAGCCTGGACCACATCGTCAAGGTCAATGCCTACCTCACCGATCCGGCGCAGCTGGAGCCCTTCAATCAGGTTTATCGCGAGATCCTCGGCCATGCGCCGCCTGCGCGCACCACCGTCTGCGTCTCGCTGTGGGGCGTCTCGCTGGAAATCGAGTGCGTCGCCGAGTTGATCGATGGGGGAGGCCGCTGATGGACATCGACTCCATGCTGGCGCAATTGCGCGAGGTCAGCTTCGCCACCCTCGGCCACTTCCTGGAGCAGGGTTTCGTCAGCCATGAGATTCGCGCCCTGGTGCCCGATGTCCGCGTGATCGGCCGGGCCGTCACTCTGCGGGTCGCCCAGGCCGATGCCATTGCGGTGAACCGCGCCCTGGCCAGCCTGAAGCCCGGTGATGCGCTAGTGATTGACATGGCCGGCGACCACCAGCACGCCTGCGTGGGCGCCGTGACCCAGTGCGCGGCACAGTGCTCCGGAGCGGTGGGCATCGTGGTGGACGGCGTGGTCACCGATCTGGCCGAGCTGCGCGCCGCCGGCCTGCCGGTGTTTGCACGGGGCAGCAGCCAACTCACCACTAAGCTGGTGGGCACCTCGGCCAGCGCGCTGAACGTACCGGTGATCTGCGGCGGCGTGCCGGTGCAGCCCGGTGACCTGGTGCTGGCGGACGACAACGGCGTGGTGATCCTGCCACCCGAAATCGTGGCTGGGGTCATCGACCAGGCCTTGGCCTCGGACCGCTCCGAGCCGCAACTGCTGGCCCGGCTGCGGGCCGGTGAGCCGCTGGAGTGCGTGCTGCTCATGCAGGCCCCGAAAGGCTGAATCCCGGCTCCGGCGCCGTCTTGGCGGCGTCGGAGCCGACTTGTGCCGTGAGCGCGACAGATTCGGCTGCGCATGGTTGTTCAACAGCCGAAAGTGGCTGTGCAGAAGCGGTTTTACGACACCAACGGGGGTGGCGGCGGAGGCATTCTGGCGCCGTCCGCCCAGTCTCCCGCAACGAGGCGGACAGCCCCCGCGGCAACAACAAGAACCGGATGCAACGCATCCACCGATCCACCTTCGCTGCCCTGTTGAAAAGTGCTGGCCGAGCCCATTCGGTCGGCGATAAATCCAATCAAAGCTGGGACCCTGCTCATGAACATCAAATGGTTGGCCTTGTCCGCTATCACCCTCGTCCTGTCCTCCGGCGCCGCCATGGCCAAGGAGTGGAAGGAAATCCGCTTCGGCGTGAACCCTGCTTACCCGCCCTTCGAATCCACCGCGCCTGACGGCTCGCTGCAGGGTTTCGACATCGACCTGGGCAATGCCATCTGCGCCGAACTCAAGGTCAAGTGCACCTGGGTGACCAACGACTTCGACGGGCTCATTCCCTCGCTGAAGGCGCGCAAGATCGATGCCGTGCTGTCCTCCATGACCGTTACCGAACCGCGCAAGAAGCAGATCGACTTCTCCGACCGCTTGTTCTCCGGTCCCACGTCCATCGTCACCCGCAAGGGCTCGGGCCTGGAGCCCACCGCCGAATCCCTCAAGGGCAAGGCCATCGGCTTCCAGCAGGGCACGATCCAGGAGGCCTATGCCAAGGCGAAGCTGGCGCCCGGTGGCGTGCAGCTCAAGGCCTACCAGAACCAGGACCAGGTCTACGCGGACCTGGTGTCCGGCCGTCTTGACGCCTCCATCCAGGACATGCTCGAAGCCGAGCTGAGCTTCCTCAAGTCGCCCCAGGGCGCCGACTTCCAGAGCAGCAAGGGCATCAGCGACCCGATGGTGCCCTCGGAAATCGCCATCGGCCTGCGCAAGGGTGACGAGGAGCTGAAGACGCTGATCAACAAGGCCATCGCGGCCATGCACGCCAACGGCACCTATCGGGAGATCCAGCGCAAGCACTTCGGTGAGCTGGACCTCTACAACAACTGACCACGCCTTGGCCGCGCGGCTGCTCCCCCGGCAGTCGCGCGGCGTTTTCAATCAGGTAGGCAACCGTGAACAATCTCCTTCCTTTCCTGGACTTGCAGGGCTTCGGACCGCTGCTCCTGCACGGCACCTGGGTCACCCTGAAACTGTCCCTGCTGTCACTGGCGCTGAGCGTCGGCATCGGCCTGTTGGGCGCCGCCGCCAAATTGTCGCCCCTAGCACTGCTGCGGATTCCGGCGACCCTCTACACCACCCTGATCCGAGGCATCCCCGACCTGGTGCTGATGCTGCTGATCTTCTATAGCCTGCAGGGCTGGCTGAGCGGCCTGACGGACGCCATGGGCTGGGACTACATTGACGTCGACCCCTTCGCCGCCGGCATCGTCACCCTCGGCTTCATCTACGGCGCCTATTTCACCGAGACCTTCCGTGGCGCCATCCTCTCGGTGCCGCGCGGCCAGCTTGAGGCGGCAACGGCCTATGGCCTGGGCCCACTGCAACGCTTCGTTCACGTGCTCTTCCCGCAGATGATGCGCTTCGCCTTGCCGAGCCTCGGCAACAACTGGCTGGTGCTGCTCAAGGCCACTGCACTGGTGTCGATCATCGGCCTGGCCGATGTGGTCAAGGTCGCCCAGGACGCCGGCAAGACCACCTTCAACATGCTGTTTTTCCTGATCCTCGCGGCACTGCTCTATCTGGTCATCACGAGCGCTTCCAATGTCGTCCTGCGCTGGCTCGAAGCGCGCTACAACGTCGGCGTAAGGGGACACAGCCATGATTGAACTGATCCAGGAGTACTGGCGGCCCTTCCTCTACAGCGATGGCTACAACACCACTGGCCTGGCGATGACGCTTTGGCTGCTCTGCTTCTCCCTGGCCCTGGGTTTCGTGCTTTCGGTGCCGCTGGCCATCGCGCGTACTTCGCGTTGCCGGCTGTTGCGCTGGCCGGTGCAGTTCTTCACCTACCTGTTCCGCGGCACGCCGCTCTACATCCAGTTGCTGATCATCTACACCGGCATTTACGGCATCGCCGCCGTGCGCGCGCAGCCGGTGCTGGATGCCTTCTTCCGCGACGCGATGAACTGTACGCTGCTGGCCTTCACCCTGAACACCTGCGCCTACACCGTCGAGATCTTCGCCGGTGCCATCCGCAGCATTCCCCATGGCGAAATCGAGGCGGCGCGAGCCTACGGACTCAGCGGCTGGCGCCTCTATGCGCGGGTGATCATCCCCTCGGCCCTGCGTCGGGCGCTGCCGTACTACAGCAACGAGGTGATCCTCATGCTTCACGCGACCTCGGTGGCCTTCACCGCCACCATCCCGGACATCCTGAAGATCGCCCGGGACGCCAACGCCGCGACCTTCCTGACCTTCCAATCGTTCGGCATCGCCGCGCTGTTCTACCTGGGCCTGACCTTCGCCTTCGTCGGGCTGTTCCGACTGGCCGAGCGGCGCTGGCTGGCCTTCCTCGGGCCCGCCCATTGAATCCCTTCCTCATCTGCGAACAAAAGCGCTGTGCCCAGGCAGCACAGCCATTGGAGTGCCTTATGTACAAGCTGACAGTAGAAGCGCTGCACAAGCGATATGGCGACAATGAAGTGCTCAAGGGCGTCTCGCTCAATGCCAGGACGGGCGACGTGGTGAGCATGATCGGTGCCAGCGGGTCGGGTAAGAGCACCATGCTGCGCTGCATCAACTTCCTCGAGCAGCCGGACGAGGGCGCCATCGCCCTGGACGGCGAAGCCATCCGCATGCGCGGGCCGGCCGGAGCCATGCGCCCGGCCTGCGACAAGCAGCTGCAGAAGCTGCGTACCCGCCTGGCCATGGTGTTCCAGCACTTCAACCTGTGGAGCCACCTGAGCGTGCTGGACAACATCACCCTGGCGCCCATCCGCGTTCTCGGCGTCAGCCGCAAGGAAGCTGAAGAGCGCGCCCGCACCTACCTGGACAAGGTGGGCTTGCCATCCCGCGTGGTGGGGCAGTATCCGGCCTTCCTCTCCGGCGGCCAGCAGCAACGGGTGGCGATCGCTCGCGCGCTGGCGATGGAGCCGGAGGTCATGCTCTTCGACGAACCCACTTCTGCGCTGGACCCGGAATTGGTGGGTGAGGTACTGAAGGTGATCCAGGCATTGGCCGAGGAAGGGCGTACGATGCTGATGGTGACCCACGAAATGGAATTTGCCCGGCGGGTATCGAGCCAGGTCCTGTTCCTGCACCAGGGGCGTGTCGAGGAGCAGGGGAGTGCGGAAATCCTCGACAAGCCGCAAAGCGAGCGGCTGCAGCAGTTCCTTTCTGGCCGACTGAAGTGAGGTGGGAGCGATGATCGAGTCAGGGGATTCGTCCATCTCGCTGGATCGCATCGACCAGGCGATCATCGAGGTACTGCGCCATGACGGGCGCATTACCTACCAGAAACTTTCAGAGCGTGTCCATCTTACGCCGCGCCCGTGCCTGGAGCGGGTGCGCAAGCTGGAACGGATGGGCGTGATCCGGGGTTACTCGGCCATTATCGATCAGCGCAAGCTGACGCCGGGTCTGTCGCTGCTGGTGCTGGTGGCCCTCTCCAACCAGAGTGGCCGAGCCGCGCAGAAAGCCTTCGAAGCCAAGGTGCGCGGTTGCCCGCAGGTGCTGGAGTGCCGCCTGATCAGCGGCGCCTTCGACTACAGCCTGCGTATGCGCTGCCGGGACATGGAGCACTATCGTGTGCTGACGGAAACCTGGTTCAACGACCCCGAGCTGCACATCGACAAACTGGTCAGCCACCCCGAACTGGCCATGGTCAAGACGGCGAAGGAGTAGCCGCCTGGCGGTGTAGTGGGGCTACGGTCTGCTCTTCGCGAATGAATTCACTCCCACAGGTTACGGAGCAGGCGCGCCGCTCTCGGGCGGCGCGCCAGCCCGTCACTCCGCTTTCAATACCTTCGGATTCGAATTGCCCCAGACCGTGTAGAGGTCCGCCAACAGCGCGCCGTTGATGGCTTCCAGCTCGGCCTGGGTGATCTCGTCCTTGCCTTGCTTGCCGTAGAGCACCACTTCATCGCCGGGTTTCACCCCCTGGATGTCGGTGACGTCGACCATCAGGGTGTTCATGGTGACCTTGCCGATCACCCGCGCCCGCTGCCCGTTGATCAGCACTGAGGCCCTGTTGGAGAACGCGCGGCGGTAGCCGTCCGAGTAGCCGGCGGGAATGTTGGCAATGAGTGAATCCCGGGTCAGGGTGTAGGTGCGGTCGTAACTGATGCTGCTGCCGGCCTGATAGGCGTTGACCGAGGCCACCTGCGATTTGAACTGCATGACCCGTTGGAACTCATCGTGGCCGCCCACCGGGTAGCCATACAGCGCGGCGCCGGGGCGGACCATGTCCAGCCAGCCTTCGGGGACTTCCAGGGTGGTGAAGGTATTGGCGCAGTGCAGCAGGACCTTGCTGCGATCCAGCTTCGCTTGCTCGATCAGCCAAGTGGACTGCTCCTTGAAGCGGGCGAGGCCTTGGAGCACGTCCTCGCGCTCTTCCACTGGGAAGTGCGTCATGATGCCGACCACCTTCAGATAAGGCAGGGTGGCCATCTCGACCGCATCTTTCCGGCCCTGGGCCGTGCCCACTTCCAGGCCGTTGCGGCCCATGCCGGCCGAATTCAGCGCCAGGTGCACCGCCAGCTTGCGGCCATTGCGGTGGGCCAGGGCGTCCAGCTGGCGGGCGACTTCCAGGTTGCCGACCATTTCGTCCATCCGGTAGGGCAGGGCGTCTTCCATCTCGCCCAGGCTGGCGGTGCGCAGGCGCATCAGGCGGCCCTTGAAGCCCTTTTCCCGGACGATGCGGGCTTCTTCGTTGCTGGCGACGCCGATGCATTCGATGCCCATGCGGATGGCCGAAGGCACCAACAGGGCGATGCCGGTGCCATAGGCATCGGCCTTCATAACCGCGCAGACCTGGCTCTTGCCAGCCACCAGTTTCTGGATGCGGTCGATGTTGCTCTCGAAGGCGGCATGGTCGATTTCCAGCCAGGCATTGCTTTCGGCCATGCGCGCGGCGGCGGGTGCGTTGTCGCGGGTGGCGTCCAGTAGGGGGGCTGCGTGGGAGAGGCCGGCGCTGCCGGCGATGGCCAGGGCGATGGCCAGGCGGCTCAGGGTGTGTCGGGTCATATCTAGCTTCCGTTCTTGTCGATGGGACGGGCTGCCGGCGCCCTCAGGGGCCGGAAGCCCGCCGTGGAAGTCTCCCGGATGACCCGGGGCGAAACCTGTCGTGTGGAGGTCCTTGCACGGCGGATCGGGTCGTTGCGGATGCGTGGACGACAGCTTGCGCTGGGCCCAGCCTTGTGGGGCGCATGGCCGCTGGGCGCGCTCGGGGACAGCCCTGAAGGCCGCGGCCGAATCCGCTGTCACGCGGCCAGTTTCGGCGTTCCTGGTCGCCGGCACGGGCCAGATCAGCCGGGTTTGCAGCGGCGTCGACGGGAGAATGGGCCCCAACATCCACCCCATGAAGCGTCCCCATGCAAACCACCAATACCGTCCTGATGATTCGGCCCACCCGTTTCACCTTCAACCTGGATACCGCCGGCAACAACAGGTTCCAGCAACGGATTCTGACGCCGGAAGAGGCCCAGGTCCGAGCCCTGGAAGAGTTCGACGGTTATGTCGCGGCCCTGCGCGAACAGGGCGTGGACGTGCTGGTGGCCCAGGACAGCGACGCCCCTCATACACCGGACTCGATCTTCCCCAACAACTGGTGGAGCAGCCATGCCGACGGCACCCTGGCGCTCTACCCGATGGAGGGGCACAACCGTCGGCTCGAACGCAGCAAGGGCGTGCTGGAGAACCTGCTGCAGGACTACCGAATCGAGCGGGTGCTGGACTTCACCGAGATGGAAGAGCAGGGGATGTACCTCGAAGGCACCGGCAGCATGGTGCTCGATCGCCAGCACCACATCTGCTACGCCGGCTACTCCAGCCGGACTCACGCCAAGGCGTTGCGCCATTTCGTCGAGCAGTTCGGCTACAACCTCTGCGCCTTCCATGCGCAGGACCGCCAGGGTGTGGCCATCTACCACACCAACGTCATGATGAGCGTCGGCACCAGCCTGGCCGTGGCCTGCCTGGACTCGCTCAGCGTCGCTGGCGAGCGCACCTCGCTGGAAACCCAGTTGCGCGCCACCGGCAAGGACATCCTCGCCCTTAATTGGGACCAGTTGGAATCCTTCGCCGGCAACATGCTGGAAGTGCACAACCGAGCTGGCGAGCCGATCCTAGTGATGTCGCGCACCGCCTGGAGCTCCCTCAGCTCCGCCCAGCGCGCGCTCATCGAGCGCCATGCCCAGCCCCTGTCGGTGAACATCGACACCATCGAGCGCATTGGCGGTGGCAGCGCGCGCTGCATGCTGGCTGAGGTGCACCTGCCACGAAAATCGGCCCAGGCCTGAAGGGCGGAGGACAACGCATGATCGTTCGACCCGTTTGCCGCGCGGACCTACCGGCCCTGCTCGAACTGGCGCGCAGCGCCGGGACCGGGCTCACCACCTTGCCGGCGGACCCGGCGCGTCTCGAACATCGGGTTTCCTGGGCGGAACGGACTTTCGCCGGGGACGCCGAGCGGGCGGATGCCGACTACCTGTTCGTGCTGGAAAACGATGCCGGCGAAGTAGTTGGCATCTCCGCCTTGGCCGGTGCAGTGGGCCTGCGCGAGCCCTGGTACAACTTCCGTGTCGGCCTCACGGTCGGCGCCTCTCCGAGCCTCGGCATAAACCGGCAGATGCCGACCCTGTTCCTCGGCAATGATCTGACAGGTCACTCGGAGCTCTGCTCGCTGTTCCTCCATGCCGACCACCGCAGCGGACTCAATGGCCGACTGTTGTCCAAGGCGCGCTTCATGTTTCTTGCCGAGTACCCCCAGCTGTTCGGCCGCACGGTGATCGCCGAGATGCGCGGCTACTCCGACGAGAACGGGCTGTCGCCTTTCTGGGAAGGCTTGGGCCGGCACTTCTTCAAGATGGAGTTCGCCCGCGCCGATTTTCTGACCGGCATCGGCAATAAGTCCTTCATCGCCGAATTGATGCCCAGGTTTCCGCTCTACACCTGCTTCCTGTCGGAGTCCGCCCGCGCGGTGATCGGCCGTGTACACCCGAACACCGAGCCGGCCCTGGGTATGCTCAAGGCGGAAGGCTTCGAGCATCGGGACTTCATCGACATCTTCGACGCCGGCCCGGTGATCGAATGCGACGTGGCCAAGGTCCGCGCGGTGCGCGAGAGTCGCGAGCTGGTCCTGAGCTTGGGTACGCCCGGCGACGGCGCCGAGGTCTTTCTCATCCACAACCGCCAACTGGCTGGCTGCCGTATCACCGCAGCCCCGGCCCGCGTTGCCGCTGGCAGCCTGGTGGTGGATAGGGGGACCGCAAAACGCCTGAAACTTGCCGCAGGCTCGCTGGTGCGTGCCGTCCCCCTCTCACCACGCAAAGCGGCTACCGGACAAGGTGCAGCGGCATGAGCGAATTCCGCTTCGTCAACGGCGCTCCGAGAAGGATGCTGCTGGTGATCGAGCCCCGCTCCAGCGAGTTCTGGATCAAGAGCAAGGCCACGGTGCAGGTGCTGGTGGAGGACGACGACCAGGCCATGGCGCTGGACGTGGAGTACCTGCCCAACGGCTTGGTTATCTATGTGGAGGAGGGCCGGCAGGTCGAAGTCCGGGAGGATGGGCGCCTGTTGGGGCTGGACAAGCGCTCCCGCCGGCTCGGGCAACGGCTCAATGGGTTGCCCAGCCTCCCCGAGGTCGTCCTGTAGGTCGTGAGATTTCGGCATTCAGCAGTCGGTGAGGCAGGCGTGTTCACACCTGCGAAGTGCCGGTGTGTTGGCCGTGGTTCGGGCTCCATCCAATGGAAAGCGGCTGGCCCACCATGGATGGGTACGACTGAGCGACTGGCGGCTAGGCGGCCGACGACAGCGGCGTTCGCTTGTCTGGCAGTCTGGAACTGCATGACTGGCTGGTGGAGCTGGAGGCGGAGCTAGGAGATGAAATGAACCTACCGCTGCGACGGGGTCGGCAAGACCCGGCAATGGCTGTATCTGCGTAGTGCCGTCGCCAAGTCGTTGGAGCAGGTGCATACCATCCACGGAGGTTGAGCGATTGATACCCACATTCGCCAGCTTCTGGATACCGATCCTGGGCGCAGTCGCTCTGATCCTTGGTTTCGCATAATGGACGGCGTTACGTTGAGCGGGGTCCGGACACTGGCGTAGCCTTCCGGGCCTCGCGTAACGTAATGGCGATTATGCGCAAGCCTATCCCCCTCTCTATCCCCTCTAATCTCGTCCAGGATGCGCGCTTGTACGCTCCGGGGCGTGATGACCTGGACTCGGTCTGTTACGTGCTCCAGGACTATCCCAGGCTCGTTTCTGAGGTGCGTCAGTTACGCCGTCGCGTCCAGGACCTGGACCGGGAGTCCTCCGACTTCGATGCTCGCCTTGAGGCGCTCCAGGAAGCGTGCCGGGCAATCCTGGACCTCTGACTGGTACCATTTTCGTCCTCGAGCAGCTGCACCAGGTTGATATTTTGGTACCAGAGCGCTTGATCCTATCGATAGGAATTGGTACCTTTTTGTCGAACCCGGGTTCGTCCTGGATCTCGCAATTGGTACCAAATGGAGAATTGAAAATGCTGATCAAGATCCCGGACGCCGATGACGCCTTCGTCGAAAAGCTCAAGCGCCAGACCGGCACGTCGACCGGCTCCAAGGCATATGCCAAGGCTGCCGCTGAGTTCGACTACCTGGTGAAAACCGTTGAGTGGCAGAAGCGAGAGATTGCCCGCCTGGAAGAGCTGGTCGCCGTTCGTGACCAGACGATTAAGGGCGCCCGATCTGCGGCCATCCTGCTGCTGGAGGCGACAGGGCAGGGCGATCTACTCGGTGATTTGGTACCAGAATCATCGCCAGATCGGCGCCGGCCAGCGCCTGCAGGTGATGAAGTTGGTACCGAAAGCAGGCTCACGCCCCAGGCCGGGGAGACGATGGATCACTTTCTGGCCCGGCTGAATCGGCAGGGGCGTCAGTCATGACTGTTGATGATCTGGCTGCGATCGAGGATGCCCTCAAGGCCGTTCGCTGGGCTTCCGATTGGGAGTCCCTTGCATTCGATGGCGGCAACTACACCGGGATATTGATGACGCTCCGGCGGCTTGGTCGCATCACTGACGATGAGGTCAAGCTGGTTGATGCGCTGTACTCCAGCGCCTGTGACTTTAGTCGCGAGCGTTGCGCTGCCGGGGATTGAATAGGTACCAAAAACCACGCCGGCGCCGCGGTCCTGGAAGAGATTCTGGGACCAAACCTCCCGCCCCTCGGTGCGCGTCCGCGACCACTCCGGCCGCCGCCGCTCCGAACCCACCTCGCGCCATGATTACCCTCAGCTGCCCACGGCGGCGTCACACATAGCACGCCAGGAAGGCCCATTGCGGGCCTGCAACCCTCCGAGGAATAACTCGCCGGTCTAGCCCAGCTTGCTGGATTTCGTCGCTCAGGCGCACTCCTGGGGGCCTTCCAGGCGCGCCTCGGAGCAGGGTGAAAGTCGGGTACTGGTGATACCCGACTTTTGTCCCATTTTGGGAATTCCTCAGTCCTTCCCGAGCACCTCTTCTCGGTACTTCAGGACGTCCTTGGTGGTCAGCTCGTGCAGGTACTTCCACAGCACTGCATTCACCAGGTCGGCTTCTGCGACGTCCTCCCTTGTCTCGACGATCATGCTGATCCTGCGCTCCTTGATCACTTCTACGAACTCGTCTCTGACGCGGTATGGCTTGGTCAAGTTGGTCATTTCCTGTTGTTCCTCTGACGCCGGTTATCTTGTCACACGTTGCACTGTTACACGTTACAGCGTATAAACCCTTCCATCCTGTAACGTGTAACGCTGTAACGGACGACAGATGATCGATTGGATCGCGGCACTTCTGGAGCTTCACCACGCCCCTCTGAGCAGCGGGGCGGTCGTGTGTATCGAAGCCGATGGAACGGTTGCTTGGGAGACTCCCCGCAAGATGCTGGTGAGGGGCTCCCACGATTCCACCCTGCACATCCGCAGCGTAGGCGGTGACGGCAAAGGCAATGCCACTCACCTGTATATCGATGGCAATCCGAGCAAATGGCTCCAGGGGCATAACCTTGTTGGTTCCGATGATCTCCTCTCACTCGTGTTCGATGCGTTTACGCGCCTGTGCTCCCTGGTGGGGGTTGAGCCTACTGACATTGAGCGTCAGAAGGTCAGGGCAGGGCAGTACCGTGTTACCCGAATCGATTACAACCGAATGTTCGAACTTCCAAGCCGGGCCGATGTTCGCGCCTGGCTGCGTGCGGGCGAGTTCAAGTGTAAGTCTCGTCATGGGCGGCCTGTCGCTAACAGAGGGACGCTAACTTTCGGTAAGGGTTCCTCGCATTGGTCTGTTGTTTGTTACTGCAAGGCTGACGAAGTAACAGCGGGTGGCTCTCATAAGCTGCCCGAAGACTTTCACCAATTCCCTGAAATCTATGAATGGCTCGACAATAAGTTGCGTGTTGAGCTTCGTCTGCGCTCAAAGAAGTTAAAAGCGCTCGGCCTGGAGATGGCCAAATCACTCACCCCGGCGGCTCTATGGGCTCTGTACCGCCAGTTTATTGGGGAACTTGATATGTCAGAGCAAATTGAACTCAATAGCGAACAACTCCTAGCCCTTCCTAACAAGGTGCGCGGTACTTATGCGCTTTGGAAGCAAGGGCATGACCTTAAAGAGATGATGCCTAACGGTACTTATTACCGGCATCGTGAAGTTCTTATGGGTTTTGGAATTGACATTAACATTCGCTGCGATCGTCGCGACGACTCGAATGTCATTCCGATGATTCGCGTCCTGGAAGCAAAGCCTGCGGCTATTCCTTCCTTCTTCTTCGAAAAGAATCTGGTTCATTTCTCCACCAGGAGGGCTCAAGCATGAAGAGCATGTTTGACAGCTATTTTGGCGGAAAGATCGATTCCAGGTCTGTGATGCAAGACAAGATTCGCAAGATGGAAGTGACCGGTAGTGTTATTGCCGAAACGCTCCAGGTCGTCGAGTCCAGGACTCCGGCTGAAATCCTTTCTGATCGCGTTCAACTCGCGAAGGAAAAGAAGTGGCAAGTTGTCGCTTCGCGCAGTAGTGGCGCCCCGTTCCTGGGCGACGCCTTTGTTACGCCTAACTCTTAATTATCCTGGAGCAACTCATGTCGAACGTATTTATTAAAGTCTCCGTAACTGCCTCCTGCACTTTCCGCAGCGGCACTTCCGGCAAAGGCAATCCCTACTGCATGGCTGAGGCCTATGCGCATCTTCCGGGCTGCGACTTCCCGCAGAAGTTCTCGTACTACTGCAAGTCTCAACAGGAAGTTCTACCGGTGGGCGATTATGAAGTTCCGCTGACCGGCGAAGTTAAAGATGGTCGCGTTGTGTTCGACCTGGATCCGCGCCAGGGTCGTCGTGTTTCTTCTTCGGAAGTTCGTCAGGCTCAGCCCGTTAAGCCCGCTGCTGCGGCCCAGGCTTAAAGGGTAGGGCGCTTATATGGAGATCACACTTACCGATCTCTATTACTTGATCGCTGCACTTGCCGTTATTGGGTGCTTCGGTCACGGATTCTCGGCAGGGAGTAGCAACTAATGGACCTTGCCTTGATAGCCGCCGGTGGCTGCGTTGTTGCGTGGTTCACCGGCTACGCCTTCGGATCGCTCAAGCGGTTCTTCCGGCGGATCTTCTCTCGTTCCACCAACTGACCCTGGAGGGTCGCAACTATGAAACAACTGAAATCGCTGTTCGTTGCCGGTGCCGCTGTTGCTGCTTCCGCTGCCGCTCCGGCCTTCGCCGCTGGTGAAGTCGCTGCTGGCATCACTGCTGTGCAGACCGAAGTTACTACCTACATCGGCCTGGGCATCACTGCCGCCTTCGCGCTCCTGGCCCTGAGCCTGGCGCCCGATATCGGTATCGGCCTGGTCAAGAAGTGGGTTCGGAAGGGCGCCAAGTAATGAACAGGGCGACCAGTCTTCTCTGGGCGACTACGGTCGCCCTTGTTCTTTCTGCAGGGCCAGTTTATGCCGGCAAGAAAGTTGTTCAATTCCCGAATAAGATTCAGCACACCCGCGTTATTTCGCACGACGCATTAAATACAGTTGTTGAAAGTAATAATGTTCCCGAACAATCGTTGAGTAACCGCGACGGAAGTAGTGTTGTAAAGTTCAAGCCCAAGGCAGTAAAGAAAGCCCCGAAAGCTCCAATTAAAGAGCGCATGAAGAATGTGCTTAAGTCGAAGCCGACGCAGGTCGTTTTGCAGGTCGCAATTATGGGCGCTTTAACGGCGGTCGATTGGGTTATGAGCGACGACAATACAAAGCTCCAGAAGAAGGAATCGACGCTCGATAGCACGCAAGTAGGGGGGAATGCGTCTGGATTCGACCCCCAGTACATCTGTGGAAACATGACGGCGGCGCAGACGCTCAGCAAAATCACGGTGGTGACATACAACGGCGCGACCTATGCCGTTGCGGTGTTCCCGGCCACCGCGTCCGCTGCGTGGAGCGGTCCGAGCGGCTATACCGCGTCGCCTAACAACTGCACGCAGACGGCTAAGGGGTACGCCCCAAACGCGCAGGGATATTGGCCGATGTCCAGGGCGAGGACTATTAGCCTTGCGGACATCACTACCACGAAGAAAGACCTTTCAGAGTCCGATTTCGACACATTCGTGAACTCGTTCGACAGCAAATCTGCCGCAGACTATGAGGGCATCTACAATGCCTTTGCGGCGATAGATCCAGAGATTGGGATGTTTCTTCCTGATTACCTGACAGCTCCGGATGGAACTTTTGTTCAGGCAATGTCCTCTCCGTTGCGTCAAACGCAAATTGCTCGGCTCAACCCGGATGGTTCTACAAGTCGTTTGACCAGGAAGGAATGGTCTGACTTCGTTCTGAACTATAACAACGCCTCTCCTACCATTGATTACAAGGTCACGAACAAGACAGAAGTAACCAATGAAGCCGGTCAGAAAGTAGAAGAGGAGAGTGTGACTGAGGAAGACCAGGGCGAAGAATCTATGCCGGAACTTTCACCAGTCCTGGAGCAAGCAAATAAGCCCCTGGAGAACTGGGCAACTGAGATCAAGACTCCCCCTAGTTCGACCACCGGAGGCATTTCTTATCCGGTGCTCTTTACGTATGGCGGCACCTGTAGCGTTGCGCCAATCGTTCTTCCGGTTATTGGAAGTTACAGCCTTGACTCAATCTGCGTGGCGGTTAACGAGTGGGTTAAGCCGATTCTGGCCGTTATGTTTGCTGCCTGGTCGGTTCTCCATATCTTTGGGTTGTGGCGTGAAACCACTCTTAATGTGAGGCCGACATAATGAAGATGATTGCTGTATTGCTTGCTTCCATATTCGGCAAAGTTGGTGAGTTCCTGGTTGCTAGGCTAGGGGCCAGACTGGCGATTAGAACTGCTGTTGTAACTGCTTGGATTGCCGCTGCCGTTGCTTTTACCGCCGGCCTTAACGGAATCATCATGGGCATTGCTCTAAGTGTCCCTCAAGTTGTTCAAAATGCTCTGGCCTGCCTCCCGTCGAACACCGGCCCTTGTATAGCGGCCATTGGCGCCAGTCATGCCGCTGCATGGGTCTATACGCAAGTTACCGCTATCGCGTCCGTTAAGGGCCGTATTTAAAAAGACTCCCCGCGGCCCCGTAGGGGTTGGGGGGAGTCTTTACCTGGAGGATTCTCATGGCCGTCTATTTCGTTACTGGTCGACTTGGATCTGGCAAGTCCCTTGCCTGCGTTGACAAGATCCGTGAATACCTGGCTGCAGGTCGCCGGGTGGCAACCAACTTGGATTTGCACCTGGACGAGATGTTCACATTGCATAAGGCCACGGCTACTCGTCTTCCAGACAAGCCGCGACCCCAGGATATGGAAGCGCTAGGGGAGGGCTATCAAGCCGAGGATCCCCGCGACTATGACGAAAAGCGTTTCGGCCTGATTGTCCTGGATGAGTGTGGTACCTGGTTGAATACGCGCGAATGGAATGATAAAGAGCGTCGCAAGTTGATTGATTGGTTCCTTCATGCCAGGAAACTTCGTTGGGACGTTATGTTTCTTATCCAGGACATTGAGTCCTGTGATGCTCAGATTGTTCGTAGTCTTTGCGAGCACCTGGTCATTTGTCGTCGCCTGGATCGTTTTAAAGTTATGGGAATCAAGTTGCCGCGCATGCACATTGCTAATGTGTATTACGGGCGCACTGCTGAAGTTCGTGTCGAGAAGTGGATGTATCGCGGTGAAGACTTGTTTAACTGCTATGACACGCGTCAGGTGTTTCGTGACTCCACGTTGTTTACTGACAACGGTCCTGTAGACATGCGTGCGCCTTACACGATGCTCAGTGGCTGGCATCTGAAGGGGCGCTACCTGGAGCCGGATAAGCCTAAGCTTCCTTGGCGGCAGAAGCTCCTGGGCTTGTTGCTGTTGCCGCTGGTGGTTACCTGGATGCTGGTTGACCCGTCGAGCTGCAAACGGCACTGTTTCCGCCCCGGAACTTTCACCAGGAGCAAGGATGAACCCGAAACCGGATCCCGATGTGTTGGCCGCCAAGATGCGGCGCCGGCTTGAGCGAGCGTTTCCCGTCGATCGTGACGGTGGTGGTTCTGATAGGCCTGGCCGGTTTGGTCAGGCCTTGTTGCTTCTGGCGATTGGCTTCGCGCTGGGCTACTGGTGGGCGTCTCACTGATCGCGCAAACCAGGGGGAACGGCGCAGCCGTCACCCCCTAGGGTTTCGCATAATGGACGGCGTTACGTTGAGCGGGGTCCGGACACTGGCGTAGCCTTCCGGGCCTCGCGTAACGTAATGGCGATTATGCGCAAGCCTATCCCCCTCTCTATCCCCTCTAATCTCGTCCAGGATGCGCGCTTGTACGCTCCGGGGCGTGATGACCTGGACTCGGTCTGTTACGTGCTCCAGGACTATCCCAGGCTCGTTTCTGAGGTGCGTCAGTTACGCCGTCGCGTCCAGGACCTGGACCGGGAGTCCTCCGACTTCGATGCTCGCCTTGAGGCGCTCCAGGAAGCGTGCCGGGCAATCCTGGACCTCTGACTGGTACCATTTTCGTCCTCGAGCAGCTGCACCAGGTTGATATTTTGGTACCAGAGCGCTTGATCCTATCGATAGGAATTGGTACCTTTTTGTCGAACCCGGGTTCGTCCTGGATCTCGCAATTGGTACCAAATGGAGAATTGAAAATGCTGATCAAGATCCCGGACGCCGATGACGCCTTCGTCGAAAAGCTCAAGCGCCAGACCGGCACGTCGACCGGCTCCAAGGCATATGCCAAGGCTGCCGCTGAGTTCGACTACCTGGTGAAAACCGTTGAGTGGCAGAAGCGAGAGATTGCCCGCCTGGAAGAGCTGGTCGCCGTTCGTGACCAGACGATTAAGGGCGCCCGATCTGCGGCCATCCTGCTGCTGGAGGCGACAGGGCAGGGCGATCTACTCGGTGATTTGGTACCAGAATCATCGCCAGATCGGCGCCGGCCAGCGCCTGCAGGTGATGAAGTTGGTACCGAAAGCAGGCTCACGCCCCAGGCCGGGGAGACGATGGATCACTTTCTGGCCCGGCTGAATCGGCAGGGGCGTCAGTCATGACTGTTGATGATCTGGCTGCGATCGAGGATGCCCTCAAGGCCGTTCGCTGGGCTTCCGATTGGGAGTCCCTTGCATTCGATGGCGGCAACTACACCGGGATATTGATGACGCTCCGGCGGCTTGGTCGCATCACTGACGATGAGGTCAAGCTGGTTGATGCGCTGTACTCCAGCGCCTGTGACTTTAGTCGCGAGCGTTGCGCTGCCGGGGATTGAATAGGTACCAAAAACCACGCCGGCGCCGCGGTCCTGGAAGAGATTCTGGGACCAAACCTCCCGCCCCTCGGTGCGCGTCCGCGACCACTCCGGCCGCCGCCGCTCCGAACCCACCTCGCGCCATGATTACCCTCAGCTGCCCACGGCGGCGTCACACATAGCACGCCAGGAAGGCCCATTGCGGGCCTGCAACCCTCCGAGGAATAACTCGCCGGTCTAGCCCAGCTTGCTGGATTTCGTCGCTCAGGCGCACTCCTGGGGGCCTTCCAGGCGCGCCTCGGAGCAGGGTGAAAGTCGGGTACTGGTGATACCCGACTTTTGTCCCATTTTGGGAATTCCTCAGTCCTTCCCGAGCACCTCTTCTCGGTACTTCAGGACGTCCTTGGTGGTCAGCTCGTGCAGGTACTTCCACAGCACTGCATTCACCAGGTCGGCTTCTGCGACGTCCTCCCTTGTCTCGACGATCATGCTGATCCTGCGCTCCTTGATCACTTCTACGAACTCGTCTCTGACGCGGTATGGCTTGGTCAAGTTGGTCATTTCCTGTTGTTCCTCTGACGCCGGTTATCTTGTCACACGTTGCACTGTTACACGTTACAGCGTATAAACCCTTCCATCCTGTAACGTGTAACGCTGTAACGGACGACAGATGATCGATTGGATCGCGGCACTTCTGGAGCTTCACCACGCCCCTCTGAGCAGCGGGGCGGTCGTGTGTATCGAAGCCGATGGAACGGTTGCTTGGGAGACTCCCCGCAAGATGCTGGTGAGGGGCTCCCACGATTCCACCCTGCACATCCGCAGCGTAGGCGGTGACGGCAAAGGCAATGCCACTCACCTGTATATCGATGGCAATCCGAGCAAATGGCTCCAGGGGCATAACCTTGTTGGTTCCGATGATCTCCTCTCACTCGTGTTCGATGCGTTTACGCGCCTGTGCTCCCTGGTGGGGGTTGAGCCTACTGACATTGAGCGTCAGAAGGTCAGGGCAGGGCAGTACCGTGTTACCCGAATCGATTACAACCGAATGTTCGAACTTCCAAGCCGGGCCGATGTTCGCGCCTGGCTGCGTGCGGGCGAGTTCAAGTGTAAGTCTCGTCATGGGCGGCCTGTCGCTAACAGAGGGACGCTAACTTTCGGTAAGGGTTCCTCGCATTGGTCTGTTGTTTGTTACTGCAAGGCTGACGAAGTAACAGCGGGTGGCTCTCATAAGCTGCCCGAAGACTTTCACCAATTCCCTGAAATCTATGAATGGCTCGACAATAAGTTGCGTGTTGAGCTTCGTCTGCGCTCAAAGAAGTTAAAAGCGCTCGGCCTGGAGATGGCCAAATCACTCACCCCGGCGGCTCTATGGGCTCTGTACCGCCAGTTTATTGGGGAACTTGATATGTCAGAGCAAATTGAACTCAATAGCGAACAACTCCTAGCCCTTCCTAACAAGGTGCGCGGTACTTATGCGCTTTGGAAGCAAGGGCATGACCTTAAAGAGATGATGCCTAACGGTACTTATTACCGGCATCGTGAAGTTCTTATGGGTTTTGGAATTGACATTAACATTCGCTGCGATCGTCGCGACGACTCGAATGTCATTCCGATGATTCGCGTCCTGGAAGCAAAGCCTGCGGCTATTCCTTCCTTCTTCTTCGAAAAGAATCTGGTTCATTTCTCCACCAGGAGGGCTCAAGCATGAAGAGCATGTTTGACAGCTATTTTGGCGGAAAGATCGATTCCAGGTCTGTGATGCAAGACAAGATTCGCAAGATGGAAGTGACCGGTAGTGTTATTGCCGAAACGCTCCAGGTCGTCGAGTCCAGGACTCCGGCTGAAATCCTTTCTGATCGCGTTCAACTCGCGAAGGAAAAGAAGTGGCAAGTTGTCGCTTCGCGCAGTAGTGGCGCCCCGTTCCTGGGCGACGCCTTTGTTACGCCTAACTCTTAATTATCCTGGAGCAACTCATGTCGAACGTATTTATTAAAGTCTCCGTAACTGCCTCCTGCACTTTCCGCAGCGGCACTTCCGGCAAAGGCAATCCCTACTGCATGGCTGAGGCCTATGCGCATCTTCCGGGCTGCGACTTCCCGCAGAAGTTCTCGTACTACTGCAAGTCTCAACAGGAAGTTCTACCGGTGGGCGATTATGAAGTTCCGCTGACCGGCGAAGTTAAAGATGGTCGCGTTGTGTTCGACCTGGATCCGCGCCAGGGTCGTCGTGTTTCTTCTTCGGAAGTTCGTCAGGCTCAGCCCGTTAAGCCCGCTGCTGCGGCCCAGGCTTAAAGGGTAGGGCGCTTATATGGAGATCACACTTACCGATCTCTATTACTTGATCGCTGCACTTGCCGTTATTGGGTGCTTCGGTCACGGATTCTCGGCAGGGAGTAGCAACTAATGGACCTTGCCTTGATAGCCGCCGGTGGCTGCGTTGTTGCGTGGTTCACCGGCTACGCCTTCGGATCGCTCAAGCGGTTCTTCCGGCGGATCTTCTCTCGTTCCACCAACTGACCCTGGAGGGTCGCAACTATGAAACAACTGAAATCGCTGTTCGTTGCCGGTGCCGCTGTTGCTGCTTCCGCTGCCGCTCCGGCCTTCGCCGCTGGTGAAGTCGCTGCTGGCATCACTGCTGTGCAGACCGAAGTTACTACCTACATCGGCCTGGGCATCACTGCCGCCTTCGCGCTCCTGGCCCTGAGCCTGGCGCCCGATATCGGTATCGGCCTGGTCAAGAAGTGGGTTCGGAAGGGCGCCAAGTAATGAACAGGGCGACCAGTCTTCTCTGGGCGACTACGGTCGCCCTTGTTCTTTCTGCAGGGCCAGTTTATGCCGGCAAGAAAGTTGTTCAATTCCCGAATAAGATTCAGCACACCCGCGTTATTTCGCACGACGCATTAAATACAGTTGTTGAAAGTAATAATGTTCCCGAACAATCGTTGAGTAACCGCGACGGAAGTAGTGTTGTAAAGTTCAAGCCCAAGGCAGTAAAGAAAGCCCCGAAAGCTCCAATTAAAGAGCGCATGAAGAATGTGCTTAAGTCGAAGCCGACGCAGGTCGTTTTGCAGGTCGCAATTATGGGCGCTTTAACGGCGGTCGATTGGGTTATGAGCGACGACAATACAAAGCTCCAGAAGAAGGAATCGACGCTCGATAGCACGCAAGTAGGGGGGAATGCGTCTGGATTCGACCCCCAGTACATCTGTGGAAACATGACGGCGGCGCAGACGCTCAGCAAAATCACGGTGGTGACATACAACGGCGCGACCTATGCCGTTGCGGTGTTCCCGGCCACCGCGTCCGCTGCGTGGAGCGGTCCGAGCGGCTATACCGCGTCGCCTAACAACTGCACGCAGACGGCTAAGGGGTACGCCCCAAACGCGCAGGGATATTGGCCGATGTCCAGGGCGAGGACTATTAGCCTTGCGGACATCACTACCACGAAGAAAGACCTTTCAGAGTCCGATTTCGACACATTCGTGAACTCGTTCGACAGCAAATCTGCCGCAGACTATGAGGGCATCTACAATGCCTTTGCGGCGATAGATCCAGAGATTGGGATGTTTCTTCCTGATTACCTGACAGCTCCGGATGGAACTTTTGTTCAGGCAATGTCCTCTCCGTTGCGTCAAACGCAAATTGCTCGGCTCAACCCGGATGGTTCTACAAGTCGTTTGACCAGGAAGGAATGGTCTGACTTCGTTCTGAACTATAACAACGCCTCTCCTACCATTGATTACAAGGTCACGAACAAGACAGAAGTAACCAATGAAGCCGGTCAGAAAGTAGAAGAGGAGAGTGTGACTGAGGAAGACCAGGGCGAAGAATCTATGCCGGAACTTTCACCAGTCCTGGAGCAAGCAAATAAGCCCCTGGAGAACTGGGCAACTGAGATCAAGACTCCCCCTAGTTCGACCACCGGAGGCATTTCTTATCCGGTGCTCTTTACGTATGGCGGCACCTGTAGCGTTGCGCCAATCGTTCTTCCGGTTATTGGAAGTTACAGCCTTGACTCAATCTGCGTGGCGGTTAACGAGTGGGTTAAGCCGATTCTGGCCGTTATGTTTGCTGCCTGGTCGGTTCTCCATATCTTTGGGTTGTGGCGTGAAACCACTCTTAATGTGAGGCCGACATAATGAAGATGATTGCTGTATTGCTTGCTTCCATATTCGGCAAAGTTGGTGAGTTCCTGGTTGCTAGGCTAGGGGCCAGACTGGCGATTAGAACTGCTGTTGTAACTGCTTGGATTGCCGCTGCCGTTGCTTTTACCGCCGGCCTTAACGGAATCATCATGGGCATTGCTCTAAGTGTCCCTCAAGTTGTTCAAAATGCTCTGGCCTGCCTCCCGTCGAACACCGGCCCTTGTATAGCGGCCATTGGCGCCAGTCATGCCGCTGCATGGGTCTATACGCAAGTTACCGCTATCGCGTCCGTTAAGGGCCGTATTTAAAAAGACTCCCCGCGGCCCCGTAGGGGTTGGGGGGAGTCTTTACCTGGAGGATTCTCATGGCCGTCTATTTCGTTACTGGTCGACTTGGATCTGGCAAGTCCCTTGCCTGCGTTGACAAGATCCGTGAATACCTGGCTGCAGGTCGCCGGGTGGCAACCAACTTGGATTTGCACCTGGACGAGATGTTCACATTGCATAAGGCCACGGCTACTCGTCTTCCAGACAAGCCGCGACCCCAGGATATGGAAGCGCTAGGGGAGGGCTATCAAGCCGAGGATCCCCGCGACTATGACGAAAAGCGTTTCGGCCTGATTGTCCTGGATGAGTGTGGTACCTGGTTGAATACGCGCGAATGGAATGATAAAGAGCGTCGCAAGTTGATTGATTGGTTCCTTCATGCCAGGAAACTTCGTTGGGACGTTATGTTTCTTATCCAGGACATTGAGTCCTGTGATGCTCAGATTGTTCGTAGTCTTTGCGAGCACCTGGTCATTTGTCGTCGCCTGGATCGTTTTAAAGTTATGGGAATCAAGTTGCCGCGCATGCACATTGCTAATGTGTATTACGGGCGCACTGCTGAAGTTCGTGTCGAGAAGTGGATGTATCGCGGTGAAGACTTGTTTAACTGCTATGACACGCGTCAGGTGTTTCGTGACTCCACGTTGTTTACTGACAACGGTCCTGTAGACATGCGTGCGCCTTACACGATGCTCAGTGGCTGGCATCTGAAGGGGCGCTACCTGGAGCCGGATAAGCCTAAGCTTCCTTGGCGGCAGAAGCTCCTGGGCTTGTTGCTGTTGCCGCTGGTGGTTACCTGGATGCTGGTTGACCCGTCGAGCTGCAAACGGCACTGTTTCCGCCCCGGAACTTTCACCAGGAGCAAGGATGAACCCGAAACCGGATCCCGATGTGTTGGCCGCCAAGATGCGGCGCCGGCTTGAGCGAGCGTTTCCCGTCGATCGTGACGGTGGTGGTTCTGATAGGCCTGGCCGGTTTGGTCAGGCCTTGTTGCTTCTGGCGATTGGCTTCGCGCTGGGCTACTGGTGGGCGTCTCACTGATCGCGCAAACCAGGGGGAACGGCGCAGCCGTCACCCCCTAGGGTTTCGCATAATCGTAACGTTACGTTTAATCGGCTTCGGACAATGCTGTAAGCTCCGAGGCCGATTTAATGTAACGTCTTTATGCGATGCCTCTTCTCGACATACCCGACCATATCGCCCGCGATGCCTTGCTCTACGCGCCCCAGCGGCACGTAGAGGACGCCGTAACCCATATTTTAGTGGACTACCCGAGGCTGGTTGCCGAGGTTCGTAAACTGCGGAGTAGGGTGGCCCAGTTGGACCGGGAGGGCGCCGATTTCGACGCTAGGTTGGAAGCCCTGCAAGCGGCCTGCAGGGCGATTATGGATATTTAGCGTTACGTTACGCTTTCGTTTTCGACTTCTTGAAGGTGAATATCTCTCCAGCCGGTATCGCTCTCCAGGTGGTGCCTGGGTTTCGTTCGGCTCGCTCCCGTGCAAAGTCGATTGCGTAATGCTTTTCGGTTGGTTCGCCAATCTTTTCCCAGACCCTCATGCCCAGGAATTTGCATTCGACGTTGTAGGCCGGCTCTGCGGCCTGTTTGCCGTAGCGCTTTGACTTCTCGATGGCTAGCTCGTTGCCCATGGCGTCTGCACGGGCCTCGGCCAGTTCCAGCTTGGATTTCAGGTCGTTCACTTCTGCCCAAGCCTCCGCCAGTCGGTCTGCCAGGTATTGCATGTCTTCGGCTGGCTTCTCGGTTTTTTCGTTACGTTGCGCTTTAGCGCGTTCCCTGTAGGCCTTCTGCCGCTCAGCGTTGCTCAGGGCTTTTCCGGTGGTCGGACGCCCACGCTTCGGCTTGGTCGGCTGCTCGTCCAGGGGCAGGGGCTGGGTCTGTTTGTCCTGGGCGTCGATCATGCTTCATCCCCTTTGCGCGGCTTGTATTGCGGAATCGCGAAGACAAGGCCAAAAAGAGCCGTGACGGCGCACGCAAGCCAGGACGTTTCCGAGTAGAGCCAGTACCACAACGGCCAGGCCAATATCGACACCAGGACAAACAGCAGCGGCCCTTTCAAAGACCAGTGAATTTTCATTGCGGGGACTCCATTCCGGGTGGGCATGGAGTAATTATAGTAACGTAACGATAAATAGGCCAGCGTTACGTAACGATAAATACGACCGTTCGTCTGAATATCCGTTACGTTACGCAAAATGAATTTCGCCGCCTCGACTGCCCGCAGGGCATTAGGCGCCCGCACGGCCTGGACTGTTCCCGCTGCGGTTCCTGCGCCGACACCCGCGAAGCGGCCGCACTCCGGGCAATGAAAAGGCCCCCAGCGGACCGGTCGCCCGATGGAGGCCTATTCGCGTAACTCGCCCTGGTCGCCGCGCAACGACCACCCCGCGCCCTGATTTCCAACCCTGCCGCGTGCCGATCTGGCCGGGTGGCAGTCTCCCAGGACGGCCAGCGGCTGAGTGGCCAACGCTCATGGAATTAGCGGGCGTTCCGCGGCGCTTTGGCTGGTGCTTCGCCCTGGTCGCGTAGCGGGCAGGGTCCACCATCTCTAATGGTGGACTTTTGTCTCATGGTGAGACTTTTGGGGTGGGTTACCGCACGTCGAGGGTTAGGCTTCCTTCTTCACCTACCTCAACGTAAGTGACTGATTTCTCAAGCAAAAAGTGAGCTAGCTCACTGTCCTTGATGGGCTGACGGCCCTGCTTGATCAGTAACTTATTGATTTCAATGCATTTTTTCCGCAACAGCTCTTGTTCTGTCGCGGTCAGTCGCAGCGTCGCAGGCATAGTGCCATTACCCATCGTCGGAAATCCTCCAAAAGTCTACGTGCATGCATGTTACTTGTGTTGACGTATGCATGAGTACGCGTATACATTTCGCGCAAATGTTACTTGCATGCATGCATGCATCAGCAGGGAATGCGCGGTCACATGCTCGACAAACTGCACCTTTTCGTCCCCTTCCGCACCGAGTTCATCGAGCTCTTGGGTGTCGAAGGGCGCTCCGATCCGGTGCACATAGTTGACCTCTCAACCCTCGGCGTTCCGCTCCAAGGTCAAATCAGCATAGGGGAGGGCGGCAAACTTGAAGCCGACTACCTGCGCCACGTTTGGGAATCGCTGAGCACCGGTTTTACGCCGCTGGCTTTCAAGGTATTTCACCAGTCTTTGGGCAAGCGCCTCATGCCGGGTGTCGAGCTCAAGGCATCACCGGCGAAGCTGCTGCAAGGCCACAACGTCTTCGGGCCGACCAGCATCGAGAAGGGCGCCGAAGTCATGTTCAAGTGGCTGGCCGGAACCTATCCCGAACTGTTCGCCAAGCTCGATATCTCGGCTACTCAGGTCTACGCCCTGGACTGCACCTATTCCAGTCGCCTGCCAGATGAGCGCACCGCGCTTCAGGTCATTCAGGCTCTGACCAACGTCAGCAACGGCCACACCAAGAGCCGTGGCGACAACTACCAGACCTCGGCCTATTGGGGCGCCAAAGAATCCCGTCTGAAGCGGCTGAAGGCCTATCTCAAGCACACCGAGTATCAAGCCCAGCTGGATGAATTGAAGCGGGCAGGGCGGTCGGACCTTTCGGCTGCTCGATCTGCGCGGGTCATGTCTGATTCGCGCCTTCAGGAGTGGGTCCGTTACCTGCTCCGTATGGAAGCCACGGTCATGCATCGGTGGCTTGAACGTCGCGGCATCCCGTCGCGGCTTGTTGATCTGATCGCCTACCAGCAGGGCCTCGAAGGGGAGGGGCGCTGCCTGATTCAGGAGTGCTGGCAAGCGGTTACAGCGGATCTTTTCGCGGCCTTTGAGGGTATCCAGATGCGAGTGATTGATGACGAAAAAGTGCTGGCCGCACTGCTTGAGAAGTTCACGAAACCGGCAAAAGGCAAGTGGACGAAGGAGCGCACCGAGGCGGGTGTCGTTGTTCCTCCGATCTTTGTCGACGGCAAGCCGGACGAGAGTTACGCCCGTAACCTGTTTCGGACCTACCGAAGCCTGAAGGATTACGGCTGGGACGAGACGATGAATTCCATGTCTCGGGCAACCTTCTACCGGCACACCGCCGACCTCTGCGAGGCGGGCCTTTCGAAGGCTGCGCTCCAGAAGCTCCACGAGCACGACCGCAGCAACAACGTGGTCCCGCTGCTCCGCTTCGTGCAGGTCGATTTCAGCGCCCAGCGTCCTGACTGGTACGTCGAACCCAGCGTGGAGGCCGCGTGATGATCTACGAAGCATCTGGCAAACCCGGCGACGGCATGAAGCTCGATACGTCGGTCAAATGGGACGTCGTTCACCAGGGCATTTACTGCCTGACGATCACTGCGCTTACCGCATGCACTCGCGATGAAGCGTTGCCGATGGCTATCCAGGCACTCGGCCTCGACGCCGACGAAACCGATGGCGTCGAAGTATGGGAAGCCGACCAATGATCGCCGCCACCTGCGAAACCATTTTCTGGCTCGCCCTGGGCCTGCTGGCAATCCAGCGCTTGGGCTTCTGGGCCCGTTCTCCAGCTGCTCCGCGCAGCCCCAAACCGACGCTTTCCAACCGGGCAACCGCCCTCCAATGCACCCCTGTGAGGTAACCCCATGTCTCTCGTTCAGATCGGCCTGTGCCACGGCTTCAACTCTTCGACCCGCACCGTGGGTCAGAACCAGTTCACCGACAACCAGATTCTGTTGGAGGTCGAGGACGTCAACCGCTACGGCATCGCCGAGCGCAAAACCGTGGTGGTGAAGATTTCCAAAGCCCTGATGGAGAAGGGCATCAACCACGTGTGGGACCAGCTCAAGGGCAAGCAGGTGGCCGTTCCGGTCTTCGTTGCCACGTGGGCGTCGAAGTCCGGCAACGCCGGCCATGACCTGTTCCTGTCGGGCGACGGCAAGCCCCTGAATCTCCAGCTCAAGCCGGCTGTAGCGGCCTGAGCATGTCGTATCTCCTGACCTGTTCCGTTGCCTGGACTGTCGCTGGGGACGGTTCGCCCGTTTGCTCCGGCACGCTCCAGACCGAGCCGGTTGGAGCCGGGTCCATGACCCTTGAAGAAGCGGTGCAACTGAAGGATGGGGCTTTGGTCCTGTTCGCGGTTGTGTTCGCGATCCTAGCCCTGAAAAAAGCCCTGTGAGGTGAAACATGCGTAACGTGAAACTGCTGTCCCGCTCCATCGGCGCCGCTGCTGCTGTCGGCGTTCTCTCCATCCAATCCGCCCAGGCTGCCCTGGACACCGGCGTCACCACTGCCATGACCGATGGCAAGACTGACGCGCTCGCCCTGGGCGCCCTGGTGATCGGCGTGATTATCGCCATCGCCGCCCTGAAATGGCTGCGGAAGGCGCTGTAAGCAACACCCGTTCAACTGCCCCGGCTTGCCGGGGCTTTTCGCTTCTGAGGGGCTGAAAATGGAGTTTGATCCGAATGTCTATTACCTCGTCGTTATTACGCTGGCTTTCGGTTTGGTCCTTTTTGGCCGTATCTAGTGCCGCGCTGGCGACGGAACGGGTCAAGGTCAATCCGTACATCAAGGCGGGTCCGGCGACCACGCTGAACCAGTTGGCGAACGGCTCGCCCATCGCGGGGTTCGTGCCGACGAAGTCGAATAGTGACTTGCTGCTGGAGGCTGAGAAGAAGGGTTGGTTGGGCGATACCACCAAGAAAACTGCTGTTACGGTCAAAGGCAAAGTTAAGGTTCCGGTCAGCGGCATCAGTACCAAGTTTAAGAATTTGGTCAAAACCAATCCGGGTCAGGTTGCAATAGGTGCAGCGACGACGGCAGCTTTGGCGGCTGTTAGTTGGGTCATGAGCGACGACAACACCAAGGTGCAGAAGAAAACCGAAACGGTCGATGCGCTGCCGGTTTCCAGCAAGGGCAACAGTTTTCAGCCGCAGTATATTTGCTCTTCGTTACCTGCCTCGCAGACGCTCAATAAAATTAACCTTACGACGTACGGTGGTGTGTTGTATGCGGTGGGGGTGTGGCCGAGTTCGTCTACCGGGGCTTTTGGCGGGCCTTCGGGCTATACGCAATTCAGGAACAATTGCACTCAGACCAACATGGGGTATACGGCTAACCCTAATTACTGGCCGATGACGGGTGCCAGGGCCATTACAGTCAATGAGGTCGTGTCGCTCAAGACTGATTTGACCGAAGCGGATTTCAGCAGCGCCGACACGGTGTTGGCGAATCAAGGCGCCGCATGGCTCCGTGATCTTTTGAAGGAGTCCTGCGAGGGATCTACGAATCCGCAGGGCTGTTACGACGACCTGCAAAAGCAGAGCCCGCCCTCGATCAGCGGGCCTAGTACGGTGACGGGTCCAACTTCCACTACCACCGGCACGTATACGCGGACCGATGGCACTACCGGGACAACTTCGACGACTAGTCAGACGACTTTTAACATTCGTTACGGGGATAATTACTTTGACTACGACACAAACATTACTACTACGCATAACAAGGATGGTCAGCAGGTATCTCAGGACACGACTTCGGATGCTGGTGTCCCCGAAGAGAATCCCGACCAGGAAGAACAACCTCAGGAAGAGGAAGAACCTAAGCGCGAGGTAGCCGGGGAGGGCTGTTCAGCGGCCCTGAGCTGTGCGGGTGACGCTATAGATTGCGCGGTGTTGCGGCAGGCGAAGGACATGCGCTGTTCGCTGGATTGGCCGTCGCAGTCGTCTTCGGTCCAGGCGGAAGCGGCCAAGTCGGAATATCAGTTGCAGAAGTCGGAGATCGATGCGGCTTCATTGTTTAGCGGCCCGTCTGCTGCGCGTTGGCTGCCGTCGTATTGCCCGACGGATCGGACGCTGTACCTCGAAACCGCTAACGCATCTGTGACCTTCTCCTGGTCCTTCATCTGCCAGTACTCGACCGCCCTTAGCTTCCTCTGTGTCGGGCTGGCGTCGTTGTTCTTCGCGGTGTACGTCGGCCGCGCCTTCGGAGGTGATTAAATGCCAGCTATATTCCTGTTTCTCAGTACGATAGTTGGTCCGCTTGCGGCCAAGATTCTGACTTCGCTGGGTATTGGTACGGTGACGTATATCGGTATTACGGCGTTGTTATCGACGGTGCGGACGTATTTGCTCGGCAGTATTACCGGGATGCCCGCTGATGTTCTTGCAGTGATGGGGCTGATTAAGCTCGATGTCGCAATCAATATCGTGTTGTCCGCTGTAACGGCGCGCGCGGTTCTTTCCGGCATGAGTTCGGCCACCGGTAAGAAATCGTCGCTGGGTCATGTGGGGAACTGATCATGTTTATTCTGCGCACTGGCCTCCAGGGCAACGGCAAAACCCTGAACACCATCAAGGAAGTTGATAGCAAAGCGTATGCAGAGGGGAGGGTGGTCTATTACTGCAACGTAACGGGATTTAAGCCGGATCACCCGGCCATTAAGGCTAAGTGGCTGCCGTTCGACTTCCCGGATCGTTGGTTTGATCTGCCGGCTAACTCTATGATCGTGATCGATGAGGCGCAGACGTGGTTTCGTGTGCGGCCTCAGGGTGCCAAGGTGCCAGAGTATGCGAGTCGCCTCGAGATCATGCGTAAGGATGGCCATGAGCTGCATTGCATCACGCAAAGCCCGCTATTGATCGATGCGCACATGCGCGAGCTGTGCAACATGCATGTGCATTACCACCGGGGCAACGGTGGCCAGGTCATCAAACGCTGGGTGTTCCAGAAGCCCGAACTGACGGTCAATAAGAACAAGCTGGAATTCCAGAATGGCGAAAGCACACGGATCACCATCGATAAGACCTATTTCGGCTGCTATGAGTCGGTCAAGGACGGTACCGAGCACCATTTCAAGTTCCGCATTCCCAGGGCGGCTTTCGCGCTGGTCGGGGCCTTGGCGCTGATTGGCGCCCTGGGCGGTTACGTCTACACGCGGCTGAGCAGCTTTACCGAGGCATCGGAAGCGACCGTGGCTGAACCGGCGAAATCGGCGGCCACGCCTGCCGCTGCGGCGGCTCCAGCGGCATCGGCGTCGTCTTCATCGCAGCAGCAGCCCCACAAGACCACCGCGGAATACATTGCTGAACGGACGCCGCGCATTGCTGGTGTGCCGTCATCGGCGCCGATCTACGACGAGCTGACGCGTCCGGTTTCCTTTCCGAAGCCGAGCTGTTACGCGACCAAATCGCCGGACTGGATCGAGCGCAAGCGCTCCAGCTTGAAGGTCGGCATTCGCCGTCACGAGCGTTACGGTTGTAGCTGCCTGAGCCAGCAAGGCAGTCGCATGGATATCCCGTTCGAAGCCTGTATGGACATGGTGGAGAATGGTTTCTTCGACCATACGAAACCTGATTTCAAGCAGCCGGCCGAGGGCGGGCCGGACGCGCTCCGCGCGGCCGGTACGTCGGCGGCCCCTCAAGCGCTTGAGACTCGGGTTACCGTCGTCGAAGACTCCAGCCGCATACCAAGGACCTTGTGAGTGCTAACCTCCGGACCAGGAGTTTCAGCGTTCGACTGTTCAGCCAGCTGTTGAGGTCGAGATTCATCGACGCTCGATAGGCTCCGGCGTATGGGTGATTCTGGCCCTGGTGGCCGCCATCGCTTTAACCCTAGGCTTCGCATAATCGTAACGTTACGTTTAATCGGCTTCGGACAATGCTGTAAGCTCCGAGGCCGATTTAATGTAACGTCTTTATGCGATGCCTCTTCTCGACATACCCGACCATATCGCCCGCGATGCCTTGCTCTACGCGCCCCAGCGGCACGTAGAGGACGCCGTAACCCATATTTTAGTGGACTACCCGAGGCTGGTTGCCGAGGTTCGTAAACTGCGGAGTAGGGTGGCCCAGTTGGACCGGGAGGGCGCCGATTTCGACGCTAGGTTGGAAGCCCTGCAAGCGGCCTGCAGGGCGATTATGGATATTTAGCGTTACGTTACGCTTTCGTTTTCGACTTCTTGAAGGTGAATATCTCTCCAGCCGGTATCGCTCTCCAGGTGGTGCCTGGGTTTCGTTCGGCTCGCTCCCGTGCAAAGTCGATTGCGTAATGCTTTTCGGTTGGTTCGCCAATCTTTTCCCAGACCCTCATGCCCAGGAATTTGCATTCGACGTTGTAGGCCGGCTCTGCGGCCTGTTTGCCGTAGCGCTTTGACTTCTCGATGGCTAGCTCGTTGCCCATGGCGTCTGCACGGGCCTCGGCCAGTTCCAGCTTGGATTTCAGGTCGTTCACTTCTGCCCAAGCCTCCGCCAGTCGGTCTGCCAGGTATTGCATGTCTTCGGCTGGCTTCTCGGTTTTTTCGTTACGTTGCGCTTTAGCGCGTTCCCTGTAGGCCTTCTGCCGCTCAGCGTTGCTCAGGGCTTTTCCGGTGGTCGGACGCCCACGCTTCGGCTTGGTCGGCTGCTCGTCCAGGGGCAGGGGCTGGGTCTGTTTGTCCTGGGCGTCGATCATGCTTCATCCCCTTTGCGCGGCTTGTATTGCGGAATCGCGAAGACAAGGCCAAAAAGAGCCGTGACGGCGCACGCAAGCCAGGACGTTTCCGAGTAGAGCCAGTACCACAACGGCCAGGCCAATATCGACACCAGGACAAACAGCAGCGGCCCTTTCAAAGACCAGTGAATTTTCATTGCGGGGACTCCATTCCGGGTGGGCATGGAGTAATTATAGTAACGTAACGATAAATAGGCCAGCGTTACGTAACGATAAATACGACCGTTCGTCTGAATATCCGTTACGTTACGCAAAATGAATTTCGCCGCCTCGACTGCCCGCAGGGCATTAGGCGCCCGCACGGCCTGGACTGTTCCCGCTGCGGTTCCTGCGCCGACACCCGCGAAGCGGCCGCACTCCGGGCAATGAAAAGGCCCCCAGCGGACCGGTCGCCCGATGGAGGCCTATTCGCGTAACTCGCCCTGGTCGCCGCGCAACGACCACCCCGCGCCCTGATTTCCAACCCTGCCGCGTGCCGATCTGGCCGGGTGGCAGTCTCCCAGGACGGCCAGCGGCTGAGTGGCCAACGCTCATGGAATTAGCGGGCGTTCCGCGGCGCTTTGGCTGGTGCTTCGCCCTGGTCGCGTAGCGGGCAGGGTCCACCATCTCTAATGGTGGACTTTTGTCTCATGGTGAGACTTTTGGGGTGGGTTACCGCACGTCGAGGGTTAGGCTTCCTTCTTCACCTACCTCAACGTAAGTGACTGATTTCTCAAGCAAAAAGTGAGCTAGCTCACTGTCCTTGATGGGCTGACGGCCCTGCTTGATCAGTAACTTATTGATTTCAATGCATTTTTTCCGCAACAGCTCTTGTTCTGTCGCGGTCAGTCGCAGCGTCGCAGGCATAGTGCCATTACCCATCGTCGGAAATCCTCCAAAAGTCTACGTGCATGCATGTTACTTGTGTTGACGTATGCATGAGTACGCGTATACATTTCGCGCAAATGTTACTTGCATGCATGCATGCATCAGCAGGGAATGCGCGGTCACATGCTCGACAAACTGCACCTTTTCGTCCCCTTCCGCACCGAGTTCATCGAGCTCTTGGGTGTCGAAGGGCGCTCCGATCCGGTGCACATAGTTGACCTCTCAACCCTCGGCGTTCCGCTCCAAGGTCAAATCAGCATAGGGGAGGGCGGCAAACTTGAAGCCGACTACCTGCGCCACGTTTGGGAATCGCTGAGCACCGGTTTTACGCCGCTGGCTTTCAAGGTATTTCACCAGTCTTTGGGCAAGCGCCTCATGCCGGGTGTCGAGCTCAAGGCATCACCGGCGAAGCTGCTGCAAGGCCACAACGTCTTCGGGCCGACCAGCATCGAGAAGGGCGCCGAAGTCATGTTCAAGTGGCTGGCCGGAACCTATCCCGAACTGTTCGCCAAGCTCGATATCTCGGCTACTCAGGTCTACGCCCTGGACTGCACCTATTCCAGTCGCCTGCCAGATGAGCGCACCGCGCTTCAGGTCATTCAGGCTCTGACCAACGTCAGCAACGGCCACACCAAGAGCCGTGGCGACAACTACCAGACCTCGGCCTATTGGGGCGCCAAAGAATCCCGTCTGAAGCGGCTGAAGGCCTATCTCAAGCACACCGAGTATCAAGCCCAGCTGGATGAATTGAAGCGGGCAGGGCGGTCGGACCTTTCGGCTGCTCGATCTGCGCGGGTCATGTCTGATTCGCGCCTTCAGGAGTGGGTCCGTTACCTGCTCCGTATGGAAGCCACGGTCATGCATCGGTGGCTTGAACGTCGCGGCATCCCGTCGCGGCTTGTTGATCTGATCGCCTACCAGCAGGGCCTCGAAGGGGAGGGGCGCTGCCTGATTCAGGAGTGCTGGCAAGCGGTTACAGCGGATCTTTTCGCGGCCTTTGAGGGTATCCAGATGCGAGTGATTGATGACGAAAAAGTGCTGGCCGCACTGCTTGAGAAGTTCACGAAACCGGCAAAAGGCAAGTGGACGAAGGAGCGCACCGAGGCGGGTGTCGTTGTTCCTCCGATCTTTGTCGACGGCAAGCCGGACGAGAGTTACGCCCGTAACCTGTTTCGGACCTACCGAAGCCTGAAGGATTACGGCTGGGACGAGACGATGAATTCCATGTCTCGGGCAACCTTCTACCGGCACACCGCCGACCTCTGCGAGGCGGGCCTTTCGAAGGCTGCGCTCCAGAAGCTCCACGAGCACGACCGCAGCAACAACGTGGTCCCGCTGCTCCGCTTCGTGCAGGTCGATTTCAGCGCCCAGCGTCCTGACTGGTACGTCGAACCCAGCGTGGAGGCCGCGTGATGATCTACGAAGCATCTGGCAAACCCGGCGACGGCATGAAGCTCGATACGTCGGTCAAATGGGACGTCGTTCACCAGGGCATTTACTGCCTGACGATCACTGCGCTTACCGCATGCACTCGCGATGAAGCGTTGCCGATGGCTATCCAGGCACTCGGCCTCGACGCCGACGAAACCGATGGCGTCGAAGTATGGGAAGCCGACCAATGATCGCCGCCACCTGCGAAACCATTTTCTGGCTCGCCCTGGGCCTGCTGGCAATCCAGCGCTTGGGCTTCTGGGCCCGTTCTCCAGCTGCTCCGCGCAGCCCCAAACCGACGCTTTCCAACCGGGCAACCGCCCTCCAATGCACCCCTGTGAGGTAACCCCATGTCTCTCGTTCAGATCGGCCTGTGCCACGGCTTCAACTCTTCGACCCGCACCGTGGGTCAGAACCAGTTCACCGACAACCAGATTCTGTTGGAGGTCGAGGACGTCAACCGCTACGGCATCGCCGAGCGCAAAACCGTGGTGGTGAAGATTTCCAAAGCCCTGATGGAGAAGGGCATCAACCACGTGTGGGACCAGCTCAAGGGCAAGCAGGTGGCCGTTCCGGTCTTCGTTGCCACGTGGGCGTCGAAGTCCGGCAACGCCGGCCATGACCTGTTCCTGTCGGGCGACGGCAAGCCCCTGAATCTCCAGCTCAAGCCGGCTGTAGCGGCCTGAGCATGTCGTATCTCCTGACCTGTTCCGTTGCCTGGACTGTCGCTGGGGACGGTTCGCCCGTTTGCTCCGGCACGCTCCAGACCGAGCCGGTTGGAGCCGGGTCCATGACCCTTGAAGAAGCGGTGCAACTGAAGGATGGGGCTTTGGTCCTGTTCGCGGTTGTGTTCGCGATCCTAGCCCTGAAAAAAGCCCTGTGAGGTGAAACATGCGTAACGTGAAACTGCTGTCCCGCTCCATCGGCGCCGCTGCTGCTGTCGGCGTTCTCTCCATCCAATCCGCCCAGGCTGCCCTGGACACCGGCGTCACCACTGCCATGACCGATGGCAAGACTGACGCGCTCGCCCTGGGCGCCCTGGTGATCGGCGTGATTATCGCCATCGCCGCCCTGAAATGGCTGCGGAAGGCGCTGTAAGCAACACCCGTTCAACTGCCCCGGCTTGCCGGGGCTTTTCGCTTCTGAGGGGCTGAAAATGGAGTTTGATCCGAATGTCTATTACCTCGTCGTTATTACGCTGGCTTTCGGTTTGGTCCTTTTTGGCCGTATCTAGTGCCGCGCTGGCGACGGAACGGGTCAAGGTCAATCCGTACATCAAGGCGGGTCCGGCGACCACGCTGAACCAGTTGGCGAACGGCTCGCCCATCGCGGGGTTCGTGCCGACGAAGTCGAATAGTGACTTGCTGCTGGAGGCTGAGAAGAAGGGTTGGTTGGGCGATACCACCAAGAAAACTGCTGTTACGGTCAAAGGCAAAGTTAAGGTTCCGGTCAGCGGCATCAGTACCAAGTTTAAGAATTTGGTCAAAACCAATCCGGGTCAGGTTGCAATAGGTGCAGCGACGACGGCAGCTTTGGCGGCTGTTAGTTGGGTCATGAGCGACGACAACACCAAGGTGCAGAAGAAAACCGAAACGGTCGATGCGCTGCCGGTTTCCAGCAAGGGCAACAGTTTTCAGCCGCAGTATATTTGCTCTTCGTTACCTGCCTCGCAGACGCTCAATAAAATTAACCTTACGACGTACGGTGGTGTGTTGTATGCGGTGGGGGTGTGGCCGAGTTCGTCTACCGGGGCTTTTGGCGGGCCTTCGGGCTATACGCAATTCAGGAACAATTGCACTCAGACCAACATGGGGTATACGGCTAACCCTAATTACTGGCCGATGACGGGTGCCAGGGCCATTACAGTCAATGAGGTCGTGTCGCTCAAGACTGATTTGACCGAAGCGGATTTCAGCAGCGCCGACACGGTGTTGGCGAATCAAGGCGCCGCATGGCTCCGTGATCTTTTGAAGGAGTCCTGCGAGGGATCTACGAATCCGCAGGGCTGTTACGACGACCTGCAAAAGCAGAGCCCGCCCTCGATCAGCGGGCCTAGTACGGTGACGGGTCCAACTTCCACTACCACCGGCACGTATACGCGGACCGATGGCACTACCGGGACAACTTCGACGACTAGTCAGACGACTTTTAACATTCGTTACGGGGATAATTACTTTGACTACGACACAAACATTACTACTACGCATAACAAGGATGGTCAGCAGGTATCTCAGGACACGACTTCGGATGCTGGTGTCCCCGAAGAGAATCCCGACCAGGAAGAACAACCTCAGGAAGAGGAAGAACCTAAGCGCGAGGTAGCCGGGGAGGGCTGTTCAGCGGCCCTGAGCTGTGCGGGTGACGCTATAGATTGCGCGGTGTTGCGGCAGGCGAAGGACATGCGCTGTTCGCTGGATTGGCCGTCGCAGTCGTCTTCGGTCCAGGCGGAAGCGGCCAAGTCGGAATATCAGTTGCAGAAGTCGGAGATCGATGCGGCTTCATTGTTTAGCGGCCCGTCTGCTGCGCGTTGGCTGCCGTCGTATTGCCCGACGGATCGGACGCTGTACCTCGAAACCGCTAACGCATCTGTGACCTTCTCCTGGTCCTTCATCTGCCAGTACTCGACCGCCCTTAGCTTCCTCTGTGTCGGGCTGGCGTCGTTGTTCTTCGCGGTGTACGTCGGCCGCGCCTTCGGAGGTGATTAAATGCCAGCTATATTCCTGTTTCTCAGTACGATAGTTGGTCCGCTTGCGGCCAAGATTCTGACTTCGCTGGGTATTGGTACGGTGACGTATATCGGTATTACGGCGTTGTTATCGACGGTGCGGACGTATTTGCTCGGCAGTATTACCGGGATGCCCGCTGATGTTCTTGCAGTGATGGGGCTGATTAAGCTCGATGTCGCAATCAATATCGTGTTGTCCGCTGTAACGGCGCGCGCGGTTCTTTCCGGCATGAGTTCGGCCACCGGTAAGAAATCGTCGCTGGGTCATGTGGGGAACTGATCATGTTTATTCTGCGCACTGGCCTCCAGGGCAACGGCAAAACCCTGAACACCATCAAGGAAGTTGATAGCAAAGCGTATGCAGAGGGGAGGGTGGTCTATTACTGCAACGTAACGGGATTTAAGCCGGATCACCCGGCCATTAAGGCTAAGTGGCTGCCGTTCGACTTCCCGGATCGTTGGTTTGATCTGCCGGCTAACTCTATGATCGTGATCGATGAGGCGCAGACGTGGTTTCGTGTGCGGCCTCAGGGTGCCAAGGTGCCAGAGTATGCGAGTCGCCTCGAGATCATGCGTAAGGATGGCCATGAGCTGCATTGCATCACGCAAAGCCCGCTATTGATCGATGCGCACATGCGCGAGCTGTGCAACATGCATGTGCATTACCACCGGGGCAACGGTGGCCAGGTCATCAAACGCTGGGTGTTCCAGAAGCCCGAACTGACGGTCAATAAGAACAAGCTGGAATTCCAGAATGGCGAAAGCACACGGATCACCATCGATAAGACCTATTTCGGCTGCTATGAGTCGGTCAAGGACGGTACCGAGCACCATTTCAAGTTCCGCATTCCCAGGGCGGCTTTCGCGCTGGTCGGGGCCTTGGCGCTGATTGGCGCCCTGGGCGGTTACGTCTACACGCGGCTGAGCAGCTTTACCGAGGCATCGGAAGCGACCGTGGCTGAACCGGCGAAATCGGCGGCCACGCCTGCCGCTGCGGCGGCTCCAGCGGCATCGGCGTCGTCTTCATCGCAGCAGCAGCCCCACAAGACCACCGCGGAATACATTGCTGAACGGACGCCGCGCATTGCTGGTGTGCCGTCATCGGCGCCGATCTACGACGAGCTGACGCGTCCGGTTTCCTTTCCGAAGCCGAGCTGTTACGCGACCAAATCGCCGGACTGGATCGAGCGCAAGCGCTCCAGCTTGAAGGTCGGCATTCGCCGTCACGAGCGTTACGGTTGTAGCTGCCTGAGCCAGCAAGGCAGTCGCATGGATATCCCGTTCGAAGCCTGTATGGACATGGTGGAGAATGGTTTCTTCGACCATACGAAACCTGATTTCAAGCAGCCGGCCGAGGGCGGGCCGGACGCGCTCCGCGCGGCCGGTACGTCGGCGGCCCCTCAAGCGCTTGAGACTCGGGTTACCGTCGTCGAAGACTCCAGCCGCATACCAAGGACCTTGTGAGTGCTAACCTCCGGACCAGGAGTTTCAGCGTTCGACTGTTCAGCCAGCTGTTGAGGTCGAGATTCATCGACGCTCGATAGGCTCCGGCGTATGGGTGATTCTGGCCCTGGTGGCCGCCATCGCTTTAACCCTAGGCTTCGCATAATGGATGGCCTTATGTTGAGCGTCGTCTGGAACATGCCACCGGCTCCAGGCGGCGCGTAACATAGGGCCGATTATGCGTAAGCCCGATTCCCTCGAAATTCCGCAACACCTCATCAATCAGGCACGGCTCTACGCTCCAGGGCGTACCGACCTCGATGCCGTCTGCCATCTGCTCGCTGAATACCCGAATCTCGCCTCTGAGGTGCGAAAGCTGCGTTCTCGCGTGGCTGAACTGGATCGGGAGGGGGCTGACTTCGATTCGCGGCTGGAAGCGTTGCAGGCGGCCTGTAGGGCGATTCTGGACCTATAGTCCCTGACGCCCCTCAGTTGCACGTCCGCGAGCGTTGCGCCCGCAGCAGCTCGGACCACCTTCGCGCCATGATTACCCTACCTGGGCCCGCTGCGGGAACGAAAAGGGCACCCTTGTGGATGCCCTTACGGTCGATCAGATCTCCGAGGAAAGACCCGCCCATTTTGCCCAGCCGGGGCGGCTGGATGGTCGGGCCTGCGGAGTGGTTCCGGCGCAGCCGGGTCCACCATCTCTAATGGTGGACTTTTGTGCAACGGATGCACTTTTGGGGGGATTAGCTCAGTCCTTTCCAAGCACCGCTTCGCGGTATGCCTTCACGTCTTCCGCTGTCAGCGCTGAGAGGTTTTTCCAGATGAGAGCGCCCAGCAGATCGCTCTCCTTCACGTCCTCTTTTCTCTCGACGATGAGCTTTATCCGCTTCGCGTTCAGCGCATCTACGGCTTCGTCCCGTAGGCGATAGGTCTTTGCCATTTGTGATATTGCCTCGCCATCACGTGTGATTTCCGACAAACGTGATTTTTGCATGTGTTGCTAAATCATGTGTGATTAAGCTATAAAGTCGCCAACAATCATTTGTGATTTGTAAATGAATCACAGGTGACGCCCTCAGCGGATCGAGGAATCGGCCTTGTTGGACAAACTGCACCTCTTCGTACCCTTCAAAACTGAGCACATCGAGCTGCTCGGCGTTGATGGCCGTGACGATCCGGTGCACGTGGTCGACCTCTCCACCCTCGGCGTTCCGCTTCAAGGGCAAATCAGCATAGGGGAGGGCGGCAAGCTCGAAGCCGACTACCTGCGGCATGCTTGGGAGTCACTGAGCACCGGGTTCACGCCGCTCGCTTTCAAGGTGTTCCATCAGTCGCTCGGTAAGCGCCTGATGCCCGGCGTCGAACTCAAGGCATCTCCGGCGAAGCTCCTGCAGGGTCATAACGTGTTTGGGCCTACCTGCATCGATAGCGGGGCGCAGGTGATGCTCAAGTGGCTTGCCGGCAGCTACCCGCAGCTGTTCGCCAAGCTCGATGTTTCGGCGACTCAGGTCTACGCCCTGGACTGCACGTATTCCAGCCGTCTCCCCGATGAGCGCACTGCGCTTCAGGTGATCCAGGCTCTGACCAACGTCAGCAACGGTCACACCAAGAGCCGGGGTGACAACTACCAGACCTCGGCCTACTGGGGCGCAAAAGAATCCCGGCTCAAGCGGCTGAAGGCCTATCTCAAGCACACCGAGTATCAGGCTCAGCTGGACGAATTGAAGCGGGCAGGGCGTTCCGATCTGTCGGCCGCTCGGTCTGCACGGGTCATGTCTGACCCACGCCTGCAGGAGTGGGTGCGCTACCTGCTCCGTATGGAGGCCACCGTTATGCATCGGTGGCTTGAACGTCGCGGCATCCCGTCGCGGCTTGTTGATCTGATCGCTCACCAGCAGCAGCTCGCCAAGGACGGGCGGTGCCTCATTCAGGAGTGCTGGCAGGCGGTCACAGCGGATTTGTTCGCGGCCTTTGAGGGTATCCAGATGCGAGTGATTGACGACGAAAAAGTGCTGGCCGCACTGACCGACCGACACATGAAGTACGACCGGAAAGGCAAGCCGAACGACAGCCATGCGCGGAACCTGTTCCGCACCTACCGGAGCCTGAAGGACTACGGCTGGGAAGAGACTATGGCGTCCATGGCGCGCCGCACCTTCTACAAGCACATCAACGACATCTGCGAGGCTGGCCTCTCGAAAGCCGCTCTCCAGAAGCTCCACGAGCACGACCGCAGCAACAACGTGGTTCCGCTGCTCCGCTTCGTGCAAGTCGATTTCAGCGCCCAGCGTCCCGACTGGTACGTCGAACCCAGCGTGGAGGCTGCCTGATGCGTCCGCATATCAAGCGCCGGCTTCTGCGCATCGTCCTGAAGTTCCCGTTTCCTGCGGCCTTCCTGCTGATGCTTTACCTGCTGCTGGTCAACCTCGTCGGTGACTTCCTGATCCGGGCGAGTCACATCGCCATCGCTCATCCGGTCAAGTTCACCGTCAGCGTGATCGTCTGTTCGGTGGTCGGTATCGCGTGCTTCGCCTTCTCGTGGAGGTGGTACCGATGATTGCCGCGACCCTGGAAACCATTTTCTGGCTCGCCCTGGGCCTGCTGGCTATCCAGCGCCTGGGCTTCTGGGCCCGTTCTCCAGCTGCTCCGCGCAGCCCCAAGTCGAAGTTTTCCAACCCGGGCAACCGCCCTTCATTCACGCCTGTGAGGTAACGCCATGTCTCTCGTTCTCGTCGGTCTTTGCCACGGTTATCACGCCAACCATCGCATGGTGCGTGACCAGTCCTTCACCGATCACCAGCTCCTGGTGGAAGTGGTCGATACCAACCGCTACGGCTTCGAAGAAACCAAGACCATCGCGGTCAAGCTCTCGAAAGCCCATATGGACAAGGGCGTTCAGCACGTCTGGGACCAGTACAAGGGCAAGCAGGTTTCCGTCCCGGTCTTCGTCGGCGCCTGGGCCTCCAAGGCCGGCAACGCGGGCTTTGACCTGATCCTTGCAGGGGAGGGCAAGCCCCTGAATCTGCAGCTCGCCACGAAGCCTGTGGCTGCCTGATGGAATTCACCCTGGAGCACCTCTACTACCTCATCTACGCCTGCGCGTTGATGGGGTGCTTCGGGCACGGCTACACAGCGGGTTATCACGTATGAGCCCCGTGGAACTCGCTGTGTACGCGGTCGGCGGACTCGCAATTGCTTGGTTCACTGGCTACGGCTGGGGCTTCGCGTTGCGCTTCTGGCGCCGCATCACAATGAAGGGCTCGCTCTGAAGGAAATCACCATGCTGAAAAAACAACTCGCAGTACGCGCCGTCAAAGCTGGCCTCCTGGGTCTGGCCGTGGCATCCCCGATGGCCTTCGCCGCTGGTGAAGCCGAAGCCGGCCTGGAAGCGGTGAAAACTGCCGTTCTGGCCTTCATCGCCCTCTGCATCACCGCCGGCTTCGCCCTGATGGTCGCCTCGCTGGCTCCGGATGTCGGCATGGCCCTGTCCAAGAAGTGGATCAAGAAGGGCGCCAAGTAATGAGAAGGGCGGCCCTGGTACTGGCGGCCTCGGCCGCCTTTCTCTTTTCAGGGGTGTCAATCGCCGCGACCAAGGTCCCGGTCAAAATGCCTTCGGCGCGTGCCGTGGCCAATGGGGGAGGGCAGGCGGTCAAGGATGGGGATCGGGTACGTGTGCCGGGTGACGGGCAGACCGAATACATCCAGGCAACGCCGGGTGGCACCAAGGGAACGCCGGTCAAGGTAATCCCGACCATCGATTACTCGATCCCGCGCACGATCACGCAAACGAAAAACCTGCTCAAGGCCAATGTCGGGCAAATCGTCGTCGGCGGGGTGATTGCCGGGATGGTCGCCGGTCTCGATTGGGTGATGGGTGAGGGTGGTCAGGTCAAGAAGAAAGAGCAGTCGGTCGGCGGTTTGCCAGTTTCAACTACCGGTAATACGTTTGCGCCTGACCAGATTTGCTATCAGAAACCGGCGTCCCAGACGTTGGGCAAGGTCACCACGACTACGAATAACGGCGTGCTTTATGCGGTGATCGTTTCGCCTTCCGTGGGAAGTGCTTCGGGGTTGCCGTCCGGTTACCAGTTCAACAACAACTGTACGCAGCAGTCCAATGGCTACACCTATAACGCTCAAGGTTACTGGCCGCAGTCGGGGCACAAAGTTATTGCACTGACGGATATTCAGACGACGTTGACCCCGTTGGCGGAGGCGGATTATTCCAAGGTGGATACCTTCGTGAATGGGCAGGCCGCCGATTGGCTGAAGAATCTCCTCAAGGAATCCTGTGAGGGTTCAAACAACCCCGATGGGTGTTTTGACAGCCTTGTCGATCAGTCCGCGTTGTCAGGTCCGACCTATGTTTCGGGTCCGAGAAGTTCGACGTTGGTGTCTGGTCCTGGCGGGGTCAAGCAGGTGGAAACCCAGACCAATTTCAACATCAAGTACGGGCCGAACTATTTCACCTGGAACGCCGTGACTCAAACCACGACGGTTAACCCGGACGGCACGACGGAAACCGAAACAACGACCGAGGGCGAGGAAGAGACGGAAGAGCAGCCGCAGGAAGAGGAAGATTTGGAGCCGCCTAGTCTGGACGATGCGTATAAGCCGGTGATCGATAAATACGACTCCATCGCCCAGGACATCGAAGACGTTGACGGTCTCGCCTCGGGGATCAATTACGCTCCCTGGTATTCCTTCGGCGGCGCCTGTCACGAGATCGAGGCAGAGCTGCCGGTGATCGGCATGTGGCGGACGGCCTATTGCCCTTACATCGAGAACATGGTCAGGCCGGTGCTGGCGTTCCTGTTCTTCCTGTTCACCTGGCATCGCTGCTACAGCATGTGGCAGGAAGCGGTGCGCGTCGGGAGACCCATCTAATGGCGGCGCTACTTCAGTTCATCCTGAACATCTTTGTCTACTTCGCGAACTTCGCCATTGCCAAGTTGGGGGCTCGCTATGGCATCCGCCTTGCCCTGGTGGCGTTCTGGCTGGCCGCTGTGGCAGTGCTCACCGCGACCATCAACGGGATTCTCACTGGCCTGGTGACGACGGTTCACCCGATTGTGCAGACCGCGCTGGGGCTCCTCCCGGCGTCCACCGGAGCGTGCATCGCGGCCCTTGCAGCGTGCCGGGCGGCCTGCTGGCTCTACGTCTCCGGCGTCTACGTCGCCAGCGTCAAGGCCCGCGTCTAGCAGTAGACACCTACCGGCCGGCCCTTCAGGGCCGGTGGGTAGGTGTCCTATCAACTTGGAGGTTCTTATGGCTGTCTACTTTGTCACTGGCAAACTTGGTTCGGGCAAATCACTCGTCGCCGTTGGCAAGATCCGCGACTACCTCTCCGATGGCCGTCGGGTGGCGACCAACCTCGACCTCTGGGTCGATGAGATGTTCACTTACCACGACAAGTCGGCGGTTCGGTTGCCGGATAAGCCCAGGGCGGAAGACATGATGGCTCTCGGGCCGGGCTACGAGTCCGACGATCCGCGGGACAACGACGAATCCCGTTACGGGCTCATCGTGCTGGATGAGTGCGGGACCTGGTTGAACTCGCGGGAATGGAACGACAAGGAACGTCGCAAGCTGATCGATTGGTTTCTGCATGCTCGGAAGCACCGCTGGGACATCATCTTCCTGATTCAGGACATCGAGTCGTGTGACGCTCAGATCGTTCGGGCGCTGTGCGAGCACCTGGTGGTGTGTCGGCGTATGGACCGCTTCAAGATCATGGGTTTCGGTCTGCCGCGTTTCCATGTGGCCAACGTGTATTACGGGCGCACCGCAGAGGTGAAGGTTGACCGGTGGATGTATCGCGGGACTGATCTGTTCAAGGCGTACGACACGCGCCAGGTGTTCCGCGACGGGATCGAGTTCTACGAGCAGGGGCCGGTCGATATGCGGGCGCCGTACTCGATGCTCAGCGCCTGGCACCTCAAGGGGCGGTATCTGCCGCCGTTGCCCGAGTCGGTTCCGTTCAAGCGCCGGATTGTCACCTTTGGTTTGTCGCTGCTGGTGAAACCGTTGCTTCTCGGCTGGGCGCTGACGGATGCGGACGGCATGTATCGGACGTTGTTTCGCAGGAAGTGGATGGAAGAGGAATTGGAACGGTTGCGGCAGGAACGGGCCAAGCACAAGACGCTCATGTTGGCGTACGCTCACGACCCTAAGCTGTTCCCGCCGTACATGGAGTGTTGAGGTGATGCAATGACTGACAAGGAATTCGAAGAAGCGCTGCGCCGTGGCGCGAATCATCCCATCGTAGCCGTGGCGGTGTTCGCGGCGGTCTTGATCGTTATGGCCATGGGTGCCCCGTTCTTTTTCCCCTAGGCTTCGCATAATGGATGGCCTTATGTTGAGCGTCGTCTGGAACATGCCACCGGCTCCAGGCGGCGCGTAACATAGGGCCGATTATGCGTAAGCCCGATTCCCTCGAAATTCCGCAACACCTCATCAATCAGGCACGGCTCTACGCTCCAGGGCGTACCGACCTCGATGCCGTCTGCCATCTGCTCGCTGAATACCCGAATCTCGCCTCTGAGGTGCGAAAGCTGCGTTCTCGCGTGGCTGAACTGGATCGGGAGGGGGCTGACTTCGATTCGCGGCTGGAAGCGTTGCAGGCGGCCTGTAGGGCGATTCTGGACCTATAGTCCCTGACGCCCCTCAGTTGCACGTCCGCGAGCGTTGCGCCCGCAGCAGCTCGGACCACCTTCGCGCCATGATTACCCTACCTGGGCCCGCTGCGGGAACGAAAAGGGCACCCTTGTGGATGCCCTTACGGTCGATCAGATCTCCGAGGAAAGACCCGCCCATTTTGCCCAGCCGGGGCGGCTGGATGGTCGGGCCTGCGGAGTGGTTCCGGCGCAGCCGGGTCCACCATCTCTAATGGTGGACTTTTGTGCAACGGATGCACTTTTGGGGGGATTAGCTCAGTCCTTTCCAAGCACCGCTTCGCGGTATGCCTTCACGTCTTCCGCTGTCAGCGCTGAGAGGTTTTTCCAGATGAGAGCGCCCAGCAGATCGCTCTCCTTCACGTCCTCTTTTCTCTCGACGATGAGCTTTATCCGCTTCGCGTTCAGCGCATCTACGGCTTCGTCCCGTAGGCGATAGGTCTTTGCCATTTGTGATATTGCCTCGCCATCACGTGTGATTTCCGACAAACGTGATTTTTGCATGTGTTGCTAAATCATGTGTGATTAAGCTATAAAGTCGCCAACAATCATTTGTGATTTGTAAATGAATCACAGGTGACGCCCTCAGCGGATCGAGGAATCGGCCTTGTTGGACAAACTGCACCTCTTCGTACCCTTCAAAACTGAGCACATCGAGCTGCTCGGCGTTGATGGCCGTGACGATCCGGTGCACGTGGTCGACCTCTCCACCCTCGGCGTTCCGCTTCAAGGGCAAATCAGCATAGGGGAGGGCGGCAAGCTCGAAGCCGACTACCTGCGGCATGCTTGGGAGTCACTGAGCACCGGGTTCACGCCGCTCGCTTTCAAGGTGTTCCATCAGTCGCTCGGTAAGCGCCTGATGCCCGGCGTCGAACTCAAGGCATCTCCGGCGAAGCTCCTGCAGGGTCATAACGTGTTTGGGCCTACCTGCATCGATAGCGGGGCGCAGGTGATGCTCAAGTGGCTTGCCGGCAGCTACCCGCAGCTGTTCGCCAAGCTCGATGTTTCGGCGACTCAGGTCTACGCCCTGGACTGCACGTATTCCAGCCGTCTCCCCGATGAGCGCACTGCGCTTCAGGTGATCCAGGCTCTGACCAACGTCAGCAACGGTCACACCAAGAGCCGGGGTGACAACTACCAGACCTCGGCCTACTGGGGCGCAAAAGAATCCCGGCTCAAGCGGCTGAAGGCCTATCTCAAGCACACCGAGTATCAGGCTCAGCTGGACGAATTGAAGCGGGCAGGGCGTTCCGATCTGTCGGCCGCTCGGTCTGCACGGGTCATGTCTGACCCACGCCTGCAGGAGTGGGTGCGCTACCTGCTCCGTATGGAGGCCACCGTTATGCATCGGTGGCTTGAACGTCGCGGCATCCCGTCGCGGCTTGTTGATCTGATCGCTCACCAGCAGCAGCTCGCCAAGGACGGGCGGTGCCTCATTCAGGAGTGCTGGCAGGCGGTCACAGCGGATTTGTTCGCGGCCTTTGAGGGTATCCAGATGCGAGTGATTGACGACGAAAAAGTGCTGGCCGCACTGACCGACCGACACATGAAGTACGACCGGAAAGGCAAGCCGAACGACAGCCATGCGCGGAACCTGTTCCGCACCTACCGGAGCCTGAAGGACTACGGCTGGGAAGAGACTATGGCGTCCATGGCGCGCCGCACCTTCTACAAGCACATCAACGACATCTGCGAGGCTGGCCTCTCGAAAGCCGCTCTCCAGAAGCTCCACGAGCACGACCGCAGCAACAACGTGGTTCCGCTGCTCCGCTTCGTGCAAGTCGATTTCAGCGCCCAGCGTCCCGACTGGTACGTCGAACCCAGCGTGGAGGCTGCCTGATGCGTCCGCATATCAAGCGCCGGCTTCTGCGCATCGTCCTGAAGTTCCCGTTTCCTGCGGCCTTCCTGCTGATGCTTTACCTGCTGCTGGTCAACCTCGTCGGTGACTTCCTGATCCGGGCGAGTCACATCGCCATCGCTCATCCGGTCAAGTTCACCGTCAGCGTGATCGTCTGTTCGGTGGTCGGTATCGCGTGCTTCGCCTTCTCGTGGAGGTGGTACCGATGATTGCCGCGACCCTGGAAACCATTTTCTGGCTCGCCCTGGGCCTGCTGGCTATCCAGCGCCTGGGCTTCTGGGCCCGTTCTCCAGCTGCTCCGCGCAGCCCCAAGTCGAAGTTTTCCAACCCGGGCAACCGCCCTTCATTCACGCCTGTGAGGTAACGCCATGTCTCTCGTTCTCGTCGGTCTTTGCCACGGTTATCACGCCAACCATCGCATGGTGCGTGACCAGTCCTTCACCGATCACCAGCTCCTGGTGGAAGTGGTCGATACCAACCGCTACGGCTTCGAAGAAACCAAGACCATCGCGGTCAAGCTCTCGAAAGCCCATATGGACAAGGGCGTTCAGCACGTCTGGGACCAGTACAAGGGCAAGCAGGTTTCCGTCCCGGTCTTCGTCGGCGCCTGGGCCTCCAAGGCCGGCAACGCGGGCTTTGACCTGATCCTTGCAGGGGAGGGCAAGCCCCTGAATCTGCAGCTCGCCACGAAGCCTGTGGCTGCCTGATGGAATTCACCCTGGAGCACCTCTACTACCTCATCTACGCCTGCGCGTTGATGGGGTGCTTCGGGCACGGCTACACAGCGGGTTATCACGTATGAGCCCCGTGGAACTCGCTGTGTACGCGGTCGGCGGACTCGCAATTGCTTGGTTCACTGGCTACGGCTGGGGCTTCGCGTTGCGCTTCTGGCGCCGCATCACAATGAAGGGCTCGCTCTGAAGGAAATCACCATGCTGAAAAAACAACTCGCAGTACGCGCCGTCAAAGCTGGCCTCCTGGGTCTGGCCGTGGCATCCCCGATGGCCTTCGCCGCTGGTGAAGCCGAAGCCGGCCTGGAAGCGGTGAAAACTGCCGTTCTGGCCTTCATCGCCCTCTGCATCACCGCCGGCTTCGCCCTGATGGTCGCCTCGCTGGCTCCGGATGTCGGCATGGCCCTGTCCAAGAAGTGGATCAAGAAGGGCGCCAAGTAATGAGAAGGGCGGCCCTGGTACTGGCGGCCTCGGCCGCCTTTCTCTTTTCAGGGGTGTCAATCGCCGCGACCAAGGTCCCGGTCAAAATGCCTTCGGCGCGTGCCGTGGCCAATGGGGGAGGGCAGGCGGTCAAGGATGGGGATCGGGTACGTGTGCCGGGTGACGGGCAGACCGAATACATCCAGGCAACGCCGGGTGGCACCAAGGGAACGCCGGTCAAGGTAATCCCGACCATCGATTACTCGATCCCGCGCACGATCACGCAAACGAAAAACCTGCTCAAGGCCAATGTCGGGCAAATCGTCGTCGGCGGGGTGATTGCCGGGATGGTCGCCGGTCTCGATTGGGTGATGGGTGAGGGTGGTCAGGTCAAGAAGAAAGAGCAGTCGGTCGGCGGTTTGCCAGTTTCAACTACCGGTAATACGTTTGCGCCTGACCAGATTTGCTATCAGAAACCGGCGTCCCAGACGTTGGGCAAGGTCACCACGACTACGAATAACGGCGTGCTTTATGCGGTGATCGTTTCGCCTTCCGTGGGAAGTGCTTCGGGGTTGCCGTCCGGTTACCAGTTCAACAACAACTGTACGCAGCAGTCCAATGGCTACACCTATAACGCTCAAGGTTACTGGCCGCAGTCGGGGCACAAAGTTATTGCACTGACGGATATTCAGACGACGTTGACCCCGTTGGCGGAGGCGGATTATTCCAAGGTGGATACCTTCGTGAATGGGCAGGCCGCCGATTGGCTGAAGAATCTCCTCAAGGAATCCTGTGAGGGTTCAAACAACCCCGATGGGTGTTTTGACAGCCTTGTCGATCAGTCCGCGTTGTCAGGTCCGACCTATGTTTCGGGTCCGAGAAGTTCGACGTTGGTGTCTGGTCCTGGCGGGGTCAAGCAGGTGGAAACCCAGACCAATTTCAACATCAAGTACGGGCCGAACTATTTCACCTGGAACGCCGTGACTCAAACCACGACGGTTAACCCGGACGGCACGACGGAAACCGAAACAACGACCGAGGGCGAGGAAGAGACGGAAGAGCAGCCGCAGGAAGAGGAAGATTTGGAGCCGCCTAGTCTGGACGATGCGTATAAGCCGGTGATCGATAAATACGACTCCATCGCCCAGGACATCGAAGACGTTGACGGTCTCGCCTCGGGGATCAATTACGCTCCCTGGTATTCCTTCGGCGGCGCCTGTCACGAGATCGAGGCAGAGCTGCCGGTGATCGGCATGTGGCGGACGGCCTATTGCCCTTACATCGAGAACATGGTCAGGCCGGTGCTGGCGTTCCTGTTCTTCCTGTTCACCTGGCATCGCTGCTACAGCATGTGGCAGGAAGCGGTGCGCGTCGGGAGACCCATCTAATGGCGGCGCTACTTCAGTTCATCCTGAACATCTTTGTCTACTTCGCGAACTTCGCCATTGCCAAGTTGGGGGCTCGCTATGGCATCCGCCTTGCCCTGGTGGCGTTCTGGCTGGCCGCTGTGGCAGTGCTCACCGCGACCATCAACGGGATTCTCACTGGCCTGGTGACGACGGTTCACCCGATTGTGCAGACCGCGCTGGGGCTCCTCCCGGCGTCCACCGGAGCGTGCATCGCGGCCCTTGCAGCGTGCCGGGCGGCCTGCTGGCTCTACGTCTCCGGCGTCTACGTCGCCAGCGTCAAGGCCCGCGTCTAGCAGTAGACACCTACCGGCCGGCCCTTCAGGGCCGGTGGGTAGGTGTCCTATCAACTTGGAGGTTCTTATGGCTGTCTACTTTGTCACTGGCAAACTTGGTTCGGGCAAATCACTCGTCGCCGTTGGCAAGATCCGCGACTACCTCTCCGATGGCCGTCGGGTGGCGACCAACCTCGACCTCTGGGTCGATGAGATGTTCACTTACCACGACAAGTCGGCGGTTCGGTTGCCGGATAAGCCCAGGGCGGAAGACATGATGGCTCTCGGCCGGGCTACGAGTCCGACGATCCGCGGGACAACGACGAATCCCGTTACGGGCTCATCGTGCTGGATGAGTGCGGGACCTGGTTGAACTCGCGGGAATGGAACGACAAGGAACGTCGCAAGCTGATCGATTGGTTTCTGCATGCTCGGAAGCACCGCTGGGACATCATCTTCCTGATTCAGGACATCGAGTCGTGTGACGCTCAGATCGTTCGGGCGCTGTGCGAGCACCTGGTGGTGTGTCGGCGTATGGACCGCTTCAAGATCATGGGTTTCGGTCTGCCGCGTTTCCATGTGGCCAACGTGTATTACGGGCGCACCGCAGAGGTGAAGGTTGACCGGTGGATGTATCGCGGGACTGATCTGTTCAAGGCGTACGACACGCGCCAGGTGTTCCGCGACGGGATCGAGTTCTACGAGCAGGGGCCGGTCGATATGCGGGCGCCGTACTCGATGCTCAGCGCCTGGCACCTCAAGGGGCGGTATCTGCCGCCGTTGCCCGAGTCGGTTCCGTTCAAGCGCCGGATTGTCACCTTTGGTTTGTCGCTGCTGGTGAAACCGTTGCTTCTCGGCTGGGCGCTGACGGATGCGGACGGCATGTATCGGACGTTGTTTCGCAGGAAGTGGATGGAAGAGGAATTGGAACGGTTGCGGCAGGAACGGGCCAAGCACAAGACGCTCATGTTGGCGTACGCTCACGACCCTAAGCTGTTCCCGCCGTACATGGAGTGTTGAGGTGATGCAATGACTGACAAGGAATTCGAAGAAGCGCTGCGCCGTGGCGCGAATCATCCCATCGTAGCCGTGGCGGTGTTCGCGGCGGTCTTGATCGTTATGGCCATGGGTGCCCCGTTCTTTTTCCCCTAGGCTTCGCATAATTTCAGGCGTTACGTGAGCGGGGTCCGGACACTGGCCGGCTCGTAAACGTAATGGCGATTATGCGCAAGCCCATCCCCCCTCGTTATCCCCTCCAATCTCGTCCAGGACGCGCGTTTGTACGCTCCTGGGCGTGAGGACCTGGACGCAGTCTGTTATGTGCTTCAGGACTATCCCAGGCTCGTTTCCGAGGTGCGCAAGTTGCGTGGTCGTGTTGATCAGCTGGATCGCGAAGGGGCCGATTTCGATGCTCGCCTTGAAGCGCTCCAGGAAGCGTGCCGGGCAATCCTGGACCTCTGACTGGTACCATTTTCGACCTCGAGGATCTGCACCTGGTTGAAAGTTTGGTACCAAAGCTATTGCGACTCTCGATGGGTATTGGTACCTTTTTGGCTGACCAGGTCATGCCCTGGATCTCGCAATTGGTACCAAATGGAGAGTTGAAGATGCTGATCAAGATCCCGGATGCCGACGATGCCTTCGTCGAAAAGCTGAAACGTCAGACCGGCTCGTCCACCGGTTCCAAGGCATACGCCAAGGCTGCCGCTGAATACGACTTCCTGGTCAAAAACCGTTGAGTGGCAGAAGCGCGAGATTGCCCGCCTGGAAGAGCTGGTGGCCGTCCGTGATCAGACCCTGAAGGGCGCCCGATCTGCTGCCATCCTCCTCCTGGAAGCGACAGGGCAGGGCGACTTGCTCAACGATTCGGTACCAGAATCGTCACCAGCTCGGCGCCGGCCGGCTCCTGCAGCGGATGATTTTGGTACCGAAACCAAGCTGACTCCTCAGGTTGGCGAGACCATGGATCACTTTTTGGCCCGGTTGAACCGGCAGGGGCGTTCCTGATGGGAGTTATCGATGCGTTCTTGATTTTTTGGTGCTGATCCTGCTTCCTGCTGGTGGCAGTCCGTTTATGGGCTGGCATGTCCCTCGGCGTCTATGGCTCTGATCAAATAGTACCAACCCTCGCCGGCGCCGCGGTCCTGGAAGAGATTCTGGGACCATTTCCCGCCCTCGTGCACGTCCGCGACCCCCTAGGCCTCCGCCGCGCCGGACCCACCTCGCGCCATGATCACCCTCAGTTGCTCGCAGCGGCGTTACACATCGCACGCCGGGGAGGCCAATTGCAGGTCTTCAACCTTCCGAGGAACGACTCGCCCGTCTAGCCCAGCTGGGGCGGCGCGATGGTCGTGCAGACTTTTACAGCCACAAGATCGCGGCCAGCATTGCGCTAGCGAGCACCAGGAATATCGGTGTGGTCAGGTTCAGCCTTGGTGACTTCTTTGGGGTTTCAAGCGGCAGCGGTGGCCTTGATTCGCTTTTCTGGCGCTTTTCCCGCTGTTCCTGCCGATACCACTCCCTGTCCTGCATTCCCATTTCTAGGCCCTTTCCTGGCGTGCTTTAGGTGTGTTTCCGGCGCGCTGGGTGGGCCGGGAAAGTCGGGTACTGGTAATACCCGACTTTTGTCTCATTTTTTTACTTCATCGACGCTTTATCGCTTCCTTGCTTCCACCCTCCTGGTCGTTCTTTGCCTGCTCCGGCGACGACCTATTGCGGGGGCTGCTAGTCCCTTTTTTTGTGGAAGCGCTCCAGGTCCTCTGGGGTCATTTCCTCAAGGCCCTTGAGGATCAGCCAGCGTAGAACCTCGGTGTCTTTGACCGATGCCTGGAGGTGGATGACGGCTTTGACGGTCTCTTTCTCGACCTTCCGCCACGTTGCATCGTCGATGTGTTTGGTTGGCATGTTTTCCTTGTGCGTCAAGTGCTTGGCGCTTTCTATCGTAGCCTGATTTTCTCAGAGCCTTGACATTGAGATTCTAAGAATCTAATTTCCGCACCGGAATCTAATTTCTGAGAAACTCAGGTGCAGGGATGATTGACTGGACGTCGCTGTTCATCGAGCTGAACCATTCGCCCCTCCAGGCTGGGGCGGTGGTCTGCATCGAAGCGGACGGAACGATTGCCTGGGAGACCCCTCGCAAGATGCAAGTTCGCGGCTCGCATGAGTCGTCGATGCATGTTCGTAGCGTAGGCGGGGACGGCAAAGGCAATGCAACTCACCTCTATATCGATGGAAACCCTTCCAAGTGGCTTCAAGGCCACAACCTTGTTGGTTCGGATGACTTGCTCGCTCTCGTTTGGGATGTTTTCGCCAGGGTCTGCGGGATATTTCAACTTGAGCCTACTGACTTTGAACGTCAGAAAGTTAGGGCAGGGCAGTACCGCGTTACCCGCATCGACTATAACCGCATGTTTGAACTTCCAAGTAGGTCGGATGTTCGCTCCTGGTTGCGAGCTGGTGAGTTCAAGTGCAAGTCTCGGCATGGACGGCCCGTTCATGATCGCGGAACTCTGATATTTGGCAAGGGTAGTACGCATTGGCGTATTACCTGTTATTGCAAGGCTGACGAGATTACGGGAAAGGGCTCTCACAAGTTGGCCGAAGAGTTCCATTCAATTCCTGAGATTCACGAATTCATCGATAACAAGCTTCGTGTTGAACTTCGGTTGCTGTCGAAGAAGCTTAAGGCGCTCGACCTGGAATACGGTCACAAACTCACCCCGGCGGCTCTATGGGCTCAGTACCGCCATTTTATTGGGGAACTTGATATGTCTGAGCAAATTGAACTTAACAGCCAGCAACTTCTTGAGTTGCCGAATAAGCTTCGCGCTACGTACGTTCTTTGGAAGCAAGGCCATGACTTATTCAGCATGCTTTCGAAGCCTACGTATTACCGCCATCGCAAAGAACTTCTCTCGCTGGGTATTGATATCAATATCAGGTGCGATCGACGCGATGACACGAACGTTATTCCGATGATTCGCGTCCTGGAAGCTAAGCCAGCGGCTATTCCGTCTTTCTTCTTTGAAAAGAATCTTGTTCATTTCTCCACCAGGAGGGCGCAAGCATGAAGAGCATGTTTGACAACTATTTTGGCGGAAAGATCGACTCTCGGTCTGTGATGCAAGGCAAGATTCGCAAAATGGAAGTTACCGGCAGTGTTATTGCCGAGGCTATCCGGGTCGTCGAGTCCAGGACTCCGGCTGAAATTCTTTCTGATCGCGTTCAACTCGCGAAAGAAAAGAAGTGGCAACTTGTCGCTTCGCGCAGTAGTGGCGCCCCTTTCCTGGGCGACGCCTTTGAACTTCCAAACTCCTAACTCTTCCTGGAGCAAACTATGTCCAATGTATTCGTGAAAGTCTCCATCACTGCTTCCTGCACCTTCCGTAGCGGTACTTCTGGTGCGGGCAAGCCTTATACCATGGCAGAAGCCTACGCCCATCTTCCGGGCTGCGACTTCCCGCAGAAGTTCTCCTACTACTGCCGTAGCGAACAAGAAGTGCTGCCGACTGGGGACTATGAAGTCCCTCTCAAGGGCGAAGTTAAAGATGGACGCGTAGTGTTCGACCTCGATCCACGTCAGGGCCGTCGTGTTTCTTCGGATATCCGTCCGGCTCCGACTTCTACCGCTCCAAAAGCTGCGCAGGGCTAACTATGAGCCTTGAGTGCGATGACTGCGGGGAAGAGTTCGAAGAGGACGATCCCGGCATCCTGGTGGAAGACGGCGAGCAACTTTGCCCCTTCTGTAACTCCGAGGAATCGGATTAATCAACTAACGGGGGCTCTATGCCGGAGTCTCTAACAACTTTGACGGTAGAGGGTTTAACGACCGTGTATACCGCAGGATTCTTGCTCACGGTCACTTGCTGGGCGATGGGCATGAAAATCGGCGTCGCAATTGGCGTCATTAAAAAACTGTAATGGAGAAACAACATGGCTGAGATTTTCGCTTCCGTAGACCTGACTGATGTTGCCGCTTGGGTGGGCGCTACCGGTGTTCTGATCATCGGTATCACCATGGCTTTCAAGGCGATCGGCCTCGGCAAACGCGGCGTCAAAATGGCCTAAGGCCAGGGGAGGGGATAGCAATATCCCCTCTAAACCCTAATGGAACAATTAGCGATTTCTCCGGCGGATATAGCCATGCTCGCTTACTCGCTGGTGTTTATCGGTGGAGTAATAGGCGGATGGGCATTTGTTCTCGGCATACAGCAGCGCTTTTAGCGCTGTTTGTTTTCTCTCTCCCTGTTTCGGCGGCCGTTCGTGCACCGATCAAAACTACAGCGCAGCAAGTTGGTAAGACTGCGCATACTCCAAGCTTCCAAACGCCAAATGGTGAACTGGCTTATTTTGGCGCCGACACTTATTACGATGTTGTATCGGGCTCTCGTTTTAGTGCAGGGGATTCTCCATCGCCTACAGTTCGTCCTGCCGCCTCTACTGTTGGTACTCCTCAGTTTCCTTATGGTCCGAGTCAAGCTCTTCCAGGTAATGGGCCTGATGGTTCAATTACGCGAGTTAAGGTTACGCCTAAGGCGGTAGTTCCTAAGGCTCCCATTGTTACGCGCCTTAAGAACATCGTTAAAACTAATCCAGCTTCATTGGCTTTGAATGCGGCGGTGACGGCGGCGGTCGCGGGGGTGGGTTGGGTCATGAGCGACGATAATACAAAGTTGCAAAAGCAGGCAAAGACTTATCAGAACATGCCGGTATCTGGTGAAGGCACGTTTAACCCGTTAAACATTTGCCAGATTTATCCCGCGTCGCAGACGCTCGACAAGATCACTGTGACCACCTTTGGCGGTGTGCTGTATGCGGTCGGCGTTTTCACGCCAGTTCAAAACGGCGGCAGTGGCCGGCCGGCAGACTTTAGTCAGCACGTGAATAACTGTACGGCTTCGGGGTTGGGTTATTCGTGGTATCCCTCGGGTATTTGGCCGTCTTCGGGCGCCAAGGCTATTTCGGTCTCGGATATCAAGACGACCAAGACTGATCTTGCTGAAGCTGATTACAGCGCCTTGGACACCTATACCGCTGGGCGTCCTGCGTCGGATTGGTTGCAGTATCAGAAGTTTGTTTGTGAGCAGGATGCTGATCCAGCGGCCTGCTATAAGGCGACTTCTACGCTGAGTTTCTCTGGGCCTGCCACGGCGGTGGGGCCTTCCTGGTCGAGCACGAAAACTTACCTTAAGCCGGACGGTTCTACCGGTACCCAGGTAACAAACAACTCGACGCAGTACAACTTCACTTATGGACCGAATTATTTCGATACGGGTTCTACTACCACCTCAACGGTGACTCAGGATGGTCAGCTGGTTTCCACCGAGACTTCTCAGGATACAAGTGCGCCGCAAGAAGTTCCTCCCGATACTGAATCTGAGCCGGAAGAGCAATATACGTTTGATGATTCCGAGCTTCCTGAGGTAACCCATTTTACGAACAAAAATATCCTGACGGATTCCAGGGCGTTTGGAGTGAGGCGAAGTCTGACTTTGAAAACAGTGAATTCATTTCATTTCTGCACTCGTTTGTTCCTAGCTTCTCTGGGACTTGCCCAACTTGGTCTATGAATTTCGCCATAGGCGCTATGGCTAACTTCGGTACTATTCCGTTTCAAAGCATCTGTTATGTATTCGACTTTGTTAAAAGCATCTTCCTGGTAACTGCGGCGTTCGCTTGTCGCTACATTATGTTTGGAGGCTGATATGGGAGCCATATTTCAGTTCTTCACCGCGTTGCTGGCCAAGATTTCGGCGGTTGCCAGTTGGCTGCTGGCAGTGGTCAAGCGCGTTTTTTGATGATTTGTGGAATATCGTTACTGATCTCGCATGCTGGGGTCCTAGAGAGCGTATTGGGGCTGGCTTCTTCTGCGCTATCTACTATTGATGTTCCGTTTAATCCTCAGACGTATTACGGCATGCTCCCGCCTGATGTTGTGAATATGCTCGGCGTTATTGGCCTTACTCAGGCACTGACGATGATTGTCGCCGCCCTGGTAGTCGTTTCTTGCTGCAAACTATCCCGTTCGTTCGCTGGGGGTCCTGATCATGATTAACCTGATGCTGGGTCAACCAGGTGGCGGCAAATCTTATGAGTCCGTGGCGTTTCATGTAATACCGGCCGTGGTGGAGCAGGGGAGGCGAGTGATTACTAACTTGCCGCTCGCCCTGGACGTTTGGGAGAGTTATTGGCCGGGCTGCACGAAATTAATCGAGATTCGTCAGCCTCAATTGGATAGATGGCGAACTTGTGCGGCCTTTTAGTCGCCTGGATCATTACGGTGATACGTGGCGCCATCCTGTGACGGGTGTTGGTCCTTTGTATGTGGTCGATGAATGCCATCTTGCAATCCCGCTTCGCGGGCCTGACCCGAAGGAGCAAGTGCGCGTTGAGGAATGGTTCTCCCTGCACCGTCACGAACTGGCCGACGTACTTCTGATTACGCAGAGTTACGGCAAGATCAATAAGGCGATTCGTGACCTAGTTCAGGTTGTTTATCGCTGCAAGAAGGCTACGGCGTTTGGCTTTTCTAATCGGTATATCCGCAAGGTCCAGGACGGATTGCGCGGTGATGTCGTCAACACTACGGATCGTAAATATGAGAAGAAGTACTTCGCGCTTTACAAGTCGCATACGAGGTCAAGTGCCGCCGCCCAGGAGCTGGATGCCAATGACATTATTCCGATCTGGAAGCGTTGGCCGTTTAAGGGGGCTGCACTTTGTTTTCTCTTCTTCTTTTGCTTCGTTATTTATCAGGCTACTAAAGATGATGAAAAGAAAGTTCCTCCGGCACCTAAGGCAAAGCCAGTCCAGGTCGAGCACCAGGAGCCGACGCCGGTAGTTGCGCCTTCGCCTGTACCTGGCGAAGTTGCTCAGCCTCGTGGGCCTGAGCAGAAGCTGCATCCGTACCAGGGTCTGTCGATGCATCTCCAGGCGCTGCTCAAGGGCAAGCGCTTCCGCAATGGTGTTGAGGAAGAGTTCCTGGGTGGCTATGTGACCATCGCGCAGAACGGCCAGCCGATCCGTCGCGTGTCGTTCGATGATCTCCGTACCGCCGGCTATGAAGTGGCCTATGAGTCCGATACGGTTGTTAGCCTGACCTACAAGGGCTTTGACGTAGGGTTCGTCGTTGCCGACCTGCCGACCACCGGCCTGGCCTCGAAAGTGACAACGGCCGGCGTCGCGGACTAACGTGATTGGGAGGGCTCCCGCTTGCGGGAGGGACCCGATCACGGTAGGCAGGGGCGACGGTCTGGATCGTTCCTTCCGAACAGCCCGCAGCGTCGCCAGCTCGCCATCGCCGGTTACCACCTTCAAAAACCACGGGGAACGGCTCCGCCGTCACCTCCTATGGCTTCGCATAATTGGAGTTCCGTATGATCCTGAGCTACGAGCTTGTCGATGATCCTGGTCATGAGCACGAGGAAGAGGTGGAAACCCAGTTCCACGCCTGTCTACGGCTCCAGTCGATCGAGGCGTTTTGTTCCTGGTGGGAACTGACGGACGAAGACGGCGAGGTGTTGATGTCGTCATGAGAAACCGTTTCCCTGGTACCTGTTATCGCTGCGGCTTGCTGGTCCCGAAGGGCGCCGGGCATTTCGAGCGAATCGCTGGCGGCTGGCGTGTTCAGCACGCTGAATGCTGCTTGAAGGCTCGCGAGGAACGGGCAGGAAGAGAAATCCAAGGCTTCGCATAATTTCAGGCGTTACGTTGAGCGGGGTCCGGACACTGGCGTAGCCCTCCGGGCCTCGCGTAACGTAATGGGCGATTATGCGCAAGCCCATCCCCTCGTTATCCCCTCCAATCTCGTCCAGGACGCGCGTTTGTACGCTCCTGGGCGTGAGGACCTGGACGCAGTCTGTTATGTGCTTCAGGACTATCCCAGGCTCGTTTACCGAGGTGCGCAAGTTGCGTGGTCGTGTTGATCAGCTGGATCCGAAGGGGCCGATTTCGATGCTCGCCTTGAAGCGCTCCAGGAAGCGTGCCGGGCAATCCTGGACCTCTGACTGGTACCATTTTCGACCTCGAGGATCTGCACCTGTTGAAAGTTTGGTACCCAAGCTATTGCGACTCTCGATGGGTATTGGTACCTTTTTGGCTGACCAGGTCATGCCCTGGATCTCGCAATTGGTACCAAATGGAGAGTTGAAGATGCTGATCAAGATCCCGGATGCCCGACGATGCCTTCGTCGAAAAGCTGAAACGTCAGACCGGCTCGTCCACCGGTTCAAGGCATACGCCCAAGGCTGCCGCTGAATACGACTTCCTGGTCAAAACCGTTGAGTGGCAGAAGCGCGAGATTGCCCGCCTGGAAGAGCTGGTGGCCGTCCGTGATCAGACCTGAAGGCGCCCGATCTGCTGCCATCCTCCTCCTGGAAGCGACAGGGCAGGGCGACTTGCTCAACGATTCGGTACCAGAATCGTCACCAGCTCGGCGCCGGCCGGCTCCTGCAGCGGATGATTTTGGTACCGAACCAAGCTGACTCCTCAGGTTGGCGAGACCATGGATCACTTTTGGCCCGGTTGAACGGGCAGGGGCGTTCCTGATGGGAGTTATCGATGCGTTCTTGATTTTGGTGGCTGCCTGATCGCTGCTTCCTGCTTGGTGTTGGCAGTCCGTTATGGGCTCTGGATCAAATAGGTACCAAAACCCTCGCCGGCGCCGCGGTCCTGGAAGAGATTCTGGGACCATTTCCCCGCCCTCGGTGCACGTCCGCGACCCCCTAGGCCTCCGCCGCGCCGGACCCACCTCGCGCCATGATCACCCTCAGTTGCTCGCAGCGGCGTTACACATCGCACGCCGGGGAGGCCAATTGCAGGTCTTCAACCTTCCGAGGAACGACTCGCCCGTCTAGCCCAGCTGGGGCGGCGCGATGGTCGTGCAGACTTTTACAGCCACAAGATCGCGGCCAGCATTGCGCTAGCGAGCACCAGGAATATCGGTGTGGTCAGGTTCAGCCTTGGTGACTTCTTGGGGTTTTCAAGCGGCAGCGGTGGCCTTGATTCGCTTTTCTGGCGCTTTTCCCGCTGTTCCTGCCGATACCACTCCCTGTCCTGCATTCCCATTTCTAGGCCCTTTCCTGGCGTGCTTTAGGTGTGTTTCCGGCGCGCTGGGTGGGCCGGGAAAGTCGGGGTACTGGTAATACCCGACTTTTGTCTCATTTTTTTACTTCATCGACGCTTTATCGCTTCCTTGCTTCCACCCTCCTGGTCGTTCTTTGCCTGCTCCGGCGACGACCTATTGCGGGGGCTGCTAGTCCCTTTTTTTGTGGAAGCGCTCCAGGTCCTCTGGGGTCATTTCCTCAAGGCCCTTGAGGATCAGCCAGCGTAGAACCTCGGTGTCTTTGACCGATGCCTGGAGGTGGATGACGGCTTTGACGGTCTCTTTCTCGACCTTCCGCCACGTTGCATCGTCGATGTGTTTGGTTGGCATGTTTTCCTTGTGCGTCAAGTGCTTGGCGCTTTCTATCGTAGCCTGATTTTCTCAGAGCCTTGACATTGAGATTCTAAGAATCTAATTTCCGCACCGGAATCTAATTTCTGAGAAACTCAGGTGCAGGGATGATTGACTGGACGTCGCTGTTCATCGAGCTGAACCATTCGCCCCTCCAGGCTGGGGCGGTGGTCTGCATCGAAGCGGACGGAACGATTGCCTGGGAGACCCCTCGCAAGATGCAAGTTCGCGGCTCGCATGAGTCGTCGATGCATGTTCGTAGCGTAGGCGGGGACGGCAAAGGCAATGCAACTCACCTCTATATCGATGGAAACCCTTCCAAGTGGCTTCAAGGCCACAACCTGTTGGTTCGGATGACTTGCTCGCTCTCGTTTGGGATGTTTTCGCCAGGGTCTGCGGGATATTTCAACTTGAGCCTACTGACTTTGAACGTCAGAAAGTTAGGGCAGGGCAGTACCGGCGTTACCCGCATCGACTATAACCGCATGTTTGAACTTCAAGTAGGTCGGATGTTCGCTCCTGGTTGCGAGCTGGTGAGTTCAAGTGCAAGTCTCGGCATGGACGGCCCGTTCATGATCGCGGAACTCTGATATTTGGCAAGGGTAGTACGCATTGGCGTATTACCTGTTATTGCAAGGCTGACGAGATTACGGGAAAGGGCTCTCACAAGTTGGCCGAAGAGTTCCATTCAATTCCTGAGATTCACGAATTCATCGATAACAAGCTTCGTGTTGAACTTCGGTTGCTGTCGAAGAAGCTTAAGGGCGCTCGACCTGGAATACGGTCACAAACTCACCCCGGCGGCTCTATGGGCTCAGTACCGCCATTTTATTGGGGAACTTGATATGTCTGAGCAAATTGAACTTAACAGCCAGCAACTCTTGAGTTGCCGAATAAGCTTCGCGCTACGTACGTTCTTTGGAAGCAAAGGCCATGACTTATTCAGCATGCTTTCGAAGCCTACGTATTACCGCCATCGCAAAGAACTTCTCTCGCTGGTATTGATATCAATATCAGGTGCGATCGACGCGATGACACGAACGTTATTCCGATGATTCGCGTCCTGGAAGCTAAGCCAGCGGCTATTCCGTCTTTCTTCTTTGAAAAGAATCTTGTTCATTTCTCCACCAGGAGGGCGCAAGCATGAAGAGCATGTTTGACAACTATTTTGGCGGAAAGATCGACTCTCGGTCTGTGATGCAAGGCAAGATTCGCAAAATGGAAGTTACCGGCAGTGTTATTGCCGAGGCTATCCGGTCGTCGAGTCCAGGACTCCGGCTGAAATTCTTTCTGATCGCGTTCAACTCGCGAAAGAAAAGAAGTGGCAACTTGTCGCTTCGCGCAGTAGTGGCGCCCCTTTCCTGGGCGACGCCTTTGAACTTCCAAACTCCTACTCTTCCTGGAGCAAACTATGTCCAATGTATTCGTGAAGTCTCCATCACTGTTCCTGCACCTTCCGTAGCGGTACTTCTGGTGCGGGCAAGCCTTATACCATGGCAGAAGCCTACGCCCATCTTCCGGGCTGCGACTTCCCGCAGAAGTTCTCCTACTACTGCCTACGAACAAGAAGTGCTGCCGACTGGGGACTATGAAGTCCCTCTCAAGGGCGAAGTTAAAGATGGACGCGTAGTGTTCGACCTCGATCCACGTCAGGGCCGTCGTGTTTCTTCGGATATCCGTCCGGCTCCGACTTCTACCGCTCCAAAAGCTGCGCAGGGCTAACTATGAGCCTTGAGTGCGATGACTGCGGGGAAGAGTTCGAAGAGGACGATCCCGGCATCCTGGTGGAAGACGGCGAGCAACTTTGCCCCTTCTGTAACTCCGAGGAATCGGATTAATCAACTAACGGGGGCTCTATGCCGGAGTCTCTAACAACTTTGACGGTAGAGGGTTTAACGACCGTGTATACCGCAGGATTCTTGCTCACGGTCACTTGCTGGGCGATGGGCATGAAAATCGGCGTCGCAATTGGCGTCATTAAAAAACTGTAATGGAGAAACAACATGGCTGAGATTTTCGCTTCCGTAGACCTGACTGATGTTGCCGCTTGGGTGGGCGCTACCGGTGTTCTGATCATCGGTATCACCATGGCTTTCAAGGCGATCGGCCTCGGCAAACGCGGCGTCAAAATGGCCTAAGGCCAGGGGAGGGGATAGCAATATCCCCTCTAAACCCTAATGGAACAATTAGCGATTTCTCCGGCGGATATAGCCATGCTCGCTTACTCGCTGGTGTTTATCGGTGGAGTAATAGGCGGATGGGCATTTGTTCTCGGCATACAGCAGCGCTTTTAGCGCTGTTTGTTTTCTCTCTCCCTGTTTCGGCGGCCGTTCGTGCACCGATCAAAACTACAGCGCAGCAAGTTGGTAAGACTGCGCATACTCCAAGCTTCCAAACGCCAAATGGTGAACTGGCTTATTTTGGCGCCGACACTTATTACGATGTTGTATCGGGCTCTCGTTTTAGTGCAGGGGATTCTCCATCGCCTACAGTTCGTCCTGCCGCCTCTACTGTTGGTACTCCTCAGTTTCCTTATGGTCCGAGTCAAGCTCTTCCAGGTAATGGGCCTGATGGTTCAATTACGCGAGTTAAGGTTACGCCTAAGGCGGTAGTTCCTAAGGCTCCCATTGTTACGCGCCTTAAGAACATCGTTAAAACTAATCCAGCTTCATTGGCTTTGAATGCGGCGGTGACGGCGGCGGTCGCGGGGGTGGGTTGGGTCATGAGCGACGATAATACAAAGTTGCAAAAGCAGGCAAAGACTTATCAGAACATGCCGGTATCTGGTGAAGGCACGTTTAACCCGTTAAACATTTGCCAGATTTATCCCGCGTCGCAGACGCTCGACAAGATCACTGTGACCACCTTTGGCGGTGTGCTGTATGCGGTCGGCGTTTTCACGCCAGTTCAAAACGGCGGCAGTGGCCGGCCGGCAGACTTTAGTCAGCACGTGAATAACTGTACGGCTTCGGGGTTGGGTTATTCGTGGTATCCCTCGGGTATTTGGCCGTCTTCGGGCGCCAAGGCTATTTCGGTCTCGGATATCAAGACGACCAAGACTGATCTTGCTGAAGCTGATTACAGCGCCTTGGACACCTATACCGCTGGGCGTCCTGCGTCGGATTGGTTGCAGTATCAGAAGTTTGTTTGTGAGCAGGATGCTGATCCAGCGGCCTGCTATAAGGCGACTTCTACGCTGAGTTTCTCTGGGCCTGCCACGGCGGTGGGGCCTTCCTGGTCGAGCACGAAAACTTACCTTAAGCCGGACGGTTCTACCGGTACCCAGGTAACAAACAACTCGACGCAGTACAACTTCACTTATGGACCGAATTATTTCGATACGGGTTCTACTACCACCTCAACGGTGACTCAGGATGGTCAGCTGGTTTCCACCGAGACTTCTCAGGATACAAGTGCGCCGCAAGAAGTTCCTCCCGATACTGAATCTGAGCCGGAAGAGCAATATACGTTTGATGATTCCGAGCTTCCTGAGGTAACCCCATTTTACGAACAAAAATATCCTGACGGATTCCAGGGCGTTTGGAGTGAGGCGAAGTCTGACTTTGAAAACAGTGAATTCATTTCATTTCTGCACTCGTTTGTTCCTAGCTTCTCTGGGACTTGCCCAACTTGGTCTATGAATTTCGCCATAGGCGCTATGGCTAACTTCGGTACTATTCCGTTTCAAAGCATCTGTTATGTATTCGACTTTGTTAAAAGCATCTTCCTGGTAACTGCGGCGTTCGCTTGTCGCTACATTATGTTTGGAGGCTGATATGGGAGCCATATTTCAGTTCTTCACCGCGTTGCTGGCCAAGATTTCGGCGGTTGCCAGTTGGCTGCTGGCAGTGGTCAAGCGCGTTTTTGATGATTTGTGGAATATCGTTACTGATCTCGCATGCTGGGTCCTAGAGAGCGTATTGGGGCTGGCTTCTTCTGCGCTATCTACTATTGATGTTCCGTTTAATCCTCAGACGTATTACGGCATGCTCCCGCCTGATGTTGTGAATATGCTCGGCGTTATTGGCCTTACTCAGGCACTGACGATGATTGTCGCCGCCCTGGTAGTCCGTTTCTTGCTGCAAACTATCCCGTTCGTTCGCTGGGGGTCCTGATCATGATTAACCTGATGCTGGGTCAACCAGGTGGCGGCAAATCTTATGAGTCCGTGGCGTTTCATGTAATACCGGCCGTGGTGGAGCAGGGGAGGCGAGTGATTACTAACTTGCCGCTCGCCCTGGACGTTTGGGAGAGTTATTGGCCGGGCTGCACGAAATTAATCGAGATTCGTCAGCCTCAATTGATAGATGGCGAACTTGTGCGGCCTTTTAGTCGCCTGGATCATTACGGTGATACGTGGCGCCATCCTGTGACGGGTGTTGGTCCTTTGTATGTGGTCGATGAATGCCATCTTGCAATCCCGCTTCGCGGGCCTGACCCGAAGGAGCAAGTGCGCGTTGAGGAATGGTTCTCCCTGCACCGTCACGAACTGGCCGACGTACTTCTGATTACGCAGAGTTACGGCAAGATCAATAAGGCGATTCGTGACCTAGTTCAGGTTGTTTATCGCTGCAAGAAGGCTACGGCGTTTGGCTTTTCTAATCGGTATATCCGCAAGGTCCAGGACGGATTGCGCGGTGATGTCGTCAACACTACGGATCGTAAATATGAGAAGAAGTACTTCGCGCTTTACAAGTCGCATACGAGGTCAAGTGCCGCCGCCCAGGAGCTGGATGCCAATGACATTATTCCGATCTGGAAGCGTTGGCCGTTTAAGGGGGCTGCACTTTGTTTTCTCTTCTTCTTTTGCTTCGTTATTTATCAGGCTACTAAAGATGATGAAAAGAAAGTTCCTCCGGCACCTAAGGCAAAGCCAGTCCAGGTCGAGCACCAGGAGCCGACGCCGGTAGTTGCGCCTTCGCCTGTACCTGGCGAAGTTGCTCAGCCTCGTGGGCCTGAGCAGAAGCTGCATCCGTACCAGGGTCTGTCGATGCATCTCCAGGCGCTGCTCAAGGGCAAGCGCTTCCGCAATGGTGTTGAGGAAGAGTTCCTGGGTGGCTATGTGACCATCGCGCAGAACGGCCAGCCGATCCGTCGCGTGTCGTTCGATGATCTCCGTACCGCCGGCTATGAAGTGGCCTATGAGTCCGATACGGTTGTTAGCCTGACCTACAAGGGCTTTGACGTAGGGTTCGTCGTTGCCGACCTGCCGACCACCGGCCTGGCCTCGAAAGTGACAACGGCCGGCGTCGCGGACTAACGTGATTGGGAGGGCTCCCGCTTGCGGGAGGGACCCGATCACGGTAGGCAGGGGCGACGGTCTGGATCGTTCCTTCCGAACAGCCCGCAGCGTCGCCAGCTCGCCATCGCCGGTTACCACCTTCAAAAACCACGGGGAACGGCTCCGCCGTCACCTCCTATGGCTTCGCATAATTGGAGTTCCGTATGATCCTGAGCTACGAGCTTGTCGATGATCCTGGTCATGAGCACGAGGAAGAGGTGGAAACCCAGTTCCACGCCTGTCTACGGCTCCAGTCGATCGAGGCGTTTTGTTCCTGGTGGGAACTGACGGACGAAGACGGCGAGGTGTTGATGTCGTCATGAGAAACCGTTTCCCTGGTACCTGTTATCGCTGCGGCTTGCTGGTCCCGAAGGGCGCCGGGCATTTCGAGCGAATCGCTGGCGGCTGGCGTGTTCAGCACGCTGAATGCTGCTTGAAGGCTCGCGAGGAACGGGCAGGAAGAGAAATCCAAGGCTTCGCATAATTTCAGGCGTTACGTTGAGCGGGGTCCGGACACTGGCGTAGCCCTCCGGGCCTCGCGTAACGTAATGGCGATTATGCGCAAGCCCATCCCCCTCGTTATCCCCTCCAATCTCGTCCAGGACGCGCGTTTGTACGCTCCTGGGCGTGAGGACCTGGACGCAGTCTGTTATGTGCTTCAGGACTATCCCAGGCTCGTTTCCGAGGTGCGCAAGTTGCGTGGTCGTGTTGATCAGCTGGATCGCGAAGGGGCCGATTTCGATGCTCGCCTTGAAGCGCTCCAGGAAGCGTGCCGGGCAATCCTGGACCTCTGACTGGTACCATTTTCGACCTCGAGGATCTGCACCTGGTTGAAAGTTTGGTACCAAAGCTATTGCGACTCTCGATGGGTATTGGTACCTTTTTGGCTGACCAGGTCATGCCCTGGATCTCGCAATTGGTACCAAATGGAGAGTTGAAGATGCTGATCAAGATCCCGGATGCCGACGATGCCTTCGTCGAAAAGCTGAAACGTCAGACCGGCTCGTCCACCGGTTCCAAGGCATACGCCAAGGCTGCCGCTGAATACGACTTCCTGGTCAAAACCGTTGAGTGGCAGAAGCGCGAGATTGCCCGCCTGGAAGAGCTGGTGGCCGTCCGTGATCAGACCCTGAAGGGCGCCCGATCTGCTGCCATCCTCCTCCTGGAAGCGACAGGGCAGGGCGACTTGCTCAACGATTCGGTACCAGAATCGTCACCAGCTCGGCGCCGGCCGGCTCCTGCAGCGGATGATTTTGGTACCGAAACCAAGCTGACTCCTCAGGTTGGCGAGACCATGGATCACTTTTTGGCCCGGTTGAACCGGCAGGGGCGTTCCTGATGGGAGTTATCGATGCGTTCTTGATTTTTGGTGGCTGCCTGATCGCTGCTTCCTGCTTGGTGTTGGCAGTCCGTTATGGGCTCTGGATCAAATAGGTACCAAAACCCTCGCCGGCGCCGCGGTCCTGGAAGAGATTCTGGGACCATTTCCCGCCCCTCGGTGCACGTCCGCGACCCCCTAGGCCTCCGCCGCGCCGGACCCACCTCGCGCCATGATCACCCTCAGTTGCTCGCAGCGGCGTTACACATCGCACGCCGGGGAGGCCAATTGCAGGTCTTCAACCTTCCGAGGAACGACTCGCCCGTCTAGCCCAGCTGGGGCGGCGCGATGGTCGTGCAGACTTTTACAGCCACAAGATCGCGGCCAGCATTGCGCTAGCGAGCACCAGGAATATCGGTGTGGTCAGGTTCAGCCTTGGTGACTTCTTTGGGGTTTCAAGCGGCAGCGGTGGCCTTGATTCGCTTTTCTGGCGCTTTTCCCGCTGTTCCTGCCGATACCACTCCCTGTCCTGCATTCCCATTTCTAGGCCCTTTCCTGGCGTGCTTTAGGTGTGTTTCCGGCGCGCTGGGTGGGCCGGGAAAGTCGGGTACTGGTAATACCCGACTTTTGTCTCATTTTTTTACTTCATCGACGCTTTATCGCTTCCTTGCTTCCACCCTCCTGGTCGTTCTTTGCCTGCTCCGGCGACGACCTATTGCGGGGGCTGCTAGTCCCTTTTTTTGTGGAAGCGCTCCAGGTCCTCTGGGGTCATTTCCTCAAGGCCCTTGAGGATCAGCCAGCGTAGAACCTCGGTGTCTTTGACCGATGCCTGGAGGTGGATGACGGCTTTGACGGTCTCTTTCTCGACCTTCCGCCACGTTGCATCGTCGATGTGTTTGGTTGGCATGTTTTCCTTGTGCGTCAAGTGCTTGGCGCTTTCTATCGTAGCCTGATTTTCTCAGAGCCTTGACATTGAGATTCTAAGAATCTAATTTCCGCACCGGAATCTAATTTCTGAGAAACTCAGGTGCAGGGATGATTGACTGGACGTCGCTGTTCATCGAGCTGAACCATTCGCCCCTCCAGGCTGGGGCGGTGGTCTGCATCGAAGCGGACGGAACGATTGCCTGGGAGACCCCTCGCAAGATGCAAGTTCGCGGCTCGCATGAGTCGTCGATGCATGTTCGTAGCGTAGGCGGGGACGGCAAAGGCAATGCAACTCACCTCTATATCGATGGAAACCCTTCCAAGTGGCTTCAAGGCCACAACCTTGTTGGTTCGGATGACTTGCTCGCTCTCGTTTGGGATGTTTTCGCCAGGGTCTGCGGGATATTTCAACTTGAGCCTACTGACTTTGAACGTCAGAAAGTTAGGGCAGGGCAGTACCGCGTTACCCGCATCGACTATAACCGCATGTTTGAACTTCCAAGTAGGTCGGATGTTCGCTCCTGGTTGCGAGCTGGTGAGTTCAAGTGCAAGTCTCGGCATGGACGGCCCGTTCATGATCGCGGAACTCTGATATTTGGCAAGGGTAGTACGCATTGGCGTATTACCTGTTATTGCAAGGCTGACGAGATTACGGGAAAGGGCTCTCACAAGTTGGCCGAAGAGTTCCATTCAATTCCTGAGATTCACGAATTCATCGATAACAAGCTTCGTGTTGAACTTCGGTTGCTGTCGAAGAAGCTTAAGGCGCTCGACCTGGAATACGGTCACAAACTCACCCCGGCGGCTCTATGGGCTCAGTACCGCCATTTTATTGGGGAACTTGATATGTCTGAGCAAATTGAACTTAACAGCCAGCAACTTCTTGAGTTGCCGAATAAGCTTCGCGCTACGTACGTTCTTTGGAAGCAAGGCCATGACTTATTCAGCATGCTTTCGAAGCCTACGTATTACCGCCATCGCAAAGAACTTCTCTCGCTGGGTATTGATATCAATATCAGGTGCGATCGACGCGATGACACGAACGTTATTCCGATGATTCGCGTCCTGGAAGCTAAGCCAGCGGCTATTCCGTCTTTCTTCTTTGAAAAGAATCTTGTTCATTTCTCCACCAGGAGGGCGCAAGCATGAAGAGCATGTTTGACAACTATTTTGGCGGAAAGATCGACTCTCGGTCTGTGATGCAAGGCAAGATTCGCAAAATGGAAGTTACCGGCAGTGTTATTGCCGAGGCTATCCGGGTCGTCGAGTCCAGGACTCCGGCTGAAATTCTTTCTGATCGCGTTCAACTCGCGAAAGAAAAGAAGTGGCAACTTGTCGCTTCGCGCAGTAGTGGCGCCCCTTTCCTGGGCGACGCCTTTGAACTTCCAAACTCCTAACTCTTCCTGGAGCAAACTATGTCCAATGTATTCGTGAAAGTCTCCATCACTGCTTCCTGCACCTTCCGTAGCGGTACTTCTGGTGCGGGCAAGCCTTATACCATGGCAGAAGCCTACGCCCATCTTCCGGGCTGCGACTTCCCGCAGAAGTTCTCCTACTACTGCCGTAGCGAACAAGAAGTGCTGCCGACTGGGGACTATGAAGTCCCTCTCAAGGGCGAAGTTAAAGATGGACGCGTAGTGTTCGACCTCGATCCACGTCAGGGCCGTCGTGTTTCTTCGGATATCCGTCCGGCTCCGACTTCTACCGCTCCAAAAGCTGCGCAGGGCTAACTATGAGCCTTGAGTGCGATGACTGCGGGGAAGAGTTCGAAGAGGACGATCCCGGCATCCTGGTGGAAGACGGCGAGCAACTTTGCCCCTTCTGTAACTCCGAGGAATCGGATTAATCAACTAACGGGGGCTCTATGCCGGAGTCTCTAACAACTTTGACGGTAGAGGGTTTAACGACCGTGTATACCGCAGGATTCTTGCTCACGGTCACTTGCTGGGCGATGGGCATGAAAATCGGCGTCGCAATTGGCGTCATTAAAAAACTGTAATGGAGAAACAACATGGCTGAGATTTTCGCTTCCGTAGACCTGACTGATGTTGCCGCTTGGGTGGGCGCTACCGGTGTTCTGATCATCGGTATCACCATGGCTTTCAAGGCGATCGGCCTCGGCAAACGCGGCGTCAAAATGGCCTAAGGCCAGGGGAGGGGATAGCAATATCCCCTCTAAACCCTAATGGAACAATTAGCGATTTCTCCGGCGGATATAGCCATGCTCGCTTACTCGCTGGTGTTTATCGGTGGAGTAATAGGCGGATGGGCATTTGTTCTCGGCATACAGCAGCGCTTTTAGCGCTGTTTGTTTTCTCTCTCCCTGTTTCGGCGGCCGTTCGTGCACCGATCAAAACTACAGCGCAGCAAGTTGGTAAGACTGCGCATACTCCAAGCTTCCAAACGCCAAATGGTGAACTGGCTTATTTTGGCGCCGACACTTATTACGATGTTGTATCGGGCTCTCGTTTTAGTGCAGGGGATTCTCCATCGCCTACAGTTCGTCCTGCCGCCTCTACTGTTGGTACTCCTCAGTTTCCTTATGGTCCGAGTCAAGCTCTTCCAGGTAATGGGCCTGATGGTTCAATTACGCGAGTTAAGGTTACGCCTAAGGCGGTAGTTCCTAAGGCTCCCATTGTTACGCGCCTTAAGAACATCGTTAAAACTAATCCAGCTTCATTGGCTTTGAATGCGGCGGTGACGGCGGCGGTCGCGGGGGTGGGTTGGGTCATGAGCGACGATAATACAAAGTTGCAAAAGCAGGCAAAGACTTATCAGAACATGCCGGTATCTGGTGAAGGCACGTTTAACCCGTTAAACATTTGCCAGATTTATCCCGCGTCGCAGACGCTCGACAAGATCACTGTGACCACCTTTGGCGGTGTGCTGTATGCGGTCGGCGTTTTCACGCCAGTTCAAAACGGCGGCAGTGGCCGGCCGGCAGACTTTAGTCAGCACGTGAATAACTGTACGGCTTCGGGGTTGGGTTATTCGTGGTATCCCTCGGGTATTTGGCCGTCTTCGGGCGCCAAGGCTATTTCGGTCTCGGATATCAAGACGACCAAGACTGATCTTGCTGAAGCTGATTACAGCGCCTTGGACACCTATACCGCTGGGCGTCCTGCGTCGGATTGGTTGCAGTATCAGAAGTTTGTTTGTGAGCAGGATGCTGATCCAGCGGCCTGCTATAAGGCGACTTCTACGCTGAGTTTCTCTGGGCCTGCCACGGCGGTGGGGCCTTCCTGGTCGAGCACGAAAACTTACCTTAAGCCGGACGGTTCTACCGGTACCCAGGTAACAAACAACTCGACGCAGTACAACTTCACTTATGGACCGAATTATTTCGATACGGGTTCTACTACCACCTCAACGGTGACTCAGGATGGTCAGCTGGTTTCCACCGAGACTTCTCAGGATACAAGTGCGCCGCAAGAAGTTCCTCCCGATACTGAATCTGAGCCGGAAGAGCAATATACGTTTGATGATTCCGAGCTTCCTGAGGTAACCCCATTTTACGAACAAAAATATCCTGACGGATTCCAGGGCGTTTGGAGTGAGGCGAAGTCTGACTTTGAAAAACAGTGAATTCATTTCATTTCTGCACTCGTTTGTTCCTAGCTTCTCTGGACTTGCCCAACTTGGGTCTATGAATTTCGCCATAGGCGCTATGGCTAACTTCGGTACTATTCCGTTTCAAAGCATCTGTTATGTATTCGACTTTGTTAAAAGCATCTTCCTGGTAACTGCGGCGTTCGCTTGTCGCTACATTATGTTTGGAGGCTGATATGGGAGCCATATTTTCAGTTCTTCACCGCGTTGCTGGCCAAGATTTCGGCGGTTGCCAGTTGGCTGCTGGCAGTGGTCAAGCGCGTTTTTGATGATTTGTGGAATATCGTTACTGATCTCGCATGCTGGGTCCTAGAGAGCGTATTGGGGCTGGCTTCTTCTGCGCTATCTACTATTGATGTTCCGTTTAATCCTCAGACGTATTACGGCATGCTCCCGCCTGATGTTGTGAATATGCTCGGCGTTATTGGCCTTACTCAGGCACTGACGATGATTGTCGCCGCCCTGGTAGTCCGTTTCTTGCTGCAAACTATCCCGTTCGTTCGCTGGGGGTCCTGATCATGATTAACCTGATGCTGGGTCAACCAGGTGGCGGCAAATCTTATGAGTCCGTGGCGTTTCATGTAATACCGGCCGTGGTGGAGCAGGGGAGGCGAGTGATTACTAACTTGCCGCTCGCCCTGGACGTTTGGAGAGTTATTGGCCGGGCTGCACGAAATTAATCGAGATTCGTCAGCCTCAATTGATAGATGGCGAACTTGTGCGGCCTTTTAGTCGCCTGGATCATTACGGTGATACGTGGCGCCATCCTGTGACGGGTGTTGGTCCTTTGTATGTGGTCGATGAATGCCATCTTGCAATCCCGCTTCGCGGGCCTGACCCGAAGGAGCAAGTGCGCGTTGAGGAATGGTTCTCCCTGCACCGTCACGAACTGGCCGACGTACTTCTGATTACGCAGAGTTACGGCAAGATCAATAAGGCGATTCGTGACCTAGTTCAGGTTGTTTATCGCTGCAAGAAGGCTACGGCGTTTGGCTTTTCTAATCGGTATATCCGCAAGGTCCAGGACGGATTGCGCGGTGATGTCGTCAACACTACGGATCGTAAATATGAGAAGAAGTACTTCGCGCTTTACAAGTCGCATACGAGGTCAAGTGCCGCCGCCCAGGAGCTGGATGCCAATGACATTATTCCGATCTGGAAGCGTTGGCCGTTTAAGGGGGCTGCACTTTGTTTTCTCTTCTTCTTTTGCTTCGTTATTTATCAGGCTACTAAAGATGATGAAAAGAAAGTTCCTCCGGCACCTAAGGCAAAGCCAGTCCAGGTCGAGCACCAGGAGCCGACGCCGGTAGTTGCGCCTTCGCCTGTACCTGGCGAAGTTGCTCAGCCTCGTGGGCCTGAGCAGAAGCTGCATCCGTACCAGGGTCTGTCGATGCATCTCCAGGCGCTGCTCAAGGGCAAGCGCTTCCGCAATGGTGTTGAGGAAGAGTTCCTGGGTGGCTATGTGACCATCGCGCAGAACGGCCAGCCGATCCGTCGCGTGTCGTTCGATGATCTCCGTACCGCCGGCTATGAAGTGGCCTATGAGTCCGATACGGTTGTTAGCCTGACCTACAAGGGCTTTGACGTAGGGTTCGTCGTTGCCGACCTGCCGACCACCGGCCTGGCCTCGAAAGTGACAACGGCCGGGCGTCGCGGACTAACGTGATTGGGAGGGCTCCCGCTTGCGGGAGGGACCCGATCACGGTAGGCAGGGGCGACGGTCTGGATCGTTCCTTCCGAACAGCCCGCAGCGTCGCCAGCTCGCCATCGCCGGTTACCACTTCAAAAACCACGGGGAACGGCTCCGCCGTCACCTCCTATGGCTTCGCATAATTGGAGTTCCGTATGATCCTGAGCTACGAGCTTGTCGATGATCCTGGTCATGAGCACGAGGAAGAGGTGGAAACCCAGTTCCACGCCTGTCTACGGCTCCAGTCGATCGAGGCGTTTTGTTCCTGGTGGGAACTGACGGACGAAGACGGCGAGGTGTTGATGTCGTCATGAGAAAACCGTTTCCCTGGTACCTGTTATCGCTGCGGCTTGCTGGTCCCGAAGGGCGCCGGGCATTTCGAGCGAATCGCTGGCGGCTGGCGTGTTCAGCACGCTGAATGCTGCTTGAAGGCTCGCGAGGAACGGGCAGGAAGAGAAATCCAAGGCTTCGCATAATTTCAGGCGTTACGTTGAGCGGGGTCCGGACACTGGCGTAGCCCTCCGGGCCTCGCGTAACGTAATGGCGATTATGCGCAAGCCCATCCCCCTCGTTATCCCCTCCAATCTCGTCCAGGACGCGCGTTTGTACGCTCCTGGGCGTGAGGACCTGGACGCAGTCTGTTATGTGCTTCAGGACTATCCCAGGCTCGTTTCCGAGGTGCGCAAGTTGCGTGGTCGTGTTGATCAGCTGGATCGCGAAGGGGCCGATTTCGATGCTCGCCTTGAAGCGCTCCAGGAAGCGTGCCGGGCAATCCTGGACCTCTGACTGGTACCATTTTCGACCTCGAGGATCTGCACCTGGTTGAAAGTTTGGTACCAAAGCTATTGCGACTCTCGATGGGTATTGGTACCTTTTTGGCTGACCAGGTCATGCCCTGGATCTCGCAATTGGTACCAAATGGAGAGTTGAAGATGCTGATCAAGATCCCGGATGCCGACGATGCCTTCGTCGAAAAGCTGAAACGTCAGACCGGCTCGTCCACCGGTTCCAAGGCATACGCCAAGGCTGCCGCTGAATACGACTTCCTGGTCAAAACCGTTGAGTGGCAGAAGCGCGAGATTGCCCGCCTGGAAGAGCTGGTGGCCGTCCGTGATCAGACCCTGAAGGGCGCCCGATCTGCTGCCATCCTCCTCCTGGAAGCGACAGGGCAGGGCGACTTGCTCAACGATTCGGTACCAGAATCGTCACCAGCTCGGCGCCGGCCGGCTCCTGCAGCGGATGATTTTGGTACCGAAACCAAGCTGACTCCTCAGGTTGGCGAGACCATGGATCACTTTTTGGCCCGGTTGAACCGGCAGGGGCGTTCCTGATGGGAGTTATCGATGCGTTCTTGATTTTTGGTGGCTGCCTGATCGCTGCTTCCTGCTTGGTGTTGGCAGTCCGTTATGGGCTCTGGATCAAATAGGTACCAAAACCCTCGCCGGCGCCGCGGTCCTGGAAGAGATTCTGGGACCATTTCCCGCCCCTCGGTGCACGTCCGCGACCCCCTAGGCCTCCGCCGCGCCGGACCCACCTCGCGCCATGATCACCCTCAGTTGCTCGCAGCGGCGTTACACATCGCACGCCGGGGAGGCCAATTGCAGGTCTTCAACCTTCCGAGGAACGACTCGCCCGTCTAGCCCAGCTGGGGCGGCGCGATGGTCGTGCAGACTTTTACAGCCACAAGATCGCGGCCAGCATTGCGCTAGCGAGCACCAGGAATATCGGTGTGGTCAGGTTCAGCCTTGGTGACTTCTTTGGGGTTTCAAGCGGCAGCGGTGGCCTTGATTCGCTTTTCTGGCGCTTTTCCCGCTGTTCCTGCCGATACCACTCCCTGTCCTGCATTCCCATTTCTAGGCCCTTTCCTGGCGTGCTTTAGGTGTGTTTCCGGCGCGCTGGGTGGGCCGGGAAAGTCGGGTACTGGTAATACCCGACTTTTGTCTCATTTTTTTACTTCATCGACGCTTTATCGCTTCCTTGCTTCCACCCTCCTGGTCGTTCTTTGCCTGCTCCGGCGACGACCTATTGCGGGGGCTGCTAGTCCCTTTTTTTGTGGAAGCGCTCCAGGTCCTCTGGGGTCATTTCCTCAAGGCCCTTGAGGATCAGCCAGCGTAGAACCTCGGTGTCTTTGACCGATGCCTGGAGGTGGATGACGGCTTTGACGGTCTCTTTCTCGACCTTCCGCCACGTTGCATCGTCGATGTGTTTGGTTGGCATGTTTTCCTTGTGCGTCAAGTGCTTGGCGCTTTCTATCGTAGCCTGATTTTCTCAGAGCCTTGACATTGAGATTCTAAGAATCTAATTTCCGCACCGGAATCTAATTTCTGAGAAACTCAGGTGCAGGGATGATTGACTGGACGTCGCTGTTCATCGAGCTGAACCATTCGCCCCTCCAGGCTGGGGCGGTGGTCTGCATCGAAGCGGACGGAACGATTGCCTGGGAGACCCCTCGCAAGATGCAAGTTCGCGGCTCGCATGAGTCGTCGATGCATGTTCGTAGCGTAGGCGGGGACGGCAAAGGCAATGCAACTCACCTCTATATCGATGGAAACCCTTCCAAGTGGCTTCAAGGCCACAACCTTGTTGGTTCGGATGACTTGCTCGCTCTCGTTTGGGATGTTTTCGCCAGGGTCTGCGGGATATTTCAACTTGAGCCTACTGACTTTGAACGTCAGAAAGTTAGGGCAGGGCAGTACCGCGTTACCCGCATCGACTATAACCGCATGTTTGAACTTCCAAGTAGGTCGGATGTTCGCTCCTGGTTGCGAGCTGGTGAGTTCAAGTGCAAGTCTCGGCATGGACGGCCCGTTCATGATCGCGGAACTCTGATATTTGGCAAGGGTAGTACGCATTGGCGTATTACCTGTTATTGCAAGGCTGACGAGATTACGGGAAAGGGCTCTCACAAGTTGGCCGAAGAGTTCCATTCAATTCCTGAGATTCACGAATTCATCGATAACAAGCTTCGTGTTGAACTTCGGTTGCTGTCGAAGAAGCTTAAGGCGCTCGACCTGGAATACGGTCACAAACTCACCCCGGCGGCTCTATGGGCTCAGTACCGCCATTTTATTGGGGAACTTGATATGTCTGAGCAAATTGAACTTAACAGCCAGCAACTTCTTGAGTTGCCGAATAAGCTTCGCGCTACGTACGTTCTTTGGAAGCAAGGCCATGACTTATTCAGCATGCTTTCGAAGCCTACGTATTACCGCCATCGCAAAGAACTTCTCTCGCTGGGTATTGATATCAATATCAGGTGCGATCGACGCGATGACACGAACGTTATTCCGATGATTCGCGTCCTGGAAGCTAAGCCAGCGGCTATTCCGTCTTTCTTCTTTGAAAAGAATCTTGTTCATTTCTCCACCAGGAGGGCGCAAGCATGAAGAGCATGTTTGACAACTATTTTGGCGGAAAGATCGACTCTCGGTCTGTGATGCAAGGCAAGATTCGCAAAATGGAAGTTACCGGCAGTGTTATTGCCGAGGCTATCCGGGTCGTCGAGTCCAGGACTCCGGCTGAAATTCTTTCTGATCGCGTTCAACTCGCGAAAGAAAAGAAGTGGCAACTTGTCGCTTCGCGCAGTAGTGGCGCCCCTTTCCTGGGCGACGCCTTTGAACTTCCAAACTCCTAACTCTTCCTGGAGCAAACTATGTCCAATGTATTCGTGAAAGTCTCCATCACTGCTTCCTGCACCTTCCGTAGCGGTACTTCTGGTGCGGGCAAGCCTTATACCATGGCAGAAGCCTACGCCCATCTTCCGGGCTGCGACTTCCCGCAGAAGTTCTCCTACTACTGCCGTAGCGAACAAGAAGTGCTGCCGACTGGGGACTATGAAGTCCCTCTCAAGGGCGAAGTTAAAGATGGACGCGTAGTGTTCGACCTCGATCCACGTCAGGGCCGTCGTGTTTCTTCGGATATCCGTCCGGCTCCGACTTCTACCGCTCCAAAAGCTGCGCAGGGCTAACTATGAGCCTTGAGTGCGATGACTGCGGGGAAGAGTTCGAAGAGGACGATCCCGGCATCCTGGTGGAAGACGGCGAGCAACTTTGCCCCTTCTGTAACTCCGAGGAATCGGATTAATCAACTAACGGGGGCTCTATGCCGGAGTCTCTAACAACTTTGACGGTAGAGGGTTTAACGACCGTGTATACCGCAGGATTCTTGCTCACGGTCACTTGCTGGGCGATGGGCATGAAAATCGGCGTCGCAATTGGCGTCATTAAAAAACTGTAATGGAGAAACAACATGGCTGAGATTTTCGCTTCCGTAGACCTGACTGATGTTGCCGCTTGGGTGGGCGCTACCGGTGTTCTGATCATCGGTATCACCATGGCTTTCAAGGCGATCGGCCTCGGCAAACGCGGCGTCAAAATGGCCTAAGGCCAGGGGAGGGGATAGCAATATCCCCTCTAAACCCTAATGGAACAATTAGCGATTTCTCCGGCGGATATAGCCATGCTCGCTTACTCGCTGGTGTTTATCGGTGGAGTAATAGGCGGATGGGCATTTGTTCTCGGCATACAGCAGCGCTTTTAGCGCTGTTTGTTTTCTCTCTCCCTGTTTCGGCGGCCGTTCGTGCACCGATCAAAACTACAGCGCAGCAAGTTGGTAAGACTGCGCATACTCCAAGCTTCCAAACGCCAAATGGTGAACTGGCTTATTTTGGCGCCGACACTTATTACGATGTTGTATCGGGCTCTCGTTTTAGTGCAGGGGATTCTCCATCGCCTACAGTTCGTCCTGCCGCCTCTACTGTTGGTACTCCTCAGTTTCCTTATGGTCCGAGTCAAGCTCTTCCAGGTAATGGGCCTGATGGTTCAATTACGCGAGTTAAGGTTACGCCTAAGGCGGTAGTTCCTAAGGCTCCCATTGTTACGCGCCTTAAGAACATCGTTAAAACTAATCCAGCTTCATTGGCTTTGAATGCGGCGGTGACGGCGGCGGTCGCGGGGGTGGGTTGGGTCATGAGCGACGATAATACAAAGTTGCAAAAGCAGGCAAAGACTTATCAGAACATGCCGGTATCTGGTGAAGGCACGTTTAACCCGTTAAACATTTGCCAGATTTATCCCGCGTCGCAGACGCTCGACAAGATCACTGTGACCACCTTTGGCGGTGTGCTGTATGCGGTCGGCGTTTTCACGCCAGTTCAAAACGGCGGCAGTGGCCGGCCGGCAGACTTTAGTCAGCACGTGAATAACTGTACGGCTTCGGGGTTGGGTTATTCGTGGTATCCCTCGGGTATTTGGCCGTCTTCGGGCGCCAAGGCTATTTCGGTCTCGGATATCAAGACGACCAAGACTGATCTTGCTGAAGCTGATTACAGCGCCTTGGACACCTATACCGCTGGGCGTCCTGCGTCGGATTGGTTGCAGTATCAGAAGTTTGTTTGTGAGCAGGATGCTGATCCAGCGGCCTGCTATAAGGCGACTTCTACGCTGAGTTTCTCTGGGCCTGCCACGGCGGTGGGGCCTTCCTGGTCGAGCACGAAAACTTACCTTAAGCCGGACGGTTCTACCGGTACCCAGGTAACAAACAACTCGACGCAGTACAACTTCACTTATGGACCGAATTATTTCGATACGGGTTCTACTACCACCTCAACGGTGACTCAGGATGGTCAGCTGGTTTCCACCGAGACTTCTCAGGATACAAGTGCGCCGCAAGAAGTTCCTCCCGATACTGAATCTGAGCCGGAAGAGCAATATACGTTTGATGATTCCGAGCTTCCTGAGGTAACCCCATTTTACGAACAAAAATATCCTGACGGATTCCAGGGCGTTTGGAGTGAGGCGAAGTCTGACTTTGAAAACAGTGAATTCATTTCATTTCTGCACTCGTTTGTTCCTAGCTTCTCTGGGACTTGCCCAACTTGGTCTATGAATTTCGCCATAGGCGCTATGGCTAACTTCGGTACTATTCCGTTTCAAAGCATCTGTTATGTATTCGACTTTGTTAAAAGCATCTTCCTGGTAACTGCGGCGTTCGCTTGTCGCTACATTATGTTTGGAGGCTGATATGGGAGCCATATTTCAGTTCTTCACCGCGTTGCTGGCCAAGATTTCGGCGGTTGCCAGTTGGCTGCTGGCAGTGGTCAAGCGCGTTTTTGATGATTTGTGGAATATCGTTACTGATCTCGCATGCTGGGTCCTAGAGAGCGTATTGGGGCTGGCTTCTTCTGCGCTATCTACTATTGATGTTCCGTTTAATCCTCAGACGTATTACGGCATGCTCCCGCCTGATGTTGTGAATATGCTCGGCGTTATTGGCCTTACTCAGGCACTGACGATGATTGTCGCCGCCCTGGTAGTCCGTTTCTTGCTGCAAACTATCCCGTTCGTTCGCTGGGGGTCCTGATCATGATTAACCTGATGCTGGGTCAACCAGGTGGCGGCAAATCTTATGAGTCCGTGGCGTTTCATGTAATACCGGCCGTGGTGGAGCAGGGGAGGCGAGTGATTACTAACTTGCCGCTCGCCCTGGACGTTTGGGAGAGTTATTGGCCGGGCTGCACGAAATTAATCGAGATTCGTCAGCCTCAATTGATAGATGGCGAACTTGTGCGGCCTTTTAGTCGCCTGGATCATTACGGTGATACGTGGCGCCATCCTGTGACGGGTGTTGGTCCTTTGTATGTGGTCGATGAATGCCATCTTGCAATCCCGCTTCGCGGGCCTGACCCGAAGGAGCAAGTGCGCGTTGAGGAATGGTTCTCCCTGCACCGTCACGAACTGGCCGACGTACTTCTGATTACGCAGAGTTACGGCAAGATCAATAAGGCGATTCGTGACCTAGTTCAGGTTGTTTATCGCTGCAAGAAGGCTACGGCGTTTGGCTTTTCTAATCGGTATATCCGCAAGGTCCAGGACGGATTGCGCGGTGATGTCGTCAACACTACGGATCGTAAATATGAGAAGAAGTACTTCGCGCTTTACAAGTCGCATACGAGGTCAAGTGCCGCCGCCCAGGAGCTGGATGCCAATGACATTATTCCGATCTGGAAGCGTTGGCCGTTTAAGGGGGCTGCACTTTGTTTTCTCTTCTTCTTTTGCTTCGTTATTTATCAGGCTACTAAAGATGATGAAAAGAAAGTTCCTCCGGCACCTAAGGCAAAGCCAGTCCAGGTCGAGCACCAGGAGCCGACGCCGGTAGTTGCGCCTTCGCCTGTACCTGGCGAAGTTGCTCAGCCTCGTGGGCCTGAGCAGAAGCTGCATCCGTACCAGGGTCTGTCGATGCATCTCCAGGCGCTGCTCAAGGGCAAGCGCTTCCGCAATGGTGTTGAGGAAGAGTTCCTGGGTGGCTATGTGACCATCGCGCAGAACGGCCAGCCGATCCGTCGCGTGTCGTTCGATGATCTCCGTACCGCCGGCTATGAAGTGGCCTATGAGTCCGATACGGTTGTTAGCCTGACCTACAAGGGCTTTGACGTAGGGTTCGTCGTTGCCGACCTGCCGACCACCGGCCTGGCCTCGAAAGTGACAACGGCCGGCGTCGCGGACTAACGTGATTGGGAGGGCTCCCGCTTGCGGGAGGGACCCGATCACGGTAGGCAGGGGCGACGGTCTGGATCGTTCCTTCCGAACAGCCCGCAGCGTCGCCAGCTCGCCATCGCCGGTTACCACCTTCAAAAACCACGGGGAACGGCTCCGCCGTCACCTCCTATGGCTTCGCATAATTGGAGTTCCGTATGATCCTGAGCTACGAGCTTGTCGATGATCCTGGTCATGAGCACGAGGAAGAGGTGGAAACCCAGTTCCACGCCTGTCTACGGCTCCAGTCGATCGAGGCGTTTTGTTCCTGGTGGGAACTGACGGACGAAGACGGCGAGGTGTTGATGTCGTCATGAGAAACCGTTTCCCTGGTACCTGTTATCGCTGCGGCTTGCTGGTCCCGAAGGGCGCCGGGCATTTCGAGCGAATCGCTGGCGGCTGGCGTGTTCAGCACGCTGAATGCTGCTTGAAGGCTCGCGAGGAACGGGCAGGAAGAGAAATCCAAGGCTTCGCATAATCTATATTATGTTAAACGAATGCCGCTTCAGAAGTGTTGCACTTACGCTCCTCTATAGCTCAACGCAGTCCTATGGCTCATGACTCCAGGCTTGCCAGCGCTGGCTCTTCGTCTCTAGCATCGCCGCCCTATGGCATGCATCAAGCTTCGAAATCCTTCTACTCCAAAATCGACCAAGGGTTGGCTTCTGATTGATGATCTGAGCCTTCCCAGGTTTTGGGCGACTGGGTGGGCCGACGTCCTTAAGGCCAATATGGGGCTCACAACTCGAGGGCAGCATGGTCTGTCCCGGGCTGAGTGGACACTGACTTAAGGTGGATAATGCCCACCGCAAGGAGTGTTCATGACCCAGACCAGACGACGTTTTCCCGAATCCTTCAAACGCGAAGCGGTAGACCAGGTGCTTGCCGGCACACCGCTTCGTCATGTCGCCGAGACGCTCGGCATCGCTGAAAGCCTGCTGGGCAAATGGAAGCGCCAGTACGAACAGCAAGGTGACGATGCCTTTCCGGGCAATGGCAAGCAGCGCGGTGAGAGTGCGGAGCTGCGTCGGCTACGCCAGCAACTGGCCCAGGTCACCATGGAGCGCGATGTTTTAAAAAAGGCGCTCGCCATCTTCTCGCAGCCCACGAAGTGAAGTTCCACGCCATCGAGGCGTTGGCCGGTCGCTATCCCGTAGCGCCGATGTGCCGGCTGCTGCGGGTATCACGCAGCGGCTTCTATGCCTGGCAGCAGCGGCCACCTTCGGCGAGAGAGATGGCGAATCGGCGTCTGAGCAAGGAGATCCGCACCATCCACCATGAGGTGAATGGGATCTATGGCCATCGCCGAATCAAGGCCGAGTTGGCGGCCATGGGGCAGGCGTGTGGTCGGCACCGGGTTGCTCGACTGATGCGCGAAGCCGGCCTGCGCGTTCGCTCGCGCAAACGCTGGCGGCTGGTTTCCAGCAGTCGTCACGCTCTGCCGATTGCCCCAAATCACCTGGATCGCCAGTTCGCCTCGGATCGCGCCAATCGGCACTGGGTCTCGGACATGACCTACGTGCGGACGGCCCAAGGCTGGCTGTATCTGGCCGTCGTGCTCGATCTCTATTCACGCGCCGTCGTCGGTTGGGCGATGCACCATCGCATGCAGCAAGCCCTGGTGCATGCTGCGCTGGAGATGGCTGTGGCACGCCGCCAACCACAGGCGGAGGTACTGCTGCACTCGGATCGCGGCAGCCAATACTGCGCGTATGACTACCAAGCCTTGCTGCGGCGGCATCGCATCGTGCCCAGCCATTCACGTCCGGGGAACTGCTGGGACAACGCCGCGATGGAGAGCTTTTTCCGTTCGCTGAAGGCCGAACGGGTGTACCTGACGCGTTACGCCAGCTACCAGGAGGCGAAAACCGACCTGTTCGACTACATCCGCTTTTACAATCACCGCCGGCGCCACTCGACGTTGGGCTACCTCAGTCCGATGGAGTTTGAGCGGCGAAATGCGAGCAGTAGCTCTTAACTACCTGTCCACCAGTTCCGGGGCAGACCAGCATCTATACGCCGTAGAGAGGTTCTACCAGGCTACTGAGCGGCAGTTTGGATCAGGCGCTCTGGATCGAATGCTCTCCGAGCTAGATATGCCCCTGCTGGAATCCGCACTGAGTAGCTTTCTCGCCAGCCTCAGGAATGACGGCAGCCTACGCGGTGTCAATAACAACCAAGCATGGGGATCAGCGAGATCATTTGTCGCGGACACTGTCAGTCACCTGAGCGCCTCGTCAGCCAATGATTACAGTAAGGTTCACAGCCGGCTCCTAAGGCTTGATCGCCTTTATTCCCAGGTTTCCCCGGCGAGACCAAAGCCTCCAGCTGCCATTCGAGCACTACCTGCAACAGTGGTCGAAGACCTCTATGAGATTTTTCCGCCGATATCCGCACGAAATACATTCTGGACCAAAGCTCTTCAGTGGCGAAATTTCCTCATGTTTCTCCTGATGCTGCACCTTGGGCTGCGGCGTGTGTTCAGCCGGGGGACATAGGTAACGGGTGTCGGGAGACATGGGTAACGCATTTAGGCTTACGGAATCCTTCGACTCTGGAGTTCGAGCGATGCCGTGGCAGGAGTGCACCACCATGTCGATTCGACGCGAGTTTGTGCGGTTGGCCGAACAACCGCAGAGCAACGTGCGGGAGCTGTGTCGGCGCTACGGCATCAGCCCGAAAACCGCCTACAAATGGTTACAGCGCCACCGCGAGCACGGCGATGCGGGGTTGCAGGAGCGCTCACGCCGGCCGTTGCACAGCCCTGGGCGCAGCGACCCGGACTTGGAACAGGCGGTGGTGCAGTTGCACCACCGTTTCCCGTATTGGGGCGCCCGCAAGCTGCGCGGCCTGCTGCCGGCCGCGTTCGAGCGTCCCCACCACAGCACCCTCGACGCCATCCTCCGCCGCCATGGTTGCCGGGTGCGCTACCACGCCGAGGAGGCCGAAGCTCCGGCCACGCAGCGCTTCGAGCACTGCCAGCCGAACGAGCTCTGGCAGATGGACTTCAAGGGCCACTTCCCGCTCGCCGACGGCCGCTCGTCGCGCTGCCACCCGTTGACGCTGTTGGATGATCACTCACGCTTTGCCCTCTGCCTGGAGGCCTGCGAGGGCGAGCGCCTCGAACTGGTTCGACCGCACCTGATCCAGGTCTTTCGCCGCTATGGCCTACCGCGCCGGATCACCGCCGACAACGGTCCGCCCTGGGGCTCGAACATCGCGGGCGGCCTGTCCGCCCTGGAGGTCTGGCTGATGCGGCTCGGCATCGAGGTCAGCCACAGCCGCCCTCATCATCCGCAGACCCAGGGCAAGCTGGAACGCTTCCACCAGACACTCAAGCGCGAGTTACTGCAGCGCTCGTTTCGCGACTTGGCGCACTGCCAGCAGGCGATGGCGCACTGGCGGGAGCAGTACAACCACGACCGCCCGCATGAGGCGCTGGGCCAACTGCCACCGATCACGCGCTACCAGCCAAGCCGGCGCAGCTACCCGGAGCAATTGCCTGAACTGGACTACGAACCGGGCGACCGGGTGCTCAAGGTCGGCCGCGTCGGCCAGGTCAGTTTCCAGGGACGCAGCCTGTTCGTCGGCGGGGGGCTGTACGGGGAACGCGTCGCTCTCCGCCCCACCGCCGTCGATGGCGTCTACGATGTGGTGTTCATCCACAAGACCCTGCGCCAAGTCGACTTGAGACCGGGCAAGACATGATCATCAACCCGTTACCCATGTCTCCCGACAAGCGTTACCCATCTATCCCGGCTGAACACGCAGCGCACCCTACGTGGACTCAGATCGAGATCAGCCCATGCTCCAGGGCGTACTTGACCAGGGCGGCGGGAGTGTCGATGTTCAGTTTGCGGCGGATGCTGAGGCGGTAGGTTTCCACCGTGCGCACGCTGATATCCAGCTCGCGGGCCACTTCCTTGTTGTTCAGGCCCTTGGCGATCATCGACAACACCTGCAGCTCGCGCGGGGTCAGTTCGTTCTCGTCGCGGACGTTGGTGGCCAGTTTGCGGGCGATTTCCGGGCTGTAGAAGCTGCCGCCGGCGACGATGGCCTCGATGGCGGCGATCAGCTCGGTGGACGGCGCGTTCTTCAGCACGTAGCCGAAGGCGCCGGCGTTGATGGAGGTGCGCACGTATTCCTGGTTGTCGTACATGCTGAGGATCAGGATCTTGATGCCCGGATAGAGGCTGCACAGCTTGCGCGTCAGCTCCAGGCCGTTCATGTCCTTGAGGCCGACGTCCACCAGCAGCAGGTCCAGTTCGGTGGTGGCCACCAGCTCCAGTGCCTCGGCGCCGGATTCGGCCTGGGCCACCACCTCGAAATGCGGCATCGCCGAGAGCAGGGATTTCACGCCGTCGCGCACCAGCACGTGGTCGTCGATCAGCGCGATTCTGATGGGATGGGTCACGCTCATCACGGCCTCTTGGTTCTGCTGTCTGGAGAGCCGTTCAAGCTCGTTGCACGGGTATCTCGACCTGAAGCTCCGTGCGGCCGTGATAGGAGGAAATGGTGAAGGTCCCACGATGGTGGTCAACCCGCTCCCTGATGTTCCGCAGCCCGATTCCCTGGCTTTTGTCCATCAGGCCGGGGTCGAATCCCACCCCGTTGTCTTCCACGCGCAGGGCAATGACCCGCCTCGACGTGGAGAGCGAAATTATAGCGGCGCTGGCCTTCGAATGGCGCTCGATGTTGGCCAGGGCCTCCTGAATGATACGGAACAAGGTGACGGACACCTCCGTCTCCACCTCGGCGTCGTCCAGCCCGCGTTCGAACTGGGTGCGGATCGTGGTGCGCTGCTCGAACTCGCGCACCAGCTGGTCGATGGCCGGCGACAGGCCGAGGGTATCCAGCAGCGATGGCCGCAGGTCGTGGGAGATGCGGCGGATTTCGCCAATGGCCTCGCCCAGGCGCGTCGTGCCCGAACGCAGGTTCTCCAGCCCTCGGCCCTGGCCGTTCTGCAGCTCCAGGCTGGCCAGCTCGAACTGGAACTTGATGGACACCAGTTGCTGGCTGATGCCGTCGTGCAGCTCACGGGACACCCGTGAACGCTCTTCCTCCTGCAGGTGGACGATGCGCTGGTTGAGGGCGGAAAGCTTGCGGTCGGCCAGACGATGCTCGGTGAAGTTCAGCATCAGCCCGCCGCTGAACACCACCAGTACGGCGATCAGTGAGAAGGACGCGATGGCCAGTACCGTGGTCAGCACGCCCGTCGCCACCTCCTGGCGGGACTTGAGCATGGCCACTTCCACATCGTCGATGTAGATGCCGGTGCCCAGCATCCAGCCCCAGCGGTCCAGCATCACCACGTAGGAGAGCTTTTCGGTCACCTGCCCGGTGGAGGGTTTCTCCCAGGTGTAGAGCTGATAGCCATCACCCTTCTCGGCACTGTCGAGCAGCGCCTGGATCACCGGCAGGCCGTTCTTGTCCTTCATGCCGATGAGTTCCTTGCCCACCAGGTTCGCCTGCCGGGGGTGCATCAGGTTCTTGCCGTTGCGGTCATAGACGAAGAAGTAGCCGTCCAGGCCGAAGTTCGCCCGCGACAGCATGTGCAGCGCCTGCTGCCGCGTCTGTTCGTCGTCCCGACCGCTCTCGTACAAGGGGGCGATCAGGCTCAGGGCCAGCCCCAGGTAGTTCTTCAGCTCGGCCTTCTTGGCCGCCATGATGCTGCTCTCCACCAGCCGGGCCTGCTCCTCTTCCAGCTTCTGGCTCTGGGCGAACACCAGCACGCAGATGAAGAGCACCGACGCGATGAGTGGCAGGACGCTGAGCGTCACGATCTTGTGCTTGAGTTGCATGGTCATTCGCCTGGTTGCACCCTCACCCCGGCCCTCTCCCGGAGGGAGAGGGAGGAATCTAAACCTGCGCGGCTTCGAAGCCGGTGCGGATCGTCTCCTCCGGCAGCTGGTCGCCGATGAAGACCATCACGCTCTCGCGCACTTCACCGGCCTGCCATTCGGCATCCCAATCGAAGCCGTAGAGCCGCAGCACGCCCTGGAACACCAGGCGGCGTTCCTCGCCAGCGATGGACAGCACGCCCTTGTAGCGCAGCATCGAATTGCCGTGCTCCTCCAGCAGCTGTTCCATGAAAGCGCTGAGTTTGTCGATGTCCAGCGGGCGTTCGCTTTTCAGCACCAGGGTGCCGATGCGGTCGGGTGTGCCGGCGGGGGTCAGCGGGCGCAGACTCAGTGCCGGGCCGACATCGGCGTTGAGGTTGAAGCCCCGCACGTCCAGCAGCTCGGCGAGATCGATGCGGCCATGGTCCACCACGCGAATCGGCGCGCGGCGGTTGATGCGTGAGAGGCGCAGGCAGAGCGCCTCGAAGTGCGCTTCGTCTACCAGGTCGCGCTTGCTCACCAGGATGCGGTCGGCAAAGCCCACCTGGGCCTGGGCCATGGTTTCCTGCAGGTGGCGCTCGGCGTTCACCGCATCCACCAGGGTGATGATGCCGTCCAGCACGTAGCGCTGGCAGAGCTCTTCATCGGCGAAGAAGGTCTGCGCCACCGGAGCCGGGTCGGCGACGCCAGTGCATTCGATCACCAGCCGGTCGAAGGCCAGCTCGCCGGCATCCAGGCGCTCCAGCAGGAGGAACAGCGCCTTCTCCAACTCGACGTGGATGGAGCAGCAGACGCAGCCGTTGGCCAGCGTCATCACCTGCACGGGTTCGTCGCCGAGCAGTTGGCCATCGATGGGCGTTTCGCTGAACTCATTCTCGATCACGGCGATCTTCAGGCCGTGCTCGGCCTTGAGGATGTGCTTCAGCAGCGTGGTCTTGCCGGCACCGAGGAAGCCGCTGAGCACGGTGACCGGGATGGGGAGATGGGCAGACATCGGGATTCCTCGATTCAGCAATGGCCCCGCGCAAAAGCAGAGCCATTCGTTGGGTGGATCACGCTTCATCGATCCACCATCGGAGTTTGATTGCTGCGCGATTGGTGGACATGAAAGGCGATGTCCAGCCTACGGCAGCCGGAAAGAAGAGCGCCACGACTAGGCGTGGCGCTCAGGTTACCGCATCAGGGGTTCAACAGCAGCGTATGGGCCGTCCCTTGCCGCCGCCATAGCGGGCATCCTGCCGCTCGCGGAAGAACTCATCAAAGGTCATGACCGGCTTGTCCGGGTGCTTGTTCTGCATGTGCTCGACATAGTTGTCGTAGTCGGGCATGCCCACGAGCATGCGCGCGGCCTGCCCGAGGTACTTACCCATGCGGCCGAGGTCATTGAACATGCTCGCGGTCTCCTCACGCGTCCGGAATCGGCTGGAACGGCGCTTCCTTGTCGGTGCGCTCAGACTTCATCCAGGCGCTGCGGCCCACCTTGATGGCGAAGAACAGGATGCTCAGCACCACGAAGAGGAACAGTACGGTCAGGGTCGCGTTGGTGTAGGCGTTGAAGATCACATGCTGCATCTGGCCCATGTCCTTGGCCGGAGCCAGGATCTGGCCGGCGTTTGCGGCATCGCTGTACTTCTTGGCCAGGGCCAGGAAACCGACCGCCGGGTTCGGGTCGAGCAGCTTGATCAGGCCCGCGGTGGTGGTGCAGATCAGCAGCCAGGTGGCGGGAATCAGCGTTACCCAGACGTAGCGCTGGCGCTTCATCTTGATCAGCACTACGCAGCCCAGCATCAGGGCGATACCGGCGAGCATCTGGTTGGAGATGCCGAACAGCGGCCACAGGGTGTTGATGCCACCCAGCGGGTCGATCACGCCCTGGTACAGCAGCCAGCCCCACATGGCCACGCAGCCGGCGGTGGCGATGACGTTGGCGGTCCAGGATTCGGTCTTCTTCAGGGCTGGGACGAAGTTGCCCAGCAGGTCCTGCAGCATGAAACGACCGGCACGGGTCCCGGCGTCCACCGCGGTGAGGATGAACAGCGCCTCGAAGAGGATTGCAAAGTGGTACCAGAAGGCCATGGTGTTCTCGCCCGGCAGCACCTGGTGAAGGATCTGCGCGATGCCCACGGCCAGGGTCGGCGCACCGCCGGCACGGGCCAGGATGCTGTGTTCACCGATATCGGTGGCGGTCTGCTGCAGCACTTCCGGCGTGATGGCGAAGCCCCAGCTGGTGACGGTGGCGGCGACGGCGTTGACGTCAGTGCCCACCAGCGCGGCCGGGCTGTTCATGGCGAAGTACACGCCCGGCTCGATCACCGAAGCGGCGACCATGGCCATGATGGCGACGAAAGACTCCATCAGCATGCCGCCGTAACCGATGTAGCGGGCGTGGGTTTCGTTGGCCAGCAGCTTGGGCGTGGTGCCCGAGGAGATCAGCGCGTGGAAGCCGGACACCGCACCGCAGGCGATGGTGATGAACAGGAACGGGAACAGCGTGCCCTTCCACACAGGGCCGGTGCCGTCGACGAACTGGGTCAGCGCCGGCATTTTCAGCTCGGGAGCGATAACCAGGATGCCGATAGCGAGACCGACGATGGTGCCGATCTTGAGGAAGGTCGACAGGTAGTCACGCGGGGCGAGGATCAGCCATACCGGCAGCACGGCGGCGACGAAGCCATAGCCGATCAGCATCCAGGTGATCTGCACGCCGGTGAAGGTGAAGGCCGGGCCCCAGACCGGGTCAGCGGCCACGATGCCGCCCAGCCAGATGGAGGCCAGCAGCAGCACCACGCCAATGAGGGAAATCTCGCCGATGCGGCCCGGGCGGATGTAGCGCATGTAGACGCCCATGAATACCGCAATCGGAATGGTCGCCATCACGGTGAACATGCCCCACGGGCTTTCCGCCAGGGCTTTCACTACGATCAGAGCCAGCACCGCGAGAATGATGATCATGATCAGGAAGCAGCCGAACAGGGCGATGGTGCCCGGAATCCGGCCCATCTCTTCGCGGACCATGTCGCCCAGCGAACGGCCGTTGCGGCGAGTGGAGAGGAACAGCACCATGAAGTCCTGCACCGCACCGGCCAGGACCACCCCGGCAATCAGCCAGAGGGTGCCGGGCAGGTAGCCCATCTGCGCAGCGAGTACCGGGCCCACCAGCGGGCCGGCGCCGGCGATGGCGGCGAAGTGGTGACCGAAGAGGATGTGCTTGTTGGTCGGAACGTAGTCCAGGCCGTCGTTGTTCAACACCGCAGGTGTTGCGCGGGAGGCATCCAGCTGCATCACCTTATTGGCGATGAACAGGCTGTAGTAACGGTAGGCAATCAGGTAGATCGCGGTTGCAGCAGTAACGATCCAGAGGGCGTTGATGGCTTCGCCCCGGCGCAGTGCCACGGTACCCAGCGCGAAAGCGCCAAGCAGGGCAACAGCGAACCAGGCGATTCGGGTAGCCAGTTGAGTCATTGAATTGTCTCCTGCCGCTTGGGATTACCTGCGGCGGCTTTTGTTGTTGTTTATGCCCGGATAAGGGCAGCCGACACTATCGGCGCCCAGCGCGCGCGGAGACATTCGCACAACTACGAAGCACGGCTACGTAATACTACGTAGCGAGCACGAACCAACGTGGTGCAAAGGCACTGGAACGCCCGATTGTGGGAGCGATTTCAATCGCCAAGCGGACCGCAGCTTCACCCTTCGACCTTGCAAGGGGCAGCTTCGCCGCACTTGGCGAGTAAACATCCACGTTCGTAGAACGTGGACTTGCGTTTGCCCCCTATCCTCACACGCAGCACCCGGCTGATCTGCGCCACCGTGCCCAGCCGTAGGGTGCGCCATGCGCACCGCGGCGATGGTGGCAACTCCGAGTCTGTCTCACGGTGCACGCGGCGCACCCTACGGGACCAGCAGCATCCTGCTGGTTCGCCGACTCGAATCGTCACAGGCAGAGCCGGTGACTCATGACCACGTTCAAATGAATTCGCCTCCCACAGAAAAGGCTTCAACGGTTCAGCAACAACCTGCCACCCAGCCCCAGCAGGAACACGCCCATCAGGGTCTCGAACACGGCCTTGAAACGCATGAAGCCGCCGCGCACCGCAGGGTTGGAGAAGAGCAGCGCCATCCCGCAGTACCAGAAGCCGGAGACCCCGGCGGCGATGACGACGATGGCCGCGTAGAACCAGGCCGGCGCATGCACCGGCACCATCACGGCGAAGATACTGCCGTAGAAGGCCAGCGCCTTGGGATTGGTCATGCTCACCAGGTAGCCCTTGCGCGCGGCGGCGAAGGCGCTGGATTCGAGCGTGCCCGGTGCGGCGGCGGTGGGCTTGCGGGCGCCGAGGATCATTCGTCCGCCCAGCCAGATCAGGTAGGCGGCGCCGGCCAGCTTGATGCCGAGATAGAGCCATTCCACCTGCGACACGATCAGCCCCAACCCGGCGACGGCCAGCAGCGCCCAGGTGGCGGAGGCAGCAGCCAGGCCAAGCCCGGTGGCCACGCCGGCACGGCGCGAACTCAGGGTCGCGGTGGAAGTGACGATGGCGAAATTGGGACCGGGGCTGACGACGCTCAGCACCAGTACGCCGGAAATGGCCAGCAACGCGCCGAGGTAATCCACGGCACCCTCCTGTCGTACGGGTCGGGGAAGATGCCGGCGAGTATATCCGGGTGCCGTTCCGGCAGTGATAGCCGGAGGTCGCCCCTCTCCCGGCCGGGAGAGGGGTCATGCGTGCAGGGCCTCAGGGCGTTGCCGGCAGGGGCGCATCGTCGTTCGGCTCATCCGGCGGGTTGTTTCTCACCCGCGGAATGCCTGCCGCGAACCAGCTGGAGTTGGCGGCGTTGCGGATCAGCAGCACGGGGCTGTCGCAGGGGTTTGGCGGCACAGGATCGAAGACGTCGTTGATGACGAAGTCGCCATCCTCGGTCAGTGGGACGCCCACCAGATCGGTGCTGCTTTCAGCGAAGGGCGGGACGCTGCCGCAGAACAGAGTGGCGAATACCGATTGCCCGGTGGCCCTGCCGATATTGTTGCCGCCGCCCAGGATCAGTCCGCGTCCTTCGGCCCGGAGTGCACCCGTGATGCTGACCCTGGCCTCGAAGGTGCGGATCACCCAGATCTGCCCGGCTGGCTGCACGCCGCGCACCAGGTTGCGATTGACGACGGTGGCGATGTTTTCGGTGCCCTGACCGCTGGAAACTGGCAACACCCCGATGCCGCCCCTGAAGCGCAGCAGATCGTCTTCAGCGAGGGCCGTGGAGGCCAGTGCGCCGGCAAGTAGCAGCACTGGAATGGAGATCGCGATTGTTCTTTTCATATCCGTACCTCCTGTCAGGCACCTGCCCAGGATGTGCAGGTAGCCACTGAACGGAGAAAGGAGGCGGGTCGGAAACCCGTGTCGCAAGCGGTGACCGCGCAGCGAGTGCGCCGCGCAATGGATGGGTCACTGGACTGGCGCTGGCTGTGCTGAGTGGCCAGGCGAACCGCCTTTCTCCTCCGGTGGTCTGTGGGCCTACAGGCCCCAAACCGTCCGTCAGAGTTGGCACGAGCGCGAACTGGATGGCGGGGGTGCTGAACTCTGGAAGTACTGCACTGGCGATTATAAGCCCGTGCCGTTGTGTCCCCCGTCCGCCCGTCCCCTGCCCGCTTCCTGGCCGTACCCCTCGTCGGGGACTCCCTGCGCCTCGTCAGCGGCCACTTCGGCGCCCAGCAAGGTCATCAGGAACAGCCAGACACAGGCACCGACCAATGGCCAACGGTTATTCCGGCGAAGCCGCCGGCCATGCAGGACAAACGCACGACTGCTCATAGGCACTGCTCCCGGCCAACGGCCCCGGGGGTCGTCGATCACCCGCGGGTGTCGATCTGGAACTTACAGAAAGGTTACGTCCCGCGACGAAGAAGCCCAGGCCTTCCATCGGACGATAACCGCCCTTCAGCTGTCGGATGCACGAACGCGGCTTCGAGCCGCAAGGCGCGCCTGCCACGCCCAGCGCATCAACTCAAGCGGGGCCTGGAGCGCCGTACCCAGGTCATCGCCCGCGCCAAGGACCTGGGCCTGGCCAACTGAGGCACCCTGCCCAGCAGCCTCGTCTATGGGTGCTCAGAGCACGTCCAGGGGGATTTTCAGGTAGCGGATGCCATTGTCTTCAGCGGGTGGTAACTGGCCGGCGCGCATGTTCACCTGCACCGCCGGCAGGATCAGCGCCGGCATGGAAAGGGTGGCGTCCCGGGCGGTGCGCATGGCGACGAAGGCGTCCTCATCGACGCCCTCGTGGGCATGCACGTTCTGCGCGCGCTGTTCCGCCACCGTGGTCTCGTAACGGTACTCGTCACGCCCAGGCGCCTTGTAGTCATGGCAGAGGAACAGCCGCGTCGCATCCGGCAACTCGAACAGACGCCAGATGGAGCGATACAGGGCGCGGGCATCGCCGCCGGGAAAATCGCAGCGGGCGGTGCCGTAGTCGGGCATGAACAGCGTGTCGCCGATGAACGCGGCATCGCCGACCAGGTAGGTCATGCAAGCTGGGGTATGGCCCGGCGTGTGGATCGCCAGCAGCTCCAGGTTGCCAATGCTCAGCCGGTCGTCATCGTTCAACAGGCGGTCGAACTGGCGACCATCGGTGGCGAAATCCGGCCCGGTATTGAACAGCGCGCCAAAGCGTTGCTGCACCTGGGTGATCAGACCGCCGATAGCAAGGTGTCCGCCCAGCTCGCGCTGGAGCCAGGCGGCGGCGGACAGGTGATCGGCATGGACGTGGGTTTCCAGCAGCCAGTCGACACCCAGCCCCTGCTCCCGCACGTAAGCAGCGATGCGCTCGGCCCCGGCATGGGAGGTGCGCCCGCTGGCGGCGCAGTAGTCCAGCACCGGATCGATGATGGCGCAGTGGCCGCTGGCTGGATCGCTGACGACGTAGCTGTAGGAACAGGTGGCCGGGTCGAAGAAGGCTTCCACGCAAGGATTCATTGGGTGATCTCCCATCCTGGTTTCTTCAGCTTAGTTTCCGGCCCGACCCTTGCGCTGACCTTCCAGGCCAGCGAACAGGAGCATCCCGCCCGACATCGCCAGGACAAACAGCCAGGCCTGCCAATGCCCGGTCAGCAGCAGCACCAGCGCCGGGCCCGGACAGATTCCAGCCATGCCCCAGCCCACGCCGAACAGCAGGCTGCCGCCGATCAGCCGACGATCGGGATCGCGCCTGGCCGGCAACTGCATGGGCTGCCCCAGCCAGGACTTCGGCAAGCGCCTGGCCAGGGCAAAGGCCGGCAGGGCGACCGCAATGGCGCCGGCCATCACCAGGGCCAGGGACGGGTCCCAGGCGCCGGCCAGGTCGAGGAAGGCGAGCACCTTGCCGGGGTCGGCCATGCCAGCGAGCAGCAGGCCCAGGCCGAAGAGCAGGCCGGCGAGAAACGCGCTGAACCTGTTCACAGGCCACCCCCGATCAGGTGCCGCAGCACATAGACGGTAAGGAAGCCCGTTGCCATGAAGGCCAGGGTCGCCGCCAGCGAGCGCGGCGACAGGCGCGCCAGCCCGCAGACCCCATGGCCGCTGGTGCAACCGGAAGCGTAGCGGGTACCGACGCCCACCAGCAGGCCGGCAACCAGCAGCGCCAGCCAGCCCGACTCGATCCGCAGCTGTGGCGCGCCGGCGATGGCCATCCAGAGCACCGGCGCCAACAGCAAGCCGAGGAGGAACAGCGCCTTTTCGCCCAGGCCATCGCCTTCGCGCTGCAACAAGCTGCCAAGTAGTCCGCTGATGCCGGCGATGCGGCCATTGGCGAGGATGAACAGGCTCGCGGACACGCCGATCAGCGCGCCGCCGGCCAGGGCACTCCAGGGGGTGAAAGCGGGCCAGTCGATGGTCATTGGGGACTCCTGGCCTCGGCGGCCGCAGGGATTCGGATGGCGCGATCATATACCCCCAGGGGTATACGATCCAGACGCACGAAACTCCAGGCGACGGGCAGCGAACAGCGCCCGGCCGAACTCAGGTGTACTTGGTGAAAATGGTGCGAACGCGCTCGAGGGTGTCGTCGGCATGCTGCTGGGGATCAAGCACGGCCGCTTCCAGCAGGCACATCAGCATCTGCTGGTAGGCGCGGTCCAACGCCTTGCGCGAGGCGCTGAACTGCTGGGCGATGGCCTCGCAATCGTCGCCACGGCGAATCATCGCCTGCAGGCCGCGAATCTGCCCCTCCACGCGGGCCAGGCGCTTGAGCATGGCGTCCTGGTGCGCGGCCACCACTTCATTGGTCATCGATTGCCTCTCCTGACGATTACCCCGGGGGGTATGAAGTTAGCGCAACCGCTCGCCGTGCGCACCGTTCACTCAGGCCAGTGCCTCGACTCCGACCATGAACTGGTCCGCCGGAACCGGCTTGCCGAACAGGAAGCCCTGCAGGGAATCGCACCCAAGGCCGGTGAGGAACGCCTGCTGGGATTCGGTCTCCACGCCTTCGGCGACGATGCGCAGGTCCAGCGCCTGGCCGAGGGCAACGATGGCCGAGACGATTGCCGCGTCGTCGCTGTCGCGTTCCAGGTCGCGGACGAAACCACGATCGATCTTCAGCTCGTTAGCCGGCAGCCGCTTGAGGTACAGCAGGCTGGAATAGCCGGTGCCGAAGTCGTCGATGGACAGGTCCACGCCCATCTCGGCCAGTTGGCGAAGGATTGCCAGGCTGCTATCGGCGTCCTGCATGGCGGTGGTCTCGGTGATTTCCAGGGTCAGGCAGTTGGCCGGCAGCGCGTACCGTTCCAGGGCCGCCTGCACACTGCCGACCAGGCCCGCATGGCTGAACTGCAACGCCGAGAGGTTGACCGCCACCCGCCAGTCGCGATGGCCTTCGGCGTACCACTGGCTCATCTGGCGACAGGCCTTTTCCAGCACCCAGTTGCCGATAGGGATGATCAGGCCGGTCTTTTCCGCCAGTTCGATGAACTGGTCGGGCATCAGCAAGCCACGCCGCGGATGCTGCCAGCGCAGCAGCGCCTCGGCGCCGATTACCTGGCGGCTGTCGCTCGCCGCGAACTTGGGCTGGTAATGCAGCACCAGTTCGTTGGCATCCAGCGCCTGGCGCAGGTCGTGCAGCAGTTGCAAGTGGTTGCGAGCATTGGTGTTCATCGACTGTTCGAAGAAGCTGTAGCCGTTCTTGCCCGCACCCTTGGCGTGGTACATCGCGGCGTCGGCGTTCACCAGCAGTTCCTGGCGGTTCGTGCCATCGCCAGGATACAGCGCGATGCCAACGCTGGTGGAGACCCGCAGCTCCTGGCCCTCCACCTCAAAGGCAGTGCCCACCAGCGCCACGAGTTGGCTGGCGAGATTCACGGCATCGTTCGGCTCGCCGAGGCTGGCCAGCAACACGAACTCATCGCCGCCAATGCGCGCCAGGGTGTCTTCCGCCCGCAGGTGCTCGCGCAGTCGCTGGGCCACGTCCCGCAGCAGCAGGTCGCCTACGTGGTGGCCGAAGGCATCGTTGATCGGTTTGAAGCCGTCCAGGTCCATGAACAGCAGGCCGAAGCCGCCGCCGTTGCGCGCGACCTTGAGGATGGCCTGGTCGATGCGGTCTTCCAGCAGCGTGCGGTTGGGCAGCTGGGTGAGGTTGTCGTGCAGGGCCAGGTGGGTCAGTTCCTGGTTGGCCTGCGCCAGGGAATCGGTGAGCTGGGCGGTTCGCGCTTCCAGGCGAGCGTCCAGAACCGATGTGAGCAAGGCGATGGCCAGCACCGCCAGGGTGACGACGATGACCAGGCTGGCCAGCCAGCGGCTGTCGAGCCCGGTGATGGCGGCGGCGCAGAAGCTGCCCAGCGGGAAGTTGGCAGCCGCCATGCCGGTGTAGTGCATGCCAACGATGGCCACGCCCATCACCAGCGCCGCCCCGACCCGAGCCAGGCGCACGAAGGGAGTGTCGTGGCGCAGGCGGAAGGCGATCCACAACGCCGCGCCGGAAGCGGCCACCGCGATGGCCAGAGAGAGGTAGAACAGGCCGGGGTCATAGTCGATGCCCGGCACCATGCGCATGGCGTGCATGCCCAGGTAATGCATGGAGCTGATCCCGGCGCCCATGGCCACGGCACCACAGAGCAACTGCCAGAGCGGCTGCTCGGGCTGGCTCACCAGCCACAGGGCGAAGCCGGATACCAGCACGGCGATCAGCAGGGACAACAGCGTCAGCGGCAGGTCGTAGCCCAAGGGAATGGGCAGACTGAACGCGAGCATGCCTATGAAGTGCATCGACCAGATGCCGATGCCCATGGCGATGGCACCGCCTGCAATCCACAGTACGGCGCCACGTCCCTGGCTGCTGGTCACCCGCCCGGCGAGATCCAGCGCCGTGTAGGACGCCAGGATGGCGACCAGCAGGGAAATGAGAACAAGGGAGTAGTCGTAGCTGCCCGTGAGCATGGAGAACCTTCAAGCGAAAACGCCGCCCTGCGCGGACGGCAAAAGGGGAGGCATTCTAAACAAAACTCGGAGAGGCCGGCGCCACCGTACGGCAGATCGCCACTATGTGGAGCAGGTCACTTGCTGTGTGGAGGAACTCATTCGCCAACCGGACCGCAGGTTTGGCCTTCAAGGTCACTGGGCGAGTCAGTAGCCCAATGAAATCCGGAGAATGTCCCACCACCGCTCCCGGATTGCATCCGGGCTACGACTAGCCAAGCTACGAAGTAGGCTGGTCTCATCCCCGGAGCCTCAACATGGCGATCCTGCTGTTTCTCAAGTCCTTCCTGATCGGCCTGTCCATCGCCGCCCCGGTGGGGCCCATCGGGCTGCTGTGCATCCAGCGCACCCTGAGTCATGGCGCGCGTATCGGCTTCATCAGTGGGCTGGGTGCGGCAACGGCAGACGCCTGCTACGGCGCGCTGGGCGCCTTCGGCATCGGTGCCATCACCCGCGCCTTCGTGGCGCTGGCCACCCCGCTCGCCCTGGCCGGCGCGTTGTTCCTGGCCTGGATGGGCCTGAAGATGCTGCGCGCCACGCCCCCCGAACGCGCCGCCAGTGTCGGTGACCCGGTACTGGCGCTGCCGGCCTTCGCTTCGGTGTTCCTGCTGACACTGAGCAACCCGCTGACCATCCTTTCCTTCGTTGCGATCTTCGCCACCCTGTCCGGCGGCGAGCCCCTGTCCGGCGCGGATGGCGGGCTCATGGTGCTGGGCGTGTTCTGCGGCTCGGCGCTCTGGTGGCTGACCCTCTGCCTCGCTGTGTCCAGGGTTCGCCACCGGCTGGGCGTTCGCGCCATGCAATGGATAGACCGCGGCGCAGGCGTCTGCCTGCTGGGATTCGCCGCCTGGCAGCTGGTTCGGGTGATTGCCAACTGAATCCTTGTGGGGGCGATTTCAATCGCTATGGGCAGCGCAGCTGCCCCCTTAAGCATCAGGATGCAGCCAGCTGGGTAGCCCGGTGCCATCGGCCGTTACGCCCGGTAATCCTACCCCCCTGCGTAACGCCCGAGTGGCGGTCCATAAACCGACATATATCGGCATTTCCAACCACATGGCGCGACACTTGCTTACATATTTGCGACCTAAACCGATAGATATCGATTTAGGCCCAACTCAAGCCCACCCAAAGGTTGCCGCAATTGATCAAGCACAGACTCCCCCGCGTCCTGGGCACCGCTTTGTGCGGCCTGCTCGCCACCCATGCACTGGCCGAAGAACGCACCCTGCGCGTCTACAACTGGTTCGACTACATCACCCCGCAGACGCTGGACAACTTCAAGAAGGAGAACGGCGCCAAGCTGATCTACGACATTTTCGACACCAACGAAGCGCTGGAAGCCAAGCTGCTCACGGGCAACTCCGGCTATGACGTGGTGGTGCCGTCCAACGTCTTCCTCGCCAAGCAAATCCAGGCCGACGTCTTCCAGCCGCTCGACCGCAGCAAGCTGCCCAACTGGAACCACCTGGACCCGCAGCTGATGAAGCTGATCGAGGCCAATGACCCCGGCAACCGCTTCGCCGTGCCCTACATGTACGGCACCGTGCTGATCGGCTTCAACCCGGCCAAGGTCAAGGCAGCACTGGGCGAGAACGCCCCGGTGGACAGCTGGGACCTGATCTTCAAGGAAGAGAACATCGCCAGGCTCAAGCAATGCGGCGTCGCCCTGCTGGACTCACCCTCGGAAATCCTGCCTATCGCCCTGCACTACCTGGGCCTGCCGCCCAACAGCAACCAGCCCAAGGACTACGACAAGGCCGCCGAGTTGCTGCAGAAAGTCCGCCCCAACATCGCCTACTTCCACTCCTCCAAGTACATGGCCGATATCGCCAACGGTGACATCTGCGTGGCCGTAGGCTATTCGGGCAGCTTCTCCCAGGCGGCCAACCGCGCCAAGGAAGCCGGCAACGGCGTAGATACCGTCTTGTTTTTTACTTCGCAATAGCCAGTTTGGGATCAAACGGCTCGCCTGATTTAAGCACGCCATAAGCGATGCATAGCAGCTTGCGCATGGCTGCGCAGACGATCTGTTTGCCGGCCTTACCGGCGCTGCGCATGCGCTCGGCCAGCGCGCGGATAGCTGGGTTGTAGGTCAGGGATACGACGGCTGGCAGATAGAGTCCTGCGCGCAACCTGGCAGAGCCCATCCGCGAGATACGAACATGGCCCTTGAGCGTGCCTGAGTCTTGCAACTTCGGGTTCAGTCCTGCAAAGGCGGTGACCGCTCGACTGTCCTCAAAGCGCTGGATATCGCCAAGCTCGGCCAGCAAGAGTCCCGCGGTTCGGTCTGCAATGCCATCGATGCTCTTGAGCAGGTTCCGTTGCCCCTTGAGATCATCGTTGTCGTCGAAGTGTTTTTCGATCGCCGCCAGCGTGTCCTGGATCTGTTGGCGGATGTGCTTGAGCATCGACTGAATCAATTCAATAGCTTTGTCATCATGCGTCACATCCAGACGGTTTTGCTCCATCTGCTCCAGCTCCTGAAGATCTTTCAGGCGGTGCGTAAGTGCTCTGAGGCGGCGAATCTTCGGCTTTTCAGGCTCCCAGGCACGCAGCTTGTCCTGATGCCTGCGGCCGTACTCTGCAATCATCTTGGCATCGACCTTGTCGGTCTTCACGCGCTGCAACTGGCTACTGGCGTAACGCGCCGTCTGGCTAGGGTTTAGCACGCAGACCTTGTAACCCCGTTCGTACAGCCATTGGGCAAGGGCCTCGTGGTAAATACCTGTCGCTTCCATCACGACCCAGGCCTGCGGCTCTGCGTACTTGCTCAACCACTGCTGCAAAACTTCGAAGCCGCCCTGGTCATTGCCCAGCTTGGCCTTGGTGCGGTACTTGCCGTTGGCTTGCAAGGTGGCGATATCGAATGTGTGCTTGGCAATATCAATGCCGACAACAACTCCCATCATGTCCTCCTGTGAAGGGCTGATCGTCACTGCATCCGTCCTACCTTGTTGATGCGAGCTCAAAGCTCTGGATACCGTTCGGACTTACTGGATGAGTGCGGAGGAGCGCAGCGCAATCTACGTTACAAGCTCGAGGCTTTAGGGTGGACACGGCTTGCGGTTCCTCCCCCGATGATCAGTCGGGGACTATCGCCTCTGAGGAGGCTCAAGTCGAGATACAAGTGGTGGACATGCGCCTGCCCAAGGAAGGCGCGCCGGTATGGTTCGACATGCTGGCCATCCCCAAGGGCGCGAAGAACCCCGAAGACGCCCATGCCTTCATCAACTACCTGCTGCAGCCCCAGGTGATCGCCCCGGTCAGTGACTTCGTCGGCTACCCGAACCCGAACAAGGACGCCACCGCCCTGGTCAACCCGGAAATCCGCAACAACCCCAACCTCTACCCCACCGCCGAAGCCCAGGCCACCCTCTTCACCCTGTTGCCGCTGGAGCGCAACGCCGAGCGCGCCCGCACCCGCGCCTGGACGAAGCTGAAGTCGGGAACCTGACGGTCTCGCGGTTCCTTGTAGGGACGAATTCATTCGCCAAGGGCAGCACAGCTGCCCCCTGAAGTATCGGGATGCCGAACCTGCGGTCCGGTTGGCGAATGAATTCACCCCTACAAGAGCTATCGCAACACCTAAAACCTGTAGGCGCGAATTTATTCGCCAAGGGCAGCGCAGCTGCCCCCGATGCACTCCCCAAGGCTCCCTCCCCAGCTCATCCCGCACCGGGTCTATGCTTTCTGTCGCGTTCTCCAAAGCGTTGGCAGCCTGCCAAAAGAAGTGGCACAGGCACACAAGGGGTTGGCACGGACAACAAGCTCCCCTCCGACAGCCAGGGGCAGACTAGGACTGCAGACTTCTGCCCTGCACCCGCGATAAATACCAATAATTCAGGGAGCCGCCCCTATGCGAATAACCAGGATCCTCGCCCAATCAACGCTGGCCCTGGGCGTCTCGCTCATCGGCCTCGGCAGCGCCAACGCCGAGCTGCCGGCCGATCCGGGCATCGGCCAGACCACCTTGCCCTTCCCGCCGGAACCGCACCGGGCCTACATCGTCGACGTGGAGTTCGAGAACTTCGTCGCCGGTCGCGTGACCGTGGTCGATCCGGAGAAGAAGAAAATGCTCGGCATGGTGAGCACCGGCTTCGCCGCGCCCTCGACCCTGAGCCGCGACGGCAAGACGCTCTACACCGCCGACCTGTTCTACTCCCGTGGTACCCGTGGCACCCGCACCGACGTGCTGACCGCGTGGGATACCAGCACCCTGTCGCCGTCCTGGGAAGTGCTGATCCCCACCAAACGCGCCGAAACCCTGACCCAGCGCTACGCCCTGGGCGCCAGCGCCGATGACCGCTTCGTCTACGTCTACAACTTCACCCCGTCCACTTCAGTGACCGTGGTCGATACCAAGGCCAAGGCAGTCGCCTCCGAAATCTCCATTCCCGGTTGCGTACTGAACTACCCGGTGGGCAAGCGCGCCTTCGCCTCCCTGTGCGGTGACGGCAACCTGCAAGTGGTGCGCCTGAGCGACGAAGGCAAGGAAATCTCCCGCAGCCACACCGCCTTCTTCGACCCTAACGCCGAGAAGCTGGTGGAACGCGCCTACGCCGTGGGTGACACCTACTACTTCGTCAGCACCACCGGCACCGTGCGCGGCGTGGACTTCTCCGGCCAGTCGCCGAAAATCCTCCCGGCCTGGGAACTGGTCGACCAGGACACCGAGAAGAAGGCGGGCTGGGCTCCGGGGGGCTGGCAGCTGATCACCGTCGCGCCCAAGCTGAACCGCCTCTATGTACTGATGCATGACGCCCATGAGCCGATGAAGTGGGAAGACCCGAGCCCCTTCGTCTGGGTCTATGACCTCAAGACCCACAAACGCATCGGCACCCTGGAAGCGCCGAACCCGATCTGGAGCCTGCACGCCACCACCGATGACCAGCCCCTGCTGCTGGGCACCAACATCAGCGGCGGCCTTGAGGTATTCGACCTGAAGAGCGGCAAGCACACCGGCACCATGGAACGCATCGCCAAGACGCCGATCCAGGTCCTCAGCCACTGACGAGGTGCAGCCATGCAACCTGATCCCATCTTCGTCATCGCTGCCGCCCTTGCGGTAGCGGTGATCCTGGCCAGCGCGGCGACCCACAAGCTGCGTGCGCCGGCTCGCTTCGCCAACCAGGTGGAGGATTACCAGCTGCTGCCGCGCGGCCTGGTGCGCCCGGTCGCAAGGGTGCTGCCCTTCATCGAAGTGGCCGTCGCCTTCGCCCTGCTGGTGCCCGCCAGCCGCCCGGTTGCTGCACTGGCCGCCGCCGTGCTGCTGGCCGGCTATGCCGGGGCGATCTCAATCAACCTGTGGCGCGGCCGCCGCGACATCGACTGCGGCTGCGCAGGGCCCGAACAGGCCCAGCCGATCCGCCCGGTGCTGCTGGCCCGCAACGCCGTACTGCTGGGCCTGGCGCTGGTCGCCAGCCTTGCCCCTCACAGCCGCGAGCTGGACGTGTTCGACAGCTTCGTCGTGATCGCCTCCGCTGCCGCGACCCTGCTTATTTATGCCGCTGCGGATGGCCTGATGGCCAACGCTCCCCGTCTGCTCAAACTTATTGGAAGGTGAATTATGGAAGCCCTGATCGTTTCCAACGTCCTGCTCTGGTGCCTCTTGATTGCCCTGGCCTTCGCCGTGATGGGCTTGGTTCGCCAGATTGGCGTGCTCCACGGCCGCCTGGCCCCGGCCGGTGCGCTGATGGTCGACAAAGGTGTCGCCGTCAACGAACCCGCTCCTAAAGTCACCGCCGCCGACCGTAACGGCCGCCCGGTGAACTTCGGTTATGCCGGCGAGAAAGCCCAGCTGCTGTTCTTCCTCTCGCCCACCTGCCCGATCTGCAAATCCCTGCTGCCAGCCATCAAGTCCATCGCCAAGGACCAGGCCGACCGCCTTGAAGTGGTCTACGTCAGCGACGGCGACATGGACGCCCAGCAGGCGCTGATCGCCGAGCACAAGCTGGAAGACGCCACCTACGTGGTCGGCCCGGAAGTGGGCATGACCTACCAGATCGGCAAGCTCCCCTACGCAGCACTGGTGGACAAGGCCGGTGTGCTGCGCTCCAAGGGCCTGGTGAACTCCCGCGAGCACCTGGACAGCCTGTTCGAAGCCGAACACCTGGGCAGCGCCACCCTGCAGCAGTACCTGCACAACCACTCGCACGCCCACGGCGCACACAACCACTAAGGAAGGGAGCTCTCCATGAAACTGCTAGACCGCTTGTTCGAGCGCTCCACGCGCCACGTTGCCGACACCACCTCGCGACGCAAACTCCTGGCCCGCCTGGGCTCGCTGATGGTCGCCGGTGCCGCCCTGCCGGTGCTGCTGCCCATCGACCGCACCAGCAAGGCCCTGGCCGCCGAAGCACCCAAGGCCGGCGACCCGGGTGATCCCAACAGCTGCGACTACTGGCGCTATTGCTCCATCGACGGCTTCCTGTGCAGCTGCTGCGGCGGCTCGGTCACCTCCTGCCCTCCGGGCACCGAGGCCTCCCAGGTGACCTGGATCGGTACCTGTCGCAACCCGGCCGACGGCAAGGACTACATCATTTCCTACAACGACTGCTGCGGTAAGCACAGCTGCGCCCAGTGCGCCTGCACCCGCAACGACAGCGAGGAGCCGATGTACCGTCCGTTCAACAACAACGACGTCAACTGGTGCCTGGCGGCCAAGTCGCACATTTACCACTGCACCGTCTCCATCATCCGCGGCGTCGCGATCTGACCTGCCGGAGGGCTGCCATGCGTTACCTGCTGATCACTGGACTGATGTGCGCCATGGCGGCCCCGCTGGCCCTGGCCCGCGCCATTCCGGACCCTGCACAGAAGCACGCACCGGGCAACGAAGCACTGCAAAAGCCCATCGCCCAGGCCGGCTACAGCACCCCGGTGAACTACCAGCTGCAATGCGCTGGCTGCCACCTGGGTGACGGCACCGGCTCCAAGGCCAACGACACGCCAAAGATGAAGGACTTCGTCGGCAACTTCCTAAAAGTGGAAGGCGGCCGCGAATTCCTGGTTCGGGTGCCGGGCATGTCCCAGTCGGCGCTGAACAACGCCCAACTGGCCGACCTGCTCAACTGGCTGATGCGCAAGGACGGCATGGCCGGCAAGAGCGTGCCGGACAGCTACCAGCCCTACACCGAGGCCGAAGTGGCAGCGGTGCGCAAGGTCGCCCTGCTCAACCTGCCGGATACCCGCGCAGGCCTGATCAGGCAGATGCGCGAGCAAGGCATCGCCATCGACGATGGAATGGACGACGCCTACTGAGTTTTATGCTGGACGGCTTGTGGCCCGCCTTATGGCGGGCCTTTTTTGTCTGCACGGTGGGGAGCCGAACTCCCGTAGGTTGGGCCGGGCGGCGATCCGCTGAGCTACGCGAAGCCCAACAATCGGTCGAGCAAGAGATGATGGCGTGTGTTCGCCGAGGCGATGGTTGTGACACCGAGTCTGTCTCCCGGTGTGCGCGGCGCACCCTGCGGGACCGGCAGAGCCGGTGACTCACGACCAGCTTCTTGCGTAACCTGAAACCATCCGCCCCCACAGGACAGGGACATGCTCGCTTCCACCACCACTCACCGCATCCCACGCGCGGTCTGGGCGCTGGGTTTCGTCAGCCTGTTCATGGACCTCTCCTCCGAGCTGGTGCACAGCCTGCTGCCGCTCTACCTGGTGGGCAGCCTGGGCGCCAGCATGCTGGCCGTGGGGTTGATCGAAGGCGTGGCCGAAGCCACGGCGCTGATCGTCAAGGTCTTTTCTGGCGCCATCAGCGATTTCCTCGGCAAACGCAAGGGCCTGCTGCTGCTCGGCTACGGGCTTGCGGCACTGACCAAACCGCTGTTCCCCGTGGCCGCCTCGGCCGACCAGGTACTGTTCGCCCGCCTGCTGGACCGCATCGGCAAGGGCATTCGCGGTGCGCCCCGCGATGCCCTGGTGGCCGACATCGCGCCGCCGGAAATCCGTGGTGCCTGCTTCGGCCTGCGCCAGGCCATGGACACCGTGGGCGCCTTCCTCGGCCCGCTGCTGGCCATCCTGCTGATGATCCTGCTCGCCGGTGATATCCACCTGGTGCTCTGGTTCGCCGTCCCGCCGGCACTGGTAGCGGTTGGCCTGATCCTGGTTGGCGTACGCGAACCCGACGCCCCGCCGCCGGGCCAGCGCCTGCGCTCGCCCATCCATTTCCGCGCCTGGCGCAGCTTCTCACCGGCCTACTGGTGGGTCGTGGGCCTGGGCGCGCTGTTCAGCCTGGCCCGCTTCAGCGAAGCGTTCCTGGTCCTGCGGGCTCAGGATGCAGGCTTCTCCGCCACCTGGGTGCCACTGGTGATGGTGGTGATGGCGGGTTTCTACATGCTCTCGGCCTACCCCGCCGGCAAGTTGTCCGATCGCGCGGGTCCAACCGGGTTGCTGGCATTTTCCCTGGCGCTCCTGCTCATCGCCGACCTGCTGCTGGCCAAGGCCGATTCCCCAGCCCTGCTGTTGGCCGGTGTCGCCTTCTGGGGTCTGCACATGGGCTTCAGCCAGGGCATCCTCGCGACGCTGGTGGCACACACCACACCCTCGGACCTCAAGGGCACCGCCTTCGGCCTGTTCAACCTGGCCAGCGGCGCCGCTCTACTGGTCGCGAGCGTACTGGCAGGCTGGCTCTGGCAGCAGCTGGGGGCGGCCAGCACCTTCCTGGCGGGTGCGGGGTTCTGCGTGGCAACGCTCCTGTTGCTGGCGCTGCGTCGATACTGATCGAACGTCGCAGCGATGAGCGTTGCCTGTAGGGTGCGCCGCGCGCACCAGCGGTATCTGGGCCCACGACAGTCCCTTCTGACGCCGAACCGGTCAGCACACCCTGCCTGGCCGGCTCCGCAGCACGCTCATGAACGATCAGAAGCGCGGTTGCCTCTTGCGCAACGGCTCCAGCAACGGCTTCAACCCGTTGTGGTCGATCTCCTGCATCAGCATCAGCAGCCGCCCGATCTCGCCCTTGGGGAACCCCTCGCGGGCGAACCAGTTGAGGTAGTGCCCGGGAAGATCGGCAATCACGCGGCCCTTGTACTTGCCGTAGGGCATCTCGCGGGTGACCAGGAGCAGCAGGTCTTCGGGGTTCATTGGCAAGCCTTGTCAGCGATCGAGCCGGCGATTGTCGCAGAGCCGCGGGTCAGGCATCCACCGGTGCGCCCAGCGCGCCGAACTCGGCCGGCACCCTGACGTAGAACAGGGGCACACCCTCCTCGTCCAGGCGCTTGAACAACGCATCGCACTCGTCTTCGCTCAGGGCCATGAGGATCAGCATCGGCTGGTCGGCCATTTCGAAGAAATGGTGGGAATGGAAATGCCGGGTATGGCCAAAGCCCTCGATCCCGGACACCAGGGTGGCACCGCGCAGGCCCATTTCCATGGCCAGGGCGACAATCCAGTCGGCCAGCATCTTGCCCTGGTGGCGGCGGTTCTGCTGGGTGTAGAGGGTAAGTTGGTAGCCTTTCATGCGACCTCCCAAATAGAGCCTGCTCACGATCGGCTGCGCTTAGATGATGCCGCCATTGACCCGCAACGTCTGGCCATTCACCCAGGCGCCTTCCGGGCTGACCAGGAAGGCCACCAGGTTGGCGATGTCTTCGGGATTGCCCAACCGTTCGAGGGGCGCCTGTTTGGTCAGGCGCTCCACCAGTTCCGCCGGTTTGCCCTCCAGGAACAGGTTGGTGGCCGTCGGCCCCGGTGCCACGCAATTGACCGAGATGTTCCGGCCGCGCAGTTCACGGGCGAAGATCGCGCTCATGGTTTCCACTGCGGCCTTGGACGCGGCGTAGATGGCATAGCCCGGCAGGCTGAGCCCAACGACGCTGCTGGACAGGTTGACGATGCGGCCGCCCGAGCGCAGGTGCGTGGCCGCCAGCTTGAGGGTGTTGAAGGTACCGCGCGTGTTGACGGCAAACAGGCGGTCATAGAGGGCCATTTCGGTGTCGGCCAGTGGTACCAGTCCGGGCTGGATCACCCCGGCGTTGTTGATCAGGATGTCGACAGCGCCAAATTCCATTTCCGTCTGGTCGAAGAGCACGGCGACCGCAACCGGGTCGCTGACATCGGCGAGCACCGGATAGGCCCTTCCGCCGGCTCGACGGATGTCTTCCACCACCTGTTCGGCGGACTCCGGGCGTGATGCGTAATTGACCACCACCTGGATACCCTCGCTGGCCAGGCGTCGCGCAATCGCGGCGCCAATGCCACGGGAGGCTCCGGTGACAATCGCGGTTCTGGCAGTTTGTGACATGCGGTTCTCCCGAGCAGCCCCTCGAAGCCGCGGCTGGTGCCGCTTGCAGGGCCTTTTCAGTGGTATAGCCGCAGATGGCGCCGTGTGCGGGACCGGTTATCCGAGACGGCCCGTAGGATCGAATTCATTCGCGAAGGGCTGCGCAGCCGCCCTGTCTTGATCGATCCACCCAGGCAGGTGGGAGAAGCCCCGCTGGTGGAAATGAAAGGCGATTTCCACCCTACCCCACCCCGGGCACTGGAGCCTTGACGACTGCTGGCCGATAGCTGGCCGGGCAGAACAACCGGGTCACGCCCAGCATCAGCAGCACGCTCACCACCAGCACCAGCCAGGCGGCGGCGAAGCTGCCGGTGAGTTCCCGCAGCCAGCCGCTGAGCCAGGGCGAGAAGGCATTGATCAGGAAGCCCACACCCTGCACGAACGCCGCAAGCTGCCCGGCCTCACGCGGGTCACGGCGATGATCGAGGGTTAGGATCAGGCTGAGGGCGAAGCAGGCGCCGAGGCCGAAGCCGATCAGCGCCACCCAGAGCGCGGACAGCTCCAGCGGTGCCCAGATCAGGCCGGCGAACCCGACCGCCTGGGCGGTCAGGCTCACCGACAGCAGCGGGCGGCGGTCGATGCTGCGCTGTGCCAGGGCAGGCATGCCCAGTGCCGCAATTACCTGGAAGATCGTCATGAACGCCAGCAACGAGCCGCTGCGGGCCGGGCTCCAGCCGAGCTGCTGATAGTAGGCCGGCAGCCAGGCGACCATGCTCATGTAGCCACAGTTCACCAGACCGAAGTACAGCGCCAGCAACCATGCACGACGGTTGCCGACGAATCGCGCGGACCGGCCGGCGACCGCAGGCTCGGCGCTGGGCAAGGGACGGGACAGCCAGAGCACCAGGGCCAGTAGCGCCGGCAGCAGCCGGAAACCAAGCCCGGCCTGCCAATGCTCGAAATGCTGGGCCAGCAGCGGACTGAACAGGGCGGACAGGCCACCGCCGCCCATCAGGGACGCCGAATAGACGCCCATGGTCAGTGCCACGCAGCCTTCGAAGCGGCGCTTGATCACCGCCGGCAACAGCGCCTGGATCAGTGCAACACCCGCGCCACCCAGCAGCGCTGTCGCCAGCAGCGGCCCGGCGTTTCCGCACAGCAGCCGCGCCAGGCAGGCCCCCGCAATCAGCGCCAGCCCAAGGCCGATGCCCCGACGCTCGCCGAGGCCACCGAGGCGGTTGCTCAACAGTGCCACCAGGCCCATGCAGACCACCGGCAGTGTGGTGAGCAATGCGGCGGTCTGGAAACCCATGCCGGTGGCACTGCGGATATCGGCCAGCAAGGGGCTGACCGACGCGAGGATGGGCCGCAAGTTCAGTCCAATGACGATGAGCAATGCCCAGGCGGCGAGCCTTTCCAGGCGCTCAGCGCGCGGCATGCAGAGCCTGCCAGCGGGCGTAGATTTCGCTCATGGCCGGTTGCGGCAGGTGCTGGATATCCAGCTGCTGGGCCTCCAGCGGCAGCGCCATCTGCTGGTACACCGCCGCCGAGGACAGGCCAAAAGGCTCGCCGACCGCATTGGCTGCGGCAAACACCACGCGCGCAACGCCACACAGGTGCATGGCCGCCAGACACATCGGGCACGGCTGGCCGCTGGCATAAATCACACAACCGTCCAGGCGCGGGCCCAGTTGGCGGCTGGCAGCGCGGATGGCCTGGAGCTCGGCGTGGCAGGTCGGGTCCTGGGTCAGGTGGATTTCGTTGACCGCGCGGGCCAGTACCTCTCCGTCACGAACCAGCAGTGCGCCGAACGGGCGGCCGCCCTGCTCCACGTTCTGCCGCGCCAGTTCCACGGCCTGTTCCAGGTAGTTGCGGTCATCAGGCATCGGGACTCCTCCGTTCATCAGGCAGGCATGCCTGGCGCGAAATTATGTCCAACAGGTCATGTATTCTGAAATTAAATATAATCATGCCAACCAGTGGCTCTTGGAATACCTTGATGTTCGATCTCCTCCTCCTGCGCAGCTTCGTCGCCGTGGCCGACTGCGGCAATTTCACCCGCGCCGCCGAGCGATTGCACCTTACCCAGTCGACCGTCAGCCAGCAGCTGCGCCGATTGGAAGAAAGCCTCGACTGCCGCCTGCTGGATCGCAGCCAGCGCCATGTGGTGCCCACGGCCGAAGGAGAACAGCTGCTGGGCTATGCGCGGCGCATCCTTGCCTTGCAGGACGAAGCCACCGAAGCGTTGCGCCACCAGCCCGGCAGCGGCGTATTGCGTCTTGGCGTGCCCGAGGATTTCGCCGCCGAACGGCTGATGCCGGTGCTCGCGGAATTCTCCGCCGCCTGGCCCGGCGTGCGCCTTGAGGTGACCAGCGGCCTCAGCCCGGAACTGCTGCGGCTGTACCAGGGCGGCGAGTTCGACCTGCTGCTGGTCAAGCGCATGAGTGACGGCGGCGACAGCCTGGCGTCATGGCCCGAGCCACTGGGCTGGGCGGACAGCGCCAGCCACCCCGCGTGTGGCCGCGAGCCGCTGCCGCTGGTGGTATTTCCCCCAGGTGGGCTCTACCGCAACGAGATGCTCCACGGGCTGGATGTGCAGGGCCGGCGTTGGCGTATCGCCTACTCCAGCGCCAGCCTGGCCAGCGTGCGCGCGGCGGTGGCGGCGGGGCTTGGCGTCAGCCTGCTGCCGTTGCGCGTGCTGGGACCGGAGCATCGCTTGCTGGGTGAAGAACACGGGTTGCCGGAGATCCAGGGGCTACGGCTGGCGCTCTATGGGCGGACGGGGTTGGGGCGTGCGGGGGATGAGCTGGTGGAGAGGTTGCGGGTGTTGTGTGAGGTGCCGGTTGTGGAGGGGTAAACCACCTACATCCTGCAGACTTCGGTTTCCCTCACCCCAACCCTCTCCCAGAGGGAGAGGGGCCGGGGGTGAGGGATGGTGCGCTCGACTCGGACTCAAGGCGTCGCTTCAGAATCCGAATCAACCTGCTCCAGCTGCCCCTGGTCCCATCCGCCACCCAGCGCCGCGACGAGCTGCACGCTGGTGGTCAGGCGCGTGCCCATCAGGGTCAGGACAGTACGTTCGTTGCTCAGCGCCGTGGCCTGGTTGGTGACCACGCTGTTGTAGTCCACGGTGCCAGCCCGGTACTGGTTGGTGACCAGGCGCAGGGCTTCGCGGGCAGCGTCCAGGGCTTCCTGCTGTACCCCACTTTCTTCTTCCAGCACGTCGAGCTGAACCATGTAGTCCTCGGCTTCGCGGAAGCTGTCGAGCACGGTCTGGCGGTAGACGGCCACTGTCTGGTCATAACTGGCCTCCGCCTGGGCCACTTGGGAACGGATCAGGCCGCCGTCGAACAGGGTCATGGCGAATTCCGGGCCAATGGACCAGAAGCGGTTCGGGGTGGTGATCCAATCCTGCAGGCTGCCGCTGCGGTAGCCCCCAGCGGCGCTCAGGCTGAGGCTCGGGAAGTACGCAGACTTGGCCACACCGATCTGGGCGTTGGCGGCCATCACGTTACGTTCAGCGGAGGCCACGTCGGGGCGGCGCTCCAGCAGTTGCGAGGGCAGCAGGGTCGGTACGCTCGGCAGGGCCGGCACGCTCTCCACCTCGGCCAGGCTGAACTCGGCGGGCGGCAACCCCACCAGCACGGCGATGGCGTTCTCCAGCTGCGCGCGCTGGTACTTGAGGTCGATGGCCTGGGCCTGGGTGCCCTTGAGTTGAGTGGTGGCCTGGGCCACGTCGGCACGGGTGACGATTCCTGCCTTGTATTGGTTCTGGGTCAGCGTCAGCGCGCGCTGGTAGCCGGCGATGGTGGCTTCCAGCAGGCGCTTCTGGGCATCCAGCACGCGCAGTTGCAGGTAGTTCTGCGCCAGTTCCGATTGCAGGCTGAGGCGCGCGGCGGCGAGGTCGGCGGCGCTGGCCTGCATGCTGGCGGTGTCGGACTCCAGTTGGCGGCGCAGCTTGCCCCAGAGGTCGATTTCCCAGTTCACTCCGAGGCTCGCGTCATAGCTCTTGGACACGCCACCGCCCCCGGAGCTGGTGACGGTGGAGCCGTCGGCAAGGCGCACGGTGCTATCACCCCCGCCCTGCCCCGAACGGGTCTTGCCGGCGTTGCCGGTCACCGACGGGAAGAAGGATGCGCGAGCGCCACGGGCCAGTGCCTGTGCCTGGCGGTACTGGGCGACCGATTGCGCCAGGGTCTGGTTGGAGGTTTCCAGACGCTGTTGCAGGTCGTTGAGGGCGGCGTCACCGTACAGCTCCCACCAGCGGCCGCGATGCTCCAGGTCCGCCGGGCTGGCCAGCGACCAGCCTTCGGCGTGTTTGAACTGCACAGGCACGCTCTGCTCGGGGCGCGTGTAGTCCGGGCCGATGGCGCAGCCGCCGAGCAGCAGGCCGGCGAGGGCCAGCACCATGGCACGGCGCAGGGGGTTCAGGGATGTGGCGGCGGTGTTCATAGGGGTGTTTCCAGTGCGGCGTCAGTACGCACGCCACGCCAGCGATTGAAGCGATGGCGCAGACGGTCGAGGTAGAGGTAGACCACGGGGGTCGTGTAGAGGGTCAGCAACTGGCTCAGGACCAGGCCGCCGATGATGGCCACGCCCAGCGGCTGGCGCATTTCCGCGCCTTCCGCGCCACCGATCAGCAGCGGCACGGCGCCGAGGATGGCGGCGATGGTGGTCATCAGGATCGGCCGCAGGCGCAGCAGGCAGGCCTGACGAATGGATTCGTCCGGGCTCATGCCGTCGTGGCGCTCCAGCTGCAGGGCGAGGTCGATCATCATGATGGCGTTCTTCTTCACCACGCCGATCAGCAGGAACAGCCCCAAGAGCGAGATCAGGCTGAACTCCCCTCCCGTGAGCAGAATCGCCAGCAGTGCGCCAACCCCCGCCGACGGCAGCGTCGAGAGGATGGTCAGCGGGTGGATGTAGCTCTCGTAGAGAATGCCCAGCACCAGGTACACCAGCACCAGCGCGGCGAGGATCATCCACGGCTGGTTCTGCTGGGTGCTCTGGAAGGCATCGGCACTGCCGCCCATGCGCGCGATCACCGAGCTGGGCAGGCCGATGGCGGCCACCGCCTTTTCGATGGCGACGGTGGCCTTGTCGAGGCTGACGCCGGGCGCCAGGTCGAATGCAATGCTCTCTGAGGCGAACTGGCCTTCGTGGCTGACGCGGTCCTCTTCCAGGCTGCGCTCATAGCGGGCGAAGCTGGACAGCGGCACGCGCTGGCCATCGGCCGTGACTAACTGGACCTGTTTGAGGGTTTCCGGGTCCTGGGCGTATTTCGGGTTTACCTCCATCACCACCTGATACTGGTTCAGGGTGTCGTAGATGGTGGAAATCTGCCGCTGACTGTAGGCGTTGTTCAGCGCGGTGGTGACCATGGCCATGTCCACGCCCAGGCGTTTGGCCGTGTCGCGGTCCACTTGCAGGGTGACCTGCTGGGCCCCCTCCCCTTCGTTGGCGTCGATGGCGGTAAGTTCCGGCAACGCCTTGAGTGCAGCGGTGACCTTCGGCCCCCAGGTGCGCAGGTCGGACAGCTCGCCACTCTGCAACACGTACTCGTACTGCGAACTGCGCTGCTCACGGCCACCGCCGAACTGCAGGTCCTGGTCCGCCATCAGCATCAGCCGGCCGCCGGGCACCTTGGGCAGATTGGCGCGCAGCCGTTCGATCACCTTCTGCGCCGATACCTTGCGCTCGGCGATGGGCTTCAGGCGCACGATCATGAAGGCGTTGTTGATGCCGCCACTGCCGCCGATGAAACCGGCCACGCTCTCCACGGCCGGGTCCTTGAGGACGGCGCGGCGGAAGGTTTCCATCTTCGGCTGCATCACGGTGAAGGACAGGCCGTCGTCGCCACGGATGAAGCCAATCAGTTGGCCGGTGTCCTGCTGCGGGAGGAAGGTCTTGGGGACCAATACGTAAAGGGCGATGTTGCAGCCGATGGTCAGCAACAGGCTGGCCAGGGTCAGGCGCGGATGGCGTAGCGCCACGCCCAGGGTCCGGTCGTAGGCATCGACCATGCGCGTATGCAGTGCCTCGCTCCAGCGTTGCAGGCGGCTGTCCTGGTCCGGCACGTGGGGCTTCAGCCAACGCGCGCAGAGCATCGGCGTCAGCGTCAGGGACACCAGCAGCGAAACCAGGATGGCCACCGCCAGCGTCAGCGAGAATTCGCGGAACAAGCGGTCGATAATGCCGCCCATGAACAGGATGGAGACGAATACCGCCACCAGCGAAAGGTTCATCGACAGCAGGGTGAAGCCGACTTCGCGGGTGCCCTGCAATGCCGCCTTGAAGGGCGCCATGCCGTCGTTGATGTGCCGCGAGATGTTCTCCAGCACCACGATGGCGTCGTCCACCACCAGGCCGGCGGCGAGGATCAGCGCCATCAGCGACAGCACGTTGAGCGAGAAGCCCATCAGGTACATCGCGGCGAAGGTGCCCACCAGGGACACCGGCACCGCCAGCGCCGGGATCAGCGAGGCGCGCAGGTTACCCAGGAACAGGTAGACGACCAGTATCACCAGGCCGACGGCGATCAGCAGGGTGCGCTCGGCTTCATGCAGGGTGGCGCGGATCACCGGCGAGCGGTCCATGGCCAGGTCCAGCTTGACGCTGGCGGGCAGCACCGCCTGCAGCGCGGGCAGTTGCTGCTTGATGCTTTCGATGGTCTCGATGATGTTGGCGCCGGCCTGGCGGTTGATCACCAGCAGCACCGCCGAGTCGTCGTTGAAGAAGCCGCTGTTGTAACGGTCTTCCACGGCGTCGCGGACCTTGGCCACATCGCCCAGGCGCAGCGCGGCGCCGTCCTGGTAGCGGAGGATCAGCGGCGCGTAGTCGGCGGCCTTCTCCAACTGGTCGTTGGCACCCACTTGCCAGTGACGCCCGGCATCTTCCACGGCGCCCTTGGGTCGGCGCTGGTTGGCGGCGGCAATGGTGCTGCGCACATCGTCCAGGGCGATGCCGTACTGGGTCAGCAGTTGCGGCTCCAGCTCCACCCTGACGGCAGGCAGTGAGCTGCCGCCGATCTGCACCTCGCCCACGCCCTTAACCTGGGACAGGCTCTGGGCCAGGATGGTGGACGCCATATCATAGAGCTGGCCTTTCTCCAGCACGTCGGAGGTCAGCGACAACACCATGATCGGCGCCTGGGACGGGTTGACCTTCTTGTAGGTGGGCATGCTGCGCATACCGCTGGGCAGCAGGTTGCGCGAGGCGTTGATGGCTGCCTGCACATCGCGGGCGGCGCCGTTGATGTCCCGGTCCAGGTCGAACTGCACGATGATCCGCGTCGAGCCCTGGCTGGTGCGGCTGGTCATCTGGTTGATGCCGGCGATGGTGCCTAGCGAACGCTCCAGCGGCGTGGTGACGCTGGACGCCATGATCTCCGGACTGGCGCCGGGCAGGCTGGCCTGCACGGTGATCACCGGGAAATCCATTTGAGGCAGCGGCGACACCGGCAGCAGGCCGAAGCTGACGCTGCCCAGGAGCAGGATCGCCAGGCTCAGCAGCATGGTGGCGACCGGGCGGTGGATGAAGGGGGCGGAGAGGTTCATGACCAATCACCCCCTCTCCCGCTCGCGGGAGAGGGCTGGGGAGAGGGAACGATGGCCATAGCCCTCTCCCCCGGCCCCTCTCCCGTATACGGGAGAGGGGAGACAAGCAGGAAGCAGGAGCAGTTAAGTCGGCTCACGCTTGCACCCCCGCTGCACTGCGGCCGGTGTAGCGGCGGGCCAGGCGGTCGAAGGCCAGGTAGATCACCGGGGTGGTGAACAGGGTCAGCACCTGGGACAGCAGCAGACCGCCCACCATCACCAGGCCCAGGGGCTGGCGCAGTTCGGCGCCGGAACCGGTGGCGAGCATCAGCGGGATGGCGCCGAACAGGGCCGCCAGCGTCGTCATCAGGATCGGCCGGAAGCGCAGCAGCGCCGCCTGGTAGATCGCATCCTCGGGCGACATGCCCTGATGCCGCTCCGCGTCCAGGGCGAAGTCGATCATCATGATGGCGTTCTTCTTGACGATGCCGATCAGCAGGATGATGCCGATGATGGCGATCAGGCCCAGGTCGTTACCGGTCAGCAGCAGCGCCAGCAAGGCGCCGACGCCCGCCGAAGGCAGCGTGGAGAGGATGGTCACCGGGTGGATATAGCTCTCGTAGAGCACGCCCAGCACGATGTACATGGTCACCACCGCTGCCAGAATCAGCAGCAGCGTGCTCGACAACGAGGCCTGGAAGGCCGCCGCCGCGCCCTGGAAGCGGGTCTGGATGCCCTCCGGCATGCCGATGTCCTGCTGCACCCGTTCGATCACCGCCACCGCTTCGCCCAGGGCGACGCCGGGTGCCAGGTTGAAGGACAGGGTCACGGCCGGGAACTGGCCGATATGGTTGACCGCCAGTTGCGTCTGGCGCTCTTCCACCTTCGCCAGGGCAGAGAGCGATACCTGGGTGCCCGCGCTGGTGGCGACGTGGATCTGCTGCAGCGCCTGCGGGCCGATCACCTCGCCCGGGGCGGACTCCAGTACCACGCGGTACTGGCTGGCCTGGGTGAAGATGGTGGAAATCTGCCGCTGGCCGAAAGCGTCGTAGAGGGCGTCGGTGATGGCGGATATCTCCACGCCGAGGCGCCCGGCCATGTCACGGTCGATATTCAGGTACACCTGCAGGCCCTTGTCCTGCAGGTCGCTGGCCACGTCGGACAGCTCCGGTTGCTGGCGCAGGGTATCCACCAGCTTGCCGGTCCACTCGTTGAGCAGGTCGGCGTCCGGGGATTCCAGGCTGAACTGGAACTGCGTGCGGCTGACCCGGTCCTCGATGGTCAGGTCCTGCACCGGCTGCAGGTAGAGGCGGATGTCGCTCTGTTTGTCCAGCTCAGGCTGCAGGCGCGCGATCACCTCGCTGGCGGTTACGTCGCGCTCGCCGTGGGGCTTGAGGTTGATCAGCATGCGGCCGCTGTTGAGGGTGGCGTTATCGCCGTCGACGCCAATGTAGGAGGTCAGGCTGGCCACCGCCGGGTCCTTGAGGATCAGCGCGGCAACCTTCTGCTGGCGCTCGCTCATGGAGCGGAAGGACACCGACTGCGGCGCTTCGGTGATGCCCTGGATGACGCCGGTGTCCTGCACCGGGAAGAAGCCCTTGGGCACGGCGAGGTAGAGCACCACGGTAAGCGCCAGGGTGCCGACCGCCACCAGCAGGGTCAGGCCCTGGTGCCGGAGCACCCAGGTCAGACCCTGGCCGTAGCGCGCGATCATGCCATCAATGAAGTCGCCGCTGGCCTTGTAGAAGCCGCCCTCTTCTTCTTTCTTCTCCCGCTTGAGCAGGCGCGCGCACATCATTGGCGTCAGGGTCAGGGAGACCACCAGCGAGATCAGGATGGCCACCGCCAGGGTGATGGCGAACTCGCGGAACAACCGGCCCACCACATCCGCCATGAACAGCAGCGGGATCAGTACGGCGATCAGCGAGAAGGTCAGCGAGATCAGGGTGAAGCCGATCTGCTTCGCGCCCTTGAGCGCGGCGTTGAGCGGTGTCTCGCCCTCCTCCAGGTGACGGGCGATGTTTTCCAGCATGACGATGGCGTCGTCCACCACGAATCCGGTGGCGATGGTCAGCGCCATCAGCGTCAGGTTGTTGATGGAGAAGCCGGCCAGGTACATCACCGCGAAGGTGCCCACCAGGGACAGCGGCACGGCGATGGACGGGATGATGGTGGCGCTCATCCGGCGCAGGAACAGGAAGGTCACCATCACCACCAGGGCGATGGCGAGGAACAGCTCGTGCTGCACGTCGGTAATGGCCGCGCGGATGGTCTGGGTACGGTCGGTGAGGACCACCACATCAATGCCCGCCGGCAGGTTGGCGTTGATCGACGGCAGCAACGCCTGGATGCGGTCCACCACCTCGATCACGTTGGCGCCCGGCTGGCGCTGGATGTTCAGCAGCACCGCCTCGTTCTGGTTGGCCCAGGCGGCCAGTCGTTCGTTCTCGGCGCCGTCGACGATCTCGGCCACATCCTTCAGACGCAAGGCCCCGCCGTTGTTGTAGGCGAGGATGAGGTTGGCGTATTCCTCGGCGGACTTGAGCTGGTCGTTGGCGTCCAGCATGGAGACGCGGGTCGGGCCGTCGAAGTTGCCCTTGGGCTGGTTGACGTTGGAGGCGCTTACCAGGCTGCGCACGTCCGACAGGTTCAGGCCATTGGCCGCCAGGGCCTCGGGGTTGACGCGAATGCGCACGGCCTGGCGCTGGCCACCGGCGATGCTGACCATGCCCACGCCGCTGATCTGCGCCAGTTTCTGCGCCATGCGGGTGTCCACCAGGTTATGCAGCTTGGGCAGCGGCATGGTCTTCGAGCTGATGGCCAGGGTCAGCACCGGCGTATCGGCCGGGTTGACCTTGTTGTAAACCGGCGGCGCCGGCAGGTCGTTGGGCAGCAGGTTGGTGGCCGCGTTGATCGCCGCTTGCACCTCCTGCTCGGCCACGTCCAGATCTATTTCCAGGCTGAAGCGCAGGGTGATGACCGAGGCGCCACCCGAGCTGGTGGAGGACATCTGCGTCAAGCCGGGCATCTGCCCGAACTGGCGCTCCAGCGGCGCGGTGACGGCACTGGTCATCACATCAGGGCTGGCGCCCGGATAGAGGGTGAGGACACGAATGGTCGGATAGTCCACCTCGGGCAGCGCGGAAACCGGCAGCAGGCGGTAGGCGATCAGGCCGGCGAGCAGGATCGCCAGCATGCTCAGGGTGGTGGCGACCGGCCGCAGGATGAACAGGCGGGAGAGGTTCATACGCCGCCTTTCGCGCCCTGGCCTTCAGGCTTGGCGCCCTGCAGCTGTTCAGTGGGTTCAGCGGGTACTTCGTCCGCGTCATGCACCACTTCCACGTCGCTGCCGTCGCGCAGGCGGTCGGTCCCTTCCAGCACCACGCGCTCGCCCGGTTGCAGGCCGCTCTTGACCACGGTGCGCTCGCCATCGTCCGGACCGGTTTCCAGCTTGCGGACCTTGACCTTCTTCTCGCCGTCCATCACGTAGGCGAAGGTGCCCTGGCTGCCAAACTGCACGGCGGCCGAGGGGATGAGCACCGCTTGCGAAAGCAGCTCGGCGCGCAGGCGAACATTGACGAACTGATTGGGGAAGAGGATTTCGTCGTCGTTGGCGAAGCGCGCCTTGAGTTTCAGGGTGCCGGTGGTGGTGTCGATCTGGTTGTCCAGGCTCTGCAGCACGCCTTCGGCCTGCTTGACCTTGTCGCCACGGTCCCAGGCTTCCACCACCAGGGGCTGGCCGGCGCGGAAGCGGCTGACCACCTCCGGCAGTTGACCCTCGGGCAGGGTGAAGGCGACGCTGATGGGTTTGGTCTGGGTGATGACCACCAGCGGCGTGGTGTCACCGCTGCTGACCAGGTTGCCGAGGTCCACCTGGCGCAAGCCGAGGCGGCCGGAAATGGGCGCGCGAACCTGGGTGAAGCCGAGGTTCAGCCTGGCCTCGGCCACCGCCGCATCATTGGTCTTGATGGTCCCGCGATACTGCGCCACCAGCGCCTCCTGGGTGTCCAGGGTCTGCTTGGCGATGCTGTCCTCTGCGTAGAGGCCCTTGTAGCGCGCCAGATCGATCTCGGCGTTCTTCAGCTGGGCGCGATTCTGCGCCAGGGTGCCTTCGGCTTGCTGCAGGGCAACCTGGTAGGGACGCGGGTCGATCACCGCCAGCAGGTCGCCGGCCTTGACCTGTTGGCCTTCCTCGAACTGCAGCTTGACCAGCTCACCGTCGACGCGACCGCGCACGTTCACCGTGTTCAGCGCGGTTACGGTGCCGAGTGCCTTGAGGTAAACCGGGAAATCACCCTGGGTGATGGTCGCCACGCGCACCGGCACAGGGCCGGAGAACGCACCGAAGCCAGGGCGGCCCGGACCTCCGCGCCCTCCCTGCTGGTTGGGTTTGGCCGCGGTTTCCGGCCAGAACCACCAGATCAGGAGCAGCAAGGCCAGCAGCGCGACGGCGATGGCCAGCCAGTTTCGAAGGGAACGGGAATTCGGGGATTGCTCAGTGATCGGGGACATGATTCAGGTCGGGATATGCGAGAACGTGAACGATAAGCAGTTGAAAGCAGAAGGCAAAGTCTATTTACCGGGTATTTACCTAGTGCTTACGCCACTTACTATGCTTACTGACCCGCCATCGCAACTCGATGGTGGCGTCAGTATCGATTTCACCGGGCCAGGGAGCGTTCCGTGTTCGACAATCTAAGGCAGCGTTTCGCTGCCCTTACCACCCGCGCCGAGTTCCATTCCTTGCGCATCGTCCGCCAGAGCGCCGAGCAAGTGATGCTGCGCCGTGGAGTGGCCGAGCCGCCGTCGATCAGCCAGGATATGGGCGCCATGCTCAGCGTGCGCCTGGCGGGCGTCGAGGCCTACGCCGCCACGGCCGACCTCAGCCAGCAGGGCCTGCAACAGGCGCTGGGCAAGGCCGAGGCGCTCGCGCGACAGATCGCTCGCTACGCCCTGGTGGACCAGAGTCGCCTGGAGCCACCCCGGGGCAGTGGGCATTACCAGTCGCCAGGGCTGGACCAACCGCTACCCAGCCTCGCCGAGCGTTTCGAACTGCTGGCCGAAGAATCGGCGCACATCCCCGGCGATCCGCGCCTGGTCAACTGGAACCTCTATCTCGACAGCCAGCGCCACGAGCAGCTCTACCTCAACAGCGCTGGCGCCGAGCAGTGGCAGGACCTGCGCTTCACCTACCCCGGCATCAGCGTCACCGCGTTCGACGGCAGCGACAGCCAGACCCGCAGCTTCGGCGGCTACGGCAGCGGCCAGCAGGGCGGCACCGAGGTGCTGCAGCGCCTGGGGTTCGGCGGTGCTTCGGCACGCGTGGCGGACGAGGCCCTGCAACTGCTGATGGCGCCCAATACGCCCAGCGGAATCACCGACCTCCTGCTGATGCCGGACCAGATGATGCTGCAGATCCACGAATCCATCGGCCACCCGCTGGAGCTGGACCGCATCCTCGGCGACGAACGCAACTACGCCGGCACCAGCTTCATCGGCCTTGGGGACTTTGGCCGCTATCAATATGGGTCGAGCTTGCTGAACATCAGTTTCGACCCCGGCATCCCGGAAGAGTTGGCCAGCTACAGCTTTGATGACGACGGCCGGCCGGCACGCAAGGAAATGCTCATCAAGGACGGCCTTCTGCTGCGCCCACTGGGCGGCGCGCTGTCCCAGCAACGCAGCGGCTTGCCGGGCGTGGCCAACAGCCGGGCGAGCAACTGGAACCGCGCGCCGATCGACCGCATGGCAAATCTCAACCTGGAACCCGGCGAGCAGAGCCTGGCCCAGCTCATTGGCGGCATCGAGCGCGGCGTGCTGATGAGCACCAACCGTTCCTGGTCCATCGACGATGCACGCAACAAGTTTCAGTTCGGCTGCGAGTGGGGTCGGCTGATCGAGCATGGCCAACTCAAGGGCGTGGTGAAGAACCCCAACTATCGTGGGGTTTCCGCGCAATTCTGGCGCAACCTCGCCGCAGTCGGCGATGCCGATACCTTCGAGGTCCATGGCACGCCCCATTGCGGCAAGGGCGAGCCCAACCAGGTGGTGCGCGTGGGCCATGCTTCGCCAGCCTGCGTCTTCAGACAGGTGGAAGTCTTTGGAGGAGCCCAGTGATGGCCGACGCAGAATCCCGCTTTACCGCCCTCGCCGAAAGCCTTGGCGCCAGCCTGCAGGCCGGCGAGGACTTCAGCCTCTGGTACAGCGCCGAGGCGTCCGAGTTCATTCGCTTCAACCGTGCCCAGGTGCGCCAGGCCGGCCACGTGACCCAGGCCACCGGACGCCTGCGGTTGATCCGCGATGACCGAAGCGCTGAACTCGCGGTCACCCTCACCGGCGACCCGGAAAGCGACCGCCAGCAGCTGGCCGATGGACTGGTGCAGCTGCGCCTGGTCATCAGCCAGCTGCCGCCCGATCCCTATCTGCAACTGGAGCGTTCGGCCTGGCACCGACGTTCCGTGGATGAAGCCGCCCTGCCCGACTGCGCGACGGTGCTCGCGGAAATCGATGCCCTCGCCAATGGCCTCGATCTGGTGGGCATCTATGCCGCTGGCCCGTTGCATCGGGGTTTCGCCAACAGCTTCGGCGCCTTCGGCTGGCACACCGCGCACTGTTTCAACTTCGACTGGAGCCTGTTCCACAGCAATCATCAGGCAGTGAAGGCCGACTACGCCGGCGCGCGCTGGGACACCGCCGAATTCGCCAGCCGTTTCGCCGGGGCACGCCAGCAACTGGAGCACCTGGGCAAGCCCGTGCATGCCCTGCACCCCGGCGACTACCGCGCCTACCTGGCGCCGGCCGCTCTCGACGAAGTGCTGGGCATGCTGTCCTGGACCGGCTTCTCCGCCCGCGCCCTGGCCAACAAGGAAAGCCCCCTGCAACGCCTGCAGGACGACAGCGCCCGCTTCAGCCCGTTGTTGAACCTCGACGAACAAGTGGCCGGTGCCCTCGCCCCGGCCTTCGGTCCCGAAGGTGCCCCACGCAGCGATGTGGCGCTGGTGCGCAACGGCGCCTTCGCCGGGCAACTCGTCTACCCACGCAGCGCCCGCGAGTACGGGCTGGTGGCGAACTGCGCCGACGCCAACGAAGCCACCCAGTCGCTGGTGATGGGCGCCGGCACCCTGCCCCTGGACAACGTGCTGGAACGCCTGGGCACGGGCTTGTACATCGGCAACCTCTGGTACCTGAACTGGTCCGACCTGCCGGCCGCCCGCATGACCGGCATGACCCGCTTCGCCACCTTCTGGGTGGAAGACGGCCAGATCCAGGCACCGGTAGACACCATGCGCTTCGACGACAGCCTGTTCAGCCTGCTCGGCGACCAACTGGAAGCCCTGACCCAGGAGCGCCAGCTGCGGCTGTCCAGCAGCACCTACGGCGAGCGCCAGACCTGGTCGGCGCTGCTGCCGGGGGCATTGGTCAGCCGGCTGAAGCTGACGTTGTAAACGGGATGATCGGTAGGGTGCGCCGTGCGCACCGGAGGTCGCCGGCAGTCACGGTGCGCGCAGAGCACCCTACGGGGTACTCCACGTCGAACAGCAGTAAAAAAGGGAGGCCATTGGCCTCCCTTCTTCATTCCAGCATGCGTTACAGGACAGCGATGGCGGCCGCGTAGTTCGGCTCGTCGGCGATCTCGCCTACCAGCTCGCTGTGCAGCACCTTGTCATTCTCGTCCAGAACCACCACGGCGCGAGCGGCGATGCCAGCCAGCGGGCCGTTGGCGATGGACACGCCATAGTCCTTGAGGAAGTTGGCGCCGCGCATGGTGGACAGATTGATCACGTTGTCCAGGCCTTCAGCACCGCAGAAACGCTTCTGGGCGAACGGCAGGTCGGCGGAGATGCACAGCACGACGGTGTTGGCCAGCTTGCTGGCCTCGACGTTGAACTTGCGCACGGAGGTGGCGCAGGTCGGGGTGTCGACGCTCGGGAAAATGTTCAGCACCTTGCGCTTGCCACTCAGGCTGGCCAGGGTCACATCGGACAGATCGCCGCCGACCAGGCTGAACGCCGGAGCCTGCTGGCCTTTCTGCGGCAGTTGGCCGTCGACGTTGATCGGGTTGCCCTTGAGGGTTACTTGAGCCATTGCAAAAGTCCTTGTTTGAGGTGGTGTTGTAGGAAAACGCTGAGTTAACCACGAGCCAGGACGATTGTCCTGACTTTCGAGTCAGCCAGCGTCAGAAAATCCTTCTGGATGCTAACCCATTCAGCCCCTGCCCTCGCCCCCCCCGTCCCTGCCTGAATGGTGCGCTGTGGGGGCGATTTCAATCGCGATGCAGGTCGCCGACCTGCCTTGGCGTTCCGTCCCAGGGACAGCTGCGCTCTCCTTCGCGAATGAACTCGCGCCCACAACGCGCAGGATGAAAAGCATGCCTCTTCGCCCCTGAAGAGGAGAGGGACGGGCTTTCAATCGAACGTGCACGGCTCACCGTCATTGAAAAGCAGCACCCGGCCGTTGTACTTCAGGAAGAAATCGTCGGCACTGCCCGTTATCTCCGAATAGCGGCCACTCAAGGCGATCCGCATCATCTCGATCTGCACTTCCTCCTGATGAACCATGTAGTCGAGGAACGCCCTGGCATCTGCAGGTCCCTGTCGTCGCAGGTCTTTCAGCCACTCGAGATACTTCAGCGTTTCGCGATAGACGACCTTCAGCAATAGCCCATGGCACGCCTTCGGTACCGAGGAAACGGCCCAAGCCTTGAGCCTGCTCGCTATTCCCGGCGTCACGCCAAGTCCCCATCTCCTGGCGGCGGCTTCGTAGCGCGGGCCGTTGAACACCTCCAGGTCCAGATAGGTTTTCCAGAACAGGCCGCGCGCGTCTCCGTCGAGGCGCTCGGCCATCCGCCCCACAGCCAGAAAAGCAAAAGCACGATTGGCCAGTTCGTGGCGAAACCCTTTGATGAACGCTTTGGAAGGCATTCTGATTGGAACCTCATTGAAGAAATCAGGCATTGCGCAGGAGCCCAGCCGTAGGGTGCGCCATGCGCACCGATCCGCTGGCTTGGCGGTGAACTTGTAGGAGCAAGGGGACACCGCGCTCTTGCTTGCGAACCTCACGTGACCACCATTTCGCGAGCAAGCTCGCTCCTACAAAAAACCGCAGGTGAAGGGATGCCACATTGAGGTCAGACGGATCAGTTACCGGCCGCCAGGCTGCCTATGTAGTCGACGATCGCCTTGCGTTCGGCATCTCCGCCAATCTGCAGGGCAATGCCGCGCATCCAGATGCCGTGCTGGTCGGCATGCCCATCGGCGCCGCGCAGGCCCTGGGCGTAATGGCTGAGTTGGCGTTCCAGATAGGCCGGGTCGAGGATGCGCAGGTTCGCGGTCTTGAGATGGGCATAGCCTTCCGCCTCCGTACCGTGGCAGGCGGCGCAGGTGCCCTGGTAGGCGACCTTGCCGCTGCTGTCGGCCTGGTAGAGCGTGCTGCCCGGGCCAACATCCTGGCCGGCGTAGTGATGGGCCAGGGGCGCGAAGTCGGCCTCGTCGAGGCTCGCCACCACCGCGCGCATCTGGGCACCGTGGCTGTCGCGGGTGTCATAGCCTCGTCGCCCCTCCTTGAAGCCATGCAATTGCTGGAGCAGGTAATCCGCCTGCTGGCCGGCCAGCCGGGGGGCGCCGAGAGCCGGATTGCCCTGCCCCCGGTCGCCATGGCAGGCGGCGCAGGTTTGCAGTCGGGCGAGGTCGGGAGCCGATTCGGCCTGGGCGTGCAGGGTCGCGGCGAGCAGGAGCGCGCCGATGTACGTACGGTGCTTCATGTGTTCAGGTTCCCTCGTGCTGTTGTTCTTCTTGCCGGGCAATGCGCTCCAGCAGTTCACGGCGGACATGCTCGATATCCGCAGGGGGAGACTGGCGCCAGACGTGAAGTTCGGCGCCGGTATAGGGCTTGAAGCCGGCCGGCAGCTCGGCCGCGCTGAAAGTTTCCAGCATCCAGTTGAGGACCCCGGCCAGCGCCTCGTCGGAGAGCCCCGACAGCGCCGAACCTGGCACCTGCACGAGATACTCGCGGCCGCCGGGTACGCCGAGGAACTTGCCCAGCTGCCCCGGGAAAGCCGGCACCTGCCGCGCCGGGTTGCCGCTGCCGTCCGGCAGGTGGCAGCCCTGGCAGTTGAGCATGTAGTCGAACTGGCGCGGCTCGGTGGCCGCCGCGACGGGCGAACCCATCACAAGCGACACGGCAAGAGCCGGGACGGCAAGTACACGGAGCGCCATGGCCTACTCCTTCACCCCGATCACCACCGACAGGGAGCAGTGATAGGGCATGTCGGCCTGGCTGCCGGAGCACCAGTTGAGGTCGTTGGAGCTCTGCGGGCGGTACAGCGGCGTGTCGCCTTCGTCGCGCTGGCACACGCAGCGGCCGCAATTGCCCTTGCCGCAGCAGTCGTTATAGGAGATCACGTAGTCCTTGCCGTCCGCCGGGTTGCGGCAGGTGCCGATCCAGGTGATGTCCGAGCGCACAGTGCCGGGCGGGCAACTGTTCGGCGAACCGCCGCAGCAACCGCAGAGGAAGCCGTCGATGGCGCAGTAGCGCCAGTAGTCGCAGCTGTTGGGATCGCCCTCCTCCACCAGGCCGCTGCCGGACTGGGCGAAGGCGTTGCTGCGATACACCGGCAGCAGCGTGGCCGCGCTGGCACCGATCAGCAGCGTGCCCAGCCCGCCGAGGAACCCTCGGCGAGAGGTGCCCCGCGCGGTACGCCGGGTGAAAAGTTCGGTGGCCTCGTCAAACCATCGGATCGCCATGCTCAGTGCACCTGCTGGTAAAGGGAGTGTTCGGCCGCGTGGCGCGACGCCTGCCAGGCCTGGATCGAGGGAACGCCCAGGGCCTGGGCTTCGAACAGGCTTTCCAGGTGCTCACGGGTGTTGATCAGGCCGTGGGTGACCACGGTGCCGGCCGCGTCGATCAGCACGGCATAGGGCAGCTTGCTGATCTGGTAGGCCAGGCCCACCTCACGGGACAGCAGGTAGGGGAAATCCTGCAGGCGCTGGGCGGCGATGAAGGCCTCATGGGCAGCCGCCTCACCGTCGCTGGCCAGCACGATGCGTAGCCGGGAACCTTCCTGGTCGCGCACCGAGCGGAGTACCGGCAACAGCGTCTTGCACACCGGGCAGGTCTCGGAGAGGAAGAACAGCAGGGTCGACTGGCCCCGCTCGCTGGCCCCGCCGAGGTTGATCGAGCCGCCGGTGAGGCTGGGCAAGGTGAAGCGCGGCGCCGTCTCCCCGGCCTTGATGGACTTGCCGAGGGACAGGGCTCCCACCGGGCGGATGCGTTCGTGCAGCAGGCCGATCTGGCGTGCCAGGGCCCAGACGGCAATGGCCAGGCCGAGGGTGGTCAGCCAGGAGAAGAAGCTGGAGATCATCAGTGCATGTGTCATGGCTCGCTCAACTCTTGCAGGGAAGTACGATTGGCGATCAGCAGGTTCGCCAGCAGGTAGAAGGCCAGGCCGCTGAAAACGGCGCCGACAAGGGTGATGGCGTCGAACCACACCAGAGGGCGGCCCTGCGCCGGCAGCATCAGGTTGAGGGCAGGCAGCAGCAGGACCAGGTTGCGCCACACCAGGCCCCGGCTGGGCGCCTGGGGCCGGCCGCCCCAATGGCAGCCGCAATCCTCGATGGCCGCTCCGCGCCGCGCGCCCAGGGCGAGCACCCCGGCATAGAGCGCCAGCAACAGCACGGCAGGCAGCGCCGCCAGTGGCAACCAGACGCTCATCAGCACGCTGGCAGCGGCAAGCAGTTCGAGGGACGGCACCAGCACCCTGAGCAGGCTTTGCGTACGCCCCATCAGATGCCCGCCAAAAACGGCTCCGTAGCCCTGCAGCACCCGAGCGAAGCCCTGGCCATCGCGAAACTTGTGCAGCCCCGCAGAGCCCAGCAGCAACGCCAGGCCGCCCGCGCTGGCGAGGTGGACCATGGGATCCTGGAGAAAGGTCGAGATCACCATGGCGCCACCACGTTCATGAAGCCCAGGGGAATGTCGCCGACGCTACGCAGGTGTTCGCCGCTGTCGGCGTCGTAGAGGTTGATGCCCTGGCGCAGCAGCGGTCCCAGGCCGGCCTCGCCCTCTGTCAGGTAGATCCAGGCGGTGAACAGCGAGGGCATGGGCACCAGCCAGTCGAGGCTGTAGAGACGCGGATGCTCACCCTGGCTGACACCGATGGCGGTGCTCTGCTCCTTCAGTTCGACACGCGCCAGTCGCTGCTGGGTGGCAATGTCGAAGACCCAGACCTCTGTGCCCGGCTTCTGGTAGTTCTCCGGCTTGTCCTGGTGCATCAGCACGAACAGCCGCCCGCTGCGTTCGTGCAGCGCGGTGCCGTGGTTGCCCGCCACACCCCAGCCATCGGCACGCTCTTCGTCGCTGACCAGGGACCACTGCCGGGTGGTCTCGACGCCCTCGGCGTTCATGCGGATGCCGTAGGCGTGGTTCTGTTGGGAGACGAAGTACCAGGTATCGCCCTGGCGCACCCCGGTGGTGAGGATCAGGTCCTTGAGCGGGTCGAAGGCCGGCGCGGTGCGGGATTGCACGCGGACCTGCCCGGCATCGTCGAGGCCGAGGTGGAAGAAGCCGCCATTGCCGCAGACGGCGTAGAAGTCGCGCGGGCCCGCCGGGTAGATGGACGCACAGCCCGGCGTCGCGACTTCGCCGACGAAGCGGTGGGACTCCAGGTCGACGATGGAAATCGATTGGGCCGGGGTGAAGTTGAGCACCAGCAGGAAGCGCTCGTCGTCCGACAGAACGCTGATCCCCGTGGAGATCAGCGCCGTCATGCGCTTGGCGGGAATGTCGATCTCCCGCTTCGGACTCAGGGTGCGGGCGTCATACACCGTCACCACGTCCGAGCGAGTCCCGCGCACGCCCCGGCTGAAATAGATCTCGGTGGCGTAGAGCTCGTCGCGCTTGCGGGAGAAGACCAGGCCGTTGGACCACATGCCGGTGTTCAGCACACCGAGATTGCGGCCGTCGTCGGCGAACAGGTACGCGCGACCGTCCACCATGCTGGGAGCGTTGCTGCCCCAGATCCAGAACCAGTCCCGCCCTTTGTGATCATCCAGCACTTGCACATGGGCCTGTTCCGGTTGGAACGTCGCCACGGCGGGTAGCGCCAGGACGGCCAGCGACAGGCCGCACAGCAGGTTTCGCAATGAAGGCTTCAGCATAGGGTTGTTCCGATGGCGTGGATTGAGGGCCCGGCAAGCAGCGCCGAGCCTGCAGTCTAGGGATGGCGCCACGGCGCAGGCTTGGCTGGCCGCGTCACCTCGTTTGGCATCTGGCGTCAGGGCTGCGGACGGATGCCGCTCTCCTGCAGCAGCACCCCCGAGGGTCCGAACAGCAGCAGGCCACCGCCGGCCTGGGGCGCCAGCGCCGCCAGGTTCAGGCGGTCTTCACGGATGGTCGCGGTGAAGTGCCCTACCCCGGGGTCCGACAGGCCCACCAGCCCGCCATTGCCCACCAGTGCCACGCGCCCGTCTGGCAGTTGGGCCAGGGCGGTGATGGCCTCGTGGCTGCCACTGTCCAGCTCGCGCCAGCTGTCACCCTGGTCGTCGCTCAGCAGCACGCGGCCGCTCATGCCGGCGAGCAGTACACGACCATCGCGCAGCCCGAGCCCCGTCCACAGCGAGCCGCTGGCTCCGGTGTCCAGGGTTTCCCAGGACGAGCCGCCATCACGGGAACGGAAGGCGTTGCCCATTTCGGCGACGATGAACAGGCTGTCCTTCGGGCCGGGAAAGACCTGATTGAGGTGGTAGTCGTCCCCCTCGGTGCCCACGCTGAGGCGCTGCCAGCTGTGGCCGCCATCGCGGGTCTGCGCGGCATAGCCGTAGGCGCCGGTGACGACGCCGTGCCGGGGATTCTCGAACCAGACCGAAAGCAGTACCGGCTGGCCCTCCAGGTCCGCCTGCCGGGTCCAGGTCTCGCCGCCATCCTCGCTGTGCAGCAACACGCCACCGTGGCCAACGGCCCAGCCCTGTCGGGCATCGGTGAAGCTGACGGCGGTGAGCAGGCCATCCACCGGCACGGCCTTGGCTTGCCGCCAGTTCTGGCCATCGTCGGAGAGCACCACCACGCCGTGGTCGCCCACCGCCGCCAGGCGCTCGCCGGCACGGGCCACCGCCACCAGCGGGGCGCGCTGAGGTGCGGCCAGGGACATGGCCGGACCGGCATCCTCTTCGGCGTGCGGGCTGCCGCCGCTGGCCAGGATCAGCGCCGCCAGCAACAGGCGCAGGGAGTGAATCGCGAACATCGACAGTCCTCCTCGTCAGTGCGCGAGCAGGGGCGCACGTACCGGCCCCCGTCGTGGAATCAGGGTGTCCAGCATCACGGCGATGGCCGGCAGCAGGGTGATGGCCATGATCATGTTGACCATGAACATGAAGGTGAGCAGCAGGCCCATGTCGGCCTGGAATTTCAGCGCCGAGAAGGACCAGGTGGCCACGCCGACCGACAACGTCAGCGCGGTGAACACCGTGGCCACGCCGACTTCCCGCAGACCCTGCTGGAAGGCGTTGACGATGTCCTTCCCCTCGGCCAGGTGCATCTGCAGGCGGTTATAGATGTAGAAGGCGTAATCCACGCCTATGCCCACCGCGAGCACCATCACCGGCAGGGTCGCCACGGTCAGGCCGATATCCAGCGCCTTCATGAACCAGTAGCCGAGGAAGGTGGCCAGCGTCAGCGGCAGGCAACAGGCGACCATCGCCCGCCAGTCGCGGTAGACCAGGAACACCAGCAGCACGATGGTCAGGTAGACGTAGAGCATCATCGGCAGCTCGGAGGTCTCCACCACTTCGTTGGTGGCGGCCTGCACCCCGGCGTTGCCGCTGGCCAGGCGCACCGTCACCCCATCCAGGGGATGCTCGGCGCGATAGCGCTTCACTGCCTGCACCACCTCTTTCAGCGTGCTGGCCTTGTGGTCGGCCAGGTACAGGTTGATCGGCAGCAGCGTGCAGTCCTCGTTGTACAGGCGCAGGGCCTCGGGGACCTGACGCACCGCCTCGCCGAGTGACGACTCGTCCATCGGCAACGCCGCCCACTTCGGGTTGCCTTCGTTGACGCCGGACGCCGACAGCTTGGTCAGTGCCGGCAGCGACTGCGCCGAGAGCACGCTGGGCACGTTGCCCAGGTACCAGGTCAGGCGGTCCACATAGGTCATCACGTCGTGCCGGTAGCAGCCGCCTTCGGGGGTTTCCACCGCCACGGTGAAGAGGTCCAGGCCCAGGGCGAAGTGGCTGACCACGCTTTCCACATCCTGGTTGTAGCGCGACTCCGCACGCAGCTCCGGCGCGCCCGGCAGCACGTGCCCGACATGGCGCCCCTGGCTCTGCCAGACGGCCAGCACCATCAGCCCCAGGCACAGCAGGCTGCCGATGGCGGCGTTGCGCGGCTTAGCGATGCGGCCGAGGTGGACCATGGCGCCGTCTCGCCAGGCACGCAGGCGCTCCACCCGGGCCACGTAGGCGGCGTCGAAGCGGAAGTAGCTGGCCAGCAGCGGCAGCATGATCAGGTTGGTGACGATCTTGTAGGCCACGCCCACCGACGCAGTGATGGCCAGTTCGCGGATCATCGGGATGGGCACCAGGGCCAGGGTCGCGAAGCCGACGAAGGCGGTGATCAGCGCCAGAGTGCCGGGAATCAGCAGGCCACCGAAGCTGCGCCGGGCGGCGGTCATGCCGTCGGCGCCGGCACAGACTTCCCGGGAGATGAAGTTGACCTGCTGCACCCCGTGGGACACGCCGATGGCGAACACCAGGAAGGGCACCAGGATCGCCAGCGGGTCCAGCCCGTACCCCAGCAGGGTCAGGGTGCCGAACTGCCAGACCACCGACACCAGCGAGCAGAACAGCGGCAGGAAGGTCAGCACCCAGGAGCGCGTGTACCAGTAGACCGCCAGCGCGGTGAGCAGGAAGGCCAGGAAGAAGAAGCCGACGACGCCCCTGGCGCCCGCGCCGATATCGCCCATCTGCTTGGCGAAGCCGATGATCTGCACGTCGTAGTCGCCATCGGCGAAGCGGGCGCGCACTTCATCTTCCAGTTGCTGGCTGAACGCCAGGTAGTTCAGGCGCTTGCCGGTCTGCGGGTCCGGGTCCGCCAGTTCGGCCATGACCATGGCACCGGAGTGGTCGTTGGCCACCAGGCTGCCAACGAAACCGCCGATCAGCGTGCGCTCGCGAATGCCGGCGATGGCCTTGTCGTCGAGGGTGCCGACGGTGACGTCGCCGCCGACTACGTCCTCGGCCTTCATGCCCTCCTCGGTGATCTGTACCGCGCGGGTGTTCGGGGTCCAGAGCGAAGTCACGCTGCGCCTGTCGATCCCCGGCATGAAGAACAGCGCCTGGGTGAGGTCATGCAGGCGCGTCAGTGCCGCCTTGTTCCAGATGTCGCCGTGTCTGGCGTGCAGCACCACGATGATGCGGTTGGCGCCGAACAGCACGTCACGGTACTGGTTGAAGGTCTTGATGAAGGCGTGCTGCTGCGGCAGCTGTTTGTCGAAGCCGGCCGACATTTCCAGGCGCAGGGCGAACAGCCCCATGACCAGGGTGACGGCGGCCAGCACGCCCAGGGTCGCCAGGCGATGACGGAAGAAGAAGCGCTCGAGCGCCCACACGAGTGAAGCCAACATGGAATGCCTCGATTCAACGCAGGCCCCGGCGGCGCGCCGGGCCGGATTGGCTCCGGCCGACGCGCCCCGAGGCCACCGCTGGGTCAGAACGAGTAGGAAAGGCTGCCGGCGAGGAAATCGCGGTCGGCCATCAGGTTGTTGTCACCGCCGCCCCAGTACTGCACCCACTGCAGGTTGCCCTTCCAGCGGTCGCGGTAGTTGAACAACAGCGAGGTGGTCAGCGACTTGCGCCCCTCGACGAAGGGCATGGCGTTGGGTGTGGTGCCGTTGACGTCGTGGCTGAAGTCCAGCTGCGGCGTGACGGTGATGCCGGTGCCGAACAGGTCCGGGTAGTTGATGCCGATCTCGGCCACATAGCCCCAGCTGGTCTTGTCCGGCAGCGAGTAATCCGGCAGGAAGTACGGCGTCTGGCCGGAGGTATCCAGGTCCGGGTAGTGGGCGACCACGGCCTCGGCCAGGATGAAGCCGTCGGAGGCGCCGAGGCTGCTGGGAATGAAGCCCAGCGGGTCGTTTGCGGAGAAGGTGTAGATGGCGTTGACGTCGGCCTGCCACTTCTTCTCTTCGACGAAGCCCTTGTGCACCCCGGCGTCGAACACGCTGAACTTGTTGAAGCTGCCGGTGAACGCCTGGCCGAAGGGCACCGTGGGGTCGATGCCAACGCTGTCGTCGGGTCGGTAGGACAGCTCGCCGGCCACGGCCACCGGCCCCACCATGGTGTTCATCGACAGGCCGAACAGGTCCTTGTCCTCGCCGTAGTTGATGAAGAAGTTGTCCACCACCAGGTTGTCCGGGTTGGACAGCGCGGTGTAGCCGACGAAGGGCAGCTTGTCGTGGTAGCGCTGGTAGTAGAAGCCGAACTCGGTCTCGATGCTCTCCGCGGTCCAGCGCAGGGCCACGCCGTACTGGCCGCTGTTCTTCGCCTCACGCTCGCCCCCGTAGGGAATGGCCAGCCCGGCGGCTACCAGGGTGGCGTCGTCCAGGCCGCTCACCAGCGGATCGCCACAGTGACCGGTGGGCGTAACGGCGGCGCAGGTCCCCGCGCCGAGGATGCCGTCCACATACCCGCTGGGGTAATAGATCGGACGCCGCCCCTCCCCCACCACATCCGCCGTGGAGAAGTAGGTGCCCACCGGGTCCAGGCCGTAGGCGTTCCACTTGAACTGATAGTAGGCCTCCAGGCTCAGGGTGTCGGTAAGTCCGAGGTTGAAGGAGGCCATGGGCGCCGGGATGAACACCTCCTTCAGCTGGGTGCCCGGCGTGTGGTACTTGGGCAGGCTGAGGGCGTTGATCTGATTGATGCCGCCGGTGACGAAGATCTCCTCGCCCCAGCTGATCACCTGGTTGCCGACCTTGACCTTGGCCGGCATGTCGCCGAGGTCGAAGCCCTTCGCCACCCACAGGTCCAGCAGGTCGAAGCGCTCGGTGGCGTCGCGTTCGGCCTGGTCGTCCAGTTCGGTGCGGCGCGTGTCGTCCATCTTGAAATCTTTCGCCCAGGCAACGCGCCCCAGGGCGCTCCAGCCATCGCCGAACTTCAGGCTCAGCTCGTGGGTGCCCTTGATCACATGGGAGAACACGTCGTGCTTGTGGTAGTTCAGGTTGCCGTCGTCGGCGTTGCTGTAGTTGATGTCGGCGTTGGCGTAGCCGTTACCCCGGTCGAGGTTGTAGAAGCGACCGAGTTCGTTGCGGGTGCCGGTGTTGCACCCGCCGTTGTCGCCGCCCAGCAGGTGGCAGTCCGGGGACTCCAGACGGGTGGCGAAGCCATAGGAAAGCGTCGAGTCGAAGCTGCCCGAGATGCCGTCCTCGGAGCCAAAGGTGAACGCCTGTCCCTGCTGCGGCCAGAGCAGCCCGGAAGCCGCCATCACGGCCAGCGCGAGCAGATTGCGGACGCACGGGGTCCCTTGCGGTGTCGGGGTACCGCATTGTTTGTGGTGGTTCATCGAGGGGTTCTCCGGTCCGATCAACGCTCGCCGCGACGGCGCAGTTCGCTGGGATTGAACAGGCTGTCGGTAACGCGCCCTTCCAGGCCCGCCGTCAGGTCGAGGACCTCGCCTTCCTGGGTGAATCCGTCGGCCAGGTAGCGGCGCGCCACCAGGTCATAGCTGACGTACTCGAAACTGGTGCAGGCCTGGATGCCGGGATCGGCCCACTGGCTGCCTTCCTGCACACGCCAGAGATTGCCCTTGGCGTCGTACATGTCCACGTGCAGCAGGTTCCAACTGTCTTCGTCGAAGAACATCACCCGCTTGGCGAAGGAATGGCGCTTGTCGCTCTTGACGGTCGCCTCGACCACCCAGACACGGTGTTTCTCGTAGCGTTGCACATCGCGGTTCAGGTAGTCCGCGCCCATCAGGTCCTTGTACTTGTTGGCCTTGTCCACCAGCTTGTAGGAGTTGTAGGGCACCACCATCTCCTTCTTGCCGATCAGCTTGAAGTCGTAGCGGTCCAGGGCGCCGGTGAACATGTTGATCTGGTCGACGAAGTACAGGCTGTCGCTGCCGGCGACGGGGTTGTCGTAGGCGAAGGACGGCGCGCGGCGCACCCGACGCTGGCCCGGGAAGTAGATCCAGGCGTCCTGGGGGCGGTCCAGCAGGCTGTGCAGCAGGTACATCTCACCCGCGCGCGACGACGGCGAGAGCACGTCGTACAGCAGCTTGGCCTCGATGTCGTCGGTATCGGCCGGCGATTTCACGGCCGGGTCGTTATAGGGGTAGTACTCGGTAGCCCACTGTTTCACTTCGAAAAGGTCGCCACCCTTCTCCCGCATCAGCAGCGAGAGCTGTGCCCGGCGCGCCTTGGCCATGTAGCGCAGCTTGAAGTTCCACAGCACTTCCACGCCGTTCTGCGGCATGGGGAACGGCACCGCCGCGCCCACTGCCTGCTCCAGGCGCCAGCCACCGCTGCCGATCCGGCTCTGCCCGGCGTTGGCGCGGGTACGCTCGGCCACCTCGGCCGGGACAGCGCAGCTGCGATGGGTCGGGTAGACGTCCAGGCGATAGCCCGGATAGGTCTTGATCAGCGCGGCCTGCCCTTCCGGCAGTTGCGCCTGGTACTGGGCGACGTTGCTGGCGTCGATGGAGTACAGCGGCTTGTCGGCGCCGAAGGGGTCGCCATGGCCCGGGGACCAGCCGGCCGGCGGCTTCGTCAGGCCGCCGTCCCAGGCGGGAATGCTGCCATCGGCATTGCCGGCCTTCTCGGCGCCAATGGGGGTGAGGTCGCTGCCGAGGCGGCTCGGGTCGACGGAAGGAGCGGCCTGCAGGCCAGTCGCGCCGAACAGCGCGCACAGTGCGCCGCCCAGCAAGGAACGCGGGAAGAATCTCATGGGGTTCTCCTGAGGTTTTTGTTGTGATCTTTCAGGAACGCGGCACTCCGCGGACACGAAGGGTCAGCGGGAGGGCGAGGCCCGAGGCATGGAAAGGACGTGCTGCGTGAATACCGGCATCGAGTCGGTATTGGGTGTCGTTGCGGTCATCGAACTGGCCCCGCTAATCTTGTTCTTGTTTGGATGAGCGACCTGCTTGCGCCGGGAAAACAAGGCCAGTCATCACGACCTGGCCAAAATCTTCAGGCTCACCTGGCAACAAAACTATTGGAACACCGGCGCCAAGGCTTGCCCGCTTGCGCCAGCCCGTTTGGCATCTGGTGCCACGAGTTTCGCAGAGCGCCAGCACCGGGCAGGCGGCGACCGCCGACAGGGCCACGACACATTGCCCTTCGGCCACGAGCGGAGGATGATCCGCGCCGGCTGGCTGAGCCGACGAACATCCGCGAGCGGGGGGAACAGGCGCACCTCCAGCACCGACCTGGTCGAGGTGTCCCAAGAGGCATGCCTGGCGACGAGGGATCGGCGACGACATAACCAGAAAGGCTGTGGAACAAATGAAACCAGTGCGTACGGTCCTCTCCGAGAATTTCTTCCGCCGCTTCAGCGAAGTCTTCGCGCCACATCTCGACGCGGTCGGATTGGATACCCGGTTACTGGAAAGACCGGACGTCGAGATACCTGGCGAGCAGTACGTCGCGCTCTGGGAAGCTGCCGGAACGTCGAACCCCAACATCGGCCTCGTGCTCGGCAACCAGACGGAAGCGGATGATTTCGGCGCGCTCGGACATGCCTTGCACTGCGCCCCCAGCGTCGAAAAATTCCTGAGGACGCTTCACCAGTTCATCGTAGTCTTCGCACAGGAATCGACGTTCAAGTACGAGACGGACGCCCGCTTCATCTACGTCGACTACCAGATTTCCGACCCCACCGTCATTCACAGACGGCAGGACGCCGAGTTCGCGATTGCCTCGCTGTTTCGACACATCAACCTGATCACCAATGGCCTGATAAAGCCCGCTCGCGTCGACTTCGAGCATGACCGGCCAGCTGACCTGTCGGAGCACAAGCATATCTTCCAGTGTCCGCTCTACTTCAATCAGCCCGCGAATCGCCTTTACCTCCCCATCGAGGCGCTGAAACTACCGGTGTCGCATGGCAACGAGCGCCTGTACAAGGCACTGGAGCCTTACCTCGAAAAGGAGCGCCAGGAGCGCTATATACCGGACGAACTCCTGCTGCAGATCACCCAGATGATCGCAGCGGACATGAGCAGCGGCGCGCCCTCGCTGGTCGGCATCTGCGAACAGCTGGGCGTCAGTCGGCGCACGTTGCAGCGTCGCCTCAAGGAACAGGGGATAGAATTTTCGTCGCTGGTGGAAGATGTGCGCCGAGAGTTGGCGCTGGCCTACATGAAGGATTCGGATTACTCCATGACGGAGATTTCCCTGCTGGTCGGTTATGCCGAATCAGGCTCCTTCACTCGGGCATTCCGGCGCTGGACCGGTCAGTCGCCGCAACAATACCGCGCCGCCAACCGCTCCCGGCACTGACCCTCCCCAGTCAGGTGCTTGCTCCTGTATCCGGCAAGCACCGGAGCTTCTCCATGGCGTGCACTGCTGAAAGTTCTGGCACCCCCTGCCAATTCATCGCTTGAGCAGCCCGCTACCCTGAGTACCGCCTCAATCACACACCTGCCATCCGTTTCCCGCGAGCCAACTGGACTCCAACGACGTTGCTTTCCCAAGAACATGGCGAAGCCATGCACCAATAAAAAGATCGAAAGCATGACCGACAAGACAGCCCCACAGTCCGATGACAAATCCTTTTGGCAGCATGACTACGGGCATTACTCACCCAACCCGCCCCTGACGGAAAACCTGAAGGTGGACGTGGCGATCATCGGCGGCGGCTACACCGGGTTGAATACCGCCTGGCAGTTCAAGAAGGACAACCCCAACGCTCGCGTGGTGGTGCTGGAGGCTGCGGTCATAGGCTTCGGCGCAAGCGGCCGCAATGCGGGTTTCAGCACGAAGCTCTTTGGCCTGGAGCCGGAGATGGTGCTGCTCCGCTGGGGCAGGCAGAAAGTGATCGATGCTCACCACTATCTGAAAATGGCGGTGGCCCATACCAGGAACCTGATCGAGGAAAACGGCTTTCAATCGGATTACCGCCATACCGGCCTGGTTCGCATCAGCTACTCCGAAATGCAGCTGGGTCGTCTGCAAAAGACCTATCAATTGCTCCAGGAACTCGGCATCGATGGCGACCTGAAATGGCAGGACAAGGCTCAGGTTCAGCAGGACTTCCATTCCGAACGTTTTATCGGCGGGATCTATGAATCCGACACCGGGTATCTGAACCCCTGCAAACAGGTCCGCGAGCTCAAGCGTCTGGCAGAGTCAGCCGGCGTTTCAATTTACGAAACCAGCCCTGTCACCCATATCGAAAGGACTGCGTCGGCCATCATCGTCAAAGCCCCGGGCGGCAAAGTTACGGCCGACAAGATCGTGGTTGCGACCAATGCCTACTCACGGCAGGTTCCAGACACCCGCAGACTCAAGACTCGGCAATTCCCGCTCTGGACCTACCAGGTTGTCACCGAGCCGCTCAGTGCCGATCAGTGGAAGAGCATTGGCTGGAAGGAACGGCAGGCGTTTGGCGATAACCGCCAGATGCTCCATTACTATCGCCCCACCGTGGATGGCCGCATCGTCATGGGGGGCGGTGACGCGATCGTCTACCGGACGGACGCCACGGACGAAGTGCCCTCGCCCATGAGCTGGAAGCACTGCGAAGCCCATTTGAAGTGGATATACCCGCAACTGAAAGACGTGCGCATCGCCTATCGATGGGGCGGCCCTGTCTCGGTGAACACCGACATGGTGCCGGAGATCAGCTTCATCGATGACGAACGCATCATCTATTCAGGCGGTTGCTTTGGCCACGGCGTAGCGCTGACACACCTCAACGGCCGAACGATCGCAGACCTGCTCAATGGCAGGAAAACCGAGCTCACCGATTTCTGGATCGTGAACAGGAAATCCATCCCCATGCCGACTGACACGCTTGCTTTCGTGGGTGGCCGGGCAGCCCGTGGAGCACTCAAGGCCTGGGATTGGTGGGAAGAGCGAAGCTTGAAGAGCAGGTGATGGACGCGCCTTGGCATCGACTCATTGCCGACGTGGCTCCGATTCCGGGATCGGCTTCGGCACCACGTCAAACCGCTGGTGCGCACGGCGCACCCCACCGGATCGGTCTCATCCTGCTACGCACGCACAATGCGCGCCTGGACCGTAGGGTGCGCTATGCGCACCGATTCCGGGATCGGCTTCGGCACCACGTCAAACCGCTGGTGCGCACGGCGCACCCTACCGGATCGGTCTCATCCTGCTACGTACGCACAATGCACGCCTGGGCCGTAGGGTGCGCTGTGCGCTCCGATTCCGGGATCGGCTTCGGCACCACGTCAAACCGCTGGTGCGCACGGCGCACCCTACCGGATCGGTCTCATCCTGCTACGTACGCACAATGCGCGCCTGGGCCGTAGGGTGCGTTGTGCGCACCGATTCCGGGATCGGCTTCGGCACCACGTCAAACCGCTGGTGCGCACGGCGCACCCTACCGGATCGATCTCATCCTGCTACGCACGCACAATGCGCGCCTGGACCGTAGGGTGTGCTGTGCGCACCGATTCCGGGATCGGCTTCGGCACCACGTCAAACCGCTGGTGCGCACGGCGCACCCCACCGGATCGGTCTCATCCTGCTACGTACGCACAATGCGCGCTTAGAAATCCCGCTTGTAGAACAGGTCCAGCGAGCTCGCGAGGCCGCTGGCGGCTTCGAGGTAGAGGCGCTTGGTCAGTTCGTAGCGCAGCGCCACGACGCTGGTGGAGTCGACCACGCCGAGCCCATAACGGATGCTCAGGCGCTCGGTGATCTGCCCCATCGCTCCGTCATCATCGAGTTGCAGGTCCTTCAGCCCAAGGCGCTGGGCCAGTTCGCTGGTCAGCGGCGCACTGCCGGACAGGCCCATGGCCAGGGCGGCGCGGCCCACAGCGTTGCCGTCGCCCTCGCTGCTGTTCAATGGCCGGCCAAGAATCAGATAGGACAGTGCTTGCTCCTGGCTCATGGCCGGGTTGGAAAAGACTTCGGTACTGGGTTCGTCGGCACGGCCGTTGAGGCGCACGCCGGCGGTGACGTCGCCCACGTTGCGCACGGCCTCCACATCGAGATAGGGCTGGTCCAGCGGGCCGGCGAACAGCAGGCGCGCCCGGCGCAGGTCGAGGCGCTGGCCGTAGGCCCGATAGCGGCCATTCTTCAGCACCAGTTCACCATTGCCGGTGAGGTTGTCGCCCACCTTGAGGTGGCCCTGGAGGTCCGCGGTGAGGCCAAAGCCGGAGAACTGCAGGCGGTCCTGGCCGACTTCCACATCCACGTTCATGTTCATCTGCAGGGGTTGCTGCTCGTCTTGCTGGTTACCCACCACACGTGCGTCCGGAGAAACCTTGACTGCCTGGGGCGGCAGTTCGCGGACCTTGATCTTGCCGCGCGGCACCCGCACCTTGCCGGTCACGGCCAGGCGCTCGCCTGCCAGGCCGATACGCAGGTCCGGTTCCACTTCCAGGTTGGCGTAGGGTTCGACCACCAGCGGCAGCCGCGAGCCACGCAGCATCAGGTTGAGGTCCAGGCCCCGCGCCCAGGCCAGGTTGCCGGAAAGGCTGCCCTGTCCCTGCTCGCCACTGCGCCATTGGCCGGTCAGTTCCAGGCTCTCCCCCGCGATGCGGGCATCCAGGCCAAGGGCCTCGAAACTCATGGGCAGGTCGCCCCCGCCGATACTGCCATCGACAAGGCGCAGATTGCCGAGCACATAAGGCGCCTGCAGGGTGCCGCTCAGGCTGCCGGCGCCTTGCAGGCGGCCCTCAAGGGTTTCCACCTTGGCTACAAAGGGGCGCAGCACGGCAAGGTCCAGCCCGTCCAGGCGGAATTGTCCGGACAGCGGTTTGTTCGCCGGGCGCGGGTCGATTCGTGCGTCCAGCTGCAGCTCGCCGAGGCCCTGGCCCCGGAAGCTCAACTGGCTGTCGATGCGCTGAGGACGCAGGGTGCTATCGAGCAGCAGCCGCTGGTACGGGAAATCGACCCAGTGATCGTCCTCCTTCAGGCGCAGCACGCCGCTGCCGGCATCCAGGGTGATGCGGCCATTGGGGCCGCTTGCTGGCAGGTCAAGCTTGAGGTCGGCATTGAGTTGTCCCTGCCAGGCGAAGTCCTCCGGCAACCAGCGCGCGAGGCTGGCCAGGGGGAAGTCGCGCAGGCGGTAATCCAGCTTCGGTTCAGGCATCAGGCGCTGCTCACCGCCGCAGAGGCTCGCCGGGCCCGACCGCCAGCAATGGGCGCCGAAGTTCAGCTTGCCATCGGCCAGCCGCTCCAGCCGCGCCGGCGCTTCCAGGAGCCAGTCCTGGCCACCGGCCTGGACCTCGCCGCGTGCCAGTTCACCGCGCCAGTTGCGGCCATCCAGCTTGCCATCGAGGGCCAGTAGCAGATCGAGCATCGGCCCCTTGAGGTTCATTTCCAGTTGCTGACGCACCCGATCGCCACTTCCATCGGCGGTCAGGGTGCCGAACTCGTTGTCACCGGATGCGAGGCCGTCCACCTGTAACTGGACGCGGCCACGCTGGGCGGCATCGAGTTGGGCATCCAGCTTGAGCGTGTCGAGGCGATTGTCGCCCTGCCCCATCCGTTCGCCGCTCAGTGCCAGCTTGCCCTGCGGCGCCTGCAGTGTGCCGGCGAGATCGAGTCGCCCTTGGACCTTGCCGAAGAGTTTCGGCCAGAGCTGTCCCAGGCGATTCAGGGCCAAATCGAGGTGACCGCTGAGCTTCTGGTCCAGCTGCCCCCGCCCTTCGATGCGGTTGTCGCCCAGACGTACTTGCAGCGCGTTGAGCAACCAGCGCTCGCCGGCGCCTTCAGCCTTGGCCTGGAGCAACGCGGGCTGGCCGCGCAGCTGACCACTGAGGTCGAGATCGGCATTCAGCTCCAGGCGCTGGTCGCGCCAAGCGCCCGTGGACTGCAACTTGCCCGCCAGCTTGCCGGGTAGCTCAGCCAGCCAGTAGGAGGGGTCCAGTTCGCTCAATGCCAGTTGGCTGTCCCAGCCCACGCCGTTGGCGAAATCGACTTTCACCTGGCCCTGGGCCTTGCCCTGCCCGGCCTTTAGCAACAAGTCCGACAGGGTGACGCTGGCGAGGTCGCCGGCCACCGGACTGCCGAGGCTGAAGTCGCCTGCCGGCCCCTTGAGCCGGGCATCGAACCGGCCCTCGTATCGCGAGTCGGCGTAACGCATCTCGGCATCGAGCTGCTGCAAGTCCACGGGCGGTGGTTGTTCCTGGGGGAACAGCCGCTGCCAGGGAAACTCCCGCCATTGCAGGTGGCTGTCGACGGCCAGTTCCCGCTGCCAGTCGACGCGCCCCTGCAGTGCCAGGGTCTGCTGGGAGTCGCCAGTCAGCAGGAGCTGCTGAATATCCGCGTGCTTGGCATCGACCCGCCCAGCCAGATCCAGCGCCACGGCGCCGCCTTCTCCCGGCAGGCTGGCCTTGCCCTGCACGGCATAGCCGGCCTTGAGGTCGCCTTTGGCGTTGAGGACTACCTGATTGAGGGTCAGGGTGTCCGGCAGGTCCGCACTGGCCTTGAAACCATCGGTCCTCAGGATCGCACTGGCCGGCAGGTTCTCCGCCAGGGGACGCAGCTCGCCATCGAGGCGCCCATTGAGATAGCCGCTGCTGTCGGCCTGAAGCTTAAGCGTTCCCTGCAGATCCCCGTCCGCCTTCAACGCCAATTTCCAGGGCGTATCTCCCGGTGCGAGTAGCTGCAGGCTGCCCTGCACGGCCAGCGGCCATTTCCCCTCGGGGCGAAGCGTGCCCTGGAGTTCCAGGGCCAGGTCATCGCGGCGCAGGTTGAGACGTTCGAGGTGAAGGCCATCCGCCTGCCACCGCGCCACCAGCACCAGTTGCTGGAGCTGGTCATTGCCATCGAGCAGGAAACGGCCGATGCGCACCTGCCCGATCTCCAGCGCCAACGGCAAGCGCAGCTCCGGCAGGCTGATGGCGCCGCTGCTTTCATCCTGGGACGGCGGCAGATCGAGGCGGATGCTGTCGCTGGCCAGTTCATTGATACAGAGGGTGCGACGCAACAGGCAGGCGGGAGACCAGTCCAGCAATGGTGCTTGCAGCTCCAGCGCGGTGCCATCCTGCTGCCAGGACAGCCGGGTGGCGCTCCAGCGCCCACCCAGCGTACCGCTGAAGTCGTCCACTTCCAGTCCCGGCACATGGCCAAGCGCCCAGCGCCCACCGGCCTCGGTGAATAGCAGTGCTGCCGGGATCGCTACCACCGCCGCCAGTACGGCGGCCAGCCCCGCGAGCCCGTACTTCAGCGCGCGCTTCACAGTTCCGGCCCCATGGAGAAGTGAATGCGGTAGCCGCCCGGATCATCCAGTGCCTTGGCCAGGTCGAGCCGGATCGGCCCCACCGGGGATACCCAGCGCACGCCAAAACCGGCGCCGGTCTTCATCGCGGCATTGAGCGAATCCATGGCGTTGCCACGGTCGACGAAGGCTGCCAGGCGCCACTTCTCCGTAATCGGGTACTGATACTCGGCGCTGCCCACCAGCAGGTAGCGGCCACCGACTTTCTTGCCGTTGCGGTCTTCGGGCGACAGGGTCTGATAGTCATAGCCGCGCACGCTCTGGTCACCCCCCGCAAAGAAGCGCAAGGACGGCGGGATGGCATCGAAATCGGTCGTGGCGATGCCGCCGGCCTGCACCCTGCCGAGGACGCGATGGCCTCCCGGCAAGGTATAGAGGCCCTTGGCCATGGCGCTGGCGTAGGTGAAATCGGTGTCGGAGAGAATCCCCTCCTTGGCGCCACGGACATCGAACTGCAGCGAATAGCCGCGATTGGGGTCGAGCTTGTTGTCGCTGCGGGTCACGCCATAGCTGATGCCGGGAATGAGGAAGCTGCTGCGGCCGTCGTCACTGCCGTCGCCGAAGTCGAAGGCCTCCTGCTCCCAGCGCAGGGAAACCACCCGCTGCCAGTCACTGGGCAACTTGGACTGCCACTGCCCGCCGAGGGTGAAGCGCCGGCTCTCCACGTCCACCAGGTTTTCCCGCTGCAAGCCGCTGGAAAAGCGCAGGGTGTCCGTCAGCGGTGGGTCCAGGGGGATCTCGTACCACGCGCCGACGTTTTGTCGCACCGGCGATACCTCAGTTTCGGTGCCGAGGCGGTGGCCTTGCGGGTTGATCCAGTGGCGGGTCCAGTTGGCGCGGGCACGAGGCCCCACGTCGGTGGAGAAGCCGACACCCAGGCCCACGGTGCGCGGCTTCACCGCGGCCAGCTTGACCTTCACCGGTATCAGGCGACCGCCACCCTTCACCGGACTGGCGTCCACCCGCACTTCATCGAAGTAGCCGCTGGCCTGGAGGTTCTGACTGAGCCTGGCGACCTGGTCGGAGTCGTAGGGGGTATTGACCGGGAACGGCACCAGCCGGGAAAGCAGGTCCGGGTCGAAGGGGGTGTCGCCGTCGAAGCTGACCGGGCCCAGGCTGTAGCGCGCACCGCTCTCGTACACCAGTTCGATATCGGCGACGCCAGCGCGCGGGTCGATGTCCAGCCGCTGGCGGGTCAAGCGGCCATCGAAGAAGCCGTAACGCAGACCCTGGTTCAGGATCAGCTTCTTGGCGTCTTCATAGGCGCCGTGGTTGAGCTGCGCACCTGCCTTCAGTGCCTTGCTCCCGGGCACGCGGAACGCCTTGAGCGCACTGGCCTCGCCCTCGATCCGCACCACCACGTTGCGCAGCCGCACAGGTTCGCCGGGCACTACCAGCAGGTGCAGGGACGGGGCCTTGCCACCTTCGACGCGGCTGTCGATTTCAGTCTGGTAATAGCCGAGCGCCTGGGCCGCCTGCTGCGCCTGCTCTTCGGCGGAGCGCCGGAAGCGTCGCAGGGCCTCTTCGTTACGATCGCCAAGAGCGCCGATATAAGCCTCGATGTTGGCCTTCAGCGTCGCATTGGCAGGCTCGACCTTCACATCCAACGTGGCTTTGGCCAGCGCCAGACAGCTCGTGCAAAGCAGACCCAGCAGCAGCGGGCCGCGCAATCCTTGGCAAAAATTCATGCGCGGCATGCTAACACGGCAACCTGTGAATTCCGCTCAGCCGCTGGCCTGAACCAGGGGGCGCGGATTGGGATGGAAAAACACATGCTCGACGACCGGTCCGAGCGCCACCTCCCCTACTTCCTCATAGCCCTGGCGTTTGTAGAATTCCAGATAGCGCACGTTGCCGGTATCCAGCACCACGCCCTGGGAGCTGTTGTCGTCGGCACACCAGTTGTGCAACGCCTCCAGCAATTGCTCGCCGAGGTGGCGCCCCTGGAATTCCGGGTGAATGCCCAGCAATGGCAGCACGTGGTACGGACCGGGCGGCAGGCAGGCGAGTACGGCGTCGTGGTAGTCGAGGTAACGGCGGGTGCAACGGAAGCCGGTGGTCAGCAACATCCGCAGGCGCCAGCCCCAGCTTTCGGTGATATCCAGGCGACGCTGGGGCGGTGCGATGAGGGCGAGCCCCACCAGGCGCTCCTCGATCAGCAGGCCGATGGCCGGCAGGTCTTCCAGAAAATGCTGCTGCACCAGTTCCCGCACCGTGGCGCGCACGCGCTGGTCATAGCCGGGGCGCTCGGCCTCGAACAGGTAGGCGAAGGTCGGCTCATGCCGATAGGCGTGGTACAGCAGCGAGCGGGCTTCGCGGGCATAGCCGCCGTTCAGCAGGCGCACTTCGACCGGCGCAGTGGGGATGTAACCAGGCATTCGCGGCACCTCGTTTGTTATGGGTTTGTCGGGCCAACACCGAAATTAGCACCAGTTGCCCGGACCGGCCACGCGACTGGCCGGGGTCGCTGCCTTGGGCTAGCATCGCCCTTTTCCCAGGATGCCTTCGCGATGAAGATCGTTTCTTTCAATATCAACGGCCTGCGGGCACGTCCGCACCAGCTCGAAGCACTGATCGCCAAGCACCGGCCGGATGTGATCGGCCTGCAGGAAACCAAGGTCTCCGACGATCAGTTCCCGGAAGCCGACATTCGCCAGCTCGGCTATCACGTTCATTACCACGGCCAGAAAGGTCATTACGGCGTGGCGCTGCTCTCCCGCCAGGAGCCGCTATCGCTGTCCAAGGGCTTCCCTGGTGACGCCGAGGATGCCCAGCGCCGCTTCATCTACGGCACCTTCGCCGATGCACAAGGCAATCCGGTGACGGTAATGAATGGCTACTTCCCCCAGGGTGAAAGCCGCGATCATCCGGTCAAGTTCCCGGCCAAGGAGCGCTTCTACGCCGATCTGCAAGTGCTACTGGAGCAGCAGTTCCAGCCGAACCAGCCATTGGTGGTGATGGGCGATATCAATATCTCGCCGGAAGACAACGACATCGGCATTGGCGAAGAGAATCGCAAGCGCTGGCTGAAGACCGGCAAGTGCAGCTTCCTGCCGGAAGAGCGCGAGTGGCTGGCACGTCTCAAGAGCTGGGGCCTGGTGGACAGCTTCCGCCACCTCAACCCCGAGGTGAACGACCGTTTCAGCTGGTTCGACTACCGTAGCCGCGGCTTCGAAGACGAACCCAAGCGTGGCCTGCGCATCGACGTGATCCTGGCCACCAGCCCGCTACAGGCGCGGATCAAGGACGCCGGTATCGACTACGACCTGCGCGGGATGGAGAAACCGTCCGATCACGCGCCGATCTGGCTGGAGCTTGCCTGACGCCCCGTCGGGCTTCGCTCTGCGCCAAACTGAGCCAAACAAAAAGGGCCCATCACTGATGGGCCCTTTTTTGTTCACCGCCTGTTTCAGGCTTCCTTGACCTGCTGGGTAGCGCCTACCCGCATGATGGTCTCGATGCCCTGCTGCAGGCTCGACTCGGAATCATAGAGGTGGCTCCGGACGATGACGTCCTTGTTGGCCGCCCGCAGCTTGAAGTAGTTCTTGCCGCTCGAATCGATGCGCCGGGTAAAGCGCTCCTCATGCACGCAGTTCTCGCGGAACAGGGACATGGCCTCCTCTGCGGCGTCACGATCCTCATAGGAACCCGCATCCAGCAGAGTCTGCGCGTCGGCCGCCTTCAAACGCAGGCGCCAGGTGCCACCATTGTTTTTGCGCAGCTCGAACCAACCACTCATCACAACACTCCTCAAGGGATTTCAGGGAATGCGCCTCGGCGCTGACTGAACACACCGTCCAGGGGGCGGTTCAGCAACGGGCTACCTTACCCTTTCGCAGAATCCTGGGGATGCAGGACCAGCCTTATTGGGCTGTAGGCATGACCAAATCGGATTCAGTGAAATTTCCGTGTTAGCCGCAAAGCCCCAAGGCAGAGCCGCCCTGTCATATCTCCGTCACCCTGCTGACTTAATCTCGCGACTCCTTCCACCCCCTCGAACAAGGTGTCTGCCCATGCCGCGCGCCATGACCGCCAGTGACAAGGACCTGTGGGGCCGTGCCCTCAGCATGTTGCTGCTCGGTTTCGTCTGCTATGCCTTTCCCTGGTCTGTATTCGCCGCCCAGCCCGAAACCGTCCTGCGCATCCAGGGCTCCAACACCATCGGCGCCAAGCTGGGCCCGGCGCTGGTCAAGGGCATGCTGGAAGAACAGGGCCTGCGCGCCGTCCACCAGGCACCGGGCGACCGGGAGAACGAGGTACACATCCTGGCCCACGACGCCCAGGGCAAGGAAATCCAGGTGGAACTGGCCGCCCATGGCTCGTCCACCGGTTTCACCGCACTGAAAGACGGCAGCGCCGACCTGGCTGCCGCCTCGCGCCCGATCAAGGATGCCGAGGTTCACGATCTGGCTGCCTTCGGCGACCTGCGCAGCCCGGCCGCCGAACAGGTGATCGCCATCGATGGCCTGGCCATCATCCTGCACCCGCACAACCCACTGCGCGCCCTGACCACCGCGCAGCTCGCGTCGGTATTCGCCGGCGAAGTGAAAACCTGGGAAGAACTCGGCGGCACGGGTGGTGCCATCCACCTTTATGCCCGCGATGACCAGTCCGGCACCTACGACACCTTCAAGGAACTGGTGCTGGCCCGCCAGGGCAAGAGCCTTTCCTCGGGCGCCCAACGTTTCGAGTCCAACGACAAGCTGTCTTCCGCCGTCAGTGGCGACCCGCAGGGCATTGGCTTCGTCGGCCTCGCCTCGGTCAACCAGGCCCGCGCCCTGGCCATCGCCGACGGCGAGTCACACGCCATGCCGCCCAGCGGGGAGTTGATCGCCACCGAGGACTACCCGCTGTCACGCCGCCTCTTCTTCTATATCAAGCCGGGCGAGCAGAACCGCTGGGCCCAGGCCCTGGTGCATTTCGCCCAGAGCCCGCGGGGCCAGGCGATAGTCGACCAGACCGGTTTCATCGCCCAACAGGTGCAGGTGATCAAGGTCCAGGCGCAGCAGGACATGCCGGCGAGCTACCGCGAACTGGCGAACCATGCCCAGCGCCTGTCGGTGAACTTTCGCTTCCAGGAAGGCAGTGCCAGCCTCGACGGCAAGGCCCTGCATGACGTTCAGCGGGTCCTGGACTACCTGAAGCAGAACGACAAGCTGCAACAGAAAACCGTACTGGTGGGCTTCGGTGACCCCAAGGCGGACCCGCAGCGCGCCGAGCTGTTGTCCAAGTTGCGGGCCATGGCGGTGCGCCGGGAGCTGGCCAAGGGTGGCGTGAACCTGCGTGAAGTGACCGGCCTCGGCGACGAACTGCCGGTGGCGGCCAACGACGGTAATGCCGGTCGCCTGCGCAACCGGCGGGTGGAGGTGTGGATCTACTGACGCCTCTGGCTGATCTCCGCCACCGTGCCCAGCAGTAGGGTGCGCCATGCGCACCGACGCGATGGCTACGACACCCAGTCTGTTTCCCGGTGCGCGCGGCGCACCCTACGGAACCGGCATCAGCCTGCTGGTTCGCTGACTCATGACCACGCCGGGGCAAGGTTTCCCCAGCTCAAATGAATTGGCTATGTCCCTGCGCCTTTAGGCCACCCGGCGCGTCGTCCTGGTGAGGGCGGCTCGCGCCCGGGGCCGTGCGAGACTGCATCTGGCGGCGCGACTGAAAATGCTCCCCGACAGGAATAGCTGCATCTGCCCAGTCGACTCTCTTGCAGTTACGCCAGGAAATGCCCTACAGAGGGCAAAGAATTGTTACAGCGGCCTCATTCCTCCCTCCCACGACCAACGGTACGATTCTCCTTGTGACGCCGGGCCCCTCTGACGGCTTGCCACCCGCCATGTCGGAGTCACGTTTCATCAACGACATAAGGAGGGGCTCATGGCAGCTCTGCACGCGTTTCTCACCGCCGACTTCCTCGGCACCGCCACCTGGTTGTGGCTCGTCTTCCTCGGAATAGTCCTCGCCCTGCTGGTCTTCGACCTCGGGGTGCTGCACCGTGACCAGCACGAAATCGAAATGCGCGAAAGCCTGCTGCTGTATGGCGGCTACTTCAGCGTGGGTGTGCTGTTCGGTGTCTGGGTGTGGTTCGAGTTGGGCGCGCAGAGCGCCATCGAGTTCTACACCGGCTTCCTGGTCGAGCAGTCGCTGTCCATGGACAACGTCTTCGTCATGGCCATGATCTTCGGCTTCTTCGCCATTCCCCGCCGCTACCAGCACCGCGTGCTGTTCTGGGGCATCCTTGGCGTGGTGGTGTTGCGCGCCATCATGATTGGCCTGGGCAGCGCCCTGGTGAAGGAGTTCGACTGGATTCTCTACGTGTTCGGCGCCTTCCTGCTGTTCACCGGCGTGAAGATGCTTTTCTCCAGGGAAGAGTCTCATCCGGACCTCGCCAACAACCCGGTGCTCAAGTTCGTTCGCCGCCACATCCGCGTGACCGATGACCTGCATGGCTCGCACTTCTTCGTACGCCTGAAGCAGGCTGGCGAAAGCAAGGCCCTGCTCTATGCCACCCCGCTGTTCCTGGCCCTGGTGCTGATCGAGCTGGCTGACCTGGTGTTCGCGGTGGACAGCGTCCCGGCGATCTTCGCCATCACCCAGGACCCGTTCATCGTTTACACCTCGAATATCTTCGCCATCCTCGGCCTGCGTGCCCTGTACTTCGCCCTGGCGGCCCTGATGCACCGCTTCGTGTACCTGAAGTACGCCCTGGCCCTGGTACTGATCTTCATCGGCGGCAAGATTTTCCTGCACGGTTTCATTGGCAAGATTCCCCCGCTGCTGTCCCTTGGCGTAACCTTCAGCCTCCTTGCCGGCGGTGTGCTCCTGTCTCTGTTCAAGACCCGCGACCGCCCGGCCCAACGCTCGGGAGACCTGGAGAAACATGGGTGAAGTCCTTATCGAACCCTTCGAGAGAAATGGCCGTGTCCACTGGCGGGTACGCCTGGGGCATCGCAGCCTGACCTTTCAGGAGGAACTTGCCGCCCGCGCCTTCGCTGCCCAGCTGCACCTGCGGATGGGCTGGTTGAAGGCCAGGAACCCGGCGCCTGAGAAGGACTAGGTTCGACATGTGGGTGGACATCGCTCTTCATGTCCACCAACGGATCGACCGCCACGTCGATGGTGGATGTAAAAAGCGACATCCGCCCTACGAAACTACTCCACAGCAACCTCTGGCAAATGAAAAAGGCCCGCGATGCGGGCCTTCTTTTTTGGCTGGCGATCAATGACCGCTGCGCAGCATTTCCTTGGGCACGTACTTGCCGATCTCGTACTTGCCGATGGCTGCGCGGTGAACCTCGTCCGGGCCGTCGGCCAGGCGCAGGGTGCGCTGCATGGCGTACATGTAGGCCAGCGGGAAGTCGTTGGAAACACCGGCGCCGCCGTGGATCTGGATGGCGCGGTCGATCACCCGCAGGGCGACGTTGGGCGCCACGACCTTGATCTGTGCGATCTCGCTCTTGGCCACCTTGTTGCCCACGGTATCCATCATGTACGCCGCCTTCAGCGTCAGCAGGCGAGCCATGTCGATCTCCATCCGCGAGTCGGCGATCTTGTCGACGTTGCCGCCCAGGCGCGCCAGCGGCCTGCCGAATGCGGTACGGCTCACGGCGCGCTTGCACATCAGTTCCAGCGCACGCTCGGCCATGCCGATGGAGCGCATGCAGTGGTGGATTCGGCCCGGGCCAAGGCGCCCCTGGGCGATCTCGAAGCCGCGGCCTTCGCCCAGCAGCACGTTTTCGTAGGGCACCCGCACGTTCTCGAACACCACCTCGGCATGGCCGTGCGGTGCGTCGTCGTAACCGAATACCGGCAGCGGACGAAGGATCTTCACGCCGGGTGCGTCGGTCGGCACCAGGATCATCGAGTGCTGCTGGTGGCGCGGTGCGTCCGGGTTGGACAGGCCCATGAAGATCATCACCTTGCAGCGCGGATCGCAGGCGCCCGACGTCCACCACTTGCGGCCGTTGATCACCCACTCATCACCCTGGCGTACAGCGCGGGCTTCCATGTTGGTGGCGTCGGAGGACGCAACACCCGGCTCGGTCATGGCGAAGGCGGAACGGATCTCGCCACGCAGCAGCGGCTCCAGCCACTGGCGCTTCTGTTCTTCGTTGGCATAGCGCACCAGCACTTCCATGTTGCCGGTATCCGGCGCGGAGCAGTTGAACGGCTCCGGTCCCAGCAGGGAGCGACCCATGATTTCGGCCAGCGGAGCGTATTCCATGTTGGTCAGGCCGGCGCCGTATTCGGATTCCGGCAGGAACAGGTTCCACAACCCCTCAGCCTTCGCCTTGGCTTTCAGCTCTTCCATGATCGCGGTGGGCTGCCAGCGGTCGCCCTCGGCAACCTGCTGCTCGAATACCGGCTCGGCCGGATAGACATAGGCGTCCATGAATGCGGTGACGCGTTCACGCAGTTCCTGGACCTTCGGGGAATAGGCGAAATCCATGCGGGGCTACCTTTTTGCGGGGCTGTTAGTGAGGTCTGGTAAGGATGCTAGAACAGGGCGTAAGATTTCCCTAGTCTATTTTCGGCATCTATGAACATTCATCACCGATATATGATCCGCTGATAAAAACAACTTCGAGGAGCACGCCCGGCATGAATTTGAACAAGGTAGACCTCAACCTCTTCATCGTCTTCGACGCCATCTATACCGAGGCCAACCTGACCCGTGCCGGCCAGATCGTCGGCATCACCCAGCCTGCCGTCTCCAACGCCCTCGCCCGCCTGCGCGAGACCTTCAACGACCCGCTGTTCGTGCGGACCGCCCAGGGCATGGTGCCCACGCCCATGGCGCAGAACATCATCGGTCCGGTGCGCAATGCCCTCCAGCTGTTGCGCGTCTCGGTGCAGGAAAGCCGCACCTTCAACCCGTCGCAGGCGAACAAGACCTACCGCATCAGCATGACCGACCTCACCGAGACGGTGATCCTGCCGCCGCTGTTCCAGCGCCTGCGCCGCCTGGCGCCGACGGTGCAGATCGAAAGCTTCCTCGCCAAGCGCCGTGAAACCACCAAGGAGCTGGCCGCCGGCCGCCTGGACTTCGCCGTGGACGCCCCGCTCAACACCGACCCGCAGGTGCGCCACGTCAAGCTCATGGAAGACCGCTACGTCTGCGCAATGCGTCGAGGCCACCCGCTGGCCAAGGACAAGATCAGCCTGGACGAGTACCTGTCGCTGTCCCATATCCACATTTCCAGCCGCCGCAGCGGCCTGGGCTACGTGGACCTGTCGCTTGGCAAGATGGGCATTCAGCGCAAGGTGACCCTGCGCTCGCAGCACTACCTGATGGCCTCCACCGTATTGCACGGCACCGACCTGGCCATCACCGTCCCGGAACGCTTCGCCCGCCGCCAGGACCTGCACTACGTGGACCTGCCGGTGCACGACGTGCCCTCCCTGGAAACCCACCTCTACTGGCACGAAAGCACCGACCAGGACCCGGCCAACCGCTGGATGCGCGAGCAGATCATCGAGATCTGCCAGCAGGTGACGGCGCAGGAGCAGAAGGAAAGGGCGTGAAGAACCTGTAGGGGCGAATTCATTCGCCAAGGGCGGCGCAGCTGCCCCCTTCGGCATTGCAGGGCAGGTCTTCGACCTGCACGGCGATTGAAATCGCCCCTACAGTAAGTTCGCCCGATCGATCCGTTCAGCCCTTGCCGAACTCCGGCTTGCGCTTCTCGATGAAGGCGCCCATGCCTTCCTTCTGATCCGGTGTGGCGAATACCGCCTGGAACAGTCGCCGCTCGAAGCGCAGCCCCTCCCCCAGTGAGCCTTCATCCACCCGGTTCACGCACTCCTTGAGCATCATCACCGCCGTGCGCGACTGCGCGGCGATGCGGCTGGCGCTGTCCGTGGCTTCCTCCAGCAACTCGGCCGCCGGCACTACCCGTGCCACCACGCCGCAGCGTTCGGCTTCGACGGCATCCATACTGCGTCCGCTCAGGAGCATGTCCATGGCCTTGGCGCGACCTACAAGCCGGGTCAGGCGCTGGACACCACCGGCCCCCGGAATCACCCCCAACTTCACTTCCGGCAGGCCGAAGCGTGCCGTGTCGGCGGCAATGATGAAGTCGCACATCAGCGCCAGCTCGAAACCACCGCCCAAGGCCTGGCCGGCCACGGCGGCGATGATCGGTTTGCGCCGCTGCGCCACGCGGTCCCAGCGACCGAGAAAGTCGTCGAGGTAGGTGCCGGGAAAGCACAGTTCGGCCATTTCCTTGACGTCCGCCCCTGCGGCGAAGGCCTTGGCGGAGCCGGTGATCAGCACGCAGCCGATGGCAGCGTCCCGCTCGAATCCGTCGAGCACCTGGTTCAGCTCATCGATGAGCTGGGTGTTGATGGCGTTCATGGCTTCTGGGCGATTGAGGGTGACCAGGCCGACAGCGCCGGCCTGCTCTACCAGCAGGGTCTGGTAGGTCATATCGGTTTCCTTGAATAGGGATGGGCAGACCTACGGCCTGCATTCGCGAAAATCAGAGGCTGCGGGCGATCACCATCCGCTGCACATCCGAGGTGCCTTCGTAGATCTGGCACACCCGCACGTCACGGTAGATACGTTCCACCGGGAAGTCCTTCAGGTAGCCGTAGCCACCGAGGGTCTGGATGGCCGCCGAGCAGACCTTCTCGGCCATCTCCGAGGCGAACAGCTTGGCCATGGACGCTTCGGTCAGGCACGGCATGCCGGCTTCGCGCAGGCTGGCAGCGTGGTGGACCATCTGCCGCGCCACGGCGATCTGGGTCGCCATGTCGGCCAGGCGGAAAGACACAGCCTGGTGCTCGATGATCGGCTTGCCGAAGGTCTTGCGCTCGTGTGCGTAGTCGCGTGCCGCCTCGAAGGCCGCACGGGCCATGCCGACCGACTGCGCGGCGATACCGATGCGCCCGCCTTCCAGATTGGACAAGGCGATGCGATAGCCATCACCCTCCTCACCCAGGCGCAGGGACGCCGGAATGCGCACGTCATCCAGCTGGATCTGGCAGGTGTCCGAGGCATGCTGGCCGAGCTTCTCCTCCACCCGTACCACCTGGTAACCGGGGGTGTCGGTGGGGACGATGAAGGCGCTGATACCCTTCTTGCCAGCAGCCGGGTCGGTGACAGCGAAGACGATCACCATCCCCGCATGGCTGCCCGAGGTGATGAACTGCTTGGCGCCGTTCAGCACGTAATGGTCGCCATCGCGGCGAGCGCGAGTGCGCAGGTCGCTGGCGTCGGAGCCGGCCTGCGGTTCGGTGAGGGCGAAGGCGCCGATCATCTCGCCCGTGGCCAGCGGACGCAGGAAGCGCTGCTTCTGCTCGTCGCTGCCGTACTTGAGGATGGGCATGCAACCCACTGAGTTGTGCACGCTCATGATGGTGGAGCAGGCGCCGTCACCGGCGGCGATTTCCTCCAGGGCCATGGCGTAGGCCAGGTGGCCGGTGGCCGCGCCGCCCCACTCTTCCGGCACCAGCATGCCGAGGAAGCCCAATTGGGCCATCTCGCGGATGGCCTCTGCGGGGAAGCGATGTTCGCGGTCCCGGTCGGCGGCGAACGGTTTCAGCCTTTCCTGGGCGAACTGCCGGGCCATGTCGCGGATCTGGATTTCGTCTTCGGAGGGAATCATGGTCATCTCCTTCAGCGAATGAGTTCGATGGCCACTGCAGTGGCCTCGCCACCGCCGATGCACACCGAGGCAACGCCGCGCTTGAGCCCGTACTGGGTCAGGGCGTTGAGCAAGGTCACCAGCACGCGGGCACCGGAGGCGCCGATGGGGTGGCCCAGGGCGCAGGCGCCGCCGTGGACGTTGAGCTTGTCGTGGGAGATGTCCAGGTCACGCATGGCGACCATGGGGACCACGGCGAAGGCTTCGTTCACCTCGAACAGGTCCACCTCGTTCAGGCTCCAGCCGGTGCGGGCCAGCAGACGCTGGATGGAGCCTACCGGCGCGGTGGTGAAGAGGTTCGGCGCCTGGGCGAAGGACGCATGACCGGCGATGCGCGCCAGCGGAGTCAGGCCGCGCTTCTCCGCCTCGGACAGGCGCATCAGCAGCAAGGACGCCGCGCCATCGGAAATGGAACTGGAGTTGGCCGCAGTGACGGTACCGCCTTCGCGGAAGGCCGGCTTCAGGGTCGGAATCTTCTCCGGACGCGCCTTGGGTGGCTGTTCGTCCTGGCTGATGGACACCACCTCGCGGCCGGACTTGGCGTCCACCGCCACGATCTCGGCGGCAAAGCGGCCGTCGGCCATGGCCTTCTGCGCGCGGGTCAGGGAAGCGATGGCGAAGGCGTCCTGCTGCTCGCGGGTGAAGCCGTAGGCCTGCGCGCAATCTTCCGCAAAGGTGCCCATCAGGCGGCCCTTGTCGTAGGCGTCTTCCAGACCGTCGAGGAACATGTGGTCGAGCACCTTGCCGTGGCCCATGCGGTAGCCGGAGCGAGCGCGCTCCAGCAGGTAGGGCGCGTTGGACATGCTTTCCATGCCGCCAGCCAGCACCACCTCAGCGCTGCCGGCGTGCAGCAGGTCGTGGCCCAGCATCACAGCCTTCATGCCCGAACCGCACATCTTGTTCACCGTGGAGCAGACCACGCCGTGAGGCAGGCCGGCGCCGAGGGCAGCCTGTCGGGCCGGCGCCTGGCCCTGGCCGGCCTGCAGCACGCAGCCCATGATGACTTCGTCCACGCTGTCGGCCTGGACCCTGGCGCGCTCCAGCGCGGCACGGTTGGCGGCGGCGCCGAGTTGTGCGGCGGTCATGTCCTTGAAGTCGCCGAGGAAGCCGCCCATAGGGGTGCGGACGGCGCTGACGATTACGATGGGATCGGTATTCTGGGTCATGGCGTTCTCCTTACTTGGCAGCCATGCGAATGGCGCCATCGAGGCGAATGACTTCGCCATTGAGCATGGTGTTCTCGACAATATGGCAGACCAGCGCAGCGTACTCGGCGGGGCGACCGAGACGCGGCGGGAACGGCACGGCGGCACCGAGGGAGTCACGGACTTCCTGCGGCATGCCGGCCATCATCGGGGTTTCGAAGATGCCGGGGGCAATGCACATCACGCGAATGCCGTGCCGCGCCAGCTCGCGGGCGATCGGCAGGGTCATGCCGACCACGCCGCTCTTGGACGCGGAATAGGCGGCCTGGCCAATCTGGCCGTCGAAGGCGGCAACCGAGGCGGTGTTGATGATCACCCCGCGCTCGCCTTCGGCGTTCGGCTCGCCCTGGGCCATGGCCTCGGCGGCCAGGCGCAGCATGTTGAAACTGCCCACCAGGTTGATGCTGATGGTCCGGGCGAAGCTGTCCAGGCCGTGGGCGCCATTGCGGCCGATAACCTTCTCGGCGGGCGCGACCCCAGCGCAATTGACCAGCCCGTGCAGTGCACCAAAGGCTTCCACTGCGGCGCTCACTGCGGCGCGGGCGTCTTCTTCACGGGTGATGTCGGCTTTCACGAAGCGAGCATTGGCACCCAGTTCTTCGACACGGGCCGCGCCAGCCTCGGCATTGATGTCCACCAGCACCACCTTGCCGCCCTGCCCCACAAGCTCACGAGCAGTGGCCAGGCCCAGGCCGGAGCTGCCGCCGGTCACCAGGAAAATGGAATTCTCGATACGCACGTTATCTACTCCTTCGGATCAGTGAGCGGCGGCCGCCTGGGCCTTGGCGATCTCCTGGTTACGCAGGAGGAAACGCTGGATCTTGCCGCTCGGGGTCTTGGGCAATTCCGCGACGAACTCGATTTCGCGCGGATAGGAATGAGCGGAGAGGCGCTTGCGCACGTATTGCTGCAGCACCTCGGCCAGGGCGTCATCGGCGTTGTAGCCGGCGTGCAGCACGACGAACGCCTTGACCAGTTCGGTTCGCTCCGGATCGGGCTTGCCGATCACCGCAGCCTCGATCACCGCAGGGTGTTCGATCAGCGCGCTCTCCACGTCGAAGGGGCCAACCCGGTAGCCGGAGGTGGTGATCACGTCGTCGGAGCGGCCAACGAAGCTGATGCTGCCGTCCTCGTTCAGCTCCACGGTGTCACCACTCAGATAGTAGTCACCGACGAACGACTTGGTGGCCATGCCCTGGTAGCCCGGGAACCAGAACAGCGGCGAGCGCGACATGTCCAGGGCGAGGATGCCGGGCTGGCCGGCGGGCAGTTCACGATGCTGCTCGTCCAGCACCACCACGCGGTGACCAGGCATGGCGAAACCGGCGGCGCCCAGGCGCACCGGGTGTTCCAGGGCGTGGTGATTGCACAGCACCATGCCCAGCTCGGTCTGCCCATAGTGATCGTGGATGGTGCACCCCAGACGGTCGGCGAACCAGCGGATCACCTCCGGCGTCAGGGGCTCGCCAGCGCTGCTGACGGCACGCAGGTTGCCCTTGATCGCAGCTTCCACCTCGTCGCGGGCGGCCAGCAGCAAGCGGTAGGCGGTGGGCGAACCGGCCAGGTTGGTGATGCCGTATTCGCGGATGATGCGGCAGGTGCTTTCGACGGTGAAACCGCCCTCGTAGAAGGTAGTGGCGTGGCCCATGGCGAGCGGGCCGGTCACGGCGTAGTAGAGGCCGTAAGCCCAGCCCGGATCGGCCAGGTTCCAGAATTTGTCCTCCGGACGCAGATCCACTGCGTCACGCATGTAGCTGACGAAGGCGACTATCGCCTTCAGCGGCACGGCCAGCGGCTTGGCAAGACCCGTGGTGCCGGAGGTGAACATCAGCAGGAAAGGATCGGAGGCCTTGCGCAGGACCGGCTCGAATTGATCCGGCTGGCGCTCCAGTTCAGCCCAGAAGTCATCGCCCACCGTCAGCACCGGCGGCACGCCTTCCACTTCGTCCAGCTTGCTGCGGTTGTTGAGGTCGGTGACCACCAGTTTCGAACCGGCCCCCTGTACCCGGTGCTCGATGGCTTTGGGTCCGAAGGCGGTGAACAGCGGCTGGTAGACGGCACCGGCACGCCAGGTGCCAAGGATGGTGATCAGCAGTTCCGGCGTACGTGGCAGCAGGCCCGAAACGCAATCGCCGGGGCGCACGCCACGGGCTTGAAGCAGGTTGGCAAAGCGCGCAGCGGCTTCCTTGAGCTGGGCGAAGGTCCAAGTGGCCTGCTCACCATTGCGCCCCTCCCAGACCAGCGCGACGCGGCCCGGTTCGGCATGGCGGTCGCAGCATTCGACACAGGCATTCATCGCGTCGAGATCGCCCGCCAGGGTGGTGGACGCGGCGCTGGCATAGTCGAACTCGTGGGCAGCTGTGAAGTAGTCGCGCATCAGGTGGACTCCCAGGTTGTTTTTGTTGGAGTACCTGAATGGTCGCGCCGGGGGGAGATTGCGGCAATGTCGAAAGGCATCAACCTGGGTGAGCGGATTTGACAGGGCCGTACCAGGCGAAGAGGCACCTTGTGGGAGCGAATTCATTCGCTCCCACAGAAGAGCACAGAAGAGCACAGAAGAGCGGAGCATTGCCGGCGAGCACGGAAGTTTCCGGCGCGCGTCACCCCTCTCCCACTGGGAGAGGGGCCGGGGGTGAGGGAAGTCAGGCACAGCTGGGAATTTGTTGGGCAGACCTGCGTCCTGCTTGGCGATTGAAATCACCCCCCCCCCACAGAAGAGCGCAGGGCCATCAGTGCCGGGCAGGGCCTCGCAGGTGGATGTAAAAAGCGACATCCACCCTTGTACTGCCCGCTACCGACCTAGGCGCGGAAGTGATCCATCAGCCCCTGCTGGTGGTTGGCCAGGCGGTTCAGCGCCTGGCTGACCTGGGCGGATTCCTCGGCCTGGCCGGAGAGGGATTCGGTCACATCGCGGATCGCCGCCACGTTGCGGTTGATCTCCTCGGCCACCGCGCTTTGCTCCTCGGCGGCGCTGGCAATCTGCAGGTTCATGTCGGTGATCACGGTGACGGCGTCGCCGATGCGTTGCAGCGCGGCCACCGCCTGCTCCACCTGTTCGACGCTGCCCTGGGCCTGGCGGTGGCTGCTGTGCATCGAGCCGACCACTTCGCGGGTGCCGTGCTGCAGGCCTTCGATCACCTGGCGGATTTCCTCCACCGAGTCCTGGGTGCGCTTGGCCAGGTTGCGCACTTCATCGGCCACCACGGCGAAGCCACGGCCGGCTTCGCCGGCACGGGCGGCCTCGATGGCGGCGTTCAGCGCCAGCAGGTTGGTCTGCTCGGCGATGGCGCGGATCACTTCCAGCACCGAGCCGATCTGCTCGCTGCTGGCGGCCAGTGCCTGCACCTCTTCCATGGCGGCGTTCATCTCGCTGGCCAGTTGCTCGATGGCGCTGGTGGTGCGGCCGATCACGCCGAGACCCTCGCGGGTCGCATGGTCGGCGCCACGGGCGGCATCGGCGGCCTGGGCGGCGCTGCGGGCGACGTCCTGGGCGGTGGCGCTCATCTCGTGGGAGGCGGTGGCCACCTGGTCCACTTCACGGTACTGCTGCTGCATGCCGGCGCTGGTCTGGCTGGCGATGGCGGCGGACTGGTCGGCGGTGCTGCGGGCGTCCTGCACCGAGCGTTTCACATCGGCGATGATCGGCTGCAGCTTGTCGAGGAAGCGGTTGAACCAGCCGGCCAGTTCGCCCAGTTCGTCCTGGCGGGCGTAGTCGAGGCGGCGGGTCAGGTCGCCTTCGCCGCTGGCGATGTCCTTGAGCATGCCGGCCACGCCGAGGATCGGCCGGGTCACGCCACGGGCGGTGAGCCACACCAGCAGCAGGCCGGCGACGGCGGCGGCAATGCCGAACAGCAATTCCAGCCAGGTGCCCTGGGTGTTGCGCGTGTCCAGGTCCTGTTGCAGTTCGAGGACCGGCGCCAGCAGGGTCGGCATGGGCACGTCCAGCAGCACGGCCCAGGGCTTGGAATCCGGAATCGGCTGCAGCGGCGCGAGCACCTGCAAGTGATGGTTGGTCTGTTGTTCATGGGCCTTGCCCTGACGCTGCAGACCCAGCAGTTCGGCGGCCTCGGCCGGGTAGACCTTGGCCAGGCCCTGGCCAAGCTGGCCGGCGTCCTTACTGTGACCGGCAAGCAGGCCGGCCGGGCTGAGGATGCTGATGGCGCCCTCGCCCTGGTACAGGCCCTGGCTGCCGGTAGCGGCCAATTGCTGGAGGTTGCTCAGGCTGATGTCCATGCCGACTACCGCGAGCATCTTGCCGTCCTCGATCACTGGGAAGGTGAGCGTCGTGATCAGCGTCTTCTGGCCCGAGGCGTCGTCGAAGTACGGGTCCAGCAGGCAGGGTTTCAGGGTCTGTTTCGGGCAGTTGAACCAAGTGTTGAACGGGCTGCCATCGAGCATCGGCGTGGCATCGCTGATCATCACCTCGGTCGGCGCCAGGCTGCTCAGGCTGCCGCCGCGCTGGGCCCAGTAGGTGGAGAAGCGGCCCACCTCGTTGCTGCCGAGATCGGCGCGGTTGGCGTAGAGCGCGTCGTTGCCGTCCAGGGCATTCGGCTCGAACACCAGATAGAGGCTGAGCAGTTGTGGATTGGCCTGCAGCGCGTCCTTCACCTGCTGATGCAGGTCTTCGCGCAGGGCTTGGCTGTCCAGTTGCAGTTTCTGTGCCTGGCGCCGCTGCAGCAGCACCTGGCGGGAGAAGTTGAGGCCGTCCTGATAGGACGACAGGAAATAACGCTGGATGGTCAGCGCCTGCACCTTGCCTTCCCCCTCCATGCGCTTGCGCGCCGAGGCCTCCAGCATCTGCGCGCTGTTCGCCTTGACCAACGCGGTGCCCGCGTCCATGCGATAAAGCGAAATGCCGATCAGCACGGCGACGATCGCCAGCAGGCAGAGGCCGGCCAGCAAGGTGATCTTCCACTGGATGGAAAGTCGGTTGAGAGGCATGGAATAGGTCCTGTGTGTTTCTTGTCGGCAATTGGGTGCAGGCATCGACCGCCCTTCCATAGGACGGCTGGAAAGCGCCTCAACTTGAATCAGGATGAATCAATGCGCGGTATTGCCCCGGCGTCGAACCGGTCCATTTCTTGAAGGCCTTGTAGAAGGCGCTGGTGTCGGCGAAGCCCAGCTCGAAGGCCAGTTCGGTGAAGTTGCCTTCGCCGCTGTCCAGCCGGGCGATGGCGAGGTCACGGCGTACCTGGTCCTTCAGCCCCTGGTAGGACTGCCCTTCCAGGGACAGCTTGCGGCGCAGGGTGGACGGCGCCATGTAGAAGTGGCTGGACAATGCCTCAACATCCGGCCAGCGCTCGGGCTTGATGCTACGCAGGTAGGCGCGGATGCGCGCCGCCAGGCTTTGCGGGTCGCGGTAGCGCACCAGGATGTTCGCCGGCAGGCCAGCAAGGAATCGCTTCAGGTCGCGGGGGCTGCGGCGCACCGGCAACTCCAGGCAGTCGGCATTGAACAGCAGGCGGCTCTGCGGGCGGGAAAAGCGCAGGTTGGTGCTGAACATCACCCGGTAGTCCTCGATGTAGTCCGGCACCGTGCAACGCAGGTCGACACCAAGGATGGGAATGCGCCGCCCGGCCAGCCAGCACATCAACCCGTGGATCATCAGCCACAGGGTGAAGTAGCTGAAAGCCCGACATTGCTGGCCCTCGGGCTCCTTCAGGGCAATCTCCGCCAGGCCGCCGCGCCGTTCCAGATTTGGCGAGAGGCCGTCGAACACCAGGTCGAGGAAGCCCAGGGTCACCATCAGCGCGTCGCCCACCGTGGGCTCCTTCACCGCCTGGCGAGTCAGGTAGGCGAAGCTGCCGGACTTCATTCGCCGGGGGTTCATGCCGAAGAACTCATCGTCCATGGTCCGGGCGATCAGCAGCCAGAGTTGCCCGTAGAGCTGGGACGACACGCGCCCATACGGCTTGGCCAGCAGCTCGGCGGAAATGCCGGCCTGGTCCAGCAGCCCGGAATCGTCAAAGCCCCGCTGGCGCAGTTCCAGCAGGGCTTCGTGGACCAGCCGGACGGAGATGGTCCCTTTTTCCGCGGACGTGCCTGTCATGGGCTCCCTTGGTGCAGGTGCAAAGAAGCGAACATTGTAGGGGCGAATTCATTCGCCAAGCAGAACACAGTTCTGCTCTTCCGGTCAGGATGAGGGCAGCTGCGCTGCCCTTGGCGAATGAATTCGCCCCTACAGGAAATCGATCGTCCGTCTGCCGGCACTACCGAATCGCCGTCACCTTGCCGTCCTTCGGCGGGGTCAGTTCCTCGATGCTGATCTCGCGCATGCGGAACTTCTGGATCTTGCCGGTCACCGTCATCGGGAAGGCCTCCACGAAGCGGAAGAAACGCGGCACCTTGAAGTGGGCGATGCGCTCCCTGGCCCAGGCGCGCAGCTCGTCTTCGGTGGCGGTGTGGCCGGGGTGGAACTTGATCCAGGCGACGATCTCCTCGCCGTACTTGCTGCAGGGAATGCCGATCACCTGCACGTCGGCCACGGCCGGGTGGGTGAAGAAGAACTCTTCCAGCTCGCGCGGGTAAATGTTCTCTCCGCCGCGAATGATCATGTCCTTGCTGCGCCCGACGATGCAGACGTAGCCGTTCTCGTCCATGGAGGCGAGGTCGCCGGTGTGCATCCAGCGGCCCGGATCGATGGAGTCGGTGGTCGCCTGCGGGTTGTTCCAGTAGCCCAGCATCACGCTGTAGCCACGGGTGCAGAGTTCGCCGATGGTGCCGCGCGGGACGATCCTGCCCTCGGCGTCGACGATCTTGCTTTCCAGATGCGGCTGGGTGCGGCCGACGGTGGTCACGCGCAGCTCCAGCTCATCGTCCGGGCCGGTCTGCAGGGATACAGGGCTGGTCTCGGTCATGCCGTAGGCGATCTGCACTTCACTCATGTGCATCTCGTTGATGACCCGGCGCATCACCTCGATCGGGCAGGTGGCGCCGGCCATGATACCGGTGCGCAGGCTGGACAGGTCGAACTCGCCACGCTGCGGGTGATCCAGTTCGGCGATGAACATGGTGGGCACGCCATAGAGCGCGGTGGCTTTCTCCTCGGCTACGGCGCGCAGGGTGGTCAGCGGGTCGAAGGCGTCACCCGGATAGATCATGGTGGAGCCGTGGGTCACGCAGCCCAGGTTGCCCATCACCATGCCGAAGCAGTGGTACAGCGGCACCGGGATAACCAGGCGGTCCTGCTCGGTCAGGCCCAGGCTCTCGCCGACCATGTAGCCGTTGTTGAGGATGTTGTAGTGGCTGAGGGTGGCACCTTTGGGGAAGCCCGTGGTGCCGGAGGTGTACTGGATGTTGATCGGGTCGTCGAACTGCAGGCCGGCTTGGCGCTCGGCCAGGGCTTCGGCACTCACCTGCCCCGCCTTTTCCTGCAGGGAAGCCCAGGGCAGGAAGCCGACCGGTGGGTTGGCGGCCAGGCTCACCACACCGCGAAGCTCCGGCAGCTTCTCGCAGTTCAGCGCCCCTGGCTCGGTGGCGGCCAGTTCGGGCACAAGGCCAAGGAACATGGCGTGGTAATCAGACGTCTTGAAGGCGTCGGCGCAGATCACCCAGCGGCAGCCGGATTGCTTGAGTGCGTATTCCAGTTCGCTGCTGCGATAGGCCGGGTTGATGTTGACCAGGATGGCGCCGATCTTGGCGCTGGCGAACTGGGTGATGCACCACTCGGCGCAGTTGGGCGCCCAGATGCCAAGGCGGTCACCGCCCTTCAGGCCCAGCGCAAGCAAGGCGCGTGCATGGCGCTCCACCGCGTCGGCCAGTTCCTGCCAGCTGTAACGCAGGCCCTGGTGCTTGACCACCAGCGCTTCGCGCTCGGGGAACTGGGCAACCGTGGCATCGAATGCCGCGCCTATGGTCATGGCAAGCAGGTCTTTGTCCTGCCGCCCCCGGGTGTAGCTCTGGTGATTCATGGCTTTCCCTTCTTGTCTTTGTACTGGGATACAGCTGTGAATGACGTAGTCGGCTTTATTTACCTTTACGTAAACGTAAAGGTAAATAAAGGCAGTTTTCCTGTCTAGTGGCCCATTGGTCGAATATGGGTTCTGTGGGGGCGAATTCATTCGCCAAGCAGGCCGCAGGTCTGCCCTGCGGCCTTGAAGGGGGCAGCTGCGCTGCCCCTAGCGACTGAAGTCGCCCCCACAAAAGCCCAACCCGCCCTTACCGGACAAACACCTGCGTCGTGGTGATGGACATGTCGCCGCCCGGCAGCTTGATGTTCTTCACCTTCTCCAGGCTGTCCGGATCGAACACCGCGATGTCGTTGAAGGTACCGGCCAGGTACAGCTTGGTGCCCTTGGTGTTGAAGGCGATGCAGTAGTAGGAGTGATCCAGGTTGGCCGCCTTGATCAGTTTCTGCTCCTTGATGTCGTACTTGGCCAGGCGGTTGAGCACGCCGAACATCTGGTTCGGGTCCTTCGGCGAGCGCAGGCCGGTGAAGTACAGCTCGGTCAGCGGCGCGAAGTCCTGCACCGTGGACTTGCCGGTCTTCAGGTCGATGCTGACGTAGCCATAGATGAAGTCGGCGGTGGCCAGGTCCTGCTTCTCATCCTTGAACTTGGCCGTGGTGTAGAGCATCGAGAACTCGTGGTAGGTGGTCTGGTGCGGCCAGAAATACAGCACATCCGGCGCGCTGTAGTTCGGACGCTGCCAGTTGCGGCCCGGCACGGCCACCTCGTACTTACCGGTGTTCACATCCATCTTGTAGATGTCCGGTCCGGCCACGTAGAGCGTGCCGTCATCGGCCGCACGCATGAGGTAGACCTGCCGCGGCATCGGGAAACTGCGCACCGGCTTGGCATCCAGCCCCGCGCGGGTGTCATAGACCTCCAGGCGCGGCTGCTTGACCACGTAATGGTCATTCAGCATTTCAGTCGGATTGACCGTGGTGTACAGCTCCTTGCCATCGGGGCTCAGGGCGAAGGAGAACATCGAACGCACCTTCTCCCCCGGCTTCTGCGACAGCTTCGCGTGGAACACCGTCTTGCAGTCGTCCAGGTCGACCCCGTAGAGGTCGCCGAAGTGGTTGTTGAGGATGAACGCGGTCTTGCGGTCCGGCGCCATCATCGCGGTTCCAGGACCAAAGGCGTCGGGCAGACGGCAGGTCTTGTACAGGCTGTCGGTGGCCAGATCCACCACGTGCAGGTTGTTGGGGTAGTTGGTGGCGATCATGTATTCATGACCGGCCTTCAGTGCCGGACCTGCTTCATCCGCAGCCCAGGCATTGATGCCCAGTGCGAGTCCGGCGACAGCGGTCGCCAGGCTGGCGATGGCGTTGAGTTTCATGCGGTTTTCCCTCTTGTTCTTGTCGCCGGTCATTTGTCTTTCGGGAATACGGTGCCGAGGTTGCGCCAGTCCTCTTGCGAGTTCGTCGCCTGGGCGTTCCAGTCCGGGTAGGTGCTCATCATGTCGGGCACCTGGGCCGGCCACCAGCAAGGGTCGGAGCAGCCATAGAGGTCGGCTTCCATCGGTTGGCAGAGGGAACTCACCCCGCCGAAGGCGTCCACTTCCCAGCCCGGGTCGGTGGTGGCGGTGCAGCCGGCCACCGCACTCATGGCCATGACTTCTTCGATGCGATCTTCGGCTGCGGCTTTTTCGAGCATTTGCGCTTTGTTGTTGAGCGGCTTCAGATGTTTCATGTCAGTGCGCCTTCCGCGGAGAGATGTAGCTGCTGATGAAGGCCGGGTTGACGGCCATGATGCGGCTGTAGACCTCGATGCCGAAGTCCACCCAGTCGCGCATCAGCTCGCAGTAGTGATAGGTCGGGTGAGTGGGGTCGCCGTAGCGGGCGTAGCTCTCGTGGTAGCAGCCGCCGGAGCACAGGTTGCGGATGCGGCAGGTGTCGCAGCCGGTGCCGGTGCGGTCCAGGCGCTGGGAGAGGAAGTCGTTGAGCTCGACCTGCTTCACCCCGCTGTGCACGTTGCCGAAGGTCGGCAGGCTGGAGCCGGTGAAGCGATGGCAGAGGTTCAGCTCGCCCTTGTGGTCCACCGCCAGCATCTTCAGGCCGGCACCGCAAGGCAGCGCCTTCTTGTGGCCCTCGTGGATGTCGGTGATCAGTTGGTGCAGGTTGGAAAAACCGATGTTGCGGTGCTCCAGCGCCGCCTCCAGGTAGCGCCGCCCCAGGGCCTTCATGTTGGCGAAGACTTCCACCAGTTCTTCACTGGTGAGGTTGAAGTTCGCCATGTCGCCCGAGGTGACCGGGGCGAAACCGACTTCGGCAAAACCCAGTTCGTTGAACAGGTGGTTCCAGATGGTCTCGACGTCGGTGATGCCACGGGTCAGGGTCACCCGTGCGCCCACCGGACGGCTGCGATAGCGCGACAGCAGCATGTCCACCTTGCGCCGTACCACGTCGTAGGTGCCCTGCCCGCCCACGGTGATGCGGTTGCGGTCATGCACCGTCTTCGGCCCGTCGATGCTTACCGACAGCCCGAAGCGATGGGCATTGAGGTAGTCGATGATTTCTTCGGTCAGCAACGTGGCGTTGGTGGTCATGATGAACTCCACCTGCTTGCCCGCTTCTGCAAAGCGGCGCTCGCAGTAGTCCACCATGTGCTCGATCAGCGGCCGGTTCGACAGCGGCTCGCCGCCGAAGAAAACCACGCTGTAGCGTTCCTCGTCGGGCGACTCGCGAAGCAGCATTTCCACCGAAGCCTCGGCGGTTTCGGCGCCCATCTTCTTGCCAGCGGAGGGCTTGTCGAGGTCCTCCTTGTAGCAGTAGGTGCAGCTCAGGTTGCAGCCGGTGTTGACGTTCAGCACCACGGTGTTCAGCGCGGTGCGCTCGACCTTGCTGATGCCGATTTCCGGCGTCAGCGGCGAGCCGTCGCTGACCACTTCCAGCGCGATCAGCTCGCGCAGGGTTTCACTGACGTCCTGCCCGGCGAAACGCCCGGCCAGGCGTTGCACCAGGTCTTCCGAAGTACAGCCCTGCTGGCGCAGGGCGTCGATGATGCTGCCGGTCACATCGTCGGTAGCGAACAGCGAGCTGCTCGGGATGTGGAACAGCATACGGTCGGCGTCTACCCGCACTTCGTGCAGGTTGCGTTCGACCAGATTCAAGATGGCGCCCATGGCGACCTCCCGGAAATTTGCCCAATCGTCGTTGCGAATCCGGGCGGGACGAGCCCGCCAGAGCCACTGCCGGTCAAGGCAGCGGCGGGTTGTTCCAGCGCTGTACGGTGACGATCAGGTGGCCTTCGCCCTTCTGGCCACCCTCTTCCAGCTGGGCGATCACCTTCAGGTTGCCGGCGTTGTTGGTCATCATCTTGCGTTCCGGGTTCGGGCCTGCGCCGCCTGGGACGAAGACGCCGTCTTTCTGCATCACGCCTGCGAACTTCACGTCCTCGTCTTCCCTGGCGCGCTCGTCGAAGGGCTCCACCGACCATTTCGCCGGTAGGAAGCCGATGCGATAGGGCTTGCCGTCGGCGCCCTTGCCCCAGGCCTCGGCCTCGAAGCGGCCCTGCACCTTGGGCGTGGAGCCGCCGTTCTCACCGACGCGGGCGATGGAGAACTCGGGCACCACCTTCACCTCACTGATGTCCTTGTAGACGGCAAGGTCGACGCCGTTGAGCTTGCCCAGGGCCACGCCACGCAAGCCCGGTGCGGCATCGGCGGCGGCCTTGACCTTGACGCGGAGCTGTTTCGGGGTGACTTCCAGCACCTTCACCACCTCGACGCCCAAACCGAAATCCGGCGTGCCGGACAGGCCGCTGCCCACCAGGGTCAGCTCGGCTTCGCTACCCGCCTTGAGGAAGGCGGGTTGCACGGCCAGCAGCTTGGCGTTGCCCTCTTTGGCGGCGCTGAAATCCAGGCCGCGTTCGTCGTGCTCGGCCTCGAACATGCGGCCCTTCATTTCGCCGTTCAGGGCAGCGAAGACCTGACGCATGTTGGTCTCGCCGACCTTCACGTTGCCGCGCCATTCGTAGCCGTTGTAGAGAATGGCCGAGCCCGTGCCGGTGAAGGGCGTGCCGTCGGCGTACTGGCCTTTGACCTCGACCTTGAAGGTGTCGCCGGCATCGGCAGTCACCGTCATCACGCCGCGTACGTCACCCTTGGTCAGCATGTGGCCGCTGAAACTCCACTGCCCGGGCAACGCATCGGCCTTGGGCCTGGCCTTCTGCCAGTCGGCCCAGGCCTTGTCTTCCAGCGGGAAGCGCTTGGCCAGCTCCGGCACCATTTCCTTGAGGGCGAGATCCAGCCAGTCACGATCGCGGGACTGAGCCTGGTATTCGAGGGACGGCCACTGGCCGAGATGGAAGTTGACCAGGTGTTCCCACTCCTTGGCGGGACGGCGCTGCAGGGCAACGCGGGCACCGGAGTGGCAGCGGCCGCACATCTGACTCAACTGGTCGTCGAACTGCTCGACGGTGTTCAGGCGTCGCTCCATGGCGTAGCGCACGCCGTCGGTCTCGCTGGGTGCCAGGCCTTGCTTGTCGGCCAGGTACTTGACCAGGGTGCGGCGGTCGCCATCGCTGATCTGGAGGCCGTGCATCACCTGCATGCGCCCGATGCTCATCAGCCAGCCCTCTGGGGTCTTGCGCTGGTGACTGATGCGACTATAGGAATCGTTGCCTTCGGGGATATGGCAACCCATGCACTTGGACTTGAGGAGGGCTGGACCCTCCTCGGCTGCATGGGCCTGGGCAAACATCAGGGACGCCATGGCCAGTGCCAGGGTGCCCGCGCGTTGCCGGAGTCGAGTCGTCTTCAAGGTCAGACCTCCACGGTGTTGTTCTTATGGTTTGCACCCCACGGCGGAGCGGGTGCAGTTGTCACGGCAAATACATAATGTGTGCCATGCCGATGAAAGTCCTTTTACAACAACGGTTTAGCCTTAAAAAGCAGGCTTGGCGGGGATGCTGGCAGTCGGCCCGTTCGTCTAATTTCGCGACAGACTGTTCCAGGCTGAGACGAGGCCGCACAGCACCTGACAAGGGTAGACGGCGAGACTGTTCCAGGCCCGTCTCAGACCGTCTCAATCTGCAACAGGCCATCGCGGCGATCCTTACCGAAAAACCCAATAAAATCCTTTTAATTCATTGCCTTATGTTCATATTCAAGCCTTGGCATGGCGGTTGCGAAAGCGGGTTACAACTTCAATGAACAGAGGCTCCATCCCATGCTCGCTGACCTGCCCGTCCTTCCCCAGACCCAAGCCTTCCTCAACCGCAAGCTGAAGATGCTGATCGGCGCAGAGTGGCAGGACGCCGCCAGCGGCAGCACCATGAACTTCCGCAACCCGGCCACCGGTGAAGTCCTGGGCGAAGTGCCCTCCGCTACTGCCGAAGACGTCGACCGCGCCGTACAAGCCGCGCGCCAGGCCTTCGACGATTCCGCCTGGAGCCGCATGCGCCCGCGCGAGCGGCAGAACCTGCTGTGGCGCCTGGCCGACCTGATGGCGCGCGATGCCCAGGAACTGGCCGAGCTGGAATGCCTGAACAACGGCAAGAGCGCCGCCGTGGCCCAGGTCATGGACGTGCAGCTGGCCATCGACTTCCTCCGCTACATGGCCGGTTGGGCCACCAAGATCGAAGGCACCACGGTCGACCCGTCCCTGCCGCTGATGCCCGACGACCAGTTCCACGGCTACATCCGCCGCGAAGCCGTGGGCGTGGTCGGCGCCATCGTCGCCTGGAACTTCCCCCTGCTGCTGGCCTGCTGGAAGCTCGGCCCGGCGCTCGCCACCGGTTGCACCGTGGTGCTCAAACCCGCCGACGAAACCCCGCTGACCGCCCTCAAGCTGGCCGAGCTTGTGCTGGAGGCGGGCTACCCGGCCGGGGTGTTCAACCTGGTCACAGGCACTGGCCTGAACGCCGGCGTTGCCCTCACCCGCCATCCGGGCGTCGACAAGCTGACCTTCACCGGCTCCACCGAAGTCGGAAAGCAGATCGGCAAGGCCGCCATGGACAACATGACCCGTGTGACCCTGGAACTGGGCGGCAAGTCCCCCACCATCGTCATGCCCGACGCCAACCTGCAGGAAGCCGCCGCCGGTGCCGCCACCGCGATCTTCTTCAACCAGGGCCAGGTGTGCTGCGCCGGCTCGCGCCTCTACGTGCACCGCAAGCACTTCGACAATGTGGTGGCCGACATCGCCGGCATCGCCAATGGCATGAAGCTGGGCAACGGCCTGGACCCGAGCGTGCAGATGGGCCCGCTGATCTCCGCCAAGCAGCAGGACCGCGTCACCGGGTACATCAACCTCGGCCGCGAACTAGGCGCCACCATCGCCTGCGGTGGCGAGGGTTTCGGTCCCGGCTACTTCGTCAAGCCGACCGTCATCGTCGACGTCGACCAGCAACACCGCCTGGTGCAGGAAGAAATCTTCGGCCCGGTGCTGGTGGCCATGCCCTTCGACGACATCGACGAAGTCGTGCGCATGGCCAACGACAACCCCTACGGGCTGGGCGCCAGCATCTGGTCCAACGACCTCTCGGCCGTGCACCGGATGATCCCGCGCATCAAGTCCGGTTCGGTCTGGGTCAACTGCCACAGCGCCCTCGACCCTGCCCTGCCCTTTGGCGGCTACAAACTCTCCGGCGTTGGCCGTGAGATGGGCGCGGCAGCCATCGAGCACTACACCGAACTGAAGTCGGTGCTGATCAAGCTCTGATCCGCGGCTCCTGTGGGAGCGATTTCAATCGCAAGTAAACATCCACGTTCGTAGAACGTGGACTTGCTTTTCGCCCCCTATAAGGGGGTAGCTCGGAGCAGGCGGCCAAATCGTAGCCCGGATGAAATCCGGGAGCGGACGGTAGGAACTTCCTCGGATTTCATCCGGGCTACGGACTCCCAACACCGAAACACGCATTCCGTAGGAGCGAGCTCTGCTCGCGAACAGCCCGAGCACGATCTTTCGCGAGCAGAGCTCGCTCCTACAGAAAGTCTGACTTCATCCTTCTAGTCGGAGCATTTCCATCGTCACAGGCAGAGCCGGTGACTCATGACCACGTCCTAAGGACGTGGTTTCCCGAGTTCAAATGAATTCGCTCCCACAATAGCGCTGACCAACGAAATCCATCGCTCCCTCGTAGGGTGGATCACGCTTCACCGATCCACCTTCCAGAGCCCGGCCCGGCACCCTTGGTGGATGGAAAGAGCGCCATCCACCCTACATATGCCGGACCGCAGGATGGGTAGAGGAACGAAAACCATTGGGCCCGACCGCCTCAAAATCCAGTCAGAATGACAACAACCGTTGTCATTCGCACCATGGTCAAAATGACCCGCACAAACCCAACCGGCTGATTTATAGGGGTTCGGTTACTGGCACGAAAAATGATCCTTCTCCTTCGCCATCCCCAATCGAAGGGAACCATCATGAAAGTCCCTAACGTCGCCTTGTGCCTTGCCCTGCTCTCCTCGCCCGTCACCTTTGCGGCAGAAGTGATATCCGAAGTCCCTGACACCACCGTCGGCAAAGCTTCCGGCGGCGTGACCGGGCTGATGCTCGGCGCCATTGGTGGCCCCGTGGGTGCCGTGGCCGGTGCGGCCGTGGGCTACTTCGGCGGAAGCACCGTGCAACAATCCAGCGGCCTCGCCGAACCGGCCTACATGGTGAAGATGGATGACGGCTCGGTGCAGCGCTTCCGCTCTCCCAACAAACGCTTCAAGCCTGGCGATCAGGTCGAAGTGCGCGGCATCCGCCTGGAAGCCGCGAACTGAAGACGAGGCGCCCCTGCTCCGCAGGAACAGGGGCGCCGGCACGGACTACTTGTTCAATGCCTTTTCAGCCGCGGCGATGTCCGCCTGGCGCTTGGCGATCATGTCGCCGATGGGCGGGCCCTGGAAGCGCTTCGCCTCGAAGGCGAACCAGATGATCCCGGTGAGGATCAGGAAGCCGATGGTGATGTACAGCGCCCAGTCATTGGGCGGCTGGATTCCGATGATGAAGATCAGCGCCATCGAGATCACCGACAGGATCGCCACCAGTGAGTACAGCCCGCGCCCCAGGTTCCAGGGGCCCATCCGCGGCCACTTCGATGTGCCGAAGGTGAAGAGACCGAGCACGATCGGGATCACGAAGGAGAAGAACAGGAAGATCACGGTGCAGGACACCACGATGGTGTAGACCGGCGTCTCGCCGATGGATACCAGCGACGAACCCCAGACGAACAGCACCGCCAGGGTAGCGCCGGTCCAGATCGCGGCCACCGGGGTGCGGTGGGCCGGCGAGACCGAGGCCAGCGCCTTGGACGCCGGCAGGCCGCCGTCACGGGCGAATGCGAAGATCATCCGCGAGACGGACGTCACCGTGGCCAGGCCACAGAGAATCTGCGAGATGAAGATGGCCAGGTAGAGCAACTCCTTCACAGTCGAATTCACCTGGGTATCCATGGCCCAGAAGAACACGTTCCAGCCCTGCGCCGCCGCCTCTTCCATGCTTGGCAGCATCAGCACGAAGGCACTCAGCATCAGCCAGCCAAACAGCAGCGACCAGACCACCGACATCACCATCCCGCGCGGCACCGAATGGGCTGCCTGCACGGTTTCTTCCGAGGTATGGGCCGAAGCGTCGTAGCCAGTGATGGTGTAGATCGGCAGCAACAGGCCAAGGAGGAAGATCCAGCTGTTGGACACCTCCGGCCAGACATTGCCACCGGCCGCCCCGGAGAAGTTGCCGAAGGTCCACAGCCGGGAGAATTCGTAGCTCGGCGCAGCGGCCAGGCAGACGATGGTCAGGGCGATGGCCGTGGCGAAGATCAGGTAGCCGGAGAAGTCCGTCAGCTTGGCCGTGAGCCCGATGCCGAAGTGGTTACAGAGCGCCTGCCCGCCCGTGAGGATGGACAGGAAGATGATGCGCGTGGTGATGGTGTCCTCCATCCCGAGCATCGGCCCGAAGGCACCGAAGAAGAAGTAGTAGGTGCCGACGTTGATCGCCCCCAGCACCGTCACCAGGCCCAGCAGGTTGAACCAGGCGGTGAGCCAGCCGGTGAAGCGGTTGCCGAGGATCGAGCCCCAGTGATACAGCCCGCCGGCGGTGGGATAGGCCGAGGCGATCTGCGCCATGGCCACGGCGAAGACTCCGGAGATCATGCAGCCCAGGGGCCAGCCGATGCCGATGGCCGCGCCGCCGGCGCCGGACGTGCCCTGGGCCAGCGAGTTGATGCCGCCAGAGAGGATGCAGATGATCGAGAACGAAATCGCGAAGTTGGAGAAGCCGCCCATGCGTCGCGACAGCTCCTGGGCATAGCCCATGCTGTGCAACAGCTTGACGTCATCGTCCTGAGGCGTGGAGCCCTGTTGGCTTGCCGGATTCATGATGGGTGCCCTTTGTTGGGAATGGCGACGGATTGCTCCATGCGGCGGTTCGGGCACCTTCCCCGCCTGCGCTGCGACAGCCTGTCGTACTGCTCCCATCCCCGTTACAAACCGGCCAGCGGACGTGCCCGAACCCGCCTCTGGCCAGACAGCAAAAACCGTCAGTAGCGCTCGAAGCCGCGCTGCAGCTCCCAGTCGGTGATGCGCCGGTCGTACTCCTTCTGCTCCCACTCGGCGGTGTGCACGTAGTGGTCCACCACTTCATCGCCAAGGGCCTTGCGCAGCATGGCCGAGCCCTTCAGTGCGGCGGTGGCCTCACGCAGGGTCTTGTCGACCTCCGGCAACTGGTCGTTCTGGTAGGCGTCGCCCTCGAAGGGAGCGCCCAGTTCGAGCTTTTCATCGATACCCGCCAGGCCTGCGGCGATCAGCGCGGCGAAGGCGAGGTAGGGATTGAGGTCAGCACCGCCAATGCGGCACTCGATGCGCACCGACTTGCTGCCTTCAGCACACAGGCGGAAACCGGCGGTGCGGTTATCACGGCTCCACGCCGCGCGGGTCGGCGCGAAAGTGCCGGCCTGGAAGCGCTTGTAGGAGTTGATGTAGGGCGCGAGGAAATAGGTGACTTCGCTGGCGTACTTGAGCTGCCCGGCCACCCAGGCGCGCATCAGCTTCGACATGCCGAACTCGTCCTTGGTATCGAAGAACAGCGGCTTCTTGCCCTTCTTGTCCCAGAGCGAACTGTGGACGTGGCAGCTGGAGCCGGCCAGGTCGTAGCGCCACTTGGCCATGAAGGTGATGGACTTGCCCTGCTGGTAGGCGATTTCTTTGCAGGCGTGCTTGATGATGGCGTGGCGGTCGGCCATGGTCAGCGCGTCGGCATAGCGGACGTTGATCTCTTCCTGGCCCGGCCCCCACTCCCCTTTCGAGTTCTCCACCGGCACCCCGCACGCCTGCAGGTGCTTGCGGATGGCCCGCAGCACCGGTTCCTCACGGGTGGTCTGGAGGATGTTGTAGTCCTCGATGTAGTGCGAAGCCGTCTTCGGATGGCTGTAGTTGCGCTTGTGGATGGCGTCGTAGCTCTCGTCGAAGAGGTAGAACTCCAGCTCCGACGCGAACATGCCCAGATACCCTCGCTCCGCCAGCCGCGCCACCTGCTTCTTGAGGATGGCGCGCGGGCTGTGGGGCAGGTCTTCGCGGTGGTGATGGTCAAGCACATCGCAGAGCACCAGGGCAGTGCCATCCAGCCAGGGCAACCGACGCAGGGTGCTCATGTCGGGCTTCAGCACGAAGTCGCCATAGCCCTTGCTCCAACTCGCCGCGGCGTATCCCGGCACCGGCTCCATGTCGATGTCGTCGGCCAGCAGGTAGTTGCAGCAATGGGTTTCTTCGAAGGCGCTGTCGATGAAGAACTCGGCCTGGAAGCGCTTGCCGACCAATCGTCCCTGCATGTCCACCATGCAGGCCAGCACCGTGTCGATCTCGCCGCTGGCAACGGCTTGCTTGAGTTCGTCGAAGCTGAGGAGAGGTTCGCTCATCGGGCGGTCCTTCGATCGGGGGACTGCCAAAAGCTTAGTTCAGGAATGGAAAGTGCAAGGCTTACCCGCACCAGGACGGTGCGAAAGGTGCAGATCGGGGAATTGGTGGGGATTTGGCTGCCACCGCGACCTTTTCCCTGTAGGGGCGAATTCATTCGCCAAGGGCGGCGCAGCTGCCCCCTTCAAGAGCCATGGGCAGACCTTCGGCCTGCTTGGCGAATGAATTCGCCCCCACAGGAAAGCGACCCATTTCGGATTCCTCAAAAAAAACCGACAGGCGTGAAGGCGCCTGCCGGAAATCGAGGGTTTGGTTCAGTGGGCAATGCAGACCGATTTCAGCTCGGTGTAGGCCTCGATCACCGCCCGGCCGAATTCGCGGCCCATGCCCGACTGCTTCACGCCGCCGAAGGGCATGTTCGGGTCCAGCAGCACATGGGCGTTGACCCAGACAGTGCCGGCTTCGATGCGCGGGACCAGGTTCATCGCCTTGGACAGGTCGTTGGTCCAGAGGCTCGCCGCCAGGCCGTAGGGGCTGTCGTTGGCGAGTTCGATCATGGCGTCCTCGTCGGTGAAGGGGATCACCGAGAGCACCGGGCCGAAGACCTCTTCACGGGCCACGGTCATGCCGTGATCCACGTCCGCCAGCACGGTGGGCTGGACGAAGAAACCGTCGCCTTCCAGGCGCTCGCCACCGGCCACCACGCGGGCGCCTTCCTGGCGGGCCAGGTCGATGTGCTTGAGTACGTTCTGCTGCTGCTTGCGCGACACCAGCGGGTTGACCGCCGCCTCCTGGTCCATGCCCGGACCGATGGACAGGCCCTTCACCGCAGCGGCCAGGCCCTCAACGAACGCGTCATAGCGGGACTGGTGCACATAGAAGCGCGAAGCGGCAGCGCAGACCTGGCCATTGTTCAGCAGGCCACCGAGCAGCGCGCCCTGGACCGCCTTCTCCACGTCGGCGTCTTCCAGCAGGATCATCGGGTTCTTGCCGCCCAACTCCAGGGCGAAGCGGGTCATGTTTTCCATGCAGGCCGCGCCGACGCTCTTGCCTACGGCGGTGGAGCCGGTGAAGGACACCTTGCTGATCATCGGGTGCGAAGCCAGGGCATTGCCCACGGTGCTGCCGCCACCGGTGATGACATTGAACACGCCCGCCGGAATGCCCGCCTCGACGGCCAGCTCGGCCAGACGCAAGGCGGTCAGCGGGGTTTCGCTGGCGGGCTTGATGACCACGGTGCAGCCACAGGCCAGCGCCGGCATCAGTTTCCAGGTGGTGATCATCAGCGGGAAGTTCCACGGCACGATGCCGGCGACCACGCCCACCGGCTCACGACGGGCGAAGGCGGTGAAGCGCGAGCCCGGCGGGATCGGGATGGACACGTCCAGGGTCTGGCCTTCGATCTTGGTGGCCCAGCCGGACATGTAGCGCATGAACTCGACAGTGGCGCCCACATCCAGCATCCGCGAGATGTTGATGGACTTGCCCTGGCTCAGGGTTTCCAGCTGAGCCAGTTCCTCGGCGTGCTCTTCCACCAGGGCGGTGAAGCGCAGCAGGATGCGCTCGCGGTCGGCGGGACGCAGGCCGGACCAGACGCGGGACTTGAACGCCTTGTGGGCAGACTGCACGGCCCGCTCCAGGTACTCCAGCGGCACATCCGGCACGGCGGCGATGGCCTCGCCGGTGGCCGGGTTCAAGACCTGCGTGGTCGGACCTTCAGGCAGCACCCACTGGCCATCGATGAAGCAGCCATGGCGGCGCTCCAGGAATGCCGCCACCTGCGGCAGGATTTCAACCTTGCTCATGTTCGATCCTCTTCCGGAGCCTGCCCGCATCGCCGGAATGGCGTGCGGAAACAGGGCAGATGTCCGAATTCTCGGCGCTGCGAAGGAAGGAGGTTTTTTTGTCTGTGCCAGTCGCATTGGCAGGGCTGCCAGGTGATGGCAAAGAAGGTAGGGCGCGCCAACAATAGAAGCGAAGCCCCGTCACCATCCGGTGATCTGGGCCTGGAAAGCACAGCCTGTGGGAGCGAATTCATTCGCGAAAGCAGGCCGCAGGATTGCCCATCAGCCCTGCTGAGGGCGGCTACGCCACCCTTCGCGATTGAAATCGCTCCCACAATAAAAGGCAGCCGGGACCCGCAGCGGCGCCAGTCGTCCCTACAAGGTCGCCATCCCTACAAGAATGCTCAACCCTGGCTGTACTGCTTGCGGTACTCGCTGGGCGAGACGCCGAAGCGGGCCTTGAAGGCGGTGGAAAAGTAGCTGGAATCGGTGAAACCCCAGGCGTAGCCGAGGGCCGAGAGCTTCTGCTCGGCGGTGGCATGGCGCAGGCTTTCGGCGCAGAAGTCGAGGCGACGGTTCTTGATGTACTGCGCCACCACCAGGCCTTTCTTCGCGAACATGCGATAGAGGCCGCGCACCGACACGCCAACTTCACGGGCGATGGTTTCGGGGCACAGCTCTTCGGCGCAGATATTCTCGTCGATGAAGCGCAGGGTCTTGCGGAACATGCGCTCGTGGGCGTCCTGCTCGACTTCGGCGGCGCAGAGGGCCGGGCGCAGCAGGCTTACCACCGCCTCCAGGGTCGCTTCGCTTTCGGGCAGGCTGAGGCTGTCCTGGCGGGTGGATTCAAGGATCAGCCGGTTCGCCAGCACGGCCACCGGCGAACTGGCCGGAATGCGCTGGGCGCAGCGCGCGCCGGAGAAGCGCAGGCCCTGCTCCACCAGGTGGCGCGGCAGGATCAGCGACAACTGGCGGGAATTCTCGCGGTAGACGAAGTCGCTGGGCAGCGTGGAGTCGATCAGGGTGATATCGCCAGGCGCCATCTCGATGCTGTTGCCGGCCTGTTCCATGCCGGCATGGCCGCTGAGCTGCAAGGCCAGATAGAAGTGCTTGCCGTCGCTCTGGGCCACTTCCTTCGGGGTGCGGTACAGGCGCGCCTGGGCCACGTCCACAAAGCTCAGCTTGATCGCGCCGGACTTGTACTCGCGGATGGCCCCGGAAAACTCCGAACCCAGCAACTTGGCGCCGAAGCGCCCGCAGACCTGGTTGATACCCTGCAGCCACTCATCAAAGCGGTCTGCCCTCAGTGATTGTGCAGTCATCATGGCTTTCTCAGCCTCACGCTAGGCGTTGTTCTTGTCGTTATCCGGCCAGGCCGGCTTCACCTCGTCCGTGACTGCCGCCCACTCTCGAGCGGCTGTTCTACCTCAACCCGCCAAAACGCTGATAGAAATTCTCGCCGGCATCGGGCAACGGACCGTCCGCGGTTTCCAGCGCCGCGTTCAGCCACTGCTCTGCCTTGGCAAAGATGAGTCGGTAGATATTGCGGCACAGCTGGCGCGCCGCGCGGCCTTCCCAATCGCCCGGGAGCAGTTCGTCGGGCAGTTGCGGGTCGCGCAGCAGCAATTTGCGGTATTCGTGGATCAGCAAGGTTCGAGCCAGGAAGCAATCGGCCGGTTGCAGGTTCTCCTGCTCGCGCAGCGCCTGCCAGAGCGGGCGGAACAGCTGGATGAACTCGCTGTAGTGCGCGCCCAGTTCGTCGATGTTCCAGCTCTCGCGAACCTGCATGCGCAGGGCCTTGGAGGCCAGCACGTCCTGGGAGCGGGTTTCGAAAATGATGCTGTCTTCGAGGGCATCCAGCTCCTGCAGGGTGGCGGTCAGGTCCACCCGGTCGCAACGCGGATTGGCCAGCACGGTGGGCGATATCGCACCAAAACCTTGCCATTCCAGTTCCTCGCGCACCTGTTTGCGCTTGTCCTGCGGCAGTTGGGAAAGCATCACCAGGGACCAGGCGCCATCCCAGGCCGGGACGCTGGAGCTGTAGACCCGCTTGAAGGCCTTTTCGAAACGCCGCCGGCCGGTACCGGTCAGGCTGTAGTAGCTGCGCCGCCCGACTTTCTCGGCGCTCAGCCAACCTTCCTTGGTCAGGCGGAAGATGGAGGTGCGGATCAGGCGCTCATTGATGCCCATGGGCTCCAGCAACTGGATCAGGCTGCCCAGCCAGACGGTGCCACCATGGGGCTCGATGGCATCGCCATAGAGGGTGATGATCAGCGAGCTGGCGCGGATGGGCGTCTGCTGCTGGAAGCGGGTAACGAGCTGATCCAAAGGCACGAGCGAGGTCATGGGCGTACTGGAAACGGGAAAGATGCCGAATATACCCGCAGGCTCCTCGGCATGACCATCGGGGAACGTCCCCGGTGTGCGCAGACCGCACTCATTGCGACGACGTCCCTTTCGGACGCAGGCCACGGTCGGCGATGCGCGGCCGGTCGGCTTCCATCTCGGCCAGGGGCTCACAGGCCACCAGGCTCTCCAGGCAGCGCTGGGACAGCCGTTGGTATTCGCGGGTGCCGGCCTGCTTCCAGGCCACTTCATCAAAGCTGAGGCTGCGCTTGACCTGCGCCGGGGCGCCCATCACCAGGGACTGCTCCGGGCAACCGAAGCCGGCCTTGACGAAGGCAGTGGCGGACACGAAGGAGCGCGCGCCGATCCGCGCGCCGTCCATCACCACCGCATTCATCCCCACCAGCGCGTCCTCGCCAATGCGGCAACCGTGCAGCACGGCGCCGTGACCGATATGGCCGTTGCGCTCGACCACCGTGTCGCTGTCGGGGAAGCCATGCATCACGCAGGTGTCCTGGATATTGGCGCCCTCCTCCAGGATGATCCGGCCGAAGTCGCCACGCAGGCTGGCCAGCGGGCCGACATAGCAGCCCGGCCCGATGATCACGTCGCCGATCAGCACGGCGCTGGGATGCACATAGGCGGTGGGATGCACCACTGGGGTCACGCCGTCGAGGCTGTAGCAGGTCATCGGAGGCTCCTTCTTCTTATACGCCGTAGCGGCGGCTTTGCACGGTGACGAAGCGCCGGGAGACGAAGGCACCATCGGTGATGGACGCGTTCGCCGCCGGGTTGCCGCCGCTGGCGTGGAAGTCGCTGAAGGCCGCGGACTGGTTGACGAATACGCCACCGTCGAAGTTGATCGACAGCGCCACGGCCACATCAAAGGACAGCTGCTCGGCGCGGTCCAGCACCGCCTCGTCAGTGGAGTACACGCCCAGGGTCAGGGCGCCCTTCTCGGCGATCACCTCACCGGCCAGGCGCAGGCTGTGCGCGGTGTCGTCGGTGGCGATGACGAAGGTGATGGGACCGAAGCGTTCTTCGGAATAGGCATCGCGGTCGGCGGCGTCCACCTTCAGCAGCAGCGGCGTATGGATGCGCGCGCCGGGGAACTGCGGATGCTCGCGGGCCTCGCTATCCAGCAGCACCTCGCCCAGCTGACGGCAAGCCTGGATGCGCTGGGTGGTTACTTCGGACTGGATGGCGCCGATCACCGCGCAGGCGCGCTCGTTGTCGGCCAGGAAGCTGCGGACGGCCCCCGCCAGGGTCTGCGCCACGTCATCGAAGCTCAACTGCTCGTCACCATTGCGGATGCCGCCACGGGGCACGTAGATGGCCTGGGTGGTGGTGCACATCTGCCCAGAATAGAGGCTCAGGGAGAAGGCCAGGTTGCGCGCCACGGCCTTGATGTCACGCACGCTGTCGATGATCACGCTGTTGATGCCAGCCTTCTCGGTGAACACCTGGGCCTGGCGGGCGTTGTCTTCCAGCCAGTTGCCGAAGGCGTTGGAGCCGGTGAAGTCCACCAGTTTGACGCGCGGGTCCAGGGCCAGTTTCTGGCTCACCGGAGCGTCCGGGGTGTCCACCACCAGGCTGACCAGGGCCGGGTCGAAGCCCAGTTCGGCCAGGACGTCCTGGGCCACTTTCACGCTCATGGCCACGGGCAGGATCGCGCCAGGGTGCGCCTTAACCAGCACCGGGTTGCCGGTGGCCAGGCTGGCGAACAGGCCGGGATAGGTGTTCCAGGTGGGGAATGTCGAGCAGGCGATCACCAGCGACAGGCCGCGCGGAACAATGTGCCAGCGCTTGTCGAGCACCAGCGGGTCTTGCTTGCCCTGCGGCTTGGTCCAGCGCGCCGCTTCCGGCACCTCATTCATCGCGCGCCAGGCGTAGGCCAGCACTTCCAGGCCACGGTCCTGGGCGTGGGGTCCACCGGCCTGGAAGGCCATCATGTAGGCCTGGCCGCTGGTGTGCATCACCGCATAGGCCAGCGTAGGGCTCAGCGCATTGAGGCGCTGGAGGATTTCCAGGCACGTCCCGACCCGGGCCTTCGGGCCGGCGTCGCGCCAGGCCGGCAGCGCCGCCTGCTGGCGCGCAAGCAGCGTGTCGGCGTCGTACTGGTCGTAGCTCACGTCCAGATCGAAACCATAGGGCGAACGCTCGGCACCGGCACGGCCCACTGGCTGCGGACCGACCAGGGCGAAGTGTTGGCCAAGCAGTGCTTCGAAGGCCGCCTGGGCTCCCTTCACTGCCTCTTCCGGGTACTGCTTGAGGCTTTCCGGGAAAGGCGACCAGTAGCCGCGCTCACTGATCGCCTGGCCAGCGCGTTCGAGGGTGCCGCGATGGTACTCGAACAGCTCGAGGGCGGCGGCGCGGGCGGTGGTCGACATGGAAGAACTCCCCAACAGACGTGTGAAGCCACAAGGTGGCGAAAAGCGATTCGCTCAACGATTAATTTTGTATCACATCAACTGGAAACATAAAAGCATCACGCGCTGTATCAGATGGCGATCAGTCATCAGTGCGCTACCAAGGCCTGCAACCACCATGAGGTGCTAGAAAATACGGCTTATACGCCGCAATGACAGCACCTGCTGATTTGCCCATTGGTAGTAAAAGCGCCACACATGAGACACATAAATCATATTAGTTATTGTTGTTTTGTATCGCTTTGTGGTTATACTCCGACCAAAGTCGCCCCGCCCTCAGCGCGGCAGACACAGGAAGGGGCACACCCCGAACCCACTAATAAGAGCGGCTGACAACGGCCGTGCGTGCACCTGAGGAAGCGTCGACATGCCTCGTACCCTTGCAGTCCTGCCGCCCGAGCAGGGTGTCCGCCTGATCACCCTGCAGCGCCCGGAAGCGCTCAATGCGCTCAACACCGAGCTGCTGGGCGAGCTGGCCGCCGAACTGGACGCCGCCGAGCAGGACGCCGAGACCCGCGTCGTGGTCATTACCGGCAGCCGCAAGGCCTTTGCCGCCGGCGCCGATATCAAGGAAATGGCCGAACGCGACCTGGTGGGCATCCTCAATGACCCGCGCCTGGCCCACTGGCAACGCATCACCCGCTTCAGCAAGCCGCTGATCGCCGCCATCAATGGCTTCTGCCTGGGCGGCGGCTGCGAACTGGCCATGCATGCGGACATCCTCATCGCCGGCGAAGACGCCCGCTTCGGCCAACCGGAAATCAACCTCGGGATCATGCCCGGCGCCGGTGGCACCCAGCGCCTGCTGCGCGCCGTCGGTAAATCCCTGGCCATGCAGATGGTGCTGACCGGCGAAGCCATCGACGCCCGCCACGCCCAGCGCGCCGGACTGGTCAGCGAAGTGACCCAGCCCGAATTCACCGTCGAACGCGCCCTCGCCATCGGCCGCGTCATCGCCCAAAAGGCGCCTTTGGCCGTACGCCTGGCCAAGGAAGCGCTGCTCAAGGCCGAAGACACCGACCTCGCCAGCGGCCTGCGCTTCGAGCGCCACGCTTTCACCCTGCTGGCCGGCACACGCGATCGCGAAGAAGGCATCCGCGCCTTCCAGGAAAAGCGCCGCCCCGAATTCACCGGCCAGTAAGCACTGACCGCCAACTCCTTCGAACTGCATAGAGCGCCAAAGCCATGAACTTCGAGCACATCCTGTTTTCCATCGAGGCTGGCGTCGCCACCCTCAGCTTCAACCGCCCGGAGCAGCTGAACAGCTTCAACGCCAAGATGCATGGCGAAGTCCGCGAAGCCCTCAAGCAGGTGCGCCAGAACCCCGAGGTCCGCGTCCTGCTGCTGACCGGCGAAGGTCGCGGCTTCTGCGCCGGGCAAGACCTGGGCGACCGCAACGTGGCCCCCGGTGCCGCCACGCCGGACCTGGGCGAGTCCATCGAGAAGTTCTACAACCCGCTGATCCGTACCCTTCGCGACCTGCCGCTGCCGGTGATCTGCGCGGTCAATGGCGTAGCCGCCGGTGCCGGCGCCAACATTCCGCTGGCCTGCGACCTGGTCCTGGCCGGCCGTTCCGCCAGCTTCATCCAGGCCTTCTGCAAGATCGGTCTGATCCCGGACTCCGGCGGCACCTGGACCCTCCCCCGCCTCGTTGGCATGGCCCGCGCCAAGGCCCTGACCCTGTTGGGTGACCGCCTGACCGCCGAGCAGGCCGAACAATGGGGCCTGATCTACCGCGTGGTGGATGACGCCGCCCTGCGTGAAGAGGCTCTGAAACTCGCCCATCACCTGGCCACCCAGCCCACCTACGGCCTGGCCCTGATCAAGCGCAGCCTCAATGCCAGCCTGAACAACAGCTTCGACGAGCAGCTGGACCTCGAACGCGACCTGCAGCGCCTTGCCGGCCGCAGCGAGGACTACCGCGAAGGCGTCCGCGCCTTCATGGAAAAGCACACCCCGGCCTTCAAAGGACGCTGAGCCCATGCCTGCCCTTCACACTTCCGCCCCTGTCGCCGTGATCGGCGCCGGCGCCATGGGTGCCGGTATCGCCCAGGTCGCCGCCCAGGCTGGCCATCCGGTCAAGCTCTATGACAACCGTCCTGGCGCTTCCGCCCAGGCCATTGACGGCATCGACCGCCAGCTCGGCCGCCTGGTGGAGAAGAACAAACTCACCGCCGAGAACCGCGCCGCTATCGTCGCCCGCCTGCAACCGGTGGAGGCCATCGAGGCCCTGGCCGATGCCAGCCTGGTAATCGAAGCCATCGTCGAGAACCTGGAGGTCAAGCGCGGCCTGCTGCGCGAGCTCGAAGCGCTGTGCAGCGCCGACTGCATCCTTGCCAGCAACACCTCGTCCCTGTCCATCACCAACCTGGCTGCCGGCCTCACGCATCCGGGCCGGGTGATCGGCATGCACTTCTTCAACCCGGCACCGCTGATGGCGCTGGTGGAGATCGTCTCCGGCCTTGCCAGCGACCGGGACCTGGCCGACGGCCTGTACGAAACCGCCAAGGCCTGGGGCAAGCAGCCGGTGCATACCCGCTCCACCCCCGGCTTCATCGTCAACCGCGTGGCGCGCCCCTTCTATGCCGAAAGCCTGCGCCTGCTGCAGGAAGGCGCCGTCGACTGCGCCACCCTCGACGCGCTGATGCGTGACGCGGGCGGCTTCCGCATGGGCGCCTTTGAACTGACCGACCTGATCGGCCATGACGTCAACTACGCCGTCACCTGCTCGGTGTTCGATGCCTACTACGGCGACTTCCGCTTCCAGCCCTCGCTGATCCAGAAAGAGCTGGTGGACGCTGGCCGCCTGGGCCGCAAGAGCGGTCACGGTTTCTACAGCTACGCCGAAGGCGCCGAACGCCCGCAACCGGCCGAACTGTCCAGCGACGCCCGCGTGGAATCCTGCGTGGTGGAAGGCAGCCTTGGCGTTGCCGAGCCCCTGGTACAACGCCTGGCGGAAGCCGGCGTGCACGTAGTCCGCCGTGACGGCAGCGGCGTGCTGCGAGTGGGTGATGCCGTGATCGCCCTGTCCGATGGCCGCCTGGCGAGCCAGCGCTCCCGCGAGGACGGCATCGCCAACCTGGTGCTGATCGATCTCGCCCTCGACTACGCCAAGGCCAGCCGCCTCGGCATCGCCTGCGCCGCTAACACGTCCGATCAGGCCCGCGACCAGGCCGTGGCGCTGCTGCAACGCGCCGGCCTCAAGGTCAGCCCGCTCAGCGACATTCCCGGCCTCGCCGTGCTGCGCACCGTGGCCATGCTCGCCAACGAAGGTGCCGATGCCGTACTGCAAGGCGTGGGCTCGGCCAGTGACATCGACCTCGCCATGCGTGCCGGCGTGAACTATCCGCAAGGGCCGCTGGCCTGGGCCGATGCCATTGGCCTGCCGGTGGTACTGCGCACCCTGGAAAACCTCCAGGCCGCTTACGGCGAAGTGCGCTACCGCCCTTCCCTGTTGCTGCGCCGCCAGGTGGCCGAAGGGAGGAATTTCCGTGACTAACCAAGAAGCCCTCTCCCTCGCCGAAGCCTGCGCCAGCGCGCTGTTCGAGCGCGACAACGCCAGCCAGGCCATGGGCATGCGCCTGCTCTCCGTGGCACCCGGCCAGGCCCGCGTCGGCATGAGCGTGCGCGACGACATGGTCCAGGGCCACGGCACCTGCCACGGCGGCTACCTCTTCGCCCTGGCCGACTCGGCCTTCGCCTTCGCCTGCAACACCTACAACGAGGCCACCGTCGCCATCGGCTGCAGCATCGACTACGTGGCCCCGGCGCGCCTCGGCGACACCCTCACCGCCCAGGCCATCGAACAAAGCCGCAGCGGCCGCACCGGCAACTACGACGTCCGCATCGAAAACCAGAACGGGCAATTGATCGCCCTCTTCCACGGCAAGTCCTACAAAGTGCGCGGCTCGGTACTCGCGCAGGAGACCCCTGATGAATGACGCCCTGATTATCGACGCCGTGCGCACGCCTATCGGCCGCTACGCCGGCGCCCTGTCCGCGGTGCGCGCCGATGACCTCGGTGCCGTGCCCATGCGCGCGCTGATGGCCCGCCACCCCGAACTGGACTGGAGCGCCATCGACGACGTGATCTACGGCTGCGCCAACCAGGCCGGCGAAGACAACCGCAACGTCGCACGCATGTCCGCCCTGCTCGCCGGCCTGCCGCTGACCGTGCCGGGCACCACTCTGAACCGCCTCTGCGGCTCCGGCCTGGATGCCATCGGCAATGCCGCCCGCGCCCTACGCTGTGGCGAAGCCGGCCTGATGATCGCCGGTGGCGTGGAATCCATGTCCCGCGCACCCTTCGTGATGGGCAAGGCGGACAGTGCCTTCTCCCGCCAGGCGGAAATCTTCGACACCACCATCGGCTGGCGCTTCGTCAACCCGCTGATGAAGGGCCAGTTCGGCATCGACTCCATGCCGGAAACCGCCGAGAACGTGGCCGAGCAGTTCAACATCTCCCGCGAGGACCAGGACGCCTTCGCCCTGCGCAGCCAGCAGCGCGCCGCCGCCGCCCAGGCCAATGGCCGACTGGCGAAGGAAATCGTCCCGGTGGAAATTCCCCAGCGCAAAGGCCCGGCGAAGATCGTCGAGCAGGATGAGCACCCGCGCGGCGATACCACCCTGGAACAGTTGGCCAAACTGGGCACGCCGTTCCGCCAGGGCGGCAGCATTACCGCCGGCAACGCCTCGGGCGTGAACGATGGCGCCTGCGCCCTGCTGCTGGCCAGCAGTGCCGCAGCCAAGCGCCACGGCCTCAAGGCCCGCGCCCGCGTGGTGGGCATGGCTACCGCCGGCGTCGAGCCGCGCATCATGGGTATCGGCCCGGTACCGGCAACCCGCAAGGTGCTGGAACTGACCGGCCTGTCCCTGGCCGAAATGGACGTCATCGAACTCAACGAAGCCTTCGCCGCCCAGGGCCTCGCCGTCCTGCGCGAACTGGGCCTGGCCGACAACGATCCGCGCGTGAACCCCAACGGCGGCGCCATCGCCCTCGGCCACCCGCTGGGCATGAGCGGTGCGCGCCTGGTGACCACCGCGCTGCACGAACTGGAAGAGCGTCAAGGCCGCTATGCCCTTTGCACCATGTGCATCGGCGTGGGTCAGGGCATCGCTCTGATCATTGAAAGGCTCTGAAACGCAACAACCGAGATCTGAAAAACGGGTGAGGAGTATTCTCTTCCTCAGCACTCAGGGGCCTACGGGTCCCCGTATAAAAACAAATTGAGTGAAACCATGAACATGATTGCCAATACCGCCTTGCTTGACCCGATGGAAACCGCCAGCGTCGACCAGCTGCGCCAGCACCAGCTGGAGCGCCTGCGCTGGAGCCTCAAGCACGCCTACGAAAACGTCCCGCTGTACCGCCAGCGCTTCGATGAGAAAGGCGTGCACCCGGACGACCTGAAATCCCTGGAAGACCTGGCGAAGTTCCCCTTCACCGGCAAGAACGACCTGCGCGACAACTACCCCTACGGCATGTTCGCCGTGCCGCAGAGCGAGATCGTGCGTATCCACGCCTCCAGCGGCACCACCGGCAAGCCCACCGTGGTCGGCTACACCCAGAACGACATCGACACCTGGGCCAACGTGGTGGCGCGCTCGATCCGCGCCGCTGGCGGCCGCAAGGGTGACAAGGTGCATATCGCCTACGGCTACGGCCTGTTCACCGGCGGTCTGGGCGCCCACTACGGCGCCGAGCGCCTGGGCTGCACCGTGATCCCGATGTCCGGCGGCCAGACCGAGAAGCAGGTCCAGCTGATCCGTGACTTCCAGCCGGACATCATCATGGTCACCCCGTCCTACATGCTGAACCTGGCCGACGAGATCGAGCGCCAGGGCATCGACCCGCACAAGCTGGCCCTGCGCCTCGGCATCTTCGGCGCCGAACCCTGGACTGCCGAACTGCGCCGCGCCATCGAAGAACGCATGGGCATCACCGCCCTCGACATCTACGGCCTCTCCGAAATCATGGGCCCGGGCGTGGCCATGGAATGCGCGGAAACCAAAGACGGCCCGACCATCTGGGAGGACCACTTCTACCCTGAGATCATCGACCCGGTGACCGGCGAAGTCGTGCCGGACGGCCAGATGGGCGAGCTGGTGTTCACCTCGCTGTCCAAGGAAGCGCTGCCGATGATCCGTTATCGCACCCGCGACCTGACCCGCCTGCTGCCGGGTACCGCCCGCCCCATGCGGCGCATGGACAAGATCACCGGCCGCAGCGACGACATGCTGATCATCCGTGGCGTGAACGTATTCCCGACGCAGATCGAAGAGCAGGTGCTCAAGGTCAAGCAATTGTCCGAGAACTACGAGATCCACCTGTTCCGCAACGGCAACCTGGACAGCATCGAGGTGCACGTCGAGCTCAAGCATGAGCACGAGAACCTAGGCGAGTCGCAACAGCAAGCGCTGTGCAACGAGCTCTCCAAGTACATCAAGACCTACATCGGCATCAGCTCGCGCATCGTCCTGCGCCCCTGCTATTCGCTGAAGCGCTCCGAAGGCAAGGCCTGCCACGTGTACGACAACCGCAACAAGTAAGCCTTGCGCTAACGAAGAAGCCCCGACCTGGTCGGGGCTTTTTTATATGGCCGGCAGGCGTTTTGAGCCCGCTTTCCCTCCGCTACCCCGCCCCAGCACCTGTCCATACAGCAGAATCGGACACTTCCTACCGACAGCCCCATGCCCGCGAGCAGAATTCAGCTGCTGATGTCTGGTGAAATCCGGAGCTTCGTCCTGCATGCCGGCAACCAGCAAGGCCTGGAGATGCAAGAACCTCTCACTGACCCACCCAGCAGGCTCCCAGGAAGATGTCATACAACGCCAATCCCTCACCCCCTACCAGCCGTCACTCGATCTGCCTCGGCGTCGTCGCGTGCACAAGACGGCCTGCTCCGACCCGAACACATCCGTCTTTCCCGAGAGCGGCCAAAGTGATGATGCACTGCGCCGTGGCCTTGATAGCCGGGCTGTTCAGCATCGATAGCAGCTGGGCCGCGCAGTGCCGGTCCGACATCGTGTTTCCGTTCACATTCGACTTCACCAAAAGCTTCGATAGTCCGAGCGACAACAAACCCATGTCAGTGATGCAGGGCGCTCACCGGTGGAGTTTAGGTAGAGCGTTCTCGACGTCTTGCTTCTGTGGAGCAGGCAATACATTCGACACGGTTTATTTCACCGTAGTAACCAAGCTGCCTCTTGGCTTCCAAGCCACCGTCAACGGCAAGCAACTGCAATTCTACAAGCTGAATCGCCACCTTCAGGTTGCAGCCGAGATCGGTGTTGAGAATCAGCATGGATATACAGCCTTTCCATTCAGCAGCCTGGCCGCCTCAGTAGGGGTCAAAGCCTGCTCATCCAATCCTGATAATCTTCTTATCGCAACCGGCAATAGAGGCCAGATTCACCTGCTGATCGATCAACCCTTCATTGGCGAGACCATCATTCCCACGACCCGCTTGTTCGAGCTCTATGGAGACACCTCCCCCAATGCGGCTCCATATGGCAAGCCAGTGATGTGGATCGAGATGAGCGGCAAGGTGAGCGTGCCCCAGTCCTGCGGACTGACCCCCGGCCAGCCCACCACCTTCGACTTCGGCAAAGTCGTGTCATCAGCCATAGCCCTACCCGGCACAGAGAATCCCCGGTATTCGCAGGAGCGGACCTTTGCCGTCACATGCAAGAACATTACATCTGGCATCAAACTAAGCCTGGAGTCTGCTGCCGCTCCCGCACACTCGAACGTCTTCGCGGCCCACAACCGCAGCGACATGGGTATACAAGTACGCAACAAGGGAAACATCATTTCCCCCCTGATACCTGGCGCCGCACCAAAATCAGGAAACATCATCCCGCTGCAAGTCGATTACGTGCAACAGACCTCACGGTTCACCATCCTGGCCTACCCCGTCCGAACGAAGCCATCCGTGGAGCCAGGCCCCTTCGAGGCTACCGCCACCTTGAAATTCGACTTCGAGTGAGACGCGCCTGACCATGACGCCCCGCGCCTGCGGGGCTTTTTCATAGTCGGTCAATTGGCTGGAAAACCGCACGCGAGACGTACTCGATGATTGCCTCCACCGCTTCATCCGGCGAGATCACAGCAGAATCCAGCCGCAAAGGCCCTTCGTCCCAGACCTCATAGTCATGCTCGAGAACTGATTGCCAACTCGGAAGCTTCAGGCCTGCTAGATCGACTGCGCGGCTTTCCACCCTCCGTTGGTGCACGCACGCATCGGAGCACACCACCTCGACATCCACCAACGGCACACCGGCCCAGGTCGCCACTTCGCACCACGCCTCACGACTTTCAGCCACCGGATTGACGCAATCGACGACCACCACGCGGCCCAAACCAAGATTCGACCGAGCCAGGGCGATAGCGACCAGATACCCGCTACGCCCCACGTCATCGGCAAGGACCCCGGCATCGCGAATCGCCTGCTCGATGGCATCCACTCTCAGGTACGTCACACCCAGCCCGGATGCCAATCGGCGCGCGATTGTTGTTTTTCCCGTGCCGGGCAGCCCGCTGAAGACAATGAGCATTTCATTCCCCGAAAAGCCGCTTGTTAGGAGCCCCATCCTAAGTGCCACAGGCCAACAAAAGCGAGACAGTAATGCGCGACGACCGCCGGTCGGGCTCGATGCCTGGGCACAGGCAAATATGTCGAATGACGGCTAACCCTATCGACTCTCAGGTAGATCGGCCGGAGGGTTCAGGCTGGCCGATTTCAATCGACAGAACGGAATCCAGACAGGAGATCGATCATGACCTATGTAGATGGCTTCTTGGTGCCCGTCCCCACCGCCAGCCGCGAGACCTACCGCAAGCTGGCCGAAATGGCCGCCGGGGTGTTCAAGGAATGCGGCGCCCTCAGCGTCGTCGAGTGCTGGGGCGACGATGTGCCCGAAGGCAAGGTGACGTCCTTCCCGATGGCGGTGAAGCTGAAGGAAGGTGAAACCGTCGTGTTCTCCTGGATCACCTGGCCGTCGAAGCATGCTCGGGACGAAGGCATGAAGAAAGCGATGGAAGACCCGAGGATGCAGCCCGACCCGAGCACCATGCCCTTCGACGGACAACGCATGATCTTTGGCGGGTTCGAGGTGTTGGTAAGCGCCTGAGCCCCCCAGCCCCACTGTAGGGTGTGCCATGCGCACCGATTGCAAGATAAGCCGCCACGCCTGACCGCTGGTGCGCGCGGCGCACCCCACTGACTGTGAGCGCCTTCGATCGCGAGGCAATGGCAACACCCGCTGCGCACATCATTCACATATGCAGCTTATCAAGCAACCTTCCCGTATCACATCTTCCAACACAGCATCTCCCCCTTCCTTCGCGCAAGCGGATTCCGCCCTGCCAGCAGCTACAAACCCTCTGTAACACGACCTCCAGCAAATCCAAACAAGAGAACCGCCCGCGCCAGGCTGCCCTTCTCGCCTCCGCTTTATGCCTGAAGCGCTCCTCTGGCGTCAGGAGAAGCGACACAAAAACTATATTCGATACATGTTTTATTGTTTGATATTTGTTTTCGTATCATTTAAAAATAACGCCATGGCCAAGCCACCCCACGAACCCTGCATGGCTGGAGAACGGCATGTACGCACAATTGGTTGAGACCGGCGTGAAGCGCATCAAGGCGCTGGAGGAGATGTCCTCCGAAGAACGCGCCTTCCAGGAGAAGATCGACGCGGAGATCAAGATCGAAGCGAAGAACTGGATGCCGGATGCTTACCGGCAGACCCTGATCCGCCAGATTTCCCAGCACGCCCACTCCGAGATCGTCGGCATGCTGCCTGAGGGCAACTGGGTGACCCGCGCCCCGACCCTGAAGCGCAAGCTGCAACTGATGGCCAAGATCCAGGACGAAGCCGGCCACGGCCTCTACCTGTACAGCGCCATGGAAACCCTGGGCGCCGACCGCGACGCGGAGATCGCCAAGCTGCACTCTGGCCGCGCCAAGTATTCGAGCATCTTCAATTACCCGACCCTGAGCTGGGCCGACATGGGCGCCGTGGGCTGGCTGGTGGATGGCGCCGCCATCGTCAACCAGGTGGTGCTGCAGCGAACCTCCTATGGCCCCTACTCCCGCGCCATGATCCGCATCTGCAAGGAAGAGAGCTTCCACCAGCGCCAGGGCTACGAAATCCTCCTGCACATGATGCGTCACGGTACCCAGGCCCAGAAGGACATGGTCCAGGACGCCATCAACCGCCTCTGGTGGCCATCGCTGATGATGTTCGGCCCGAGCGACGCCGACTCCCCCAACAGCGCCCAGTCCATGGCCTGGAAGATCAAGCGCCAGAGCAACGACGAGCTGCGCCAGCGCTTCATCGACCAGACCGTGCCGCAGCTGGAGCTGCTCGGCTGCACCGCCCCAGACCCGCACCTGAAGTGGAACGAGGAACGCGGCCACTACGACTTCGGCGACATCCAGTGGGAAGAGTTCTACGAAGTGCTCAAGGGCAACGGCCCGTGCAACGTCGAGCGCGTCGCCACCCGCCGCAAGGCCATCGAAGACGGCGCCTGGGTCCGTGAAGCCGCGGTCGCCCATGCCCGCAAACAACAACGCAAAGCGAACGCCGCTTGACCTGCCCCTGATCTGGAGATTCCTGCCATGTCCGAATGGACCCTTTTCGAAGTATTTGTCCGCAGCAAGCACGGCCTGAACCACAAACACGTTGGCAGCGTGCATGCCGCCGATGCGCGCATGGCCATCGAGAACGCCCGCGAGCTGTACACCCGCCGCAACGAAGGCGTGAGCCTGTGGGTGGTGCCGTCCGCGCTGATCACCGCCTCCTCCCCGGACGAAAAGGAGCCGCTGTTCGACCCGTCCCAGGACAAGGTCTACCGCCACGCCAGCTTCTACGAGCTGCCGGCCGAAGTCGGACACATGTGAGGCCGCTGCCATGAGCCAACGCGAAGACCTCATCCAATACCTGCTGCGCCTCGGCGACAACGCCCTGATCCAGGGCCAGCGCCTGTGCGAATGGTGCGGCCACGCCCCGGCGCTGGAAGAAGAGCTGGCGCTGATGAACGTCGGCCTCGACCTGGTGGGCCAGGCCCGCAACTGGCTGGACTACGCCGCCGAGCTGCTGGCCGACGGCCGTGATGCCGATCATCTGGCCTTCCGCCGCGACGAGCGCGCCTACCGCAACCTGCTGCTGGTGGAGCAGCCCAACGGCGATTACGCCGTGACCATCACCAAGCAGTTCTTCTACGACGCCTGGCACTTCCAGATGCTGCACGGCCTCTCCCAGTCCAGCGACGAGCGCCTTGCCGGTATCGCCGCCAAGGCCCTCAAGGAAGTCACCTACCACCTGCGCCGCTCCAGCGAATGGGTCGAGCGCCTGGGCGACGGCACCGAGGAAAGCCACACGCGCATGCTCGCGGCAGTCGCTGATATCTGGCGCTTCACCGTCGAACTGGTGAACAGCGACGAGGTGGAGCAGCGCCTGTTCGAAGCCGGCATTGCGCCGAACCCGGAGGAGATCGCCGCTGCCTGGAAATCCAAGGTCGCCGACATCTTCGCCAGCGCCACCCTGCCGATGCCGGAGCCGGCCAGCTACTTCTACCTGTCCGGCCGCAAGGGCCTGCACACCGAGCACCTCGGCCTGCTGCTGGCCGAAATGCAGTTCCTTCAGCGGGCTTACCCCGATGCGTCCTGGTGAGCTGATCGCCAGCGACCGTGGCGCCAGGGCCGGCGCGCCGGATGATCTGGCACGCGCCTGGTCGGTGCTCGGCGAGGTGATGGACCCGGAAGTGCCGGTGGTCAGCGTGGTCGACCTCGGCATCGTCCGCGACCTCGACTGGCAGGACGGCCATCTGCATGTGGTCGTCACCCCGACCTACTCCGGCTGCCCGGCCACCGAGGTGATCGAGCACGACATCGAGCAGGCCCTGGAAGGCGCCGGCTTCGCTGCGCCGAAACTGGAGCGCCGCCTGACGCCGGCCTGGACCACCGACTGGATCAGCCTTGAGGGCCGCGAGCGCCTGCGTGCCTACGGCATCGCCCCGCCGGCCGGCAGCACCAGCAAACGCAGCCTGATGGGCGACGCCGGTGACGTGTGCTGCCCGCAGTGCGACAGCGCCCATACCGAGCTACTCAGCCAGTTCGGCTCGACCGCCTGCAAGGCGTTGTACCGCTGCCGGGACTGCCTGGAGCCTTTCGACTATTTCAAGTGCATCTGAACGGCACCGCCGTCGGAGAAGAACAATGAGCAAGTTCCATAGCCTGACAATTCGCGAAGTGCGCCCGGAAACCCGCGACGCGGTGTCCATCGCCTTCGACATTCCCGAAGGCCTCACCGAGACGTTCCGCTTCACCCAGGGCCAGCACCTGGTGATGCGCACCCAGATGGACGGCGAGGAAGTGCGCCGCTCCTACTCCATCTGCACCGCGGTCAACGATGGCGAGTTGCGGGTGGCGATCAAGCGCGTGGCCGGCGGCCGTTTCTCCGCCTTTGCCAACGACAACCTGAAAGCCGGCCAGAGCCTGGAAGTGATGCCGCCGTCCGGCCACTTCTTCGTCGAGCTGGACACCGCGCGCCACGGCAACTACCTGGCGGTGGCGGCCGGTAGCGGTATCACGCCGATCCTGTCGATCATCAAGACCACCCTGGAACGCGAGCCCCACAGCCGCTTCACCCTGATCTATGGCAACCGCTCCAGCGCCTCCGCACTGTTCCGCGAGCAGCTGGAAGACCTGAAGAACCGCTACCTGCAGCGCCTCAACCTGATCTTCGTGTTCAGCCGCGAGCAGCAGGACGTGGACCTCTACAACGGCCGGATCGACGCCGACAAATGCGGCCAGCTGTTCTCCCGCTGGATCGACGTCAAGGCCCTGGACGCCGCCTTCATCTGCGGCCCGCAGGCCATGACCGAGGCCGTGCGCGACCAGCTAAAGGCCAACGGCATGTCCGCCGAGCGCATCCACTTCGAACTGTTCGCCGCCGCCGGCAGCAGTGCCAAGCGCGAAGCCCGCGAGGCTGCTCGCAGCACGGATAGCGCCGTGAGCCAGGTCACCGTGATCAGCGATGGCCGCGAACTGACCTTCGAACTGCCGCGCAACAGCGCGAGCGTGCTGGATGCCGGCAATGCCCAAGGCCTCGAACTGCCCTATTCCTGCAAGGCCGGTGTGTGCTCCACCTGCAAGTGCAAGGTGGTCGAAGGCGAGGTGGAGATGGACAGCAACTTCGCCCTGGAGGACTACGAGGTGGCCGCCGGCTACGTGCTGTCCTGCCAGACCTTCCCGCTCAGCGAAAAAGTCGTTTTGGACTTCGACCAGCTTTAAGTAGCACCCGTAGGAGCGAGCTCTGCTCGCGAAGCTCATGTCACGCGTGCATTCGCGAGCAGAGCTCGCTCCTACGAAAGACCCAAAAAGCAGCACCAGCAGTACCCCGTTCGACACAAGCAGCCTTGCCGTCGGCCGCTGAACGGGCGCCTCGACAATCACAAAAAGAGAGAGCAACCATGACCCCGCAAGACCTCGATCGTATCCGGGAGAACCCGGATTTCATCCAGCTGGTCCGCCGCAAGCAGCGCCTGACCTGGTCCCTGACCGCCGCCATGCTGGTGATCTACTACGGCTTCGTGCTGCTGGTGGCCTTCGCACCCGGCGTGCTCGGCCAGTCCCTTAACGGTGGCGTCACCAGCGTGGGCATGCTGGTGGGCGTGGTCATCATCCTGCTGTCCTTCGCGCTCACCGGCATCTACGTGAAACACACCAACAGCGCCCTCGACCCGCTGAACGACAAACTCAAGCAGGAGTGCGGCCAATGAAAGCACTCACCTCCCTGCTGCTCGCCGCCGGCCTGCTGGCCTCCCAGGGCGCCTTCGCCGCCGACGCCGCCACGCGTCCGCTGAACTGGAACGCCATCTACATGTTCCTGGCGTTCGTACTCTTCACCCTCGGCATCACCCGCTGGGCCGCCCTGCGCACCCGTTCGACCGCCGACTTCTACACCGCCGGCGGTGGTCTTACCGGCTTCCAGAACGGCCTGGCCATCGCGGGCGACATGATCAGCGCGGCCTCGTTCCTCGGCATTTCCGCGATGATGTTCATGAACGGCTACGACGGCCTGCTGTATGCCCTGGGCGTGCTTGCCGGCTGGCCGATCATCCTGTTCCTGATCGCCGAACGCCTGCGCAACCTCGGCAAGTACACCTTCGCCGACGTGGTGTCCTACCGCCTCGAGCAAAGCCCGATCCGCATCACCGCGGCCTTCGGCACCCTGACCGTGGCGCTGATGTACCTGGTGGCGCAGATGGTCGGCGCTGGCAAGCTGATCGAGCTGCTGTTCGGCCTCTCGTACACCCAGGCCGTGATGCTGGTGGGCGTGCTGATGGTCTGCTACGTGACCTTCGGCGGCATGCTGGCCACCACCTGGGTGCAGATCATCAAGGCCGTCCTGCTGCTTTCCGGCACCACTTTCATGGCCTTCATGGTGCTCAAGCACTTCGGCTTCAGCACCGAAGCCATGTTCTCCGCCGCCGCCTCGGTCCACGCCAAGGGCGCGGCCATCATGGCGCCGGGCGGCCTGCTGTCGAACCCCATCGACGCGATATCCCTGGGACTCGGCATGATGTTCGGCACCGCCGGCCTGCCGCACATCCTGATGCGCTTCTTCACCGTGAGCGACGCCAGGGAAGCCCGTAAATCGGTGTTCTACGCCACCGGCTTCATCGGCTACTTCTACCTGCTGCTGATCGTGGTCGGCTTCGGTTCCATCGTCATGGTCGGCACCAATCCCGAGTTCCGCGACGCGGCCGGCGCCATCATCGGCGGAGGCAACATGGTCGCGGTGCACCTGTCCCACGCCGTCGGCGGCAGCCTGTTCCTCGGCTTCATCTCCGCCGTGGGCTTCGCCACCATCCTGGCAGTGGTTGCCGGCCTGGCGCTGTCCGGCGCCTCGGCGGTTTCCCACGACCTGTATGCCTGCGTGATCCGCAAGGGCAAGGCCAGCGAGCGTGAGGAAATGCGCGTCTCGCGTATCGCCACCCTCTGCATCGGTGTGCTGGCGGTGATCCTCGGCCTGCTGTTCGAGTCGCAGAACATCGCCTTCCTCTCCGGCCTGGTGCTGGCCATCGCCGCCTCGGTCAACTTCCCGGTGCTGTTCCTTTCCATGTTCTGGAAAGGCCTGACCACCCGTGGCGCCGTGGCCGGCAGCGTGATGGGCCTGCTGTCCGCCATCGTCCTGCTGGTGTTGAGCCCGGCTGTCTGGGTCAACGTGCTGCACCACGACAAGGCGCTGTTCCCGTATTCCAACCCGGCGCTGTTCTCCATGGTCCTGGCCTTCTTCAGTGCCTGGCTGCTCTCAGTGACCGATGCCTCCGAGCGCGCCAGGGAAGAACGTGGCCGTTACCTGGCCCAGTTCATCCGCTCCATGACCGGCATCGGCGCAGCCGCCGCCAGCCGCCACTGAGCCCTGAACAACCGGACGATGGATACAAGAACAATGACCTATAGCCGTACGACTGCGCCGCTGCTTGCGGCGCTCACCCTGCCCTTTGCCACTTCGGCGCTGGCGGGTTTCATCGAAGACAGCAAGGGCAGCCTGGAGCTGCGCAACCACTACATCAATCGTGACTTCCGCCAGGACGGCGCCGCCCAGTCCAAGGCCGAGGAATGGGGCCAGGGCTTTACCGCGCGCCTCGAATCCGGCTTTACCGAGGGCACGGTCGGCGTCGGCCTCGATGCCATTGGCGAGTTGGGCGTGAAGCTGGACTCCAGCCGCGACCGTCGCGGCACCGGTCTGCTGCCATTCGACCCGGCGACCAAAGAGCCGGTGGACGACTACAGCGAGCTGGGCCTGACCGCCAAGCTACGCGCATCGAAAAGCGTGCTGCGCCTGGGCACCCTGCAGCCCTTGCTGCCGGTGGCCACCTACAACGACACCCGCTTGCTCTCCTCTACCTTCCAGGGCGGCATGCTGACCAGCCAGGAGCTGGCCGGCCTCACCTTCAACGGCGGCCGCCTGACCCGCGCCAACCTGCGCGACTCCTCCGGCCGCGATGACATCGGCTACGGCGCTGCCACCAGCGATGCCTTCGACTTCGCCGGCGGCAGCTACGCCATCAACCCGCAACTGGCGGTCAGCTACTACTACGGCTTGCTGGACGACATCTATCGCCAGCAGTTCGTCGGCCTGGTGCACACGCTGCCGTTGCCCGGCGGCTTCAACCTGAAGAGCGACATCCGCTACTTCGACAGCCGTGGCGATGGCGTCGAGCGCACGGGGGAAATTGACAACCGCAACTTCAACGGCATGTTCAGCCTGGGCAAGGGCGCGCATCGGATCAGCGCGGCGTTCCAGCGCATGTCCGGCGACAGCGCCTTTCCCTTCCTCAACGGCGGCGACCCCTACGTGGTCAACCTGGTGACGTTCAACACCTTCACCCGCGCCGAGGAAGACGCCTGGCAACTGCGCTACGACTACGACTTCGCCTCCCTCGGCATCCCGGGCCTGACCTTCATGACCCGCTATGTCGACGGCCGCAACGTCAAGACCGCGACCGGCGACGACGGCGCGGAATGGGAACGCGACAGCGACCTCGCCTACGTGATCCAGAGCGGTGCATTCAAGGGCGTGAGCCTGCGCTGGCGCAACGTCACCTTCAGGTCCGGCAATGGCCTGACCACCGATATCGACGAGAACCGCCTGATCCTCGGCTACACCCTGGCCCTCTGGTAAGGCAGGAAAAACCCGTAGGAGCGAGCTCTGCTCGCGATTGGCCACGATTCGCAAGCAGAGCTTGCTCCTACAAACGAGCAACCAGGCCGGCGCCGAGAACGCCGGCCCTTCACGGAGAAATCCTCATGAGTAACGCCCCCACGCTGCAAAGCTTCATCGGCGGTCGCTGGATCGGCCAGCAAGGCGCCCAGGCACTGCGCAGTGCCATCGACGGCAGCACGATCGCCCGCGCCCACGAGGAAGCCCTGGACTTCTCCGAAGCCGTCGAACACGGCCGCAAACGCGGCATCGCCAGCCTCATGGCGCTGGACTTCCAGCAGCGCGCGGCGCGCCTCAAGGCCCTGGCGCTGTACCTGAACGAACGCAAGGAACAGCTCTACGCGCTGTCACGCCACAGCGGCGCCACCCGTGCCGACAGCTGGATCGACATCGAGGGCGGCACCAGCACCCTGTTCAGCTACGCCGGCGTCGGCGCCCGCGAACTGCCCTCCGGCAACATCGTGCATGAAGGTCCGGCCATACCGCTGGGCAAGCAGGGCACCTTCGCCGGCACCCACATCCTGGTGCCGCGCGGCGGCCTGGCCGTGCACATCAACGCCTTCAACTTCCCGATCTGGGGGATGCTGGAGAAGTTCGCACCGAGCTTCCTCGCCGGCATGCCCTGCATCGTCAAACCGGCGACCGCCACCAGCTACCTGACCGAAGCCGCCGTGCGCCTGATGCACGAGTCCGGCCTGCTTCCAGAAGGCAGCCTGCAGCTGATCATCGGCAGCACCGGTGACCTGCTGGACCGTCTGCAAGGCCAGGACGTGGTGACCTTCACCGGCTCGGCGGACACCGCCGCCAAGCTGCGCGTGAACGCCAACCTGATTCGCAACTCCATCCCCTTCAACGCTGAAGCGGACTCGCTGAACTGCGCCATCCTCGCCCCGGAAATCACCCCGGACGATCCGGAGTTCGACCTCTTCGTCAAGGAAGTGGCCCGCGAGATGACCGTCAAGGCCGGACAGAAGTGCACAGCCATCCGCCGTGCCATCGTCCCCGCCAAGCACATCGACGCCGTGGCCGAGCGCCTGCGTGAGCGTCTCGCCAAAGTCGTGATCGGCGACCCGGCCGTGGAAGGCGTGAAAATGGGCGCCCTCGCCTCCCACGCCCAGCAGGCCGACGTGGCTGAGCGCCTGGATGCCCTGCTCGCCAGCAGCGAGCTCTTGTTTGGTTCGAAGGATGGCTTCGCCCCGCGCGGTGAAGGCGTGAGCGAAGGCGCCTTCTTCGCTCCCACCCTGCTGCGCGCCCGTGATCCGCACGCCGAAGGCGGTGCCCACGACATCGAGGCCTTCGGCCCGGTAAGCACCCTGATGGCCTACGACGACATCGACGAAGCCATCGCCCTGGCCGCCCGTGGCAAGGGCAGCCTGGTGGCCAGCCTGGTCACCAAGGACCCGGCCGTCGCCGCCCGCGTGGTGCCGCAAGCCGCCGCCCTGCACGGCCGCCTGCACATCCTCGACCGCGAAGCCGCCGCCGAATCCACTGGCCACGGTTCGCCGCTGCCGGTACTCAAGCACGGCGGCCCCGGCCGCGCCGGTGGTGGTGAAGAACTGGGCGGCCTGCGCGCAGTGAAGCACTACCTGCAACGCGCCGCCGTCCAGGGTTCGCCCACCATGCTGGCCGCCGTCACTGGTGAATACGTGCGTGGCGCCAAGGTGGTCGAGACCGAAGTACACCCGTTCCGTCGCTACTTCGACGAGCTGCAGATCGGCGAATCCCTGCTGACCCATCGCCGCACTGTGACCGAGGCTGACATCGTCAACTTCGGCTGCCTGTCGGGTGACCACTTCTACATGCACTTCGACGAGCTGGCGGCCAGGGAATCCCAGTTCGGCAAGCGCATCGCCCACGGCTACTTCGTGCTTTCGGCCGCCGCCGGCCTGTTCGTCTCCCCGGCTCCCGGCCCGGTACTGGCCAACTACGGCCTGGACAGCCTGCGCTTCATCACCCCGGTGGGCATCGGCGACACCATCCAGGCGCGCCTGACCTGCAAGCGCAAGATCGACCAGGGCAAGAAGAGCCCGAAAGGCGAGCCCCAAGGTGTGGTGGCCTGGGACGTGGAAGTCACCAACCAGCTCGGCGAGCTGGTAGCCAGCTACGACATCCTGACCCTGGTGCTGAAACGCCCCGAGGCTGTTTGAACCGAGCCTCTGCGTGAGTTCATGACCGGCCTTCGGGCCGGTTTTTTGGCAGAGGGAAAGAGGTGCGCCGAGGCTGGCGTAGGTTGGCGTAGAGCGAAGCGAAACCCAACGGTCGGGACGCGCGTTCGACTATTGCCTGTGCTGTTGCGAAGCGCGTCGGTGTCGTTCGTGCCGCCTACTCCTCAAAGCGACCCGTGGCATCACGATCGCGCTCGTAGCGTCTCTTGAGCGGAAACGGTGGCAACCAGGACTCGCGACGGACGATCCAGCTTTCGTAGGTGGGCATCAGTTGGTCGGGGGCATCGAGGGAACCCAGGTTCACTTCGATTTCATCTGCGGTGCGCGCGAAAACGGACGAGCCGCAGCGGGGGCAGAAAAACCGCCCGGCGTAGTCGCGTGTTTCGCCATCGATCGTCACCGCCTCCTGAGGGAACACCGCGGAAGCGTGAAAAAGAGCCCCATGGTGCTTGCGGCAGTCGAGACAGTGACAAAGGCCGACCCGGTAGGGGAGCCCCGACGCCACAATTCGGACGTCGCCGCAAAGGCAACCGCCGGTGAACCGGTCCATGCTGCGTCTCCCACTATCTGATGATTGGAGCAGGGGAAACAAATCTGTCCCCTTTTCCCTTAGGTCCCGTAGGGTGCGCCGCGCGCACCGTGAGACGGACTCGGAGTCGCCGCCATCGCCTCGGTGCGCATGGCGCACCCTACTTCTGGGTGCGGTGGCGGGGATCAGCTGGGTGCTGCGTGTGAGGATGGTCCGCTTACTAGGGGGCAAACACAAGTCCACGTTCTACGAACGTGGATCTTTACTCGCGATTGAAATCGCTCCCACAGGAATAGCCTCTCCCGACAGCCGCAGCTGTCATTCCTTCACGTTCATGTATTCCCGCGCCCAGGCGATGTAGTCGTCAGGGCAGGTGTACCGGGTTACCAGTTCCGAGGCATTGAGGCCGTTGCCGGCTGAGATGCCACGCTGTTCGCGCAGGCTGTCGTAGGTGGCTTTGATTGCCGCGAAGTAGGCGGCGTGGCCGTCCACCACGATGCGTACGCCCAATTCGGCCAGGCGGCTGTCGTCGCGCAGTTCCGGGTTGCCGTAGGTGACCAGCATCAGCGGCACGCGCAGGTCTTCGGAGATGGCTTCGAGATGGGCGAAGTCCTTCACGCCGACCAGGCAGATGCCATCGGCACCGGCACCCTGGTAGGCATGGATGCGGTGGATGACGTCGGCGAGTGGCTGCACGCCGGCGTGGGTGCGGGCGATGATCGCCAGGGCCTTGTCGTCGCGCACCTCCTGGGCCGCGCGCAGCTTGCCGATGCCCTCCTCGACGCTGATCAGGTCGTAGGACTTGCGGCCGAACTGCGCCGGCAACAGGGTGTCCTCCAAGGTCAGCGCGGCGACGCCGGCACGCTCCAGTTCGATCACCGTGCGCATGGCATTGAGGGCGTTGCCATAGCCATGGTCGGCGTCGGCGATCACCGGCAGGCGGGCTACCCGGCCGATGCGGGTGGCCTGCTCGGCGAACTCGCTGAGGGTGATCAGGGCGACGTCCGGGGCGGCGAGCACTTGCAAGGAGGCGACCGAGCCGCCAAGGATGCCGACCTCGAAGCCGAGGTCGGCGGCGATTCGTGCCGACAAGGGATCGAACACCGAGGCGGTGTGGTAACAGGCAGGGCTGGCAAGCAGGGAACGGAAGGCATTGCGCAGCTCATGGTGACAGGCTTTTTGCATGGTCTTATCCCTTGAGTCGTTGTCTGGTCTTTTGCCGTTCAAGTGCAAGACCTGTACCCGAAGGTCGTGATGCGCGTGTTTCGGGCACCTGGTTGGCGGCCCTGGCGATGGAGTGGAGAAAGAACGCCACTACGCGGGCGAAAGTTGGCGGAAAACCGCCAGAGGGCGTGCCTGAGAGACGGTGCACCGCAAGGGGCGATCACGGCTTCCCTGCCGTGATTGCCCGGCCGGGTCACTTGATGAAGCGCACCTGGCTGTTGATCTTCTCGATGACCGAACCCTTGCGTTCGTTGAAGCGCGCCTTGTTCTGCTCGAACAGGTTGTTGCCCTTGGTGTCGATGGAGATGATCAGAGGGCCGAACTCGCGGACGCGGTTCACCCACAGGGTTTCCGGCATGCCCAGGTCCTGCCACTCGGCACGTTCGATCTCTTCCACCTTGGTTGCGGCGAGTACCGCACAGCCGCCGGGGAACACCGCATGCACGGCCTTGTTCTCCAGGCAGCCGGCGGTGGTTTCCGGGCCCATGCCGCCCTTGCCGATGATCATCTTGACGCCGGTTTCCTCGATGAACTGCTTCTCGAACTTCTCCATCCGCATGCTGGTGGTCGGCCCGATGGACACCATCTCGAAGCTGCCGTCGTCCTTTTTGCGCACGATGGGACCGGCGTGGAAGATCGCCCCGCCACGCAGGTCGACCGGCAGTTCGCGCTTCAGCTCGATCAGCCGGCGGTGAGCCACGTCGCGGCAGGTCACCAGCTGGCCGGTCAGGTAGACCACGTCGCCAACGTTGAGGGCCGCGAGGTCTTCGTCCTTGATCGGGGTAGAGAGAACCTTTTTCACAGTACTACTCCTTCGTGGGAGAGGATGTCGTAGGACAGGTCGGCGTTGATGCGGATCTTGCCGCGGCGGTGGGCCCAGCACCCGGTGGAAACGGCCACGCCGATGGTCGAGGGGTGGCGCGCCGAGGATTCGATGTTCACGCCCATCACGCTGCTGTTGCCGGTCAGGCCCTGCGGGCCGATGCCGATCTCGTTGAGGCCCTCCTCAAGGAGCTTTTCCATCATCGCGGCATTCTCGTTGGGGTGGCAGGAGTCCACCGGGCGCAGGATCGCCCGCTTGGACAGGCGCGCCGCGGTTTCCACCGAGGTGGAAACGCCGACGCCAACCAGCAGCGGCGGGCAAGCGTTCACACCGCGCGAGGTGATAACGTCGAAGACGAACTCGGTCACCCCTTCGTAGCCCTGGCCGGGCATCAGCACCTTGGCCGAACCCGGCAGGGTGCAGCCGCCGCCGGCCATGTAGACGTCGATCAGCGCGTAGTCGGCGTCGGGAATGATTTCCCAGTCCAGCCACGGGATCTTCGAGCCAGTGTTTGTACCGGTGTTCTTCTCATCGAAGGTCTCCACGGCGTTGTGGCGCAGCGGTCCCTTTTTGGTCGCTTCCAGGGTCGCGTTCTGCAGGATGCCTTCGAGCTCGCCCAGCAGCGGGAACCGGGCGCCAGCGGCGATGAAGTACTGGATGACCCCGGTGTCCTGGCAGCTCGGGCGGTCCAGCTTGTCCGCGTAGTCCTGGTTCTCGGCCATCGAGTCGTAGATGGCAATGGCCAGCGGATTGGTTTCCGCGGCGCGCAACTTCGCGGTCTTTTCCTTCACGTCCTTCGGCAGGCGCTTGCCGATATAGGCGGTGAACTTGGCCATCACGTCGGTAAGCGATTGAACGGCTGATTCGTTATCCACTTTCTTCTTCCTCACTGCATCACAAGGCTGATTTATTGGTGTTCCGTTGGCGTGCCTGCGGAATCAGGCACCGGTGGCTGTCGTGACCGGTTTAACGGCGTGGCATGGCGCCGATGATTCCTGCGCCGGGCTCTGCTCCGGCAGTTCGCTGCCGTTCAGGACCTGCTCCATTCGGGATTTGTCGAGGGCGCCTACCCACTTGGCGATGGCCATGGTCCCGACCGCGTTGCCAATGGTGTTGGTGATGGCGCGTGCCTCGGACATGAAGCGGTCGACGCCGAGCAGCAGCACCATGCCGGCGACCGGGATGTTGTCCAGCGAGGCCAGGGTGGCGGCCAGGGTGATGAAGCCGGAGCCCGTGACGCCCGCCGAGCCTTTCGAGGTGAGCAGCAGCACGCCGAGCACGATCAGCTGGTCGGTCAGGGTCAGCGGTGTGTTGGTGGCCTGGGCGATGAAGATGGCCGCCATGGTGTAGTAGATGCACTGACCGTCAGGGTTGAAGGTCAGCCCAGAGGGGATCACCAGGCCCACCACCGGCTTGGAGACGCCGACGTTCTCCAGCTTGCCCATCAGTTGCGGCACCACCGATTCCGAGGAACTGGTGCCCAGCACGGTGAACAGCTCTTCCTTGAGGTACTTGAGGAACTTCCACAGGCTGAAGCCGGACAGGCGGGCGATGAAGCCGAGCACGATGACCACGAACAGGAAGCAGGTCAGGTACATGGTCGCCATCAGCTTGCCGAGCGAAACGATCGAGCCCAGCCCGTACTTGCCGACGGTGAAGGCCATCGCGCCGCAGGCGGCCAGCGGCGCGACGCGCATGACCATGCCGACGATGTAGAACATGCCGTGGGAGAAGGCCTCCAGCACGTCCACCACGGGCTTGCCGCGCGGCCCCAGGTGGGCCAGGGCGATGCCGAACAGGGTCGAGAACAGCAGGATCTGCAGGATCTCGTTCCTGGCGAAAGCGTCGGTGACGCTGGCAGGAATGATGTGCAACAGGAAGTCAGTGAAGCTGCCGGAGCCGCTCGCCGCGGTGGCCGTGTAGGTGGAGATGCTCTTGATGTCGAGGGTGGCCGGATCGACGTTCATGCCCTGGCCGGGCTGCGCGAAGTTGACCACCACCAGGCCCAGTACCAGGGCGAAGGTCGAGAGGATCTCGAAATAGATCAGCGAGCGCATGCCGACCCGGCCGAGCTCCTTCATGTTCTCCATCTTGGCGATGCCGAGCACCACCGTGGCGAAGATGATCGGTGCGAAGACCATCTTGATCAGCTTGATGAAGGCATCGCCAACAGGCTTCAGATCGGCACCGAACTGCGGCCATAACGCACCGAGCAAGATGCCGATGGTCACGCCGATCAGGACCTGGACATAGAGCTTTCCTAGGAATCGCTTGGCCATGGTTTTCTCCGAATTATTGTTGTGAGTCGGATTCAGTTGTTTTCACCCGGGCGGCTATACCGGGCTGGGGCTGGCAAATGACCCAGGTTTTTTGTGGGTAATTCACGGAAGTAAAGTTAATGGTTTTCCTGAAATGGCGTAATACAATGAAAGTTATTTCATTGTTTCCTTCAGGTTAATTATGAATCAGGTATCGGAGCTGGCCTTCTTCACCCAACTGGTCAGGCTGGGCAGCCTCGCGGCCACCGCGCGGGAGCTCAACCTTACGCCCCCGGCGGTTTCGAAGCGGCTGGCGCAACTCGAACAGCGGCTTGGCGTGCGCCTGCTCAATCGCACCACGCGCAGCATCAGCCTCACCGCCGAGGGCGAGCTCTACCTGATCAATGCGCAACGCATCCTCGGCGAGATCGAGGAAATGGAGAGCCAGGTGTCGAGCAGCCGGGCCGAGCCTAAGGGGCTGCTGCGGGTCAATGCGCCGCTGGGCTTCGGCCGCACCCATGTCGGCCCGGCGATTTCTTCCTTCGTCCGACGCCATCCGGAGGTCGAGGTGCAACTGCACCTGACCGACCGGCCGATCAACCTGCCGGACGATGCCATCGACGTCGCCATCCGCTTCGGTGAGCTGCCCGACTCCCGGTTGATCGCCCGCAAGATCGCCGTGAACCGTCGCAGGTTGTGCGCGGCGCCGGTCTACCTGGAGGCCTTCGGCCGCCCCGAAACGCCCAAGGACCTGATGCAACACAACTGCATCGTGCTGCGCCAGAACGACGCGGCCTTCGGCATCTGGCGGTTGAGCCGTGGCAAGCAGACCGAGTCGATAAAGGTTCGCGGCAGCCTCAGCACCAACGACGGCGAGGTGGCACTGAACTGGGCACTGGACGGCCACGGTATCCTGATGCGCGCCGAATGGAACCTCGCCAGCCACCTGCGAACCGGCCGGCTGGTGGAGGTGCTGGGAGACTACGAAACACCGCCTGCCGACATCTACGCGGTCTATCTCGAGCGACTCAACCTGTCCGCCAAGGTGTCCTTCTTCGTCGAACACCTGCGCGACTTCTTCCGGCGCAATGCCGACGGACCGGGCGACAGTCTGGCGGCGTGGCAGTGAGCGTCCGTACCAGCGTGCCCCGTCCAGTTTGGTGACCGACGTCCAGGACAATCCAGCTGGTATCGGTGATGCGTCGACCGGGATGCCGCGACGCGACGTCCGTTGGAGAACGCGGCGCTGCGCGATGGTGTTCCTGGGCCGTTTCTCGATGGCTATCGGGAGGGGGCGTTGATGGATGCGGTGATTCATCTGTCGCGGAGCACCATCTGAGCCATGAAAGCTCTGTCAGCTGAGTCACTTCAGCAACTGCGACTCTCGCCATTCCCTGGGTGCCAAACCATAGAGCTCCCGGAAGACACGACTGAAGTGGGAAAGGTCGTTGAAGCCCCAGCGGAAGGCGATGTCCGAAACTCGAGTCGCGGCATTGGCCGGATTGAGAAGATCCCTGCCGCAGCGCTCCAGCCGCCGACGCAGCACGTAGCGCATGAGGGAAACACCTTCCTGCTCGAACAATTTGTTGATGTAGCGAGCGGAGAGTCCGGTTGCCAGGGATACCTGCTGCGCGCTGAGTGCGGGGTTGCCCAGATTGTCGTTGATGTAAACCTTGACCCGCATGAGGGTCAGCGCCTGTGAGCGCGAGTGCTCAGGATCCATAGGCTGCAGATGGCCGAGGGTCAGCGCGATGAGATGGGTGATCGACTCGGATAACCGGGCCATTTCCGCGGGCGTGAACTGGCCGATTTGCGAGGAAATGCTCTCCAGGAATGAGCGCATGACTCTCCCCACCGGGCTGTCAGTCGATATCCGCGTCGCAGTGCGACACTCCATATCCACCACCAGCTGGTTGAGGCAAGTTCGCGGCACACTGACGATGATCTGCCGCCAGTCATTTTCGAACGTCAAGTAATGAGGCCGTGTTGCGTCGTAGATCGAGAAATCGCCGGGTCTGATCACGGCCCGGTTGCCATCCTGCTCCAGACATTCCGTGCCTTCCAGCATCAGCACCGCAAAATATTTGTCTTCCTCCCGACACCTGGGCTGCAAATGCCGACGATTGACGGCTTGCGCCGCAGCGCCGACATCGCTGACGCGCAGGAACTCGCACTTCTGCGAGCGGACTTTGCCGAAGAACTCCGGGTTCGGGATCGCGCCGATTTCCACGTCGGCAAACAACCGCAGGATCATCTCCCGCCAGTAGTCCACCCGGTCGCTGAACGAGTTGCTTTGAGTCGTGAGGTCGACGCTTTCGCTCGACCAGTCGGTTCCCGGCTGCGCCTTGCCGCCGGGTTGCGGAGTCACTATTGAGCGCCCTCGAGAGTCGCTGACCAATTGCGATACACCCCTGTTCTTGAACTTGTTTTCAGGATGGTTCCCTCCCAGCTCCGCCCTTCCCTGTCCTGACCGCCGGGACTCCCCAATACGAACCGGAGTCCTCCATGCGCGACTGTCGGCCGATGCTTTAGGGCAATTCATACAACAGCCTCCAGGCACTTGCCAGGCCCCGCGACGGAAGGACCGTCTGAGCACATTTTTGCTTCCGTTTCAGCCAAGAAGCCCGGTGCGCAGCGGCCTCATCCTTGAGTCAGCGACAAACACCCACGGCCTGAACGATGGCCACCGGAAGTCGCCTGTTCGCCAACCACGACCTGGCGAAAGACCAGGGAGGTCATGGACCCAACTTGCCCATTCGAGGGCTTTTCCGAGCAAGGCAGACACAATGAAAACAATAAGACAGTTGCTTCCCGAACTTAAGAAATCCGTAGTGGCAGGCCTGACGCTGATCGGCGTTTCCTTCTCCACCCTCGCCGCGGAAGTGGCGCCGGGTGACTACGAGCAATACCCCGCTGGCGCCACTATCGGTGTGGTCTATTACCAGCATGCGACCACCGACTCCCTGCGCGTCCATGGGCGTGAGGCCAGCTCCGATTTCAACCTGACTTCCGACATCGGCATCCTCCGCCTGCTGCACGTCTACCAACTGAGCGACACAGTCACCATCGACCCGCAGTTCCTCTTGCCCTTCGGCCAGGTGTCCAGTGGCGGCGACGCTTCGCCGCTCGGCGATGCCAGCGGTACCGGCGACCTGATCCTGACGGCGCCGATCAAGTTCCTGCTCAACAGCGCCCGCGACACCTTCAGCCTCAACGCCTACCTGTACGTCCCCACCGGCAGCTATGACAACGACGATCCGATGAACCTCGGCGAGAACCGCTGGAAGGTCGATTTCCAGACGGCCTACATCAAGCACTTCGGCGACAAGTGGGCCGTGGATCTGGTTGGCGACGCGATCTGGTATGGCGACAACGACGACTATGGTCCCGGCTCGGCCACCCTCAAGCAGAAGACGTCCTATGCCGCGCAGCTGATGGGGCGCTACATGCCGGACCCGGCAACTTCGCTGGGCGTCGGCTTCGGGCAGACCTGGGGCGGCGAAGCCGAGGTCGATGGCGTCGACCTGGACAACGCCATGCGCACCACCAACTTCCGCCTCACCGCCACCCGCTTCTTCACCCCCACGGACCAGTTGCAACTCCAGCTGGGCCGGGATCTGTCCGTCGAAAACGGCCCGCGCGAAGACTTCCGCATGAATCTTCGTTACGCGCACGTGTTCTGACCCCGCTCTCACCACCAACAAGAACGAGCCAGGTGCCATGCCAACGCGCATTGGCGGCCGACGGCATTGAAAAACTGAGAGGAAACCATGGAATCAGCAATCGACAAGCACCTGATGTGCCCACGTACCCGCAATCGTCGCATCGATGACGGCTACACCCCGCCCTTCCCCGCCTGGGTGGGACGCGCCGACGCGTCAGTCACCCAGTTCGTGATGGGCTACTTCGGCGTCCAGTCCAAGGGCGAGAGCCAATTGGGCGCGGCGTGCGCCGCCCTGCGGCAGATCGTGGCCAGCTTTGCCCTGGGTGACGGCCCCCAGCACCACGACCTTTCCCACTACGTGGATGCCGCCGGCTACGACAACATGATCGCCATCGCCTACTGGAACGATCCCGCTGCCCTCGCCCGCTGGGAAGCCAACGCGCAGGTCGCCGACTGGTGGAACTCCGACGCACGCGGCAGCGATGGCCTGGGCTACTTCCGCGAGATCCTGACGCCGGGCGTCGAGCGCTTCGAAACGCTCTATGCCATGCCAGAGGGTCTGGAGGGCGTGGGCATTGTCATGGGGACCCGCAGCGACGAGATTCAGGAGCATGGCTACTGGGGCGGCATGCGCGACCGGATTCCGCTGTCCCAGACCGATGCCATGGCGCCGGCCGGGGCGCTGGTAGCCGATGAGAAGCCGTCCCGCGTGGTGATCAAGGGCCATGAAAACCTGACGGTCATCCGCTCGGGTCAGGACTGGAGCGAAACGGTCGGTAAGGAGCGCGAGCTGTACCTCGGCGAAATGGAGCCGGTATTGCGCGAGGGCATGAACTTCCTGCGCGATGAAGGGCTGCCGGTCGGCTGCTACAGCAATCGCTACATGCAGCACATCGACGCCATCGGGCAACCGCAGGAGAAGAGCTTCTCGGTCAGCCACTGGCGCTCCCTGGCGCACCTCGAGCGCTGGTCCGAATCCCATCCCACCCACATCGAGATCTTCGGGACCTTCATGCGCATGGTGCAAACGCTCCAGGCCGAACTCAAGTGGAAGGGTTACCACGAAGTGAGCGTGTTGCGCGCCGAAGACCAGCGCTACGAATACATCAACTGCCACGCCGGTACCGGACTGATGCGCGGCGCCTGAGGCGCCCGGTGATTCGCCAAGAGGAGAACGATCATGAGTAACGCCCCGAGCAAGGCAGCGGCGTCGGCAGGCGCCCGCGCCGTCGCCCTGAAAAACGCTCTCGTAGAGCGGGAGCTGATACCCGAAGGCTATATTGAGAAGTTCACCGAGATCATGGAGAACGACTTCGACCCGGCCAACGGCGCGCGAGTCGTGGCAAGGGCCTGGGTCGACCCCGCCTACCGTGAACTGCTGCTGCGCGACGGTACCGCCGCCTGCGACCAGTTCGGCTACACCGGCGTGCAGGGCGAATACATCGTCGCGCTGGAGAACACACCGACGCTGCAGAACGTCATCGTCTGCACCCTCTGCTCCTGCACCGCCTGGCCCGTACTCGGCCTGCCGCCGGATTGGTACAAGAGCTTCGAGTACCGCGCCCGGGTAGTGCGGGAGTCGCGCACGGTCCTCCGCGAAATGGGCCTCGACCTCCCGCAGGAAGTCGAGATCCGGGTCTGGGACACCACCGCCGAAACCCGCTACATGGTCCTGCCCTTCCGACCGGCAGGCACGGAAGGCTGGACGGAGGAAGAGCTGGCAGCGCTCGTCACCAAGGACGTGCTGATCGGCATCGCCCGCCCTGAAGTTCCGGCAAACGGCAGGCGAGCTGACCGGGATTGAATCCGGCGGCGCCTACTCCCTTCATCTGCAGCGAGTGAATGAAAAATGGATGGCATACATGACCTCGGCGGCGTCCAGGGCTTCAGCCGGGTACAGCACACCGCCAACTCACTGAGCTACAAGCCGGTATTCCACGAAGACTGGGAAAACCTCGGCTACAGCCTGCTCTTCCTCGGCGCGGCGGAACTCGGCCTGTTCAATGTCGACGAACTCCGCCATGCAATCGAGCGCATGGAACCCCGCCAGTACCTGGCGTCGAGCTACTACGACAGGATCATCGTTGGCGTGGCGTCCCTGTTCGTCGAGAAGGGTGCGCTCCAGCAGCAACGCCTGGAGGAGCTGGCCGGGGGCGCATACCCACTGGCCCTGCCCTTGGGTGCCGGGCGTGACGCCAGGCCTCCCGCCAGGCCGTTCCAGGTGGGCGACCAGGTGCTGGTGCGTGACGAGTTCGTCTCCGGACATATCCGCATGCCCGGCTATGTCCGTGGAAAACGCGGTGTGGTGGTACACCGCACTACCCATGAATGGCCGTTCCCCGACGCGGTCGGCCATGGCCGTTCGAGTCCGTCTGAGCCCACCTATCACGTCCAGTTCACGACTCAGGAACTCTGGGGCGATGAAGCGGATGCGGGAACGGTGGTGGTCGACCTGTTCGGCGGCTATCTGCTCCTGGCCTGACGAACAGCTTTCCGGTGCGACGAGGCAGGCAATAGACGCACAGCCCCTGCGCGTCGCTCGTCGCACCTTTTTTTCAGCACAGATTTCCACGAGGACGCAGCATGTCCATTCTCAGACCCAGCAATGACCAACTCGGTGAGATCGCCGCCTCCCTCGGCATCACCTTGAGTGCTTCGCAGATAGCGGACTACCAGGTAGCGCTACAAGGCAACTTCGACGCGTATGACCAGCTCGACGCACTTCCGGACTTTCTTCCCGAAGTCCGCTACCCACGGCATGGCGTTCGAGTGCCAGGCGCCGAGGAGAATCGCTATGGCGCCTGGCAATGCAAGTCGGAAATCCGCGGCAAGGCCAATGGTCCGTTGGCAGGCAAGAGCGTCGCGATCAAGGACAACATCGCGGTCGCCGGGCTCCCCATGCTCAATGGGACCTTCACCCTCGATGGCTATCTGCCCGAAGTCGACGCCACGGTCGTCACCCGACTGCTGGATGCCGGCGTGGCTATCGCCGGCAAGGCAGTCTGCGAAGCGCTGTGTTTCTCTGGCGGCTCCCACACCGCGGCCAGCGGCCCGGTACACAATCCACTTCGGCATGGCTACTCCGCTGGCGGTTCCTCGTCGGGCTGCGCCGCGCTCGTCGCCGCAGGCGAAGTGGACCTGGCCGTCGGCAGCGACCAGGGCGGCTCGGTTCGCATCCCCGCCTCCTTCTGCGGCGTGTATGGCATGAAGCCAACCCATGGGTTGGTGCCCTATACCGGCGCCATGCCCATCGAAACGACCCTCGACCACCTGGGCCCGATTACCGCTGGCGTCCGGGACAACGCACTGATGCTGGAGGTGCTGGCCGGCGCCGACGGCCTCGACCCTCGCCAGTCGAACGCCGCACAGGCTGGCGGCTACGTCGAGGCGCTGTCGCGCGGCGTCGCCGGCATGCGGATCGGCATTCTCAAGGAAGGCTTCGGCCTGGCCAACTCGGAAGCGCTCGTGGATCAGGCGGTGCTGGAGTCCAGCGAGGTCTTCCGGGCCCTCGGCGCGACGGTCGAAGAGGTATCCCTTCCCATGCACGCACTCGGTCCGGTCATCTGGCTGGCAATCGCGGCCGAAGGCGCCACCCAGCAGATGATGAAAGGCAACAGCCACGGCTTCAATTGGCGCGGCCTCTACCTGACCGGCATGATGGAACACCATGCGCGCTGGCGGGAGCAGGCGGGCAGCCTCCCGGACACGGTCAAGACGACGATGATCCTGGGCGAGTACCTCAGCCGCCAGTACCAGGGCCGCTATTACGGCAAGGCACAGAACATCGCCCGGCAACTGCGCCAGGCCTACGACAGCCTGTTCGAAAAATATGACCTGCTGCTGATGCCCACGCTGCCGATCAGGGCGACCCCGCTGCCAAGCCCGGATGCCGCACTGCCGGACTACTTGGGCCGCGCCTTCGAGATGCTCGGCAACACCTGTGGCTTCGATGTGTCCGGGCATCCGGCAATGTCGATCCCTTGCGCCATTCGCGATGGCCTGCCAATCGGCCTGCAACTGGTGGGCAAGCACTTCGGCGAAGCCGACATCTACCGTGCGGCCCATGCGTTCGAGCAAGCCACCGACTGGCGATCCCGCTGAATGTTCTTCTTCAACGCCACCAAGGAGAGGAGCCTCCTGCTTGCACTCGCTGAATGGCTGGAATCTCCCGAGCGGACTTCAGCACCAGCCATGGACTCAGCTCCACTGCTGCAGCGGGTGACAACAGGCATCATCCTGCACCTGGAGGAGCTCAGACGCCTCAAGGTCGATTGCAGCGATCTCCAGCAGGACGCGCGCAACCGGGATGCCGAGCTGGGACGCACAAATGCGGAACTGCAGCGTCTGAAGTCGCGCTTCGAGCTGATTTGCCAGAGTGCAAGGGAGGGCCTCTGGGAAATGGACATACCTGCCCATGGCGTTCTCGAACCGGGCAATCCCGTCTGGTGGTCGGACCAGATGCCTTCGCTGCTGGGGTATCAGGACAAGGCGGACTACCCCGACCGCCTGGGCAGCTGGACCAACCAGCTGCACCCTCAAGACCGACAGCGCACGCTGGATCTCTTCACTGGCTACATTAACGGTCGCAGTGGCCAGGCGACCTATCAGGCGGAGTTCCGACTCGCCACCAACGCCGGCGGGTATCGCTGGTTCCAGGTATGCGGCGTGGCGCTGCGTGACGAGCACGGACAAGCCCTGCGGATTGCCGGTTCATTCCGGGATACGCACGAGCTGAAGCTGCTCGAACTGGAGCGGGAGGTCATCGATACCCGTTTCGAAATATCACGAGAAATGCTCAATGACGGGCTCTGGGATCTGGAGGTCGTCGCAGGAGATCCCACGAACCCGAACAACTCCATCTGGTGGTCCAGCCAGTTTCGGCGACTCCTCGGTTTCGAAACAGCCGAAGAATTCCCGGACATCTTCGACAGCTGGTCCTCCCGTCTTCACCCCGAAGACAAGCAACACAGTCTGGACGCTTTCCTGGCGCATATCAGTGATCGCACCGGAAAAACTCCGTTCGACATTACTTATCGGCTCAAGCGGAAAACAGGAGAGTACCGCTGGTTCCGCGCCCGTGGGCAGACCAGGAGAGCGAGCGATGGCACCCCGCTCAGGGTGGTGGGAGCGCTGACGGACATCCACGCCAGTCATGAGGAACATGAACTCCGCAAGACCCAGGAGCGACAGCATCAGCAGATCCAGGAGAATCTTGCGAGGCTGACCAGCATCGTGGCGACCATCCAGAGCATCGCCAACCAGACCAACCTACTGGCGCTGAACGCGGCCATCGAAGCCGCGCGGGCAGGCGATGCAGGGCGCGGTTTTGCCGTTGTCGCAGATGAAGTGAGAAAGCTCGCAACACGCACCACTGAAGCCACGCAACAGGCTGCTGACATGATTGCAGGCTGACGACCATAGCGCCTCTTTACGGGCCGCTGGATGCACGCCGGCGACCTCGCCTCCATGGACGAGAACGGCTACGCCTGCATCGTCGGGCGCAGCAAGGACATGATCATTCGCGTCGGCGAGAACGTTTACCCGCGCGAGCTGGAGGAGTTCTTCTTCACCCACCCGGCGGTGGCCAACGTGCAGGTGATCGGCAAGATCCAGAAGTTCCGCATGCGCGAGATCAGCATCGTGGAACTGGCCCGCCGAAGGACAAGGTGACGGCGACTCGCTGAAACGAACCGGACCTCCTCCTTGCGGGATGACCGTTGTGGGAGCGAATTTGTTCGCGATTGAAATCGCTCCCACGAGAAACCGCTCAGTTCGTAGCCTGGATGAAATCCGGGGAATACCCACACCCGCGTTCCCGGATTGCATCCGGGCTACAAGGCTCAACCACACCCTACAAAGCGCGTGGCGCTCATGGGCGGTAGCCCTGCGCCAGCAACCAGCCTTGCACCATGCGGCGGGGCTGTTCTTGGAGGGTGGCCAGGGCCTGGGTCAGCTCGCCGCGCTTGAAGGCCGAAACGATGGGCGCGAGTTCGATGCCTTGCAGGTGCCAGATGCCCAGGGGCTGGTCGGCTGTCACGACCACTTCGGCTTCTTCGATCAGGTCGCCGTGGATGACCGGTGCCCGCTCTACCCTCACCTGCGCGAAATCCGCCGGGGCGTGTAGGCGTTCGGCGTCGGGCCAGGTGCGGCGGTCGCGCCAGAAGGGGTGGTCGGGCCAGCGTTGTTCCAGGGCGTAAAAGTCGCGCCCGGTGCGGGCGAAGCGCAGGAAGAGGTGTTCCACCCGACTCTGGTGGAAGCGCCGGGCGAGGTCGGCGCGTTCCGGATGTTGCAGGAGGGTGTTGATCACCGCAGGCGCCTGCAGGGCGGACGACAGGGACTGGAAGATGCCGTTGCCGGAGAGCGGGTCCACGGCCATGGCGGCATCCCCTACCCGCAGCCAGTTGGGGCCACTCGCTTCGTGGAAAAGGATGGCGGTGCTGCTGCGGGCGTGCAGGCTGGCCGGTTGCAGCGCCTCGGGCCCGAATAGCTCGCGCACCAGAGCCGACTCGCTGCGGCGCCGGGCACAGTATTCGGGGAGTTGGTCCTTGGATGGCAGGTCGCGGGCGTCCAGGGTGATCTGCCAGTAGCAGCGGCCATCGGCCAGACGCGCCATCCAGGCCCAGCCGTCGGGCAGGCTTTCCACCGCTGAGGCCGGTTGGCCCGGCGCTTCCTGCCACTGGTTGAGCAGGCTGAGGGTTTCCGGCCCGCGCAGGCGGCCGCCGGCCAGGGGTGCCGAACGGCCACGGGCTTCGATGAGGAAGTCGGCCCGCAGCGGCTCGCCCGGTTCGAGATGAATCAGGTGGCCGTCATCCGTGCTTTCCACTTTCAGTACGCGGGCTTCCAGCACTTCGATACCGGCCTCACGCAGGTCTTCGCGGATGGCCGTGTCGAAACGGGAGCGATCCAGCAGGGATTCCTGATTGATGGACTGACCGTCGTCATTCCACAGCACCCGGCGGGGCGAAGGCGCGGCGGCGCAGGCCAGTGCGTGATGCAGACCGGCCTGCCGCAGACCGTCCAGCACGCGCTGGGAAACGCCTTCCACCGCCGTAAAACGTCGCCACTCGCTAACCAAGCGAACGGCGTAGCCGAGCCGTTTCAGCCCCAACGCCACCGCTGCGCCGGCAGGTCCGGCACCGAGCACGACTATCTCAAGCATGGCCACGGTGCTCCGGTCCGACGAAGGCTGCGCCTTCGCGCAGCCAGCCCAGTACCGCCTCGCGGCTGGCGGCTGGGTTGGCTCGCAGGTAGCCGGCGATGATGCCGGAGAGAGCCGCACAAGCCACGCTGGAGCCCGCGGCACCGTTGGCCGCCGCCACATGGGAGCCGAAATCGGCTTGCAGGCTGTTCAGCCAGGACCACTGCCCCGGCGCACAGCGGGCGTCGCCAGTCACGCGAATCACCCCCGGATAGCTGGCTGGGAACACCGGCTCACCCTGGGCCGGACTGGAGGCGCAGAGCATGACGCCGGCGGTCTGCGCCAGCACGCTGGCTTCGCGCAGCACCGGGCGGTCGTTGCGCAGGCCGAGGCTCATGTTCACCACGGCAACGTCCTGCTCGATCAGCCAGTGCAAGGCGGCGGCTATCTGCAAGGGGCTGGTCCGCCAGCGCTCGGCGAATACCTGGGCTACGCACAGGCGGACCGGGCCGCTCTGGCGCGTCAGGGTATCCAGCACCACGCTGCCGTGTCCAAGGGCGTCGGGTTGGCATTCGCCCTCCCGCAGCTCGCCACCTTCCAGCCAGAAACGGCGCGACAGGGCAACGCGACCGCCCTGCTCAACCGCAAAGCCGCTGTCGATGATGCCGATGGCCAGTTCACTGGCCATGGCTCACCTGCTCGGGTTCCAGGCTGTGAAGCTGGCCGTGCTCCAGGCGGAAGGCAACGTCGGCCTGGGCGAGGGTGGAAGGCCGGTGGCTGATGAGGATTCGGGTACGGCCCGCGAAAAGCTGGTCGATGGCGGCGATCACCTCGCGCTCGGTGGCTTCGTCCACCGCCGAAGTGGCTTCGTCCAGCACCAGGATCAGCGGGGCCTGCAGTAGGGCGCGGGCAATGGCGATGCGTTGCTTCTGGCCGCCGGAAAGTTGCTGGCCGCGTTCGCCCAGCGGATTGTCCAGGCCCAGCGGCAGGGACTCGATCAGGCCGTCGAGGCGGGCCAGGCGCGCGACCTCCTCCAGTGCTTCGCGGCTCGCGTCGGGAGCGCTGTAGGCGAGGTTTTCGGCCAGGGTGCCGCGGAACAGGACGATGTCCTGGCTGACCACGGCGATGCGCCGGCGCAGGGCGAAGAGGTCCAGCTCGCGCAGGTCGGCGCCGTCCAGCAGGATGCGGCCCTGGTCGGGGTCGTAGAAGCGTTGTAGCAGGTCGATCAGGGTCGACTTGCCGACACCCGAGGCGCCGCTGACAGCCACTTTGAGACCCGCCGGAATCACCGCATCCACCCCGCGCAGCACGGCGCCGGCACGCTGTTCATGGGCGAAGTGCACGCCTTCCAGGCGCAGCTCTCCCCTGCCCTCCGGCATGGGTTTGGGCGCTTCGGGCTGGCGTACCGGCACCGGCTCCTGCTGCAGTTCCATCACCCGGCCGAGGCTGACGGTCATCCGTTGCAGCGCGACATACAGGCCGAGCAGGCTCTGCACCGGCCCCACAGCCATGCCGAGATAGGTGGAAAACGCGATCAGCGCGCCCAGTTGCCAGGTGCCCTGGATGACCCAATAACCTCCGATGAGGAAGGCACAGGCACGGGACAGCGAGGTAAGCGTACCGGGCACGGCGTGGGTGAAGAATTCGGTGACCTGCACGCGCAGCAATTGGCTCATGTAGCCCTGCCCCAGCCCTTCCAGGCGGTGGGATTCGCGCTTTTGCTGGCCGGCGGCCTGGATGAATTTCATCGCCGGCAGGGTTTCCACCAGGAAGGAGGACACATCCGCCGAACGCTCGCGCAGGCTGCGCACTTCGCGTTCCACCTTGCGCCGCATCCAGCGCAGCCAGAGCACTTCGATGGGGATCAACAGCGCCAGCAGCAACGACAATTGCCAGGACAGCAGCAGCATGAGGGTCACCGCGCCGAGCAGGCCGATGACGCTGGAAACCGCCGAGAACAGTGAATCCACGGCGAAACGCTGGATCTCCGCCACGTCGCCATCGAGCCGGGACAGGATGTCGCCGATGCGCTTGCGCCCGTAGAAGGCTGGTGAGAGTTGCTGGAGGTGGCGATAGAGGTCATCACGCAAGGCGAAGAGGATGCGCCCGGAAAGCCGCGTGTGCAGGTAGCGATTGATGCCCGAGAGCACGGTGCCGAGGATGCCGACAGCGATCATCGCCACCGCCACCTGCACCAGCAGGCCGAAGTCCTTGGCCAGCAGGCCATCGTCGATCAGGGTCTTGGTCAGCCAGGGCTGGGCCAGCACCAGCAGGGAGGCACCGAGCGACAGGCCAAGCAGCACCAGGATGGCGCGCAGCTGCGGGCGCACGAAGCCGTAGAGCCAGGCCAGGGCACGGCGCAGCAGGTCGGGGTCGCTGGTTTCCACCAGTTTGAGGAAGAGGCGGGTCATGGAATCACTGCCAGGGAGAACCGGAACACTGTAGGGGCGAATTCATTCGCCAAGCAGGCCGAAGGTCTGCCTCTGGATATTCGGGGGCAACTGCGTTGCCCTTGGCGAATGAATTCGCCCCTACAAGGACTATTCGCCCCTACTCGGAATTGAGTCATCCCCTGAGTTGCTTCAACTTGCGATACAGCGTCGCGCGGCTGATGCCAAGGGAATCGGCGGCGGCCGAGACGTTGCCCTGGTGACGGTCCAGCGCGCTGCGGATCAGTTCCAGCTCGTTCTCGCGGATGCTGCCGGGCTGGCGGCAGCTGGCGGTGAGTTCGTCCAGCAGGCTGTCGGTGAGGTGGTCGAGGCCGAGCACCTTTTCACCCTCCTCGCGCATGGCCAGGGCCGAGCGCAGGACCATTTCCAACTGGCGGATGTTGCCCGGCCAGTCGTAGCCGGACAGCAGCTCGGTGAGGTCCTTGTCGAGGCTGACGCTGGACGCGCCGAACTTGTGCAGCACGCTGGCGATCATGCCCGCCAGGTCCTCCCGCTCACGCAGGGCCGGCAGACGCAGGCTGACGCCGTTGACGCGGTAATAGAGGTCTTCGCGGAAGTGCTTGTCCTGCACCAGTCGCTTGAGGTCGCGGTGGGTGGCGCAGATCACCGCGACGTCAATGTCCTGCTCTTCGCCCGCCCCCAGTGGGGCCACCTTGCGTTCCTGCAGCACCCGCAGCAGGCGAGCTTGCAGGCTAAGGGGCATATCGCCGATTTCGTCGAGAAACAGGGTGCCGCCGTGGGCCTGCATCAACCGTCCGACCATGCCGCCCCGGCGCGAACCGGTGAAGGCGCCTTCGCGGTAGCCGAACAGTTCGGACTCGATCAGGCCTTCGGGAATGGCCGCACAGTTCACCGCCACGAAGGGTTTGTCCGCACGCGGTCCGGACTGGTGCAGGGCACGGGCCACCACTTCCTTGCCGGTGCCGGTTTCGCCCAACAGCAGCACCGGCAGTTCGTTGGCCAGCCCCTGGCGTGCCATGCGCAGGGCACGGGCGAAGCGGCTGTCGCGGCCGGCCAGCTCTTCCAGTATCTGGGCCTTCTGCGCGGACGGCACCTTGGCTGCCGGTGCAGGGCCGCTCAGGTTGGTGTGGCGCGGCACCTGCAAGGCACGGAAGAAGAACTCGCCCTTGGCGGTCTGCACGCTGCTCACGCCGCCCTGCAGCAGGCGGGCGATGAACTGCGGCGAACGCTCGCCGATAAGGTCGCTCGAACGCCGGCCCACCAGGGCTTCACGGCGTATTTGCAGCAGGTCGCAGGCGCGTTCGTTGGCGGCCAGCACTTCGCCGTCGAGGCTCAGGGCGAGCAGGCCATGCCAGGCGCTGCCGAGGTACTGCGGGCGGTTGTGGAAGGCCAGCACCAGGTGGTCCGGGTAGCAGAGGCCGAACATGCGGCTCTCGATGTTGCCCGCAGCCAGCATCAGGGTGGAGAGGTTGTCCTGGGGCTGGGCCATGACCCCTTCGCGGGTCAGGTCGAGCACACCCACCACGCGGCCCTGGGGATCACGCAGGGGCACCGAGGTACAGGAGAAAGGGCTGAGGCGGTCCAGGTAGTGTTCGCCGCAGTTGATCAAGGTCGGGCGCCCTTCCACCACCGCCGTGCCAATGGCGTTGGTGCCGCGCTGGGATTCGCTCCAGCAACTGCCGGGGCGCAGGTCGCGCAGGCCAAAGGTCTTGAGGAATTCGGTCTGGCCCTCGATGGCCAGGACGTTGGCCTGGGCGTCGCCCAGGATGATCAGCCCGCCCTTGCCCTGCTGGCTGACCAGGTACTCCAGTTCCGGGGTGGCGGCATCGATCAGCAGGCGGTTGCTGTCCAGCAGCAGTTGCAGGTCGTGGCCCTGTTCCAGCCCCACATGATCGCCTTCCAGGCAGTTGAGCCCGTGACCCAGGCTGCGCCGCCACGACGCATCGATTTCGTCGCGCAGCACGCCTTCGGGCAGTTCGCCTTCACTGGCCAGTTTCAAACGAGCCTGACGCGACTCGTGCAGTGGATCGGCAGCGGTTTTTATTCGAATGTCTTGCGCCATCTCTCGCTCCAGCGTTCGCCCCGGCATGGGTCGGCGGTCAAGTCGCACGCCTTGAATGTCTACACCCCCGGCCCGCGTCCGTAAAGAGCGGGCCCACCTCCCCCCAGGCAGCAAGTATCAGGCCATTCCAGCCGTCGACTGCCGTTGTGCAGCGTAGTTGACAGTCAGGTTGGCACAGGTTTACGTTAACGTAAAGGTAAACACAGCCACGAGCCCTGACCATGCCCACCACCTACAGCATTTCCGACCTGGCCCGCGAACTGGACGTCACCACCCGCGCCATCCGCTTCTATGAGGAGCAAGGCATGCTCAGCCCCGAGCGCCGTGGCCAGGAGCGCATCTACAGCCCGAAGGACCTGGTGGCGCTGAAGCTGATCCTGCGCGGCAAGCGCATCGGCTTCTCCCTGGCCGAGTGCAAGGAGCTGATCGACCTCTACGACCCCAGCAGCGGCAACCGCAAGCAGCTGCAAACCTTCATGGACAAGATCGCCGCGCGCCGCGCGCAACTCGAACAGCAACTGCTGGATATCCAGCAGATGCAGCTGGAACTGGATACGGCCGAAGAGCGCTGCCTGGCGGCCATGGCCGAAACCGAACGCAAACAGGGCGTCAATGCCTGACCCCTCCCCCACTCACCGACAATGACAAGCACAGGTGTAACGATGAGCTATCCCACCCTCAACTTCGGTCTCGGCGAGACCATCGACATGCTGCGCGACTCCGTCTATCAGTTCGCTCAGGCCGAGCTGGCTCCGCGTGCCGCTCAGATCGACCGCGATAACGAGTTCCCCATGGACATGTGGCGCAAGTTCGGCGACATGGGCCTGCTGGGCATGACCGTGGAAGAGGAATACGGCGGCACCGACATGGGTTACCTGGCTCATGTTGTAGCCATGGAAGAGATCAGCCGCGCGTCCGCCTCGGTCGGCCTGTCCTACGGCGCCCATTCCAACCTGTGCCTCAACCAGATCCGCAAGAACGGCACTCACGAGCAGAAGCTCAAGTACCTGCCCAAGCTGTGCTCCGGCGAGCACGTCGGCGCGCTGGCCATGAGCGAGCCCAACGCCGGCTCGGACGTGGTGTCGATGAAGCTGCGCGCCGAGAAGAAAGGCGACCGCTACGTACTCAACGGCAACAAGATGTGGATCACCAACGGCCCGGATGCCAACACCTACGTGATCTACGCCAAGACCGACGTCAACGCCGGCTCGCGCGGCATGACCGCCTTCATCGTCGAGCGCGACTACAAGGGCTTCTCCCGCCACCAGAAACTGGACAAGCTGGGCATGCGCGGCTCCAACACCTGCGAGCTGGTGTTCGAAGACGTTGAGGTGCCTGCGGAAAACATCCTCGGTGCGGAAGGCCGTGGCGTGGCCGTACTGATGAGCGGCCTGGACTACGAGCGCACCGTGCTCTCGGGCGGCCCGACCGGGATCATGACCGCCTGCATGGACGTGGTGCTGCCCTACGTGCATGAGCGCCAGCAGTTCAAGCAGTCCATCGGCGAATTCCAGCTGGTACAGGGCAAGCTGGCCGACATGTACGCCGGCATGAACGCCTCCAAATCCTACCTGTACACCGTGGCCAAGGCCTGCGACCGCGGCGAGGAATCGCGCAAGGACGCCGCCGCGGTGATCCTCTACACCGCCGAAATGGCCACCAAGATGGCCCTGGACACCATCCAGCTGCTCGGTGGCAATGGTTACACCAACGAGTACCCGGCCGGCCGCCTGCTGCGCGACGCCAAGCTCTACGAAATCGGCGCCGGCACCAGCGAAATCCGCCGCATGCTGATCGGCCGCGAGCTGTTCAACGAAACCAAGTGACCCGTAGGGTGCGCTGTGCGCACCGGAAACTGCGAAGCGGTGCGCATGGCGCACCCTACAGGAATCGAAGATGGCCATCCTGCACACCCAGATCAACACCCGTTCCCCGGAGTTCGCCCGCAACAGCGCCGCGATGCTCGAACAGGTCGGCGCCCTGCACACGCTGCTCGGCCGTATCCATGAAGGCGGCGGCGCCAAGGCCCAGGAACGCCACACTTCGCGCGGCAAGCTGCTGCCCCGCGAACGCATCAACCGCCTGCTGGACGCTGGCTCGCCCTTCCTCGAAATCGGCCAGCTCGCCGCCCATGAGGTCTACGGCGAAGACGTACCCGCCGCCGGCGTGGTGGCCGGCATCGGCCGCGTGGAAGGCGTGGAATGCATGATCGTGGCCAACGACGCCACGGTGAAAGGCGGCTCCTACTACCCCCTGACCGTGAAGAAGCACCTGCGCGCCCAGACCATCGCGCAGCAGAACCGCCTGCCATGCATCTATCTGGTGGACTCGGGTGGCGCCAACCTGCCGCGCCAGGAAGACGTGTTCCCCGACCGCGAACACTTCGGCCGCATCTTCTTCAACCAGGCCAACATGAGCGCCATGGGCATTCCGCAGATCGCGGTGGTCATGGGCTCCTGCACCGCCGGCGGCGCCTACGTTCCGGCGATGTCCGACGAAACCATCATGGTGCGCAACCAAGCCACCATCTTCCTGGCCGGCCCGCCGCTGGTGAAGGCCGCCACCGGCGAGGTGGTGACCGCCGAAGAGCTGGGCGGCGCCGACGTGCACTGCAAGACCTCGGGCGTGGCCGACCACTATGCCGAAAGCGACGAACACGCCCTGGCGCTGGCCCGCCGCAGCATCGCCAACCTCAACTGGCGCAAGGCCGGCGAACTGAACCTGCGCACCCCGCTCGCCCCGCGTTTCGCCAGTGACGAGCTTTACGGCGTGATCCCGGCCGACGCCAAGCAACCCTTCGACGTGCGCGAAGTCATCGCTCGTCTGGTGGACGACTCCGAATTCGATGAGTTCAAGGCGCTGTTCGGCACCACCCTGGTGTGCGGCTTCGCCTACCTGCATGGCTACCCCATCGCCATCCTCGCCAACAACGGCATCCTCTTCGCCGAAGCCGCGCAGAAAGGCGCGCACTTCATCGAACTGGCCTGCCAGCGCGGCATCCCACTGCTGTTCCTGCAGAACATCACCGGTTTCATGGTGGGCAAGAAGTACGAGGAAGGCGGCATCGCCAAGCACGGCGCCAAGCTGGTGACGGCAGTGGCCTGCGCCAAGGTGCCGAAGTTCACCGTGATCATCGGCGGCAGCTTCGGCGCCGGTAACTACGGGATGTGTGGCCGCGCCTACGACCCGCGCTTCCTGTGGATGTGGCCCAACGCGCGCATCGGCGTGATGGGCGCCGAGCAGGCCGCCGGCGTGCTCACTCAGGTCAAGCGCGAGCAGAGCGAACGCGCCGGCCACAGCCTGAGCGCCGAGGACGAAGCACGCATCAAGCAGCCGATCCTCGAGCAGTACGAGCGCCAGGCGCATGCGTACTACTCCAGTGCGCGACTGTGGGACGACGGTGTGATCGACCCGGCGCAGACCCGCGATGTGCTTGGCCTGGCCCTCTCCGCCAGCCTCAACGCCCCGATCGAGCGGACCACCTTCGGCGTGTTCCGGATGTAATGCATGCAACTCCCCTCTCCCTCTGGGAGAGGGGCCGGGGGTGAGGGAAGCCAGCCCTCACTGGGACCCCAGGCATTCGGTGCGCACGGCGCACCCTACAGGATCGACCATGACCGACTTCACCACCCTGCAACTGGACATCACCGACAACGGCGTCGCCACCCTCTGGCTCAACCGCCCGGAGAAGAACAACGCCTTCAACGCCGGGATGATCCGCGAGCTGATTCTCGCCCTGGATGCCGTCAAGGACCACGGCAAGGTGCGCTTCCTGGTTCTGCGCGGCCGTGGCCGGCACTTCTCCGCTGGCGCGGACCTGGCCTGGATGCAGGAATCCGCCCAGCTCGACTACAACGCCAACCTGGACGATTCCCGCGAGTTGGCCGAGCTGATGTACAACCTCTACCACCTCAAGGTGCCCACCCTGGCCGTAGTGCAAGGCGCGGCCTTCGGTGGCGCGCTGGGCCTGATCAGTTGCTGCGACATGGCCATCGGCGCGGTGGACGCGCAGTTCTCCCTGTCGGAAGTGCGTATCGGCCTTGCGCCGGCAGTGATCAGCCCCTTCGTGGTGCAGGCCATCGGCGAGCGCGCTGCGCGCCGCTATGCCCTGACCGCCGAGCGCTTCAGCGGCGAGCGCGCCCGCGAGCTGGGGCTGCTCGCCGAGTGCTACCCGGCCGGGGAACTGGACGAAGCCGTCAGCAGCTGGACCGCCAATCTGCTGCAGAACAGCCCGCAGGCCATGAGCGTCTCCAAGGACCTGCTGCGCGAAGTCGGCAGCGGCGTCCTCAGCCCCAACCTGCGCCGCTACACCGAAAGCGCCATCGCCCGCATCCGTGTGAGCCCCGAAGGCCAGGAGGGTCTGCGCGCCTTCCTGGAAAAACGCAAGCCGTCCTGGCAGGAGCAATAACCATGATTACCACCCTGCTGATCGCCAACCGCGGTGAGATCGCCTGCCGCGTCATGCGCACCGCCAAGGCGCTGGGCATCCGTACCGTGGCCGTGCACAGCGCCATCGACCGCAACGCCCGCCATGTGCGCGAAGCCGATATCGCCGTGGACCTGGGCGGCGCCAAGCCAGCGGAAAGCTACCTGCTGGTGGACAAGCTGATCGCCGCGGCCAAGGCCAGCGGCGCCCAAGCCATCCACCCCGGCTACGGCTTCCTCTCCGAGAACGCCGCTTTCGCTCGCGCCATCGCCGACGCTGGCCTGATCTTCCTCGGCCCGCCAGCCACCGCCATCGACGCCATGGGCAGCAAGTCCGCCGCCAAGGCCCTGATGGAAGCCGCCGGCGTACCCCTGGTGCCCGGCTACCACGGCGAAGCCCAGGACCTGGACACCTTCCGCACCGCCGCCGAGCGCATCGGTTACCCGGTGCTGCTGAAAGCCGCCGCCGGTGGCGGTGGCAAGGGCATGAAGGTGGTCGAGCGCGAAGGCGAGCTGGCCGAAGCCCTGGCCTCCGCCCAGCGTGAAGCCCAGTCCGCCTTCGGCGACTCGCGCATGCTGGTGGAGAAGTACGTCCTCAAACCACGCCACGTGGAAATCCAGGTATTTGCCGACAGCCACGGCAACTGCCTGTACCTGAACGAGCGCGATTGCTCCATCCAGCGCCGTCACCAGAAAGTCGTGGAAGAAGCGCCCGCCCCCGGCCTCTCGCCGGAAATCCGCAAGGCCATGGGTGAGTCCGCCGTGCGTGCCGCCCAGGCCATCGGCTACGTCGGCGCCGGCACCGTGGAATTCCTGCTGGATGAACGCGGCGACTTCTTCTTCATGGAAATGAACACCCGCTTGCAGGTGGAACACCCGGTTACCGAAGCCATCACTGGCCTGGACCTGGTGGCCTGGCAGATTCGCGTGGCCCGTGGTGAAGCGCTGCCCATCACCCAGGAGCAGGTGCCGCTGATCGGCCATGCCATCGAAGTGCGCCTCTACGCCGAAGACCCGGACCAGGACTTCCTGCCCGCCAGCGGCCGTCTCGCGCTCTACCGCGAAGCCTCCGCCGGCCCCGGCCGCCGCGTGGACAGCGGGGTTGCCGAAGGTGACGAGGTATCGCCCTTCTACGACCCGATGCTGGCCAAGCTGATCGCCTGGGGCGAAAACCGCGAGGAAGCCCGCCAACGCCTGCTGGCCATGCTGGATGAGACCGCCGTGGGCGGTTTCAAGACCAACCTGGCCTTCCTGCGCCGCGTGCTGGCCCACCCGGCCTTCGCCGATGCGGAGCTGGACACCGGCTTCATCGCCCGTCACCAGGAGCAGCTGCTACCCGTCCCAACCGCCCTGCCCCCGGCCTTCTGGCAGGTGGCCGCCGAAGCCTTCCGCCAGGGCGAAGCCGAGCGCGTACGCGGCGACGACCCGCACTCGCCGTGGAGCCGTAACAGCGGCTGGCGCGCCGGCCTGCCGAGCGAAACCGACCTGCACCTCGCCTGCGGCGATGAGCGTCAGGTGGTGCGTCTGCGCGGCACCGCCGCCAGCCCGATCCAGCTCACGGGCGAGCGCATCACCCTGGCGCAGGACGGCCTGCGCCGCCAGCACCTGGCGATCCGTCGCGACGAAACCCTCTACCTGGAATGGGACGGCGAGCTACGCAGCGTCAGCCGCGTCGACCCGATCGAAGAAGTCGAAGCCAGCCACGCCCACCACGGAGGGCTGACGGCGCCCATGAACGGCAGTATCGTGCGCGTCCTGGTGGAAGCTGGTCAGAAGGTGGAAGCCGGCACCGCCCTGGTGGTGCTCGAAGCCATGAAGATGGAACACAGCATCCGCGCGCCCCACGCAGGCAGCGTCAAGGCGCTGTATTGCAGCGAAGGCGAACTGGTCAATGAAGGCACGGCGCTGGTTGAGCTGGAAGAGGCCTGAGGCCACGCCCGGTGCGCGCGGCGCACCCTACCCCGCGTAGGGTGCGCCATGCGCACCGATGCATTTGCCCCGTAGGGTGGACATCGCCCCGAATCGAGAGATGACGCAATGACTATTCCCACCAAGGTCCGCCTGGTCGAAGTCGGCCCGCGCGACGGCCTGCAGAACGAGAAGCAACCCATCAGCGTCGCCGACAAGGTGCGCCTGGTGGACGACCTCACCGCCGCCGGTCTCGGCTATGTCGAGGTGGGCAGTTTCGTCTCGCCCAAGTGGGTGCCGCAGATGGCAGGTTCCGCCGAGGTCTTCGCGCAGATCCAGCGCAAGGCCGGGGTCACCTACGCCGCCCTGGCGCCGAACATGAAAGGCTTCGAGGCCGCCCTGGAAGCCGGGGTGAAGGAAGTGGCGGTGTTCGCCGCCGCGTCCGAGTCCTTCTCGCAGAAGAACATCAACTGCTCCATCGCCGAGAGCCTGGAGCGTTTCGTGCCGGTGATGGAAGCGGCCAAGGCCCACGGCATCAGCGTGCGCGGCTATGTGTCCTGCGTGCTGGGCTGCCCCTATGAGGGTGAGGTGCCGGCCGAGCAAGTCGCCGCCGTCGCCGCCGAACTCTATGCCATGGGCTGCTATGAAGTGTCCCTGGGCGACACCATCGGCACCGGCACCGCCGGCGCCACCCGCCACCTGCTCAACGTGGTGGGCACCCGCGTACCGCGCGACCGCCTCGCCGGCCACTTCCACGACACCTACGGCCAGGCCGTGGCGAACATCCACGCCAGCCTGCTGGAAGGCATCACCGTGTTCGACAGCTCGGTCGCCGGCCTCGGCGGCTGCCCCTATGCCAAGGGCGCCACCGGCAACGTCGCCACCGAGGACGTGCTCTACCTGCTCAACGGCATGGGCATCGAGACCGGCATCGACATGGGCAAGCTGGTGGACGCCGGCCAGCGCATCTGCGCGGTGCTCGGCAAGGAGAATGGCTCGCGGGTGGCACGGGCGATTCTGGCGAAGAGGGGCTGACGTCATTTGCCAAGGAGCGCGTCAGCGCTCCTATGGCGGTAGGTTGGGTAGAGGAACGAAACCCAACAGGCGGACTGTCGAGCCGCGCAGATACCGTCCCGAACGCTAATCGTTGGGTTTCGCTACGCTCTAGCGGAACGCCGCCCGCACCAACCTACGGAGCCGTGCCTTGCGTAAGTTCGTTCGCAAGCGTTACGGCATTACCGGCGGCACATACGTCAGCGTCGTTCCTAGCCCCCACAGCAGCACCATCACCAGCGGGATGTGCACCAGTAGCTGGACGAAGGAGAAGCCGATCAGATCGCGGGCCTTCAGGCCCAGCACACCCAGCAGCGGCAGCATGTAGAAGGGGTTGATCAGGTTCGGCAGCGCCTCGGCGGCGTTGTAGATCTGCACCGACCAGCCCAGGTGGTATTGCAGCTCGTTGGCCACCTGCATCACGTAGGGCGCCTCGATGATCCACTTGCCGCCACCAGACGGGATGAAGAATCCCAGCACGGCCGAATACACACCCATCAGCAGTGCGTAGGTGTCGTGGTTGGCGATCTGCACGAAGAAGGTGGAGATGTGGTGGGCCAGGGTCTCGCCATCCACGCCCTTCACCGTGGTCATGATCGCGGCGATGGAGCCGTACAGCGGGAACTGGATCAGCACCCCGGTGGTGGTGGGCACTGCGCGGGCCACGGCATCCAGGAAGCTGCGCGGACGCCAGTGCAGCAGTGCGCCAGCCATGATGAACAGCAGGTTGTAGGTGTTCAGGCCGGAAATGGCGGTGATCGCCGGCTTGCTGGCGAACTCCTGGGCCAACCAGCCACCTGCCAGTACCACCAGCAGGATGATCAGCAGCGGGCTGTGTTCCAGCCACTCGCCCGGACGGGTCGGCTTGACCTGCTGCGGTGCGGCGAAGCTCGGGTCCACGCCACAGGATTTGGCATCACGCGCGCTGGCGGCGCTGGGGGCGGTCATGTAGGCGATCACCAGCGACACCACCATCAGCGCCAGCAGCATCACACCCGACTGCCAGAGGAAGATGGTTTCGGTGAAGGGAATCACGCCGGTAATGGCGAGGATCGACGGCGGCAGGCTGGCCGGGTTGGCCTGCAGCTGCGCGGCCGACGAAGACAGGCCTAGGGCCCAGACAGCGCCCAGGCCCAGGTAGGCGGCGGCACCGGCGGCACGGTAGTCCATCTTGAGTTCTTCACGGCGGGCCAGGGCACGCACCAGCAGGCCGCCGAACACCAGGGAGAGGCCCCAGTTCAGCAACGACGCGACCATGGAGATCAGCGCCACCCAGCACACCGCCGAACGGCCGTTCTTCGGTACGCGGGCCAGCAGGTCGATCAGGCGCGAGGCCGGTCCGGAACTGGCGACCACGTAGCCGCCGATGACCACGAAGGCCATCTGCATGGTGAAGGGGATCAGGCTCCAGAATCCGTCGCCAAAGGCCTTGGCGGCCTGGCTGGCCGGCGCGCCCATGGCAAGGGCGGCGACCGTCACCAGGAGTATGGCGACTGCGGCAAAGACCCAGGAATCGGGGAACCAGCGTTCCGCCCAGTTCGAGCAACGCATGGCAAAGCGTGCTGAGCGGCTTTCTTGAAGTTGTGTGGCCATCGGGTACCTCGGGAGTGTTGTTTTTATCGGCAATCGCCCAGCCGCAATTGCGGCCGGGCGCCGGGACAGTGGTCTTGATCGAATCCGAGGGTCTTTGCCCTCTTTCTGTCTGAAACGACGACGCCACGCCCATGAGGGGCATGGCGAGGTCTGGTGCCCGTGACCTTTCGGCCTTGGGCTCGTGCGTGATGGCCTTGCGAGGACCTGGACATAGCAGGTCCGCTTTAATCTTTTTTCGTAGGTTAGGCTTCGCGTAGCTCTGCCCAACCTACGGGTAATGCGTTTCCGGTATCAGCGCTCGATGGCCAGGGCCACGCCCTGGCCGCCGCCGATGCACAGGGTCGCCAGGCCCTTCTTCGCATCGCGCTTGATCATCTCGTGCAGCAGGGTCACCAACACGCGGCAGCCGGAGGCGCCGATGGGGTGGCCGAGGGCGATGGCGCCGCCGTTGACGTTGACCTTGGCGGTGTCCCAGCCCAGTTCCTGGCCAACCGAAAGCGCCTGGGCGGCGAAGGCTTCGTTGGCTTCGATCAGGTCGAGGTCAGCGAGGTTCCAGCCAGCTTTCTCCAGGCAACGCCGGGTTGCCGATACCGGGGCAATGCCCATGATCGCCGGGTCGACACCGGCATTGGCGTAGCTCGCGATACGCGCCAGCACCGGCAGGCCAAGGGCCTTGGCCTTTTCAGCGCTCATCAGCAGCACGGCAGCGGCGCCGTCATTGAGGCTGGAGGCGTTGCCGGCGGTAACGCTGCCGTCTTTCTTGAAGGCGGGCTTTAACTTGGCCAGGGACTCGGCGGTGGTGCCGGCGCGGGGCTGCTCGTCGGTGGCGAAGGCAACCGGGTCGCCCTTGCGCTGCGGGATCAGGATCGGGGTGATCTCGGCCGCAAAGCGCCCGCCCTCGATGGCGGCCACGGCCTTCTGCTGCGAGGCGGCGGAGAACGTGTCCTGGGCTTCACGGCTGATGCCGTACTTCTGCACCAGATTCTCGGCGGTGATGCCCATGTGGTAGTCGTTGAAGGCGTCCCACAGGCCGTCCTGGATCATGGTATCGACCAGCTTGGTGTGCCCCATGCGCAGGCCGGTGCGGGCACCGGGCATGACGTAGGGCGCCAGGCTCATGTTCTCCTGGCCGCCGGCGATGATGACCTCGGCGTCGCCGCAACGAATGGCCTGGGCTGCCAGGTGCAGGGCCTTGAGGCCGGAGCCGCAGACCTTGTTCAGGGTCAGGGCCGGCACCGCATGGGGCAGGCCGGCGAGCATGGCGGCCTGACGCGCCGGGTTCTGGCCGGAACCGGCGGTGAGTACCTGGCCGAGAATCACTTCATCGACGATGGCGCCGTCGATGCCGGTCTGCGCCAGCAGCTGGCGGATGACCGCAGCGCCCAGTTCCGGCGCGGGAATGTTCGCCAGGGCGCCCTGGAAGCTGCCAATGGCGGTACGGGTTGCGGCGACGATTACGACGTCTTGCATATTTGATTCTCCTGGACCACAGCGGGGACCGTAGGTTGGTGTTGAGCGAAGCGAAACCCAACGATCCGAGCTAACCGGCAAATGATGGGTATCGCTCCGCTCGCGGAAAGCCGCCCTACCCATCCTACGAAAAAAAGACCGTCCCGAAGGCAGACCGTGCGTGGTGGTCTCCTCCGAGACGGCAGAGCAATCAGAACGTCATTTCGACCACGTCGTCGGGAACGATCAGGCGGCCGGCGGTCTTCTCGGCGATCTCGGCGATGCTCACGCCCGGCGCGGTTTCGCGAAGGATGAAGACACCGTTCTCGATCTCCAGGTAGGCCAGGTCGGTCAGCACCTTGCGGATGCAGCCGGCGCCGGTCAGCGGTAGCGAGCAGCTCTCCAGCAGCTTGGACTCACCGTCCTTGGAAGCGTGGGTCATGGTGACAATGATGTTGTCGGCACCGGCCACCAGGTCCATGGCGCCGCCCATGCCCTTGACCAGCTTGCCGGGGATCATCCAGGAGGCGATGTTGCCCTGCACGTCCACTTCGAACGCACCAAGCACGGTGAGGTCCACATGGCCGCCGCGGATCATCGCGAAGGATTCGGCGGAGGAGAAGATCGAAGCGCCCTTCACTGCGGTGACGGTCTGCTTGCCGGCGTTGATCATGTCGGCGTCCACTTCAGCGTCGGTGGGGAAGGCGCCCATGCCGAGCAGGCCGTTCTCGGACTGCAGCATCACTTCCATGCCTTCGGGTACGTAGTTGGCAACCAGGGTCGGGATGCCTATCCCTAAGTTCACGTAGTAGCCGTCTTTCAGTTCGCGGGCCACGCGCTGGGCCATCTGTTCGCGGGTCAGTGCCATGTCGGTTTCCTCGAATTCTTTTTGTCGTGATCAGGCGCGAACGGTGCGCTTTTCGATGCGTTTTTCGAAGCTGCCAAGAATCACGCGATCAACGTAAATGCCCGGAGTGTGAATCTGGGTCGGGTCCAGCTCGCCTGGCTCGACGATCTCTTCCACCTCGACCACGGTGATGCGGCCGGCGGTGGCGACCACCGGGTTGAAGTTCTGCGCGGTGTGGCGATAGACCACGTTGCCGAAATGGTCGGCCTTCCAGCCTTTGACGATGGCGAAATCGCCGGTGATGGACGGCTCGAGGATGAATTTGCGGCCGTTGAATTCACGCACTTCCTTGCCTTCAGCGACTGGGGTGCCGTAGCCGGTGGCGGTGAAGAAGGCCGGGATGCCAGCACCGCCTGCGCGCAGTTTCTCGGCGAGGGTACCTTGCGGGGTCAGTTCGACTTCCAGTTCGCCGCTGAGCAGCTGCTTCTCGAACAGGGCGTTCTCACCGACGTAGGAGGCGACCATCTTGCGGATCTGGCGGTCTTCCAGCAGCACGCCAAGGCCGAAGCCGTCGACGCCGCAGTTGTTGGAAACCACGGTGAGGCCGCTGACGCCAAGGCGGCGGATCTCGGCGATGAGGTTCTCGGGGATGCCACAGAGGCCGAAACCGCCGGCCAGGACGGTCATGTTGTCGGTCAGCCCGTCCAGGGCTTCCTCGTAGCTGTATACGCGCTTGTCGAGTCCACTCATGCTCATGTGCCTCTTGTCGTTATGGGTCGCGGCGGAGAACCGCCGGTGAGTGGGCCAGAGCTTCTCCCGCACAGACTGATTTGTTAAGTTTGTTTTTCCTAACAATTAATAAGCAAACCAAATCAATGACCATCAAGCAGTTGCGCGCCTTCCTCGCCGTGGCGCAGAGCCTGAGCTTCGCCCAGGCCTGCGAGCGGCTGCACCTGTCCCAGCCGGCGCTGAGCCTGGCGATCAAGAACCTGGAAGATTCCCTGGGCGGCCAACTGCTGGTGCGCACCACCCGCAGCGTGGCGCTGACGCCCGAGGGCGAAACCCTGCTGCCCATCGCGCGGCGCCTGCTGGCGGACTGGGACAACGCGGAGGAACTGCTGCGCCAGCACTTCACCCTGCAGCTGGGCAAGGTCTCCATTGCCGCCATGCCTTCGTTTGCCGGCAACCTGCTGCCGGCGGCGCTCAAGGCCTTCCGCGACCAGCACCCCAAGGTCAACGTGGCGGTACATGACGTGATCAACGAGCAAGTGCTGGAAATGGTGCGTAACCGCCGCGTGGAACTGGGCATCGCCTTCGAGCCCGACTCCCTCGACGGCCTCGACTTCACCCCCTTCTATACCGACCGCTTCGTGGCCGTGGTTCCGGCAGACTGCGAACTGGCCCAGCGCGCCGACGTCGGCTGGGCGGAGCTGCTGCAAGGCAACTTCATTACCCTGCAGCGCCCTTCAGCCGTGCGCCTGCTGCTGGAGGAAAGCATCGCCCCGCTGCATGGGCGCCTGCCCGTGGCCTTCGAGAGCCATCAGTTGGTGACGGTCGGGCGCATGGTTGCCCAGGGGCTGGGCGTCAGCGCAGTACCCAGCCTGTGCATCCAGCAGATGCAGGAATTGGGCGCGCATTGCATCGCACTGCACAGCCCGCAGGTGGAGCGCCGCGTGGGACTGCTGCGCCTGTCCGAACACACGCTCTCCACCGCCGCCCAGGCACTCAGCGATGTGCTGCTGCACGTGCGGGACTGGAGCCTGCTGGAGCTGCCCCAGCCCTGAGTCAAGGCCTATGCTCAATAACAACCGGACGACCCAAGACTCACTCGATGAGGATGCGCAGATGGAGCAGCCACTGTGGACCCCCAGCCCGCTGCGAATCGCCGCGACCCGTATGGACGCCTTCCGCCGCCGGGTCAGCCAGCAACAGGGCCTGGACCTGCCCGACTACCCGGCCCTGCACGCCTGGAGCCTGGATCGCCGCGAAGCGTTCTGGCAGGCGATAGTCGAATTCTTCGATATCCGCTTCAGCACACCACCATCGGCGGTGCTGGAAGAAGGCGCGGCCATGCCCAGCGCCCGCTGGTTCCCCGGTGGCACCCTGAATTTCGCGGAGCACCTGCTGCGTCGCCGCGACAGCCATCCGGCCCTCGTCGCCCTGGGCGAAGACGGCAGCCGCGTGCAACTCACCTACGCCGAACTGGCGAACCATGTCGCGGGCCTGCAGCAGAGCCTGAAGGCGCTGGGTGTGGGCGTTGGCGACCGGGTCGCGGCCTTCATGCCCAATACCTGGCAGGCAGTGGTGAGCATGCTCGCCGCCACCAGCCTGGGAGCCACCTGGTCGTCCTGCTCACCGGACTTTGGCACCCAGGGCGTGATCGACCGCTTCGGCCAGATCGAACCCAAGGTGCTGATCGCCTCAGCCGGCTACCGCTATGCCGGCAAGAACCTCGACCAGACAGTCAAGCTCAATGAAATCCTCGAGCGCATGCCCTGGCTGGAGCAACTGGTGGTGGTGCCCTATTCCCGTCCGGAAGCGCAGCCGGCGGATTTCGCCACCCGCGCGCGCGTCGCCCTGTGGAACGACTTCTACCAGCCCGGCGGCGAGCCCGTGTTCACTCCGGTGCCCTTCGATCATTCGCTGTACATCCTTTATTCCAGCGGAACCACCGGCGTGCCAAAGTGCATCGTCCACGGCGCGGGCGGCACCCTCTTGCAGCACGTCAAGGAACACGGCCTGCATTGCGACCTGACGGCATCGGACACCCTGTTCTACTTCACCACCTGCGGCTGGATGATGTGGAACTGGCTGGTGTCGGGCCTCGCCCTGGGCGCGACTCTGGTGCTCTATGACGGTTCGCCCTTTCACCCCGCCCCAGAGCGTCTGATGGACCTGATCGATGCCGAGGGCATCAGCATTTTCGGCACCAGCGCCAAGTACCTGGCCGCCCTGGAAAAGGCCGGCGCCAGACCGCGCCAGAGCCACCGGCTGGAACGCCTGAAGGCGCTGCTCTCCACCGGCTCGCCACTGTCTCACGAGAGCTTCGAGTTCGTTTACCGCGACATCAAGAACGAGTTGTGCCTGTCGTCCATCTCGGGCGGCACGGACATCGTTTCCTGCTTCGCCCTGGGCAACCCGGTGCTGCCGGTCTGGCGCGGCGAGCTGCAGTGCAAGGGTCTCGGGATGGACGTGCAGGTGTGGAACGAAGACGGCAAGCGCGTGTTCGCCGAGAAAGGCGAGCTGGTCTGCGCGCGGCATTTCCCGTCGATGCCGGTGGGCTTCTGGAATGACTCGGAGGGGGTGAAGTTCAAGGCCGCCTACTTCGACACCTTCCCCGGCGTCTGGGCCCATGGCGACTACGCCGAGGAAACCCCACGCGGCGGCCTGGTGATCCACGGCCGCTCCGACGCCGTACTCAATCCCGGCGGCGTGCGCATCGGCACCGCGGAAATCTACCGCCAGGTGGAAAAAGTGGAAGAGGTGCTGGAGTCCATCGCCATCGGCCAGGACTGGGAGAGCGATGTGCGCGTGGTGCTGTTCGTCCGCCTGCGGGACGGCGTGACGCTCGACGATACCCTGCGCGAGCACATCCGCCAGGTGATCCGCGCCAACACCACACCACGTCATGTGCCGGCAAAGATCATCGCCGTGGCCGACATCCCCCGTACCCTGAGCGGCAAGATCGTCGAATTGGCGGTACGCAATGTGGTGCATGGCAGGCCGGTGAAGAACACCGATGCCCTGGCCAATCCGCAGGCGCTGGAGTTTTACAGGGACCTGCCGGAACTCCAGAGCTGAAGGCCGAACACCTGTAGGGGCGATTTCAATCGCCAACCGGACCGCAGGTTCGGCCTGCGAGGTTTCAGGGGGCAGCTGCGCCGCCCTTGTCGATTGAAATCGACCCCACAGATGAGTGCATCGCGCCTACAGATACGGCCGAATCACACCCAGGGCCCGCTCGACAAAAGCCTCCTTCTCCCCCACCGGCGCCACATAGTGCAGCGCCGTGGCGCAAGCGTCCTCGCCGGCCAGCCTGGCGATCACCCAGGCCGCCAGGTAGGGCGCGGACAGGCAGCCGCCGGCGGTGGCCAGGTTGCCATTGGCAAAGAACGGCTGATCCAGTACCTGAACCCCGGCTTCGATCACCCAAGGCTTGGTGGTGAGGTCCGTGCAGGCCGGTAGATTGCCGAGCAGGCCAAGCCTGGCCATCAGCAAGGCCCCGGAACACTGCGAGCCGATCAACTGACGCTGCGGGTCCAGGCGCAGGCGGTCGAGGATGCTGCGATCCTGGGCGATGTCGCGAGTCAGGATGCCGCTGCCGAACAGCACCACATCGGCGGTGTTGGCCGCCTCCAGCGGTTGCTGGGCCTGGACCCGCACACCGTTCATCGAGGTGACCCACTCGCTGGGGGCGGTGATTTCCGCCTGCCAGCCCTGCCCGCGCAGGCGGTTGAGCAAACCTGCGGCCACGAAGGAATCCAGTTCGTTAAAACCTTCGAACGTCAGAACGGCGATACGCATCACGACCTCCCGGATCGGTTGGGTGCATGGGGCGAATCTATGCGGGTCGGGGTGCGGCCGCTATGTACAGATGCGATTAAATCTGGCCGTACAGGCGGGCGGGCAATTCCGCCGTTGCCTTACCTGTGGGAGCGAATTCATTCGCTCCCACAATGAACTAGCCAATCCGAGGCCCCGGCTCCTCCGGCCCTTCCTCTTCCAGGTCTTCCAGCTTCAGCTCCAGGCCCCAACCGGCGGCATCCTCGGTGCGGGCAGGCGCCGCTGCGGGAGCCGGGGCGGCTGTCGGTGCGGGAGCCGCTGCCGGGCCGTCACGGTAGAGCTTGAGCTTCAGGCGCAGGTTGTTGGCCGAGTCGGCGTTCTTGATCGCCTCGTCCTCGGGAATCGCGCCCTCCACCACCAGGTCGAACAGCGCCTGGTCGAAGGTCTGCATGCCCAGGCCACGGGACTTCTCCATGATTTCCTTGATGGAGTGGAATTCGCCGCGCTTGATCAAGTCGCTGATGGTGGAGGTGCCCAACAGTACTTCCACCGCGGCCCGGCGCTTGCCGTCCTGGGTGCGCACCAGGCGCTGGGAAACGAAGGCCTTGAGGTTGTTGCCCAGGTCGTTGAGCAGCTGCGGGCGGCGCTCTTCGGGGAAGAAGTTGATGATGCGGTCCAGCGCCTGGTTGGCGTTGTTGGCGTGCAGGGTGGAAATCGCCAGGTGGCCGGTATCGGCGAAGGCCAGGGCGTGCTCCATGGTCTCGCGGTCGCGGATCTCGCCGATCAAGATCACGTCCGGCGCCTGGCGCAGGGTGTTCTTCAGCGCGGCGTGGAAGCTGCGGGTATCCACGCCCACTTCGCGCTGGTTGATGATGGACTTCTTGTGCCGGTGCACGTACTCCACCGGGTCTTCGATGGTGATGATGTGGCCGCCGGTGTTGCGGTTGCGGTAGTCGATCAGCGCGGCCAGGGAAGTGGATTTGCCGGAGCCGGTGCCGCCGACGAAGAGCACCAGGCCACGCTTCTCCATGACCATCTTGAGCAGCACTTCGGGCAGCTTGAGGTCCTCGAAGCGGGGGATGTCCAGCTTGATGTTCCGCGCGACGATGGACACCTCGTTGCGCTGGCGGAAGATGTTGATGCGGAATCGCCCGATGTTCGGCAGCGAGATGGCCAGGTTCATTTCCAGCTCCCGATCGAACTCGGCGCGCTGCTCGGGGTCCATGATCGACTCGGCGATCCTGGCCACATCCCCGGCTTTCAGAGGCTCGTTGCTGAGCGGCCGCAGCAGCCCGTTGAACTTGGCACAGGGCGGTGCGCCCGTGGACAGGTAGAGGTCGGAACCATCCTGGCTGGCCAGGATTTTCAGCATCGAAGAAAGGTCCATGTGGCGTGCGTGTCCCGTTCAGGTGTGAAGGCATCCGCGTGGCGGATCACAGGTCAGCAACTGTATGGCGGCGGCCCGTGCTGGCACAATGAACCGTTCCACACTCCAAGAGGATTTCCCATGGCCAAGGCCCTTGCCCGCCATATTCTGGTCAAGACCGAGGCGGAAGCCGAACAACTGAAGAAGCGCCTCGACAAAGGCGAAGACTTCGCAACCCTGGCCAAGAAGCATTCCATCTGCCCGTCCGCCAAACGCGGTGGCGACCTGGGCGAAGTCCGCCCCGGCCAGATGGTGCGGGTGATCGATCAGGTGATCTTCAAGAAACCCGTGCGAGTCATCCATGGCCCGGTGAAGAGCCAGTTCGGCTATCACCTGGTGCAGGTGTTCTTCAGGGAATGAGGCGAAGCGGGGAGATGGGCACCGTCCGTGGCGCAGTGCCCATTCTGGAGCGGCTACATGACACCGGGATTACCGGCTCATTGCAGCGTTTCGCGTGCGCAGGAGCGAGAGATATCGGTGAGGACCGTCAGCTCTTCGGCGGTGGGTTTGCGGCCGTCAGTCACGGCCACCAACTGCTGGGAGGTGAACGCTTCCTGCATCATCCCGGTGGAGCACTTGCAGTAAGCGACGGCCCTGTCCGGGGGCACCTGGGCGGCCGCGCTGGTGACGCATTCACGGCTGAACTTCTCCGCGCCACCTGCCGGCCACTGACCCGCCATCGCTGTGAAAGCACAGGCCTGCAAGGCCAGAACGCCGAAAAACCGAGTCTTCTTCACCTGCCATCTCCTGCTGGTCCTGGAGGCACATTCTTGCCGTAGCGGGCACCTGCCAGGCAATAGCTGAAAACGACAAGGCACGGCGCCTCACTCCTCCTTGCGCGCCTGCTGTTGCACCCAGCCCGGCAGCCAGTGGGGCGCTTCTATGCGCTCCTGCAGGCGAACCGCGAACGCCAGGGCCGAAGCCCGGTCGCGGAACGGCACCGTCATGCCGAGGGCTTTCACCTGCCACTCTTCTCTATCGCCACGGTTGATCTGCTGGATCGAGATGTCCATGTACGGCTCCGGCTATACGTCTCGGGACCGCCACGGCAAGAAAAAAGGCCAACTGATCAGGTTGGCCTGCACTGCGAAGGTCTGGGGATGCGCTGGTGCATCGAATATGCCGTGGAAGCCGAATCAGGCTAGCGCTGGAAGTTGACGGTTTGGCGACAGGGCCGTGACCGCGCCAACCCGACAATCGATCCCCCTGGATGCAGGCAAAACCGCTACAATCGCGCCTTTTTTGCGCGCGAGCGCCCTAAGCTCAGGATTCCATCGTGATCTCTACCGCCAACATCACCATGCAGTTTGGCCCCAAGCCGCTGTTCGAGAACGTTTCCGTCAAGTTCGGCAACGGCAACCGCTACGGCCTGATCGGTGCCAACGGCTGCGGCAAGTCGACCTTCATGAAAATCCTCGGCAGTGATCTGGAGGCCTCTGGCGGCCAGGTGATGCTGGAGCCCAACGTGCGACTCGGCAAGCTGCGCCAGGATCAGTTCGCCTACGAAGAATTCAGCGTGATCGACACCGTGATCATGGGCCATGGGGAGCTGTGGAGGGTCAAGGCCGAACGTGACCGCATCTATTCGCTGCCGGAAATGAGCGAGGACGACGGCATGGCCGTGGCCGAGCTGGAGACCGAGTTCGCCGAGATGGACGGCTACACCGCCGAATCCCGCGCCGGCGAGCTTCTGCTCGGCCTGGGCATTCCGCTCAGCCAGCATTTCGGCCCGATGAGCGAGGTCGCCCCCGGCTGGAAGCTGCGCGTGCTGCTGGCCCAGGCGCTGTTCTCGGACCCGGACGTGCTGCTGCTGGACGAGCCGACCAACCACCTGGACATCAACACCATCCGCTGGCTGGAAAACATCCTCACGGCGCGTAACAGCACCATGATCATCATTTCCCACGACCGCCACTTCCTGAACAGCGTGTGCACCCACATGGCGGACCTGGACTACGGCGAGCTGCGGCTGTTCCCGGGCAATTACGACGAGTACATGACCGCCGCGACCCAGTCGCGCGAGCAGCTCCTGGCCGACAACGCCAAGAAAAAGGCGCAGATCGCCGAGCTGCAGACCTTCGTCAGCCGTTTCTCCGCCAACGCCTCGAAAGCCAAGCAGGCCACCTCGCGCGCCAAGCAGATCGACAAAATCCAACTGGCCGAGGTCAAGCCATCCAGTCGTGTCAGCCCCTTCATTCGTTTCGACCAGCACAAGAAGCTGCACCGCCAGGCAGTGACCGTGGAGAAGCTGGCCAAGGGCTTCGAGGGCAAGCAACTGTTCAAGGGCCTGGACCTGCAGATCGAGGCTGGCGAGCGCGTCGCCATCATCGGCCCCAACGGCATCGGCAAGACCACCCTGCTGCGCACCCTGGTCGGTGAGATGACCCCGGACTCCGGCAACGTGAAATGGACCGAAAGCGCGGACCTCGGCTACTACGCCCAGGACCATGCCCATGACTTCGAAGACGACGTCACCCTGTTCGACTGGATGGGCCAGTGGACCCAGGGCGGCGAACAACTGGTGCGCGGCACCCTGGGCCGGATGCTGTTCTCCAACGACGAGATCCTCAAGTCGGTGAAAGTCATCTCCGGTGGCGAGCAGGGCCGCATGCTGTTCGGCAAGCTGATTCTGAAGCGGCCCAACGTGCTGGTGATGGACGAACCCACCAACCACCTGGACATGGAATCCATCGAAGCGCTCAACCTGGCGTTGGAAAACTATCCGGGCACCCTGATCTTCGTCAGCCACGACCGCGAGTTCGTCGGCTCCCTGGCCACCCGCATCATCGAGCTGAACGAGAACGGCGTGACCGACTTCAGCGGCACCTACGACGACTATCTGCGTAGCCAGGGTGTGATTGTCTGATCCCTTCCCGGACATGAAGGCTGCATCTGTAGGGGCGAATTCATTCGCCAACCGGACCGCAGGTTCGGCCCTCAATGTCTCACGGGGCAGCTTCGCCGCCCTTGGCGAATGAATTCGCCCCTACAAGGAATTGATGAGTCCGCTAAAACACAATGCCCCGCAATTGCGGGGCATTGTGTTTTCCAACGGGCGGAATCAGGCGGTGGCGAACAGCTCGCCGATCTGGCCCTGGGCAGCCCTGAAGGCATTGACGCGGGGCTCTTCGCCGTAGGCCAGGCCTTCGGCGCGGACGATCTCGATGTCGGTCACGCCGAGGAAGTTCAGCACCAGCCTCAGGTAGTCCTCATGGGCCTGGCCGCTGGCCTGACCGGCGTGGATGCCGCCTGCAGTGGAGACGATGACCACTTTCTTGCCGCCCGCCAGGCCTTCCGGGCCGTTCTCGGTGTAGCGGAAAGTCTTGCCGGCGACGGCGATGCGGTCGATCCAGGCCTTCAGTTGGCTCGGGATGGAGAAGTTGTACATCGGTGCGCCGATGACGATGGCGTCGGCGGCGAGGAATTCATTCAGGGTGGTTTCACCCAGTTCGGCTTCGTGCTTCTGCGCGGCATCGCGCAGTTCGGCCGGGGTGCCACCGGCAACCAGGCTCAAGGCCGACAGGTGGCTGATGGCGTCGCTGGCCAGGTCGCGGTAGGTGACCTGGGCGTTCGGCTCGGCGGCTTCCCAGGCGGCAACCACGTCGCGGCTCAGTTGGCGGGAGGCGGAGGCGTCGCCGAGGATGCTGGAATCGAGGTGCAGAAGTTTCATGGATGGGTACCCTCAGTTGGGCGACCGGCGACGGCCGATCGGAATGGAGGTAATCCTATCCATGTCGATAAACACTGATTAGACGGCGAATTTGTGATTCAGCGTCTCACGCATGGAACGATTTAGCTTTTGAGTGGATAGCGCTTTTCCTATCCACCATTGCGGTCCGACCGAACCACGGATGGTGGACCGATGAAGCGTGGTCCACCCTACGCCGGACGACGGTTTCGGCGCGTCAGACGCCGCCCAGGAAATCCATCTTGCCCACGTCCACGCCGTTGTGGCGGAGGATGGCGTAGGCTGTGGTGACGTGGAAATAGAAGTTCGGCATGGCGAAGCCGAGCAGGTACTCACGGCCGCTGAAGCTGATTTCGCCGCTGCGCATCTTTAACACCACGGTGCGGGTTTCGCTGCCTTCCAGCTGGGCGGCGTCGATTCCCTCGATGAACGCCAGCGTCTTGGCTATGCGGGCCTGCAGTTCCTCGAAACTGGTTTCCGTGTCAGCCCAGCTCGGCACATCGACGCCAGCCAGGCGCGCCGCGCAGCCCTTGGCGGTGTCGCTGACGATCTGTACCTGGCGGGCCAGGGGGAACATGTCCGGCGCCAGTCGCGATTCGATGAATACCTTGGGACCGATACCGCGCGCCTGGGCGTTGGCCTCGGCCTTCTTGAGGATGTTGGAGAGGTTGCCGAGCATGCGAGCCAGGACCGGGATGGACGCCTCGTACATGGACAAGGACATGGTGATCGCTCCGTTTTCGGGTGGATGGAAAAGGCTCAGGTATAGCGCCTGCGAGCCGGTCCGGCAATGCGCCTGAAAAGTCCTGCCAGCTTGGCCAGTAACGCGGTAAATTCGCGCGATGCGCCCACTCGTCCCACCCACAGGACAACAGCATGCAAGACCTCAACGATCTCTACTATTTCGCCAAGGTGGTGGAGCACGGCGGGTTCTCGTCTGCCGCTCGCCTGCTCGGCGTGCCGAAATCGCGCCTGTCGCGGCGCATTGCCGAGCTGGAAACCCGCCTCGGTGCGCGCTTGCTGCAACGCACCACCCGCAAGATGGCGCTGACTGATCTCGGCGAGCGTTTCCTGCGCCATTGTCAGGCCATGCTGCTGGAGGCCGAGCAGGCCGAGGAAGTGGTCGCCAGCCTCACCGTCGAACCGCGGGGCCGCCTGCGGGTGTCTTGCCCGGTGGAACTGGCGCACTCGATGCTGAAACACGTGATCGCCGATTTCCTCCAGCACTACCCCCAGGTGCAGTTGGACATGGTCCTCACCAACCGCCGGGTAGACCTGCGTGAGGAAGGGGTGGACGTGGCCTTGCGGGTGCGCGAGGAAGGCGACGAAGACCCGACCCTGATCGCCCGTGTGCTGAGCCCGGCCCAGGCCTTCCTGGTGGCCGCGCCCACACTGCTGGAGGGCGTGAGCATCCAGACACCGGACGACCTCCAGCACCTGCCAGCCTTGGGCGCGCTGGAAGCGGACCGACGCATCCACCACTACCTGCGCGACACGCGCGGCAACCGCCGCGAGGTGGTAATGGAGGCGCGCCTGGGCATCGAGGACTTCGACGTACGCAAGCACGCGGTGCTGGCCGGACTAGGGTTCAGCATGCTGCCGCAGATGAACTGCGAAGCCGAACTGCGCGACGGCAGCCTGGTGCGCCTGCTACCGGATTGGAGCCTGCCTGGGGGCCATCTCCAGGCGGTCTATACCCACCGGCGTGGCATGCTGCCAGCGGTGCGGGCCTGGATCGAACACCTGGCGGAAGCCTTCTCCCATCGCCAGGTTCCGGTCATCTGAAGCGTGGCCAGCAAGACAACCATTAGCTAGCTTCCTTTGCCGCCGTGAGTCAGGGATGATGAGCGGCGCCCTCCCCATTCCAGGTTCTGCCATGAGCACGCCACGGCCGTCCGCGTCCTCCACCACCCTGCAGATCATCACCGTCGTTTTCTTCACCTTCATCAGCTTCCTCTGCGTCGGCCTGCCGATTGCCGTGCTGCCCGGCTACGTGCACAACGACATGGGCTACGGTTCGGTGATGGCGGGCATCGTCATCAGTACCCAGTACCTGTCCACCCTCCTCTCCCGCCCGATGTCCGGCAGCCTGGCCGATCGCCTCGGCGCCAAGCGCGCGGTGGTGTACGGCCTGGCCTGCTGCGGCCTCTCCGGCGTACTGACGCTGCTCTCCACCTCCCTGGCGCAACTGCCCCTGTTGAGCCTGGCGCTGCTACTGGGCGGGCGCGTGCTGCTGGGCATCGGCCAAGGCCTGGTGGGCACCGGCTCCATCAGTTGGGGCGTGGGGCTGGTGGGCGCCGAGAACATGGCGCGGGTGATTTCCTTCAACGGCATCGCCTCCTACGGCGCCGTGGCCATCGGCGCACCGCTGGGCGTGGTGATGGTGGACGGTCTGGGCCTGTGGAGCATCGGCGGGTTGATCGCCCTGCTCTGCGCCATCGCCCTCCTGCTGGCCTGGCCCAAACGTCCGGCACCTATCGTCCAGGGTGAGCGACTGCCGTTCAGCAACGTGTTCCTGCGCATCGCCCCCAACGGCACTGCGCTGGCCCTGGGCTCCATCGGCTTCGGCACCCTGGCCACCTTCATCACCCTCTACTACGCCAGCCTCGGCTGGGAAGGCGCCGCCTTCTGCCTCACTGCCTTCGGCTGTGCCTTCATCGGCGCGAGACTGCTGTTCGTGGGCAGCATCAAGCACCTCGGTGGCTACCGGGTGGCGATCGTCTGCCTGGCCGTGGAAAGCCTCGGCCTGTTCCTGCTGTGGGCGGCAGCAACGCCCTGGCTGGCCCTCGCGGGCGCGGCGTTGACCGGGTTCGGCCTGTCGTTGGTCTATCCTGCCCTGGGCGTCGAAGCCGTCACGCGTATTCCGGCCGCCAGCCGCAGTTCGGCGCTGGGTGCCTACGCGGTATTCTTCGACCTGGCCCTGGGCATCGCCGGGCCACTGATGGGCGCCATCGCAGGCGGCGCGGGTTTCGCCGTGATCTTCCTGGTGTCGGCCCTGATGGCGTTGACCGGCATGCTGATGAGCTACTGGCTGCTGCGCAGCGAAGCCCGAACCTGAAGGAGCAGGAACCCATGACCCCCGATCAAGTCGCCACGTTCTGCCTGCAACTTCCCGGCGCCCGGGAAGACCTCAAGTGGGGCAGCAACCGGGTGTTTTCCATTGCCGGCAACAAGATGTTCGCCATCCTCGACTTCATGGGCGACGGCCTCACCTTCAAGGTCGACAAGGACCTCTTCCTCGGTTATGTCGACCGCCCCGGCATCATCCCCGCGCCGTACCTGGCGCGGGCCCACTGGATCGCCATGCAGCGCCCCTACCCCATGAGCGACGAGGAGCTGCGCGACCTGATCACCCGCTCCCACCAACTGGTGGTGGCACGCCTGCCGAAGATCCGTCAGGTGGGACTGCTGCTCGACTGATTCTTTCACTCACAAGGATGTGCCATGTCGCTTCGTCAATTCGCCCTGCTCGCCCTCGTCCTGTTTGGCGGCTACACCCTCTATGTGATGGCTATCAGCGAACAGCCGCTGCTGGAATTCGGCGCCCAGCTCATGGGCCGGCCCGATACCGCCCAGGTGGTGATCGACCTCTACCTGGCCTGCGCACTGATCGCTATCTGGATGTACCAGGACAACCGCCGCCAGGGCCGCAGCCTGGCCTACTTGCTACCCTTCTACCTGCTGACCGCAGTGTTCGCCTCCATCGGGCCACTGCTCTACCTGGCCCTGCGCACCCCCAAGGACAACGAGGCATGAGCCGATGAGAACGACCGCCCTCTGGACCCACCTCTGGAACACTCGGGCACCTACCCAGGGCCTTGAGGACTTCCGCCTGGAGGGGCGGCGGGTGGACAGCGGAATTCTGGCCTTCGATGACGAAGGCAAACCCTATCGCCTGAGCTACACGCTGGAGTACGGGAAAGGCTGGGAGCCCCGGGCCTTCAACGCCACGGTGCGTGATGGGCGCGGCAGCCACAGCCTGGCGCTGCACCGGGACGGCCTGCACTGGTTCGATGGTTCCGGGCAGAAGCTGCCCGAGCTCTCCGGCAGCCTCGACCTGGACCTCTGGCCCACGCCCTTTACCAACAGTCCGAGCATCTGGCGGCTGTTCCTCAATCCGGACGAACGCCGGGAAATCGACACGGTGTTCGTCGAAGCGCCGCAACTGACGGTGCGCCGCATGCGCCAGGCCTACACGCGCCTGGACACCCACCATTACCTCTACCAGAACCTCGATGGCAGTGGCTTCGAAGCGGTGCTGACCCTGGATGAGGATGGCCTGGTGAACCGCTATCCGCTGTTCTTTCAGCGGTTGTGATGGGCAAGAGCCGGCCATTGTAGGGGCGAATTCATTCGCCAACCGGACCGCAGGTTCGGCCTCGAAGGCCTCAGAGGGCAGCTGCGCTGCCCTTGGCGAATGAATTCGCCCCTACAGCAACAGCGCTGCCTGCAAATCAAGCCGGCGCCGCCTCCAGCTTGTGGATAGGCTTCCAGCGGCGCAGTTGCTGGTAGAGGGTCGGCACCACGAACAGGGTGAAGAAGGTCCCCACCAGCAGGCCACCGACGATGACCATGCCGATCTGCTGCCGGCTTTCCGCGCCAGCACCCGTGGCGATGGCGAGCGGCACCGAGCCCAGCACCATGGCGCCGGTGGTCATCAGGATCGGCCGCAGGCGTTTCACCGAGGCCTCCATCACGGCTTCGTGCAGGTCCACGCCCTGGCGCAGCAGCTGGTTGGCGAACTCGACGATGAGAATGCCGTGCTTGGTGATCAGGCCGATGAGGGTGACCATCCCCACCTGCGAATAGATGTTCAGGGTGCCGCCGAAGAGGGTCAGCGCCAGCAACGCGCCGGCCATGGAGAGCGGCACGCTGAAGAGGATGATCAGCGGGTCGATGAAGCTCTCGAACTGCGCCGCCAGCACCAGGTAGATGAACACCAGGGCCAGGGCGAAGATCAGCGCCACGCCGGTGCTGGAGTCCTTGAAGTCCCGCGAGGTGCCGGTGTAGTCGAACTGGGTATCCGGCGGGAATACCTCGCGCGCCACCGCCTCAAGGTGATCCAGCGCTTCGCCCAGGGTGTAGCCGGAGCCGACGCTGGCGGTCACGGTCACCGCGCGCAGCTGGTTGAAGTGGTTGAGCTCACGCGGGGCCACGGTTTCGCGCACATCGATCAGGTTGGCCAGCTGCACCATGCTGTCGTTGCGTCCGCGGACGTATACGCGGTTGAGGTCGTCCGGGTTGCTGCGGTCGACGTTGGCCAGCTGCACCAGCACGTCGTATTGCTCGCCGTTCTGCTTGAAGCGGGTCACCTGGCGGCTGCCGAACAGGCTTTCCAGGCTGCGTCCGATGGCGGCGACGTCGGTGCCCACCGCCATGGCCTGCTCGCGATTGACGGTGACTTTGAGCTGCGGCGAGTTGAGCTTGAGATCGCTGTCCAGGCTTTCCAGCCCCGGATAGTCGCGGACGCGATCCATCAACTGGTCGACGTACTTCTGCAGCTCGCTGTACTCCAGCGAGGAGCGGATCACGAAGTTTACCGGCTGGTTGCGCGCGCTCTGCCCCAGCGGTGGCCGGTTGATGGGGAAGGCGCGCACACCGGGAATGTCCCGCAGCTTGGGCAGGAGCTCGTCACGGATCTCGAACTGGCTGCGCTCGCGGTCATCCCAGGGCTCCAGCTTGAGGAAGGACAGGCCCTGGGCCACGGTGGGGAAGCCCACTACCACCATGTAGCGGTTGGCTTCGGGGATCGACTGGTAGGCCTCTTCCAGCATCTTCGCGTAGCGGCTGGTGTATTCGATGGTGGCGCCGTCGGGGCCGTTGAAGGAGCCGACGATGGTGCCGGTGTCTTCGGTGGGTGCCAGCTCGCTGCGCAGGCCGTTGAACAGCAGCAGGCAGAGCACGAGAATGCCCACCAGCAGCAGCACGACCAGCCCCCAGGCCCGCAACACCCGCTCCAATACGTGGCGATAGCTGTACGTCAGGCCGTTGAGGAAGCTTTCCACCAGGTTGTACAGCCGACCATGTTGCTGCGCCGCGTGGGGCTTGAGCAGGTGCCCGCACATCATCGGCGAGAGGGTCAGGGCGACGAAGCCCGATACCAGCACCGCCCCGGCGAGCGTCCAGGAGAATTCGGTGAAGAGCTTGCCCGAGGTGCCCTGCATGAAGCCGATGGGGGCGTAGACGGCGGCCAGGGTCAGGGTCATGGCGATCACTGCGAAGGCGATCTCGCGGCTGCCCTTGTAGGCAGCCTGGAGTGGCGACATGCCTTCCTCGATGTGCCGGTGGATGTTCTCCAGCACCACGATGGCGTCGTCCACCACCAGGCCGATGGCGAGCACCATGGCCAGCAGCGTCAGGGTGTTGATGGAGAACCCCAACAGCACCATGAGGCTGAAGGCACCGATCAGCGACACCGGGATGGTCACCAGGGGAATCAGGGTGGCGCGCAGGGAGCGTAGGAACAGGAAGATGATCAGGATGACCAGCACCACCGCTTCCCAGATGGTGGTGTAGACGTTGTCGATGGACTCGCGAATGAACAGCGAGTTGTCGTTGGCGATGGTCATTTTCATGCCGTCCGGCAGCAACGCGCGCAGTTCCGGCAAGGCGGCGTCGAGTCCGTCGGAAATCTCCAGCGGGTTGGCCGTGGCCTGCTTGACCAGCCCCAGGGACACGGCCGAGCGCCCATTGAAGCGCACGATGCTGCGCTCGTCCGCCGCGCCGATCTCGGCATGGCCGACGTCGGCCAGGCGCAGCAGGTAGCCGCGCTGGTCATTGAGGATCAGGTCGTTGAATTCCTCGGGGGTACGCAGGTCGGTTTCCGACAGCACGCTGAACTCGCGCTGCACGGACTCGATGCGCCCCGCCGGGATTTCCACGTTCTGCCGTCGCAGGGCATCTTCCACGTCCTGCACCGTGAGGTCGTGGGCGGCGAGCTTTTCAGGGTCCAGCCAGACGCGCATGGCAAAGCGCCGCGCGCCACGGATCTGCACCTCGGACACTCCGGGAATGGTCTGCAGGCGGTCGCGCACCACCCGCTCCAGCACGTCGGTGATTTCCATCGCCGAGTGCTGCTCGCTGTAGAAGGCGATCCAGATCACCGGCTGGGCGTCGGCCTCGACCTTCTGCACGATGGGTTCGTTGATCTCGTCCGGCAGCAGGCCGCGCACCCGGCCCAGGCGGTCGCGCACGTCGTTGGCAGCCTCGTCGGCGTTGGTGCCGAGGCGGAACTGCGCGGTGATTTGGGTGTTTTCCGAGCGGCTGATGGAGGCCACGAAGTCCAGGCCTTCGATGCCGGACAGGACATCCTCGATGGGCTGGGCCACCTGGGACTCCATGATCTCCGGGCTGGCGCCGGGGTAGATGACGTTCACCGTGACGATGGGCACGTCGATATTGGGGTATTCCCGCACCGCCAGCCGCTGATAGGCCAGTAGCCCGAGCAGGACCAGGATCAGCGACAGGACGGTGGCGAATACCGGCCTGCGGATGCACACATCGGAGAGAGTCATGCGCCACCTCGCGCTACGGTGCGGACCTCCAGCCCCGGGCTGACCTTCTGCCAGCCCGCGGTAATCACCTGCTCATTGCCCTGCAGGCCTTCGCGAACCTCAGCCTTGCCGCGCAGGCGCTGGCCGATCTTGATGGGCCGCCGCTCCACCTTGCCGTCCACCACGAGGTTGACGAACAGCTGCTGCCCCACGGGCATCACTGCCTCCTCGGGAATCAACAGGGCCTCCGGGCGCTCGGCGAGGATCACCGACACCTTCACGAACTGACCGGGCTTGAGTCGGTGTTCCTTGTTGGGAATCTGCGCCCGAATTGCCTGGCTGCGGCCAATCTCGTCCAGACGCGGGTTGAGCGCGATGATCTCGCCGCGGAAGCGCTCGCCCGGATAGGTGTCCAGGCTGAGTTCCACCGGCTGGCCAAGACTCACCTGGCTGACCGCCTTCTGCGGTACGCGGAAATCCACCTTCAGCGGGTCGAGCACTTCCAGATTGACCATGTCCTGCCCGGCGCTGAGGTAGTCGCCGACGCTGACCTGACGCAAGCCGAGGGTGCCGTCGTAGGGCGCGCGGATCTGCGTCTTGTCGAGGCGCGCCTGGGCCAGCGCCAGGCTGGCGCGGGCAGCCTGCTCCTGGGACTGGGACTCGTCCTGCGCCTGGGCATTGCTGGCGCCACGGGAGTACAGCATCTTCGCCCGCTGGTAGCTCTTTTCCGCCAGGTCCAGATTGGCGCGGGCCTGGGCCAGCTCGGCACGGGCGATGGCATCATCCAGGCTAACCAGCAGCTCACCGCCCTTGACCGTCTCGCCCTCGCGGAAATGCAGGCTGGCTACCCTGCCCTCCACTTCCGGGCGAATCATTACCGACTCGTCGGAACGCAGCGAGCCGAAGGTCACCAGCTCGTCGCGCACCAGCGCCCGCTGCGGCTCGGCCACTTCCACCAGCGGCGCCTCCTGGGCCACGGCGGACAACGAGGCGAACGCCCCGAACAACAGCCAAACACTGCGACGGACCTTCATCTGGAGCCTCTGGAACTGGAGGGGGGAAGGAGGTCTGCCGACTGTATCGGCAGACCCTGGCCGCGGCATCAAGAAGATGATGCCACGCTGTGTCGCTTTGTTTCGCCTTACTGACGCATGCCGCGCCCGCTCACCAGGAGGCGGATGCAGGCGACGTAGAGGATGACCATGGTCAGCAGCATCAGGGCGATGGCGACGCCGATGTTGATGTCGGACACGCCGAGGATGCCGTAGCGGAAGGCGTTGACCATGTGCAGGATCGGGTTGCCCAGGGAGACCGCCTGCCAGAATGGCGGCAACAGGTTGATCGAGTAGAACACGCCGCCCAGGTAGGTCAGCGGGGTCAGCACGAAGGTCGGGATGATCGAGATATCGTCGAAGTTGCGCGCATACACGGCGTTGATGAAGCCGCCCAGGGAGAAGATGGTGGCGGTCAGCAGCACCACCAGCGCCGTCACCCCGATGTGGTGCACCGAGAGCTTGGTGAAGAACAGCGACAGGAAGGTGACAATCACCCCCACCGCCAACCCACGCAGCACGCCGCCGATGGTGTAGCCGAGCAGGATGGTGTGTGCCGACACCGGCGACACCAGCAGCTCCTCCACCGAGCGCTGGAACTTGCTGCCGAAGAAGCTCGACACCACGTTGCTGTAGGAGTTGGTGATGACCGACATCATGATCAGGCCGGGGACGATGTAGTCCATGTAGCTGAAGCCGCCCATGTCGCCGATCTGGCGGCCGATCAGGTTGCCGAAGATGACGAAATACAAGGCCATGGTGATGGCCGGAGGCAGCAGGGTCTGCGGCCAGATCCGCGTGAAGCGGCGGACTTCGCGATAAACGATGGTATTGAGGGCGACCAGGTTGGCCGAGAGTTCCGAACTCATACCGCCACCTTCGCCAGGTTTTTCTCCACCAGGGACACGAACAGCTCCTCGAGGCGATTGGATTTGTTGCGCATGCTCAGCACGTCGACGTTCAGGGCGGCCAACTGGCGGAACAGCTCGGTCAGGCCCTGGGCTTTCTCAACCTGCACTTCCAGTGTGTGGTCATCCACCAGCTGGGCGGGGTAGCCATTGAGCTGGGGCAGCACTTCCAGAGGCTCCTTCAGGTCCAGCAGGAAGGTTTCCTTGTGCAGCTTCTTCAGCAACTCCTTCATGCTGGTGTTCTCGACGATGCGGCCGTGGTCGATGATGCCGATGTTGCGACAGAGCTGCTCGGCCTCCTCCAGGTAGTGCGTCGTGAGGATGATGGTGATGCCCTGCTCGTTGAGCTCGGTGAGGAAGCTCCACATGGAGCGGCGCAACTCGATGTCCACGCCGGCGGTGGGTTCGTCGAGAATCAGCAGGCGCGGCTGGTGGACCAGCGCACGGGCGATCATCAGGCGGCGCTTCATGCCGCCGGACAGCTCGCGGGAAGCCGAGTCGCGCTTCTCCCAGAGGCCGAGTTGGGTCAGATACTGCTCGGCGCGTTCCCTGGCGACTTTCGCCGGAATGCCGTAGTAGCCCGCCTGGGTGACGACGATGTCGAACACCTTCTCGAACTGGTTGAAGTTGAACTCCTGGGGCACCACGCCGAGGCAGCGCTTGAGCGCGTAGGGCGACTTGTCCAGGTCATTGCCGAAGACATTGACGGTGCCGCTGGTCTTGTTCACCAGGGTGGACAGAATGCCGATGGTGGTGGACTTGCCCGCACCGTTGGGGCCGAGCAAAGCGAAGAAATCACCCTCGGCCACTTCCAGGTCGATGCCCTTGAGGGCCTGGAAGCCATTGCCGTAGGTCTTGGTCAACTGCCGGATGGACAGGGCGGAACTCATGATGGATTCGTCTGCTTCAAGGGAAAGGAGCTAGATAAGGCTGAATGCCGGCAAATTCAACTGCGGATCGCTGCACATCAGCCTAGGTTCCAGGGGCCGACTCGGCGAGCCCGATCACGTAAGCGCCGTCATGGCCACCTTTCGGTGTGTGACGCGCACCTTCAGGGTCGCACCAGAGCGCGTTGCGCACGCTGGTGAATTGATTCGCCCCCAGATCTTCAGCATTGCGACACTCCACGCCGGTTGGACAGGGGCACCATTCTAGGGCCCCGCTCTGGGCAACGGAATGCCGAATCCTCCAGATCTGCTTTCGCAATCAAAGCCGGAAGTGGCCCGCCATCCCCTGCAACTCCTGCCCCAAGCGGGCCAACTGCACGCTTGAGGACGCGGTTTCATCCATGGCCATGGCCGACTGATCGGCGATATCACGGATGCTGGTGACGCTGCGATTGATTTCCTCGGCCACCGCGCTTTGCTGTTCAGCCGCCGCGGCGATTTGCTGGTTCATCTGGTGGATCAGGGCCACGGCTTCGGCGATGCCAGCCAGGGCCTCCTCGGTCAGGTTGGCGTCCTGCACGGTCAGGCCCACGAGGCTGCCGCTCTGCTGCATGTGCTCCACCGAGCTGCGAACGCCGTCGCGCAAGGTGGCGATCAGCCGCTCGATTTCGGCCGTGGACTGCTGGGTACGCCGGGCCAGCGCCCGTACTTCATCGGCCACCACGGCGAAACCGCGCCCCTGCTCACCGGCGCGAGCCGCTTCGATGGCGGCGTTCAAGGCCAGCAGGTTGGTCTGTTCAGCCACGCTCTTGATCACGTCCAGTACGGTACCGATGCTCTGGGTGTCCTGGCTGAGGCGCTGGATACTGGCCGTGGTTTCGTCCATGGCGTGAGCCAGTTGGTTGACTCGTTCCAGGGTCTGGCGCACCACCTGGCTGCCGCTGCTGACGCGATTGTCGGCGGCCTCGGTAGAGCTGGCGGCGGCCTCGGCGTTGCGTGCGACTTCCTGCACGGTGGCCGCCATCTGGCTCATGGCCGTGGCCACCTGGTCGGTTTCTTCCTTCTGGCCGTTCACGCCCACGCGGGTCTGCTCGGTGACGCTGGACAGCGCCTGGGCCGAAGTGGAGATCTGCGCCACGCCGCCCTGCAGGCGGCCAACCATGTCCCGCAGGTTGCCGGACATGCCCTGCATGGCTTCCATCAGTTGGCCGATCTCGTCACGGCGCTGCACCTCGATGCTGGCGCTCAGGTCGCCGCCGGCAATCTGCTGGGCCAGACCGATGACGCGGCGCAACGGCCGGACAATCAACACGCTGATCAACGCCGTGGCGGCCAGGCCAATCAACAGGGCGGCCGCAGCTGCCAGCAGGATCAGTAGCGAACTGGCGTCCTGCTGGGCGCGCATATCGGCCCTCTGCAGTTCAGAGGCACGTTCTACGGCCTGCACGACACGATCGGCCTGGGCGGCCAGGTTCGCGTATTCCTGGCGCTGTTGCTCCAGGATGGCGGTGTACTCCTTGAGGCGTTCGTTGAAGGAGTCGACGTTGCCGATCACTTCCGTCAACACGGCGGCGTATCCGGGGTCCTGCATGGCATCGCGCAGTTCGGCCGCGAGCTTCTGGGCGTCCAGGGCTTCCTGGATCTGCGGGGCGCCCGCTTCGCTGGCACCGCGGCTCTGCTCCAGGCGCAGGCGGGCCTGATTGAGGGCCTGCAACAGCAACTGATACACGCGGCTGATCTGGCCGCCCTGCTCCACCAGGTCGGCGCCCTGGCCGCCCTGGGAGCTTTTCAGCAGGTCGACGCCATCCTCGTTCAGGCCACTCTGCAGCACGTCGAGGCTGTTGGAGGCGCTGACCACCAGCCAATTGGCCGCGTCCAGTGCCAGGCGCTGGTTGTCGCTGAGTTCCACATAACGGTCGAAGGCACCACGGTACTCGGCCATGGCCTGGGTGACCTCGCCCAACGCCGCTCGGCCAGGGCTGGAAAGCTGCGCGCCCAGGGCTTCGCTGCGAGCGACTATGGCCTCGGCCTGATGGCGCAGCGCCTCGGCATGTTTGGCGTCGGAGGTGAGGGCGTAGTCCTTCTCCGTGCGCCGGATCATCTGCACATCGCTATTGATGGCGCGCATTTCCTCCAGCAAGCGGGCCCGGTCATCCACCGCGCGCAGGGCGGTGAAGCCCGTGGCCGCCACCACCAGGGTCAGCAGCAGCACCGTGCCAAAACCCAGCATCAGCTTGTTGGCGGTACTCAGGCTCGCCAACCTACGTTGCAAGACAGTCCACATGCTCCAACCTCCCCACAAGGCGACAACTGCATGGACGCGATCTGCTATCCGCTTCCCTGAAGGGGCGACCATAGGAGCAGCGCAATACTGGCGACAAGCCAGAATCCTGCGCCATGAGTGGTCATGCTGTTTTTGACTAACTGGAGGTCGTTTCTGGATAGCTTCCCATGCTTCCGACAGCAATGAGGGAACTGACCCAGGCCAACAAAGAATCTTCCTACAAGGTCTAGGCTTGCCCCATGGAAACGCCACGGAGGACGACATGACCACCCCATCCCCCACGCACTGGCATGCGCAAACCGCCGAAGCCAGCCTCGAGCAGCTGGCCAGCGGGCCTGCCGGCCTGGACACGGACGAAGCCGAGCGCCGGCTGGCCAGTCACGGCCCCAACCGCCTCCCGGAGCCCGCCGGTGCCGGGCCGCTGAAGCGCTTCCTGCTGCAATTTCACAATCTGCTCATCTATGTGCTGCTGGCCTCCACGCTGGTGACGCTGGCCCTCGGCGAGTGGCTGGACAGCGCGGTGATCTTCGGCGTGGTGCTGATCAACGCCGTGATCGGCTTCATCCAGGAGGGCAAGGCCGAGCAGGCCATGCGCGCCATCCAGAAGCTGCTCACCCTGGACAGCCGGGTCAAGCGCGGCGGCGAAGTGCGCCAGATACCCGCCGAAGATCTGGTGCCAGGCGACCTGGTATTGCTGGAGGCCGGCGATCGCGTACCGGCGGACCTCCGCCTGCTGGAAACCCGCGACCTGCGCATTGAAGAGGCGGCGCTCACCGGGGAATCCCTTCCCGCCGACAAGACCAGCAAACCCGTCGCCCCGGAGGCCAGCCTGGGTGACCGCCACAGCATGGCCTACTCCGGCACCCTGGTTAGCGCCGGCGGCGGCGTTGGGGTGGTGGTCGCCACCGCCGGCGAGACCGAGCTGGGGCGCATCAGCCATCTGCTGGGCTCGGTGGAGCAGTTGCAAACCCCACTGCTCGCGGACATGGCTCGCTTCGCCCGCCAGCTCACGCTGATCATCCTGGTGCTGTCCGCGGCCACCTTCGCCTTCGGCACCCTGCTGCGCGGCTACAGCGCCGGCGACATGCTGATGGCCGCCGTGGGCCTGGCCGTGGCCGCCATTCCCGAGGGCCTTCCAGCCGTGCTGACCATCATCCTGGCGCTCGGCGTACAGCGCATGGCCCGCCGCCAGTCGATCATCCGCCGGCTGCCTGCCGTGGAAAGCCTGGGCGCCGTGACGGTGGTCTGCTCCGACAAGACGGGCACCCTGACTCGCAATGAAATGACGGTGCAGCGTGTCTATACCGCCGCCCGCCGCTTCGAAGTGGAAGGCGTGGGTTATGCCCCGCTGGGCGCAGTCAGCCCCACTGGCGACCTGGCCCATGACCTCCATGACCTGGCCCGCGCCGGCCTGCTGGCCAACAGTGCCAGCCTCTGCGAGGTCGACAGCCAGTGGTGCATCACCGGCGACCCCACCGAGGCCGCCCTGCTCACCCTGGCCGGCAAGCTGCAGCTGGATGCGGAAGACGAAGCCGCACGCCTGCCACGGGTGGACGCCCTGCCCTTCAGTTCCGAACGCCGCTACCTGGCCAGTCTGCATCGGGACGCCGATGGCAATGGGGTCATCTACCTGGTGGGCGCGCCGGAACGGCTGCTGGAAGTCTGCGACCAGCAGTGCCGCGATGGCATTGACGAACCCCTGGACTCGCGCGTCTGGGATGACGTGCTGGGCGAAGGCGCGGCTGCCGGCTTGCGCATGATCGGCCTGGCCCGCCGCGCTGCCGGTAGCGGCCAGCACGAGTTGAACCATGCCGACCTGGACGGCGGCTTCGTCCTGCTCGGCCTGGTCGGCATGCTCGATCCGCCGCGAGAGGAAGCCATCCTCGCCATCGAGGAGTGCCACAACGCCGGCATCCACGTGAAAATGATCACCGGCGACCATGCAGCCACCGCCGCCTCCATCGCCGAGCGCCTGGGCCTGCCGGCCGGCAACCCGCTGACCGGCGCCGACCTGGACGACCTCACCGACGCCGAGCTGGACGAGCGCCTGAGGGAAACCAGCGTATTCGCCCGTACCAGCCCCAGCCACAAGCTGCGCCTGGTGGAACGCTTGCAGGCCATTGGCGAGCGCGTGGCCATGACCGGCGACGGGGTCAACGACTCACCCGCCCTCAAGCGCGCCGACATCGGCATCGCCATGGGCATCAAGGGCACCGAAGCCGCCAAGGAGGCGGCGCAGATGGTGCTCGCAGACGACAACTTCGCCACCATCGCCCACGCGGTGGAGGAAGGCCGCACCGTCTACGACAACCTGAAGAAGTCCATCCTCTTCATCCTGCCCACCAGCGGTGCCCAGGCCATCGTCCTGCTGACGGCCATCCTGCTGGGGATGACGCTGCCGATCACGCCGCTGCAAATTCTCTGGGTGAACATGATCACCGCCGTCACCCTGGCACTGGCGCTGGCCTTCGAACCGGCCGAGGACGACCTCATGGAACGTCCCCCACGAAACCCGAAGGCGCCGCTGCTGTCTGGCGAGCTGCTCTGGCTGATCCTGCTGGTCTCGCTGTTGCTGACCGTGGCCAGCCTGGGCCTGTTCATCTACACCCAACAACTGGGCTGGAGCATGGAGGCAAGCCGCACGCTGGCGGTGAACGCCCTGGTGTTCGGCGAGATCGGTTATCTGTTCAGCAGCCGCCGCCTGAACGGCCCCGCGCGCTTTGGCGTGAAGGACAACCCCATGGTCTGGGGCATGGTGGCGTTGATCGTGCTGCTGCAGCTGGGCTTCACCTACGTGCCCGCGTTGCAGTCACTGTTCGGTACCCGCGAGCTTGGCCTGGAGGGTTGGGGCTGGTGCCTGGGAACGGCAGCAGCCACCTGCGCGGTTGTAGAGGTCGACAAATGGCTGCGCCACTCTATCGCCAGCAACCGCCGCAAAACGATGAAATAGGCACCTAAAGCCCAGGTAGCGCTGCGCAGTCTCATTTCGCGGCGCTGTTTTCATTTGAACTTGGGAAACCACGTCCTGAGGACGTGGTCATGAGTCACCGGCTCTGCCTGTGACGATTCGAGTCAGCGAACCAGCAGGATGACGCCGGTCCCGTAGGGTGCGCCGCGTGTTCAGCCGGGATAGATGGGTAACGCTTGTCGGGAGACATGGGTAACGGGTTGATGATCATGTCTTGCCCGGTCTCAAGTCGACTTGGCGCAGGGTCTTGTGGATGAACACCACATCGTAGACGCCATCGACGGCGGTGGGGCGGAGAGCGACGCGTTCCCCGTACAGCCCCCCGCCGACGAACAGGCTGCGTCCCTGGAAACTGACCTGGCCGACGCGGCCGACCTTGAGCACCCGGTCGCCCGGTTCGTAGTCCAGCTCAGGCAATTGCTCCGGGTAGCTGCGCCGGCTTGGCTGGTAGCGCGTGATCGGTGGCAGTTGGCCCAGCGCCTCATGCGGGCGGTCGTGGTTGTACTGCTCCCGCCAGTGCGCCATCGCCTGCTGGCAGTGCGCCAAGTCGCGAAACGAGCGCTGCAGTAACTCGCGCTTGAGTGTCTGGTGGAAGCGTTCCAGCTTGCCCTGGGTCTGCGGATGATGAGGGCGGCTGTGGCTGACCTCGATGCCGAGCCGCATCAGCCAGACCTCCAGGGCGGACAGGCCGCCCGCGATGTTCGAGCCCCAGGGCGGACCGTTGTCGGCGGTGATCCGGCGCGGTAGGCCATAGCGGCGAAAGACCTGGATCAGGTGCGGTCGAACCAGTTCGAGGCGCTCGCCCTCGCAGGCCTCCAGGCAGAGGGCAAAGCGTGAGTGATCATCCAACAGCGTCAACGGGTGGCAGCGCGACGAGCGGCCGTCGGCGAGCGGGAAGTGGCCCTTGAAGTCCATCTGCCAGAGCTCGTTCGGCTGGCAGTGCTCGAAGCGCTGCGTGGCCGGAGCTTCGGCCTCCTCGGCGTGGTAGCGCACCCGGCAACCATGGCGGCGGAGGATGGCGTCGAGGGTGCTGTGGTGGGGACGCTCGAACGCGGCCGGCAGCAGGCCGCGCAGCTTGCGGGCGCCCCAATACGGGAAACGGTGGTGCAACTGCACCACCGCCTGTTCCAAGTCCGGGTCGCTGCGCCCAGGGCTGTGCAACGGCCGGCGTGAGCGCTCCTGCAACCCCGCATCGCCGTGCTCGCGGTGGCGCTGTAACCATTTGTAGGCGGTTTTCGGGCTGATGCCGTAGCGCCGACACAGCTCCCGCACGTTGCTCTGCGGTTGTTCGGCCAACCGCACAAACTCGCGTCGAATCGACATGGTGGTGCACTCCTGCCACGGCATCGCTCGAACTCCAGAGTCGAAGGATTCCGTAAGCCTAAATGCGTTACCCATGTCTCCCGACACCCGTTACCTATGTCCCCCGGCTGAACACCGCGCGCACCGTGAGACAGGCTCGGTGTCGCAACCATCGCCTCGGTGCGCATGGCGCACCCTACTGCTGGGCACGGCGGCGGAGATCAGCTGGGTGCTGCGTGTGGGATGGCCCCCTTATAGGGGGCAAACACAAGTCCACGTTCTACGAACGTGGATCTTTACTCAAGGCGGGCAAAACACACTGGCCTGAAGTGCGATAGCTGCAGCTCAGGTCGGCCGCACCATGTTGAAGGTCTCGCGGGTGCGGGTGTAGGCGCTGCCGCCCAAGCGACCTACCAGATCCAGGCGTTGCGGGTCCACGCGGCCGGCCTCGGTCAACACGGCATCATCGATATGCGCCAGCAGCACTTCGGCGAACACCAGGTGGCAGTTGGGATTGGCCCGGGGATAAGGTTGCACCTCCGCCAGCCTGCACTCGAAGGCTACCGGCACTCCCTGCACACGCGGCGCCCGCACGCGCAGCGACGACGCGCTGGCAATGCCGCACTTCTCGAACTCGCTCACGCCGTGGGGCAGCCACGCCGCACTGGCATTCATCGCCTCGGCCTGCTCGAAGGACACCAGCTGGATCACCAGTTCGCCGGTGTCCTGCACATTGTGCAGGGTGTCCTTCAGCTGCCCGTTGTCGCGGGTATTGATGTTCACCAGCAAGGTCGGCGGGTTATCGCTGATGACCTGGAAGAAGCTGAACGGTGCCAGGTTGCTGACCCCGTCCTTCGACAGGGTGGATACCCAGGCGATGGGGCGCGGCGTGACCGTGGACGCCAACCAGCGGTAGGCATCCAGGGGGGCCAACTGGGTGAAATCGAGTTGCATGAACGAGGCTCCAGCAGGGAGGAAGCCGCGATTATGCCTCGGCGTCCGGGGCGGCGACACAGAGGGACTGGTCAATCACCGGTAGCTGGTGGACCTTCAGCAGCCGCGATACCGGCCTCATGTCGCGACACCACGCCCTTACCCAGCCCTACCTGGACCTGGGCCATCTCATCCGCCTCGGTCTCCGCCTCCGAACCGTTCGACACGCCCGGCCCCATGGCCTGCCGGGCCGACTGGATCAGCTGGAGGTTGAGGTTGCGCAACGCGGCATCGTTGCGGGCGCGCGCATTGGACCGCGTGGCCAGCGCTACAGCCTGCGCGTACTGCCCCTGCTGAAAACGCACCTGCCCGAGGTGGTGCAAGGTCGCGGGATTGTTCGGCTCGATAAGCAAGGCACGCTCCAGCGTATTACCAGCCATTTCCACCTCACCAAATTCCAATTGCAGCGACGCAGCCTCCAGCAGCGCGATTGACGCACTCTTGCTCTGCTGGGCCTCGCGGCGATCGGCGGAATACGCAGGCAGCGAAGCGGCCGCGTAGAGGGTGAGCATCAGGATCGACATGAAACGCTTGGCTTGCATCGAGAGTGCACTCAACTGACGTCAGGAATGGCGAGTTACAGGTCCAGCCTGTTATCGGTTATACGCGCCGCCCCGGCGTTACATGCATGAGCCTGGGGCCAGGCACAACGGCGAAATCCGACCTTCGCCTATGCCCTGAAGTTCCCGCAGAGCGGCTGCCAACGCCACGTTTCCTGCCGACTCCTTCAAGCGCCCCGGCAGGACGACTCGACGGCAACGCCTGGCCGAGAGGCCATCAGGACGAGAAATCCCGCTTCCTGATAAACTACGTGCCCTTCAACGCCCCTGGCGCCGCAACACAGCCCTCATTACCGATGAACCAGCCGCAAGCCCAACTCCAACCCGCCGCCCGCCCTGCCCTGTCTCGCCGCTTCTCCGTGGCGCCGATGATGGACTGAAGCGACTGAGCTCTGCAGGCCTGATGAACAGTGGCCTAGAGCGTCCCACCTCCTTCCCGTAGCACTGTTTTAAGCATTTCCCACCATTTTTCTGCGCTGATTGATCCACTCACCTGGACGGTACAGGGGAGTTGGAGAGTTGCGCCGTGCCTCCTCAATAAGCTTTTTCAGCCAGTGAGAAGAAAACTGGAAAACGCCTCCGCGTTTGCAGAGGTCGATTTTTCGGGAAGGCCATCGGAAAAAGGTAATTCTGGTAAGCCGATTTTTAGAATCAGATTTAATCTAATAGATTCAATGGCTTATAAGTATTTATTAATGGTAATTTTTGGGTAAGTGGATGGTAAGTCAATTACCCAAGAGCCGGTATTTTCCCTCTAAGAAAAAATCCTTATAAATCAATAGCCTCACCCTACCCCGCATAAAAAATTACCGAAAATTACCCGGCCGGGTAAGCGCTCAATGCCTAGTGCCACGGGACTTTCAGCACTTCGAAAAAGTCGAATTCCCCAAATTACCTTTTCCCGATGGCCTTCCTGAAAATCGAAGGGGCCACTCCCCCCGCAGAGACCACTGGTCTGTCCCGGAGTCACCAGTAGCTGCATATATCTGCAGGGCCGTACCATCTCCTCCAACGTGTGCCCAACAGCCACCCTGCTAGCTTTCCGGGGCCCCGAAGGCGCGCAGAAAAATCGACCTATTTAGAGCGGAGGCGTGGCGGGGGGACGACGGCGCGCGCCGGGCGCAGATCGGCCCGGCGCCGCTGCCCGCTGCGAGCCGTTGGTGAGGCGCCCTGAAGTTGACCGCCCTAAAGCTTGCGGATATCGTGCGCCCGTCGCTGTAAGTCCAGCGGCACGGGATTGGCGTCCCGGATAATCAGGCGGACACGACCGCCGATAGCGCGGTTTTTTTGTGTCCGCAGCATGGCAAGCCTGTTATGGGCGGGCCGTGCGTGGGTGCCTTCGGGCACGCCGGTCCTGATTCCGGTACGCCAACCCGCACGGTTCCGCCCACCCAAATTGGCGTTTGGGTGGCGGAGAACACACCGCTAATCAGGAGTCTTTGTCATGAGCATACGGACCGAACGGCGCTCGCTCGCCAGTCTTGCCCCCTACTCCCTGCTGCATACGCCCGATGAACAGGTGCTGTTGCAGTACTATCGCCAGCTCAGCCAGGCCGACCAGTGCTTCATCCGCCGCTCTGCCCAAGCGCTGTCGCGGTACTCGGCCATGGAACAAGGAGAGAAGGCATGAGCTTGCCCGTACTGTTTGAGTTCGAAACGCTGCCGGTTCGCGTGCTGACCCGCGAAGACGGCGAACTGTGGTTCGTCGCGAGCGACTTGGCGATTGCGCTTGAGTATCGCGATGCCGGAAACATGGCTCGGAATCTAGAGGATGATGAAAAGGGTACTCACATTGTGAGTACCCTTGGCGGTGACCAGGACGTACTGATCGTGAACGAGGCCGGCCTCTACTCGGCCATCCTGCGCAGCCGCAAACCGTCCGCTCAACGTTTCAAGCGCTGGGTGACTCACGAAGTCCTGCCCACCATCCGCAAGACAGGCCGCTACCAAACGGGCAATCGCTCGGCGGCAGCCTCGCGCATCTCCAACCATCGACTGCGCCTGTCCCTGGGCAAAGAGCTCTATCGCACTCGCGACCCGGAGCTGCGCAAGCTGATCCACCAGCAACTTGCCGACGTCTCTGATGCCCTGGGCCTGCCTACCCCCGATATCGATAGCCTTGGCCGCGCCGCGCCAAAGGCCCCGGATGTACTTAAGGTGTTCTGGGAGGCCCTGACCTTTCTCGATGGAAAAGGCGTGGACTACAACCACGCCAAAGCGCCAAACGTGCTGGGGGTCAACCTGCCCGAACTGGCCCGATTGCTAGCTCAGCACGGCCACTCGCTCATCTTCGACACCGCGCTGCGCCAGGCGCTCTGGCAGAGTCACAACCCGCGCTGCCTGCGCAAGAACCACCCCGTTGACAGCCGAATCACTGGCAAGAGCGTCAGGTGCTGGTTATTCGAGTGGCCCAGCGCTGTTTAGGGGAACAGAAGAAATCTCATCGAAAACTCCGCCGAGCAATACGCTAGGGTCGTAAGCGTACGCCGAACTCACCTTGCGTGATTCAGGCAGGTATCCACTGATGCGGCAGCAGTTGATCGATCTCACTTGCCCGCTGCGTCGGCAGTCGTGTCAGCACATCCTTGAGATAGGCATACGGATCATGTCCGTTCATGCGGGCCGACTGGATCAGGCTCATGATCGCCGCCGCTCGTTTTCCGCTGCGTAGCGATCCGGCAAACAACCAGTTCGAGCGGCCTAGCGCCCATGGCCGAATCTGGTTCTCGACCGGATTATTGTCGATGGGCACAGCACCATCCTCGACATAGCGAGTCAGTGCCAGCCAGCGTTTGAGGCTGTAATCCAAGGCTTTCGCCGTTGCTGATCCGTTGGGCACCCGATCACGCTGGGCCAGCATCCAGTCATGCAGCGCGTCGAGGATCGGCGAAGCTTTTTCCTGCCGTATTCGCCCGCGTTCTTCATCGCTCATGTCCCGTGCTTGCCGTTCGATTTCGTACAAGCCGCCAATCGCGTGCAGTGCCTGTTCGGCCAGTTGGCTTTTGTTCGCCGCGTGAAGATCGAAGAACTTGCGGCGGGCGTGGGCCATGCAGCCGATTTCGGTGATGCCTTGCTCGAAACCGGCCTTGTAGCCAGCGAAGTCGTCGCAGACCAGCTTGCCATTCCACTGGCCGAGGAAGTTGCGCGCATGCTCGCCGGCACGACTGGGGCTGAAGTCGTAGACCACGGCTTTCAGATCGGCGAAGGGCGTGGTGCTGTAGGCCCAGACGTAAGCCCGATGGGTTTTCTTCTCGCCCGGCGCGAGCATTTGCACCGGGGTTTCGTCAGCATGGATCACGCGTTGGCCCAGCACGGCTTCGCGCAGTGCATCGACCAGCGGCTGGAGCTGCACGCCGGTTTGCCCGACCCACTGCGCCAGCGTCGAACGAGCGATAGCCAGGCCGGCACGGCCGAAGATCTTTTCCTGCCGGTACAGCGGCAGGTGGTCGGCGAATTTGGCCACCATCACGTGAGCCAGGAGGCCGGCGGTGGGGATGCCCTTGTCGATCACCTGGGCCGGCACTGGTGCCTGGATCAGTGTTTCGCACTGGCGACAGGCCCATTTCCCACGTACGTGCTGTTCGACGGTGAACACGCCCGGCGTGTAATCCAGCTTTTCGCTGACGTCTTCACCGATGCGTTGCAGCTGGCAGCCGCAGGCGCACTGGGTGGTGTCCGGTTCGTGATGGATCACGGTGCGCGGGAATTGCGCTGGCAGCGGTGTGCGCTTGGGCTGTTGGCGTGGTTCGGCTGGGGCAACCGTAGGATTGACGGCTTTCAGCTCGGCTTCGATGGCCATGATGTCGGTGTCGAGCAGGTCTTCCAGCAGGCTGCCCTGGTCAGGGCTCAGTTGCTCGCTGCGCTTGGCGAACTTGTGCCGCTTGAGGATGGCGATTTCGTGGGTGAGGTTCTCGATAACCGTTTGGTCGCGGTGGATCTTCTTACCCATCATGTCGACCTGCGTGAGCAGCTGCGCGGCCAGTGCGCGCAGCTGTTCAGGTGTCAGTTGGTCGAGATTGGGCGAGGCAGTCATGCCGCTGATTGTGCCAGAGCAGGCGGTCAGCGGAGATAAACCGATGGGCTAATGGCAGGTGCTACAGCACTGTGATCGCGCCGGCTGCACCGACCCGCTGCCAGGGTAGACCCAGTACCAAAGCCTGAAGTTGCTCGGTGCCGAGTTCGACTTCCGAGCCGTGCCGGATGCCCGGCCAGTGAAACTTGCCCTGGTTCAAGCGCCGCGTAGCCAGCCAGATACCCACGCCGTCATGCACCAGGACTTTCATGCGGTTGGCGCGGCGGTTGGCGAAGAGATAGGCGCAGTGCGGCTTCGCCGCACCGAACACGGCCACCACACGCGCCAACGCGGTGTCGGTACCGGCGCGCATGTCCATCGGCTCGGTGGCGAGCCAGATGGTATCGATGCGGATCACGGGGTGAGCCCACGCACAAAGCAGGCGCAGCCTTCAGGATCGGAGGCTGGCCATTTCACTGTGACCGCTTGCTCGCCAAGGGACAACTCAATGATTGCGAACGCCTCAGTTGTTCGTTTAGGCATGGCCCTCAATGGAACGAACGCCGGCAACGCCGCTGGTGGCTGATCTCGGTAAAGCGGCAGCCACTTGCGAATGACGTTGGCGTTGATGCCGTGGCTGATGGCAACGCTGGAGACGGTCGCACCGGGTTGCAGGCACTCCTGAACAACCTGGGCCTTGAACGGTTTGGGGTAAGAGCTTCGTTGGCGCATGGAAATCCCGGCGATAAGGGCTATCGCGTCCGCTTAAAAATACGCGGACACCATCGCCCTTAATGCTGGAGTTCGGAAGGTGACTTGGCTGGACGCTTACCTAGGGTCCGCAGAGGTTCAGGAATGAAAAACCCCGCCGAGGCGGGGTTTAGATCAAACGCGCTTGGTCGCCGAGTCGTAAACCTCGTCGTCACGACGAGCACCTACACACAGTACCAAGACGATCTCGGTGCCATTGATGCGGTAGATGATACGTACGTCACCTGTCCGAATCCGGCGGTGACCGGCCAAGGCTCCGCGAAGGGGCTTGCCGATCTTGTCTGGTTCTCCTTCAGCAATACGTTCGCGTATCACTTTCAGGACTCTCTTAGCTTCAGCGCTTCCGAGCTGCTTGAGGTCTTGCTCAACTTCTGGGTGAAACCTAACGCTCCAATTCATTGGCTGATGCCTAGCTGAAGCGAGCCTCCATGTCCTCAAGGCTCACTGTATTTTTCTCGTCCAGGGTGGACAGGCGCTCGATGGCCAGTCTTTCGGCGCGAAGGTCTTCGAGCTCATCCTGCAGAGACTGGTAGGTATCCACCCCCACCAGAACTGCTGCCGGCTCGTTGTCCTTAAAGATCACCAGGTGGGATACCTCACCGCTGGTAACCTCCTTCAATTTCGCTCCGAAGCTACGGACCATGGCGGTAGCGGACACTGCCTGCTCAGCCCGGTCTAGGAGTGCACTCATGGGCGCGATGCCTCTAATAGATTCAGTAATAGTCAGCTGTAGATTCAGTCGTAGTCAGCTTTAGATTCGGTAATAGTCAGCTTTAGATTCGGTCGTAATCAGTATGTGCATGCGCTGCACCACAAGTATACGCATAATTTTACGCACAACAATACACAAATTAATTCGCATAATATTCAGTGACTTATGCTGCCATCCACCCCCTACTACCAAGGGCTCGCTTCACCCAAACCTCACCACCTCCTCCCCCACCCACTCATTCACCTGCTGGAGCCGCGCCTGAACCGGCTCCAGCTCGTTCGCCGTCCACACCTCCGCCGCATCCTTGATCGAACCAAACCCGCCCGCGTTCACCGGCACGATCCCCATCAGCTGCGGCGGGATGCGCAGCGCCGCCAGCATGTCGTCGCGGCTGATGTTCTTGATCGAGCCGAACTCGTCCTTGGCGGCCACCTCACTCACCGGGATGAGCTGGATGCCGTCCTTCTTGCCGCTGGGTGAGTAGACGAACAGGTTGCGGAAGTTGCCCGGCCCCTTGGCGCTCTTCAGCGCCGTGCGCAGGTCGGCGATGTCCTGCTCGTTCTGCGCGGCGTCGGTCATGTAGAGGATGAAGCCGGCGTGGCTGCCGTTGTTGTAGTAGCGCCGGCGGAACAGCGTGGCGGACTCGTTCAGCAGCGCGCTCTGCAGCGCCACGAACCACTCCGGCAGGCCGTACACCTCCTGGTTGATGTCCGCTTCCCGCAGGTGGCAGATGCTGCCCTTCTCGAAGGTATGCTCCTCCTGCCAACCACGGATCATGTAGAAGCGGTCCAGGTCCAGCCCACGGCGCATGTAGCGGGCCAGCGTCGGCTGCAGGCCGAGCGGCCCCTTCAGCCGGTTGCGGCGCATCTCCAGGTAGGCGTTGCCGAAAGTCAGCCAGTCCAGGGCGAACTGCTCGAAGGCCTGCCGCGACAGCAGCCGGTGTGGAATGAAGGTCTTCGCCAGCATGTTGCGCTTGAAGTTCAGGCCCGACTGCAGGAACACCCCGGCCCGCACCGACTTGGCCAGCGCATCCGGCGACACCGGCGGCTCATACCAGCGGCCGTTGTTCCAGATCTCCAGGTAGTCCAGGACCTCGCGGCCATCCAGGACGGGCACAGGGTCGCCAAAGGTGAACAGCTCCGTGCGCGGGGCCACGGCAGTGGTTTCGGTCATCAGTTGATCTCCATGAATCCGGTATTGGCGGCGGTCTGCCCTTCCAGCGGCTCGTTGTGCAGCGCGTGGAACAGCGCCCAGGCCAGGTCAGCGTGGCCGGTGGCGTCGTTGCGGCCGGCGCTGTAGGTGAACTGGCGACCGCCAGCGGTGATGGTCTTGCGGATGGCCATGAGGGACTGGGCGAAGTCCGTCCAGCCCGCGTCGAACTCCAGGCGGCCGTTCTTCACCACGTCGTAGGCCTTCAGCACCAGGCGCGTCTTCACCTCCGGCGAGTAGCTGAAGGTCGTCAGGTTCGGGAAGAACTGCCGCACCAGCTGCGCCACGCCGGAGCCCAGCCCCGTGGTATCGATGCCGATGTAAGTCACCCAGTAGCGCTGGGTTACCTTACGGATCGCCTCGGCCTGGGCGGCAAAGTCCATCCCACGGAACTGGTGCCGCTCCAGCACGCGGAACTTGCCGCCCGGTACCGCCGGCGGCGCCACCACCACCAGGCCGGCACTGTCGCCGGTCTCGGCGGGGTCGTAGCCCACCCACACCTGGCGATCGCCGAAGGGGCGCAACGCAAACGGCTTGTAGTCCTCCGCCCACTGCTCCCAGCTGTCCACCATGCAGGGCTGCAGCATCGTCAGCGGGAAGATCGAGGCGCCGTCATCCACGAACTGGCACATCAGCAGGTTCAGGAACGCCTCGGCGTCGTACTCCAGGCGCAGCTCCTCGATGTCGAACAGGTCGCAACCGCCCTGCTCCGCATCCAGGATGGTCACGATCTGCCGCCAGATGCGGTCCTCGCACAGCCGCCCCTGCTGCAGCGCGGCATGGCTCACATCCAGCTCGATGCGCTGCGCGGCCGTCTTGCCCTTGTTGAAGCGTTCCCCGGTCCAGAAACTGTACGCCTCGTGCGCCATCGAGCTGGGCGTGGAGAAATACGTCCGGCGGTACTGCTTCTGCATCGCCATGGCGCTGGCGACCTTGTTCAGCTGCTTGAACTGGTAGGTCCAGAAAAACTCGTCGAAGTAGAAATTGCCGTGGTAGCCCTGCGCGGTGCGCGCACTGGTGCCCAGGAAGTGCAGCTCGGCGCCGTTGGACAGGGTGATCGGGTCGCCCGTGAGCTCGACGCCAATCACCTCCCGCGCGAACGCCTGGATGTACCCCTTGAAGATGTGCGCCTGATTCTTCGAGGCCGACAGGAAAATCTGGTTGCGCCCCGTGGTCAGCGCATCGATCAGCGCCTCCCGGGCGAAGTAGAAGGTCGCGCCGATCTGCCGGCTCTTCAGAATCACGCGGGTGCGCTGATTACCCGCCCGGTACCAGTCCTTCTGGTAGTCGAAGCAGCCGTCTAGAAACGCCTCGACCAGCCTCGAAGTCAGCTCCTCATCGATCTCGTTGCGCTTGGGCTTGCGCTTCGGCGCCTCGTTCCGTGCCGCCAGCTTCGGGTTCAGCTCCGTCTCGGTACCGCCGCCCTGGTAGCGCTGGATGCGCGCCTGCCGCTCCAGCTGGCGGTGCAGCAGATCGATCTCCTTGAAGTCGCCGCCGCTCTTGCCGTCCTTCAGGATCAGCTGCACCAGGCGCGCCTCCAGGGCCCCGCCGATGCGCTCCACATTGTCGGCGCGGTCCCAGCCATCGCGGGTTTTCCAGGCGTGGACGGTCTTCTCGTTCAGCTCCAGGTGCTGAGCGATTTCGCAGAGTCGCCAGCCCATCCAGTACAGGAACCTGGACTGGCGGCGATCGTCACGAAGCGGGATTTCAACGGCGGCATTCATGGCCCCGATGCTGCCGCCACGCGCGCGACCCTCTGTAGTGGCGCGGCTTGTAGAAACGCCCCCTACAAGCCCGGCTCGTTGCCCGGCCCAGCCCGTCTCCCGACCATGCCCTCAACGCCAATCAGGCCTTGAGGGCATTCCCCCATGAAGAAATTCCGCTCCAAATGGTTCCGTGTCGCCGTCGAAGGCGCCACCACCGACAAACGCACCATCAAGCGCAACTGGCTGGAACAGGCCGCCCGCAACTTCAACCGCAGCACCTACGGCGCCCGCATCTGGCTGGAGCACCTGCGCAGCCTGCTACCAGACGCGCCCTTCCGCGCCTACGGCGACGTGTTGGCGGTCAAGGCCGAAGAGGTCGACATCAACGGCGAACGCAAGCTCGCCCTGTTTGCCCAGATCGAACCCACCGCCGACCTCATCGCCCTCAACAAGGCCAAGCAGAAGATCTACACCTCCATCGAACTGGACGAGAACTTCGCCGACACAGGCGAGGCCTACCTGGTCGGCATGGCCGTCACCGACTCCCCGGCGAGCCTCGGCACCGACGTGCTCGCCTTCAGCGCCGAAAAGCCCGAAGCCAGCCCCTTCCGCGACCGTCACTACTCGGCCACCGCCATGTTCACCGAGGCCATCGAAGTCGAGCTCGAATTTGAGGAGGTCACCGAAGCCCCCAGCCGCTTCAAGGAGCTGCTGGACAAGGTCAACGGCCTGCTCGGCCGCCAGAAAACCAAGCACGACCAGGACGACACCCAATTCGCCGAGCTGGGCGAAGCCCTCACCGGCCTGCTCACCTTCGCCGACGAACAGAGCCAGGCCGCCGCCAGCACCGCCCAGGAAGTCACGGTGCTCAAGCAACAGCTCATCCAGCTCAGCACCGACTTCGCCGCCCTCAAGCAGCAGCTCACCGAGAGCGAAGACCCCGAGCAACCTCAACGCCCGCCGGCCACCGGCGACAACGGCCAGATCCTCACCGACTGCTGACCAGCCCGCCCGCACCGGAGAACCCCATGCGCAACGAAACCCGAGTCCTCTACAACGCCTTCACCCAGCAGCTGGGCCAGCTCAACGGCGTGCCCGACGTCAGCAAGAAATTCAACGTCGAACCCACTGTCGAACAGAAGCTGGAAACCCGCATCCAGGAATCCAGCTCGTTCCTGTCCCGCGTCAACGTCTACGGCGTGCGCGAGCAGGAAGGCGAGAAAGTCGGCCTGGACATCGACAGCCCGACCGCCAGCACCACCGACACCGAGAAACAGGCGCGTCAGACCAGCGACCCGACCGGCCTCGACCAGCGCCGCTACCGCTGCGAGCAGACCAACTTCGACACCCACATCCGCTACCAGAAGCTCGATGCCTGGGCCAAGTTCGCTGACTTCCAGACTCGCATCCGCAACCTCATCGTCCACAACCAGGCCCTGGCGCGGATCATGATCGGCTGGAACGGCACCAGCCGCGTGGCCACCTCCAGCAAGGCCAAGAACCCGCTCCTGCAGGACGTGAACATCGGCTGGCTGCAGAAAATGCGTGTCGAAAACGCCGCTCGCGTGATGAAAGAAGGCAAGGAAGGCAGCGGCAAGATCCGCATCGGCAGTGGCGGCGACTACAAGAACCTCGACGCCCTGGTCTTCGACATGATCGAGGAGTTCATCCACCCCGTCTTCCAGGAAGACACCCGCCTGGTCGCCATCTGCGGCCGCAAGCTGCTGGCCGACAAGTACTTCCCCATCATCAACCAGCAGCATGCCCCCAGCGAAATGCTCGCCGCCGACGTGGTCACCAGCCAGAAGCGCCTGGGTAACTTGCCCGCCGTGCGCGTGCCCTACTTCCCGGCCAACGGGCTAATGATCACCCCGCTGGAAAACCTCTCCATCTACTGGCAGCTGGAAACCCGCCGCCGCACCCTCGTCGACCACGCCGCCCGCGACCGCATCGAGAACTACGAGTCGGTCAACGAAAGCTATGTGATCGAAGAGCTGGCCGCCGCCAGCCTGGCGGAAAACATTCAGATCGAGGACTGACCATGAGCAGCCCGGCCCGCCGCCACTACCTGCGCATCAACGCCGCCCTCGCCGCCTCCCAGGCCGACCGCGACGACAGCATGGAAGGCGCCAACGCCTACGAACTGCAACTGGCCCAGCTCACCCAGCACCGCCTGCGCCTGCGGCAGATCCAGTCCAACCAGGGCAAGGCCGAACTCAAACGCCAGCTGCTGCCCGAGTACGCCCCCTACATCCAGGGTGTGCTCGCCGCCGGCAAGGGCGCCCAGGACGAAGTCCTCACCACCCTGATGGTCTGGCACATCGACGCCGGCGAGTACCGCGGCGCCCTGGACATCGCCGCCTACGTGCTCGAGCACAACCTGCCGATGCCCGACCGCTTCCAACGCACCACCGGCTGCCTGGTGGCCGAAGAAATCGCAGAGGCCGCCCTCAAGGCGCAGAAAACCGGCGAGCCTTTCGACCTCGGCATCCTCCACCGCACCGCCCTGCTCACCGTGGACCAGGACATGCCCGACGAAGTCCGCGCCAAGCTCCACCTTGCCATGGGCCGCGCCACCCTCGCCGGCCTCACCGAGCAGGAGCCCGGTCGCCCCGGGCAGGTGAAGGCGGGCATCGAATTGCTCAAGCAGGCCATCGAACTGCACAGCGCCTGTGGCGGCAAAAAAGACCTGGAACAGGCCGAACGCCTGCAGAAGAAACTCGCTGCCACCGGCAGCTAACCGAGCGGTCCCCCGCAACCCCGGCGGCTCGGGGCCAATCCACGCTTGCGATTGCGAAGTGAGCAACGTGCGGCCCCAACCACCGCCGACCCAAGGAGTCCCCATGAGCGGATTCATCGCCGGCGGCACACCCACCGGCTTTACCCTCAAGAACGACGGCTGGTGGCCAGACATCGACGGCGAAGACATGCGCGCTGTCCTGCGCCTCGACGCCTCCATCACCGATGCCCGCCTCAAGGCGGCCGCCCTCAATGCCATGCTCGACACCAACCACGAGCTGGCCGCGTTCAAGGCCCGCCACCAGGCGCTCGGTTGCGCCGCCCTGGAAGATGTTCCGGCCGACCAGGTCGACGGCCAGAGCCGGCTGCTCATCCTCTACCGCCGCGCCCTCTACTGCGGCGCCGGCGCCGAACTCACCGAACGCTACCGCGCCCTGGACAGCAGCGCCGATGGCCATGCCAAGGCCGACGCCCTCACCCCCAGCATCGACGAACTACGCCGCGACCAGCGCTGGGCCATCCGCGACCTGCTGGGCCTGCCCCGCACCACCGTGGAGCTCATCTGATGGACCAGGTCATTGCCCAGCAGGGCGACACCCTCGACGCCATTTGCTGGCGCCACTACGGCCGCACCGCCGGCGTCACCGAGGCCGTGCTCGAAGCCAACCCCGGCCTGGCCGAACTGGGCGCCGTACTGCCGCTGGGCACCACCCTCAACCTTCCACCCCAGGCACCGCAGCCCCAGCGCCGCATGGTGCAGCTCTGGGACTGACACAGGAGCACCCCATGCCCGACAAACCCGAACACTGGGCCTGGTTCGCCGCCTGGCTCGAAGAGCACTGGCCCGCCGTTTACGCCGCCTGCCTTGGCACCTTCATCGCGGCACTGCGCGTGCTCTACGGCGGTGGCGGTTGGCGCCAGGTCAGCCTCGAGGCACCGCTCTGCGGCGCCATCACCCTTTCCGCCAGCGCCGGCCTGCAGCTCATCGCCATCCCGGCCAGCGCCGCGCCCTTCTTCGGTGGCGTCATCGGCCTGCTCGGCGTGGAAGGCGTGCGCGCCGCCGCCCGGCGCCACCTCACCCAGAATGGAGATCCGCAATGACCCTCATCCGCCACGGCCACCGTGGCCAGGCCGTGAGCCAACTGCAGCAGCAACTCAACCGCGCCGGTGCCCAGCTCTACGTGGATGGCCACTTCGGCGACGCCACCGAAGCCGCCGTGCGCGCCTACCAACGCCGCGTCGGCCTGGTCGCCGACGGCATCGCCGGCCCGAAGACGCTGGCCACCCTCGCCGGCACAGGCAACGCCCGCCTGCTCCACCACAACATGCTGCTGGGTGTAGCCCAGCGTCTGGACGTGGAACTGGCCACCATCTACGCGGTGAACGAAGTGGAAAGCCGCGGCCAGGGCTTCCTCGGCAACGGCAAGCCCGCCATCCTCTTCGAGCGCCACATCATGTACCGCCAGCTACGCACCCCGCGCAGCGACGAGAATGATGCGGCCGTCCTGCAGATCCACGCGGACGAATTGGCCGCACTCCACCCCAACCTGGTCAACCCGCGCCCGGGTGGCTACGCCGGCGGCACCGCCGAGCACCAGCGTCTGGCCCACGCCCGCCTCCTGGACGACACCTGCGCCCTGGAGTCCGCCAGCTGGGGCGCCTTCCAGATCATGGGCTTTCACTGGCAGCGCCTCGGCTATGCCAACGTCCAGGCCTTCGTCGCGGAAATGGAGGCCGGCGAAAACCAGCAATTCGAAGCCTTCGCCCGCTTCATCGAAACCGACCCGGCCCTGCTCAAGGCGCTGCGCGGCAAGCGCTGGGCCACCTTCGCCAAGCTCTACAACGGCCCGGCCTACCAGCGGAACCTCTACGACGTGAAGCTGGAGCGCGCCTACCAGCGCCATGCCCAGGAGCAAGCGGCATGATCACCCTCAAGCAGATCCGCCAGCTCAGCCCCCAGAACGGCGACATCTTCGCCCTGCCCGAAGGCACACCCCGGGAAGCCGTCCTGCTGTTCGCCGCGCACCTGAAAAAGGTTCACCCGCACATCCAGTGCGCCGTCGTCATCGGCGACCTGCGCAGACTCAGCGTGGCCGACATGAACGCCGCCGGCTGGTACCGCGCATGAACAAGCCCGACTCCCTGCGCAGCCACCTGCTGGCCAGCATCCCCGAGCTCACCCATAACCCCGAGCGCCTGCTGCTGTTCATCGACAACGGCAAAATCCGCAGCACAGCCGCAGCCGGCCTCTCCTTCGAATACAGCTACAGCCTCAACCTCATCTTCACCGACTACGCAGGCCATGCAGATGCCATCGCCGTGCCCCTGCTGGCCTGGCTGCGCGTCCACCAGCCGGAGCTCTTGGCCAACCTCGACAAGGGCAAGGACGCCATCGCCTTCGAAGCCGATCGCCTCGACAACAGCAAGGTGGACCTCTCCATCACCCTGCCCCTCACCGAGCGCGTCATCGTCCGCCAGCAGACCGATGGCCGCCTTGAGCTGGACCACCCAGAAGAGCCGCCACTCACCCCGCACCTGCCCGAAGCACGCTACGCCCTCTACAACGGCAGCACCCTGCTCGCCGCCTGGAACAGCGCGCCACCCACAGGCGTAGACCTGGAAACTCCGCACCCAGGGCCAATCCGTGTCCAGTAACCTCCAGGCCCTGGAAGACTGGGCCGGCACCCTCCTGGTCAAACTAGGCCCCACCGAGCGCCGGCGCCTCACCCAAACCATCGCCCGCGACCTGCGCCGCAGCCAGCAGCAACGCATCGCCAGCCAGCGCAACCCGGACGGCAGCGCCTACGCCCCGCGCAAACCCCGCAAGCTGCGCAGCAAGGCCGGCCGTATCCGCCGCAAGATGTTCAGCAAGCTGCGCACCGCCCGGCACCTCAAGCTGCAGAGCACCGCCGAGCGCATCGCTATTGGCTTCCTCGGCCGCACCGCGCGCCTCGCCCGCATCCACCAGTACGGTTTGCGCGACCGCCCCGGCCGGCGAGCGCCGGAGGTGCAGTACAGCCAAAGGGAATTGTTGGGGTTCAGTGAGGCGGACCTGGAGCACATCAGGACCAAGTTGCTGGAGCACCTGGTGGCGCACTGAGGCATCGGCCTACAGGCCGCTCAGCCCTTCGGAAATTTCAACAACGAACTCAGGTTGCTAGCCTTCGCGGGTCGCTCGTACGGTGCCGCCAATGCTGTTACGGCAGCAGACTGGGCTTGGCGGCCCGGTGCATCTCTGGCGGACACAACCGCCGCTTCGGCGGTTTTTTGTGCCCGAGGCATTGCTACGTTCACGATGGACGAGCCGTGCGCGGGGGGCTTCCCGGCCCCGCCAGCCCAGAGACTGGTCCGCCAACCCGCACGGCTCTGTCCTCCACTCGTGGCAGAAGTGGTGGACGGCCAAGGACCAACTCTCTGGAGAACCACCATGGCAGTGAACGCCCTCGATCGACTTCGCGATCTTCTCGCCCACTTCAATCTGCTGCGCGGCGCAGACAGTGCCCTGCTCAAGGCCAACAACTTCGATACCAAGCTGAACGACATGGGGCACTTGCTCGATGAACTGGAAGGCCTACGCGATACCTACTTCAACCTCACCAGCATCGACGGCGCCCTGGAAATGCTCCTGGAACTCCTCCGCGCCGCCCACGCCGAACGCCTCTACGGCGACCACCTCCACTGCCTGATGGAACCGCTGCGCGGGAAGCTGTATCGGGCGTTGAATGAGATGGAGGGGATTATCTAAAACGCAGCACCTCAGTTATCACCGCTCAGGTGATAACTGAGGTGACCGAATATGAAAAACTCTCTATCCCGTGTGTGCTTCTGACATACCGAGAGAGGAGTTCTACAAACGCACGCAAATAAACTTACTCAAAAACCTAATCCAATCCTACTCAACGGACTGAAAAAGTTTTTCATCGAAGCTCGTCAATAGGCGTACGAGCAACAAAATTCCGCACACTTTCAACCGGCCATACTTTCTCAAGCGGCGCCCCTAATTCTATAACTTCTCCAGTCGATGAAATTTCATGCGTAGCAGAAAATGAAATTCCAGCCTGCCCTTCATCCACAACCAAGCACGGCGGCTGTATCCTCCCGATTCCCATTCCGCCAAAGAAATAGCTCTTCCCCTCAGTCCGTTTAATAGAAAACATATCTTCGACTTTCTTTCGAGCTTTACCATGAGCAACCAGACAGGTAACAGGGGGCATATTTATTATTTCACCCAAAAGAGATCGAATCGAATCACCCTCCTGGACATCCAGATAGTCTTTAAACAAAAACAATGAGCGCACGGGATTAGCTGAAACCTCATATACAGTTTTTCCCCTTTCACTTTCAGGCAGTAAGTCGCCACTAGATATGGCTCTATTCTTGAGAGTAATCGCCTTTGCGTTAATGGCGAGCGACAACTGCAAAGCCGCCTCATTTGTTACAGAAGGAGTTGCCTGGGAAGTTCCACTCATCGCAACAATTTCGTTAGAATTGGATATCCAAGACTTAACTTCACAGCCAGGAGCGGCCATATCAACTGCATTTTGCCCAACGTTACTAAACTTTGTAAGTCTGTGATTTCCATCTATAGCAGCAACGGTAATTACGTTTGGAATACCTGCCCCACCCAGCGCCGCGGGGATGATAGCCTTGTCTACCACATCTTTACCTCCATCATTGCCTGCCGCCACAACAAACAATGTATTTTCGGCAAGAGCAAACAGATTTTGGTAATTACTTCTCACATTGCGATCCAATAATCCATCATGCGTAATTGACAGATTTACTACCCTATAGCGATTATCATCACGCAACTGCGCAAGCAATAGCTCATGAGACCCCTTAATCAAGTTCCTGGCCCCAACACCAATATTCAAGATCGCAACAGATGCCCATGGCTCTGACCCCATTCTATCAAAGTATGGCTCTAGACCTGGACCACCGAGCGCAATACCAACAACATGAGTCCCATGCCCACTCTCTAAATCCGGCTTAAGGCCATAACTATAATTAATTGGCTGAAGAACCCTATCGAGCTTAATCACCTGAGCCAAAGTGTAATCAGAATCTGCCTTGAAATATTTACGACGAAATGGACTGCCATCGAATGCCTTCGCTGCAGGCGTATTGGAAAGTGCGCCGAAAAAACCATTGTCAACGATCGCGAGATTTGCTCGCCCACCTGCAACATTGATTTCTTCGTCCTGCGCAAGCTCTTTAGAAAATCTGTAAGCTTCATAGACAGCTTTGGCATTCATGGGCTCAGATGGAGTATCACAATCGTCGCTGGCTGCTATCTCTCCAGTCGACATCCCCATCACTATCTCCCCTTCAACACTGCGAGCCTCACGTACAGTCAAACCCTGGGGGTCAATTCGGCGAAACTCCTCAATCAGCGCTTCACTACCGGGTCGCATAGCCAATGAAACTGGCAGTGACACTGCAGGGATTGGGAGTTTTTTGCCAGGTGTCAATTTATTGAGATCTTCAATAGGTGTTCCAAAAAACTCGACCAGTTCCGATTGGGTGCCTCCGCCACCAGTCTTCATTCGATATAAATCATAGGCAGTATCACCACTGCGCACCGTAACCTGGGGAGCATTGAACGGCTTAAAGTAATATAGGCATGCCGGAAGCGGTATCACACCCTTCTCAAGAGGACCATCAAGACCAGATGCCTTGAATTCAGGCTTATCTTTTATTAACTCAATATAGGAGTCTGTCACGCCACCACATTGACGAACAATTAATTCCCTAAGAGTGACGCCTGATGCAACTGGAACGGTAACGGGCTGTGCGATTTTATCTATCAACTGCGCAACCTCTGGAGAGGGTTCACTGACAGCCCGAACCGTCAGTATTCTCTCATCATTTCCAGAGAAAGCCATGCCACAACCAAAAGTCAATATGATCCCCATTTCAATACGACGATCTAGAATCTGCATTGCTTTTCCCCGGCCGCCAGATTAATTCCACACGCCTCTGGCCTAAATCTTTCATTTTTTGACAACCAATCTTTCGCCCACGAGCGGAAAGTAGAGGTTCCAGTGGCCGAAATGCGCGAAATAAACAGGCCCTCAACTGCAGCTATACTTGAATTCACGCCTCGAATTCTTCGATTATTGTCTGCGTCCTGCGCTGTGATGCCGGACAATAAAGGGCCACCAGAGTCCCCAGGGCACAATGCTGGCTCAACACCTGCAATTGACTTGATCGTTACGTAGGAGGGTCTCCCTGGCGACGACCCTGCCGGCTTATCAATGACCCCGCTACCTATCCTAAGATGACCATCCCATTCGCCTGCCTTAGGCATTCCATTCACGACTCTCAAATCTTTACAACCATATCCAGTCATTACCACGTTACTGCCGCGAACCAGCGCTCCTTCAGAATCTACCACCTCATACTTCATCGTTCTCAGCTGCTGAGGACGCTGCCCCCCATCATCCACAATACACAGCGCAAAATCTTCACTACTACGAGGAGAAAGCCCCATCAGAGGCTCTTTAGAGTAGTCAGGGTGCATGTCGCAATACATCTTCAGAGTACGGTTTCCAATCCTCAAGGAAGCGAGTAAAGGCTTACCATTCACAACTTGTGGATCAACACAATGCGCGGCGGTTAAAACCACATTTGGCCCAATCAGGGAGGCCGTGCAACTAGATAACCGCCCCCCTCGATCTTGACTTGAGAATCTTGCAATTATGAGAGCAGGCCAGTCTGCCGCCCTGACCACAACGCCATTTGCAAGCTGGACCTCAGACTGAGCAAGCACTTCCGACGCAAGCTCAAACTCTACAGGTGAGACCGAGTTTTGCTGCTCTTCGGCCGAGGCATTCCCAATGAATACTCCAAACAGCGAAACTGCAAAAACCATAGAGTTTTGATTAATTTTCCTACAGATCTTCATCACTCTGTTTCCATGGAATAATTAATATTGACTTTCAGTCATTCCTAAACTGCAAGGCATCGACCGACCAACCCACGCTCCGCGTTCGACGGGCAGATTTCACTATAGCTGCTACCATCACGATGATGGCAGCGTGTCCTCACTTTTCAGCTAAGGATTAGCCTATGAAAAAGTATCTATTGACCTCCTTGGGATTGCTGCTAGCGTTAAGCGGTTGCGCCACGGTAAATGAGAGCTGGGCCCCCTTTCCGACGAAAGACGAGTTGATCTCGTTCAATGATCAATGGGCGATAGCCACGAAGGCTGGTAACCGCAGCGTATTCGATCTACAGCGAGAACTTGGGAAGTACCGCGATAGGATTTATATGCAGGCGCTGGAGCGCAGTAAACTCAATTGGGAATCAACCGGAGCGACCACGTATGGTGGATTGGCAGCGGTCGTTGGCGGACTCGCAGACCAGACGGGACTCATGAACTCTGGGGCAGGCTTGGCTGCACTCGGGCTTACAAACTCGACCCGGTACAGATTCTCCGAACAAACGCAGATCTATGTGACCGCATTAAAAAAGCTATCGTGCATACAAGGAAAGGTTAATGCCATGGATGACCTTACGCTTTCCTTAGCCAAACGCTCGAGCGATCCGGCTGCGCAAAGTGCGGCAAATCACTTCATAGATAAGGTGACAACGAGTGTGGACGCTGTTCGTGCTGAATATACGAATGCGTTGCTCGGGATGGCTCCAGTCGTCTCGTCAAACGAAGAGCTGAAGGCCATAGCTCGTCAATATCTTCAAACCACTGTCGCAGTCGCTGCAGCGGATGATCCTGAACAGAAAATGTACGACAAAGCGGGTGAGACAACTATTGAATTGGTCGTTGGGGTTCAGAGTTGCACTTGAGCCTTGGACCTTGTAGTCACCTGCACTACAGATTGAATCCCATGCAGCCCGCGCAAGCCCTCGCCACCATCGGCGCATGGACAGCCTCGCCGAACTCACCCGCCGCCTCGATAACCTGATCCGCCTCGGCACCATTGCCGAGGTGGACCATGCCGCCGCCCGTTGCCGGGTGAAGAGCGGCCGTCTGCTCACCACCTGGTTGCCCTGGGTCGCCCTGCGCGCCGGCGCCACGCTGGACTGGAACCCGCCCACCGAGGGCGAGCAGTGCGTGCTGTTCAGCCCCAGCGGTGAAACCACCCAGGCCCTGGTGCTGGTTGGCCTCTACAGCGAAGCCAACCCAGCCCCGGAGCAGAACGCCAACCTGCACCGTCGCGAGTACCCGGACGGCGCCATCATCGACTACGACCACGCCAGCCACGCCCTCGCTGCCACCCTGCCGGGCGGCGCCACGGTCGTGCTGGAAGCCTCCGGCGGCGTGACCATCGAGGGCGATGTGACGGTGAACGGTCTGCTCAAGGTGTCCGGCGATGCGGAAATCGACGGTACCGCCACGGCCGCCGTGGACGTGATTGCCGCCGACAAGAGCTTGGTCAAGCACGTGCACCAGGGCAACCTCGGCGCGCCCACGAGCCCGCCGCTATGAACCGGCACACCGGCAACGCCCTGGACGAGCTGGGTCACCTGCGCCAGTCCATCGAAGACATTCTCACCACGCCTGTTGGCTCACGCGTGATGCGCCGCAAATACGGCAGCCAGCTCTTCGAGCTGATCGACCAGCCGCTGAACGACCACACCCGCCTGCGCGCCTACGCCGCCACCGCCCTGGCGTTGATGCGCTGGGAGCCGCGTGTGCGGCTGACCCGTGTGCAGTTGCTGGCTGGAGCCAAACCCGGCACCGCCACGCTCATCCTGGAAGGTACCCGCAGCAGCAGCGACGAAACGCTCAACCTGCAGGTGCCGCTGAAGCTGGGCGCCGCCGTATGACCATCGACCTCACCCAGCTGCCAGCCCCGGCCGTCATCGAGCCCCTGGACTACGAGCAGATCCTCACCGCGCGCAAGCAACGCCTGATCGCCCTCTACCCGGCCGAGCAACAGCATGAGGTGGCCAGCCAACTGGAGCTGGACTCCGACCCTCGGGTGAAGCTGCTGCAGGAAAGCAGCTATCGCGAGCTGATCCTGCGCGAGCGTATCAACGCAGGCGTGCGCGCCGTACTGCTGGCCTATTCCAGCGGCAGCGATCTGGAGAATCTGGCCGCGTTCTATGGCGTGCGCCGCCTACTGATCACCCCCGAGAACACCGCCACCACGCCGCCTACTCCAGCCGTATGGGAAGCGGACACCAGCCTGCGCTCGCGCACCCAGTTGGCCATGGAGGGCTTCTCCACTGCCGGCCCGGCCGGCGCCTACCGCTTCCACGCCCTGTCGGCCGACGGCGCGGTCAAGGACGTGGCAGTGGACGCCCCGCGCTTCGCCCGCGCCAGCCTCAGCCCGGAGCTGAAGACACAGTTGCCGGCCTCAGCCATCGTCCTGGTGGCCGCCCATGACGCCGCACTGTCCGAGCCGCACCCCGGCGACGTGGCCATCACCGTCCTGAGCCGCGACGGCGACGGCACCCCGAGCCCCGAGCTGCTGGCCAGGGTCGATGCCGCGCTGAATGCTGAAGACGTGCGCCCGCTCACCGACCGCCCCCGCGTCCTAGCCGCCGAGGTACGCCCCTACCAGGTCCGCGCCACGCTCATCATGTACCCCGGCCCTTCCGCCCAGCCCGTGCGCGAGGCCGCGGAAGCCGCCGTCCGGCGCTACACCCGCGACATGCACCGCCTGGGATACGACGTGACCGCTTCCGGCCTCTATGCCGCCCTGCACCAGCCTGGCGTGCAGCGGGTCATCCTGCATGGCTGGCAAGACATCGTCTGCAGCTATCGTCAGGCCGCGTGGTGCACCGGCATCAGCCTCGACACAGGAGCGCAGACCGATGTCTGAGCTACTGCCAGTCAACGCTACCGACCTGGAACGCCAGCTCGCCGAAGCTACCCGCCTGGATCTGCCCGTGCCGCTGCGTCAGTTGTGGAACCCTCACACCTGCCCGGCCAATCTGCTGCCCTGGCTGGCCTGGCAGCTGCACGTCGACAGCTGGCACGACGACTGGCCCGAGTCGGTCCGGCGCGAGGTCATTGCCAACGCGGTGGAGGTTCACCGCAAGAAGGGCACGCTTGGTTCCGTACGCCGGCTGCTGGGCTCCGTCGGCGCCCATGCCGAAATCCGCGAGTGGCCCGCCCACCAGGGCGCCCCGCACACCTTCGAGATCGACATCTTCGCCGAGCGCCTGCAATACGACGCCGACACCCCGCTGCTGGGCCCTGCCATGACCCCGCGCATGCAGGCGCTGATCAACGACGCCAAGCCGGCCCGCAGCAGCTACACCCTCAGCGTCGGTGCCCGCTACCTGGCACCGCTCGCCACCGGCGGCGCCCTGCAGCGTCCCGGCCTGCTCACCCTCCTCGAGGGCGGTCAGCCACTGGAACACGGCGCGCAAGCCGACCCGGCACTGGCCCTGGGTGGCGCACTCGGCCGCCCCGCCACCTTCAACACCGTCAGCGCCACGCAACACCCGCATCGCGCCCTGGCCGGAACCGCCCAGTGGCACTACCTCGCCGCGCTGGAGCGCCCGGCCCTGCTGGTCACCCCTGCCGGCCAGCAAGCACTGAGCCTGCGCAGCGCCACCCACACCTCCCCCGCGCTGGCCGGCTCACTCAACCGGCCAACGCTGCTTTGCAGCGTGCAGTTCGTACAGAAAAGGAACTCACCATGAGCGAAACCCTCCAGCTCCAGGTCTACACCACCGAGGCCGGCCTGGCGCGCATCCTCGCCGCCGACACCCAGGGGCTGAAGCTCCGGCTGACCCACGTCGGCCTGGGCGACGGCGCCTACGACCCCGCCAAAGCGCCCGGCCGTCGCCGCACCGCGCTCAAGCATGAAGTGGTGCGCGTGCCCATCGCCGCCAGTCGCAACAACCCCACCACCCGGCAGCTGGATATATCCGCCATCGCCCAGGGCGCCGAGGAGTTCTGGGTGCGCGAGGTAGGCTTCTTCGACGAGGCCGGCACCCTGGTGTTCTTCTGGTCCGACGCCACACGCCCGCTGGGCTACAAGAGCGCGCCCAGCCGCTTCCTGCTGGGCCTCTCGCTGGTCATCACCGAGGTGCCCATCGGCGCCATCCAGGTCATCGACCAGGGCCAGCCGCTCAACCTCGCCATCGGCCCGATCGAGGCCGACCTCAAGGGCGAACACCCCGAGGGCAAGACACACCATTTCCCCCTCACCAACATGATCGAGACCGACTGGCTCGCCGAGTCCAGTCAGTTCGAGTACCTGGCGGAGATCCTCCGCGGCATGGGCCAGTCCGGCGTGTTCAGCAGCCGCCAGTACGGCGCCGCCGGTACCGAAGCCTTCAACCGCACCTTCGACGGCGCCTACGCCGCCATCAACCTGCACAACCACCCCAACTTCCTCGCCACCGGTGGCCTGGGCGAGATCGCGGTGATGATCAACGGCTACTACCTGCGCACCCGGCACAACGACTACCGCCTGCGCAGCCCGGTAGCCGGCAAGTACCTGGCCACCCAGGACGTTCCGCCGCCCCCGGTTCCGGACAGCGTGGCCAGGGCATCAAGTGTGGCGGCCTCGGTGGAGGAGATGCGCGAGTATTTTCGCGCCTTCGCCGCGCGTGACATCACCCTGCGCGACTACCGCGAGCACTTTCGCTGGAACCTTGCGGTACTGGAGATCTGGCCCGAGCTGCTCACCGGCGCCGTCGACGACACCTTTGAAAGCTTCCGCCACACCGAGGAAATCGCCGACTACCGCAAGCTGCTCAACCGCACCCTGCTGCTGGACGCCACCGGGCACAGCACCCGCTACGAAAACGGCTCGTTCATCCCCGGCTCGATCCGCCTGGTCTCCAGCACCGGCCGCCCGCAGTACGTGGCCTGGCGCTACCGCATCACCACCACCGATGTCGGCTCGGTGGGCGACTACCCCATGGACGAGCTGATCACCCCGCTGGACCTGCCCATCCAGCGCTGGGACACCAACCGCACCAGCCAGCAGATCGCCCGCACGCGCCGGCAGCGCTGGCGCATCAACCGCAGCCTCTCCGCCGACCCGCACTGGGGCCAGTACAACGAGGCGCCCACGGTGGACCTGCTCGACGAGCTCATGGGCAAGGTAGCCGGGCTCGACGGCGCCGGCACGGTGCTGGCCGAGGAGTACCAGGACAGCGGCCTGGTTACCCGGCTCACCCAATGGAACAGCCAGGAGCCGCTCAACGCCGCCTGCTACAACCGCCGCTACGGCAACGCAGTGAACGCCAGCGGCCGCACCCGCAACCTGCGCAGCTACAACGACCCGACGCTGTTCGTGGCGGCCAACACCCGGCCGGAAGTGGCCGCGTTCACCGAGGGCGAATTCAGCTACCGACGCAGCTACGCCATCCCCCTGGAGCTGATCCTGCGCACCCCGCTGGAAGGCTGGAACCCCTACGCCATCAAGCCCGCCACGAAGCTCCAGGGCGACGGCCTGAGCCCCGAGTCGGCCTACAACGGCAGCCACACCAATGGCCGCTACTACCTGACCCCGGCCGAGCTGTTCACCGACAACGTGGCCAACCCCGACCCGGCCGACACCGGCGCCACACCCCGCTGGATCAAGGACGGCGGCGGCACCCCACGCCTGGTGCGCGCCTCGGGCCTCTACGCCGAGCTCCCGCGCACCTTCCAGGGCAGCGACCTGCTGCGCCTGCGCTACCCGGTCTACCCGCTGTACCACGAAGGCGGCTGGGCTGCGGCGGCCGTGGAAGCCCTGGCCGGCGACTACGGCATCAACCTCGCCCAGCTGCTACGCGGCCACATGGCCCAGCAGGCCGAAATCGACACCCTGAGCAAAAGCCTGCGCCACCTGCAGGGCGAACTCACCCAACTCAAGCTGAAGAGGTAACCCCATGGGCATGTCTCAACTGATCAACGAGGCCAGCAACCTCGTCGCCACCTTCCGCGAGAAGGACAAGGCCATCAACGCCGCGCTGGCGGCGGCCGTGAAGTCCGCGCCGTCGCTCAACCGCAGCTACTTCGTCGACGCTGTGGCCGGCAACGACAAGGGCCCGGGCAGCAACACCGAACCCTTCCAGACGCTCAAGAGAGCGATTGACGCAATTCCCTACGGGGGTGGCGGCTACATCTACCTCCAGGGCGGGCAGGAGTTCATGCTCGACTCGACAATCAACCAGGGATTCCGGAACGTGACCATCCTCCGCCGGGGGGATGGCGACAAGCCTGTGCTGCGCAACATCTGCTACGAGTCCCCTCACCCAGACGGTGGCGGCAACGTCGACAATATGACCACCGGCTTCAACCTGGACAGTGGCGCCCTGGTCTTGGGCAACCTGCGCATCAGAACAGCCAACTACTCGAAACCGGACTCTACCAAGAACATCATCTACACCGGCTTCATCCGCCGCTATGACAGGCCCGGCGGCCGGGTCCACCTGTCGAACTGCGACATTGAGCTGGGTGACACCCCGTTCCTGCGCCAGACCATCAACGCGCAGATCACCACCCTGTCGCTGTACCTCAACCGCATTACCCGCGTAGGCCCGAAGGTGAAGAACGCCTCCCTGGTCGATTGCGGTGGCGCGCCCCTGATCTTCTCTGCAGCCGGCACCACCATGCCCGCCGGCAGCCAATGGCTGGGCGACCTGCTCAAGGGCTACACCGCCGACAGCAACGGCAAACCCAGCAGCCTGCTCACCAACCTGGTTTTCTAAGGAGGCTCCCATGCAACTCAACTTCATTCATGACGGCCAGTTCTATTCCGCCTTTGAAGTCGAAGACGCTCTGGCACATGGCGTACCGATGGAAATTCTGGCCACCGCTGCCGCCAGCCAGGCCATGGCCAGCATCGACAGCGCCGCCGTCCGCGCGCGGGCCCGGCACATCACCCTGATCGACGGTCAGGACGCCATCTACCTGGCCAAGGTCGCCGAGGCCGAGAAGGCCCTGAAAGCCAGGGCCTCGACCGACCCCGGCGCCTACCCGCTGTTATCCCACGAGGCCCAGGCGCTGGGCTTGACCATTGCGGGGTTGGCGGAGAAGGTAGTCGCCGCCCAACAAGCCTGGCACCAGACCGCCGGACGCATCGAGGGCGAGCGCATTGCCGGCAAGGCTGGCGTGAAATCGGCCAACACAGTGGAGGCCGTGCTGGCGGCTCAAGCGGCTGCCATCGCCACCCTCGACGCCTTGTAATCCCCGTAGCTACAAGCCCCGCCGCTCGCCCTCGGCCCGCGCGCGGGGCAGCCTGCACGCATCTCCTCCGCTGCCATGCAGGCCCGCCATGTCCGACTACCATCACGGCGTCCGTGTCGTCGAAATCAACGACGGCACGCGCCCCATTCGCACCCTCTCCACGGCCGTCGTCGGCATGGCCTGCACCAGCGCCGATGCGGACGACCAGGTCTTCCCCTTCAACACACCGGTACTGCTCACCGACGTGCTCGCCGCCAGCGGCAAAGCCGGCGACCAAGGCACCCTGGCCGCCAGCCTCGATGCCATCGCCGACAATGCCAGCCCGCTGACGGTGGTGGTTCGCGTGCCCGAAGGTGCCTCCCCCGAGGAAACCACCAGCAACCTCATTGGCCAGGTCGCGCCCAACGGCCAGTACACCGGCCTCAAGGCCCTGCTGGCCGCTCGCAGCCGACTGGGCGTCACTCCGCGCATTCTTGCCTGCCCAGGGCTGGACAGCCTGCCGGTGACCACCGAGCTGGCCGTCATAGCCGAAAAGCTGCGTGCCTTCGCCTATGCCAGCGCCTGGGACTGCCAGACCAAGGAAGAAGCCGTGGCCTACCGGGAAAACTTCAGCGCCCGTGAGCTGATGCTGATCTGGCCCGACTTCCTCACCTGGGACAGCACCGCAAACGCCCCGACCAGGGCCGCAGCCACTGCCCGCGCCCTGGGCCTGCGCGCCAAGCTCGACCAGCAGATCGGCTGGCACAAATCGCTCTCCAACATCCCCGTCCAGGGCGTCACCGGCATCAGCCAGGACGTGTTCTGGGACCTGCAGAACCCCAACACCGACGCCGGCTACCTCAACGCCAACGAAGTCACCACACTGATCCGCCAGAACGGCTTCCGCTTCTGGGGTTCGCGCACCTGCAGCTCAGATCCGCTGTTCGCCTTCGAGAACTACACCCGCACCGCCCAGGTGCTGGCCGACACCATGGCCGAGGCGCACTTCTGGGCCATCGACAAACCCATGCACCCGAGCCTGGTGCGCGACATCGTCGAAGGCATCAACGCCAAGTTCCGCGAGCTCACCGGCCAGGGCTACATCATCGACGGCCAGTGCTGGTACGACGCCGGCGCCAACGACGCCAACACCCTCAAGGCCGGCCGCCTCTTCCTGGACTACGACTACACCCCCGTACCGCCCCTGGAAGACCTCAACCTGCGCCAGCGCATCACCGACCGCTACCTGCTCGACTTCGCCGCCCGCGTATCCGCTTAAACCTCCTTCCCCGCGTTGCTCCCCTCTCCCGCCTGCGGGAGAGGGGCCGGGGGAGAGGGCAAACGTCGCTAGCACCACACTCAGGAGTACCCCATGGCCCTGCCCAAAAAGCTCAAGCACATGAACCTCTTCAACGACGGCAACAGCTACATGGGCGTGGCCAAGACCGTCACCCTGCCCAAGCTCGCCCGCAAGCTCGAAGCCTGGCGCGGCGCCGGCATGGACGGCCCGGTGAAGGCCGACCTCGGCATGAGCGACGACGGCATCCAGCTGGAATGGACCCTCGGCGGCTGGGACCTGCTCCCCCTGCGCCAGTTCGGTATCACCAGTGCCAGCGGCGTGCAGCTGCGCTGGGCCGGCTCCGTGCAGCGCGACGACACGGCCCAGGTCAGCGCCGTGGAAATCGTCGTGCGCGGCCGTCACGAAGAAATCGACTTCGGCGACGCCGAGCCCGGGGAAGACACCGAACACAAGATCACCACCACCTGCAGCTACTACAAGCTGGTGGTGGACGGCCGCACCGAGATCGAAATCGACCTCTTGAACTTCACCCTCATCGTCGACGGCCGCGACCTTCTCGCCGAGCACCGCCGCGCCATCGGCCTGTAGGGGTGGCCAGGCAGCGCCCAGGGTGTACCATGGGCGTGTTGCTCACTTTCCCACCGAGGCCCGCATGTCTCTCGTGTCCCTCAACCTGCCGGACGATATTGCCCACCACCTGGCCAGCCTGGCCAAGGCCACCGGCCGCAGCGCCGATGCCCTCGCCCAGGAAGCCCTGAGCGAATACATCCGCCGCGAAAGCTGGCAGGTCGCCGAAATCCAGCGCGCTGTCGCCGAAGCCGACGAAGGCGACTTCGCCACCGCCGAAGAGGTGCAAGCCACCCTGGAGAAGTGGACCGGCAATGCGCATTGAGTGGCTCCGCAAGGCGCTACAGAACCTCGACGACGAAGCCGCCTACATCGCCCAGGACAACCCCCAGGCTGCAGCAGACGTGGTGAAGGCCATAGTGGCCGACATCGAGCAGCTCGCCCGATTCCCCGGCATGGGGCGCGAAGGTCGCGTAGCCGGTACCCGCGAATGGGTCATGCCCAATCACCCCTACATCATCCCCTACCGCGTCCGTGGGGATCGCCTGCAGATCCTGCGCATCTTCCACACCCGCCGCCTGCCGCCCGAGCAGTGGTGAACCTGTAACGCCAACGCCTACAACCTCCGCTGCTGGGCCACACCGGGCACCTCCGCCATCTTGGTCGGGACCACTCCCACCGAGGTGCCCCATGGCCAAGAAACCCGCTGCCGACAACACCGTCACCCTCGACCAGCCGATCAAACGCGGCGACACCGAGATCCTCGAAATCACCCTGCGCAAACCCAACGCCGGCGAGCTGCGCGGCCTGCATCTGGCTGACCTGCTGCAGCTAGACGTCACCGCACTCATCAAGCTGCTGCCGCGCATCACCACACCCACCCTCAACGAGTACGAAGCCACCACCATGGACCCGGCCGACCTGCTCGCCTGCGGCACCAAGGTCGCCGGTTTTTTGCTGCAGAAGCAGGCCAAGGCGGACGCCTCCCTGCTCGCGTAGAGGACGCCATGGCGGATCTCGCCGTGGTCTTCCACTGGGCGCCGGCCCACATGGATGAACTCGGCCTCGAGGAGCTGATGGACTGGCGCGAGCGCGCCCGGGTAAGGGTGGAAACCGATGGCAAGTGACGTACTCAAGCTCCAGGTCCTGCTCTCGGCCCTCGACCGCGCCAGCGGCCCGCTGCGCAAGATCAGCCAGGGCAGCGGCGCCACCGCCCGCGCGCTCAAGGCAGCCCGCGACCAGCTGAAAAGCCTCAACCAGACCCAGCGCGACGTCAGCGCCTACCGGGACCAGCACAAGGCCGTGCGGGAAACGGCCGAGCGCCTGGCCAAGCTGCAGAACCGCCTGGCCGACTACAAGCACCAGCTCAAGGGCATGGACGCTCCCTCTGCCAGGTTCCAACGCAGCTTTCGCGAAACCAGCGCCGAAGTGGACCGCCTAAGGCAGAAGCACAGCAGCCAGCGCGAGGAACTGCGCCGCCTGGTCGCAGGCTTCAACTCCGCCGGCATCAGCACCCGCAACCTCGGCACCTTCGAGCGCAGCCTGACCGGCGAAATCGAGCGCGCCAACGCCGCCATCAAGACCCAGACCGAGCGCATGCGCCGCCTCAGCGCCCAGCAAGAGCGTCTGCGCAGAAGCCGCGCCGCCTACAGCCAGGGCGTGCAGAACACCGCCGCCCTGGCCGGCACCGGCATGGCCGCCCGCGCCACCGGCCTCTACACTGGTCGCGGCCTGCAGACGATGCTGGGCGTGGGCTACGAGTTCGACGCCACCATGTCCGCCACCCAGGCTGTAACGCGCCTGCAGAGCAAGAACAGCCCCGAGATGCAGGCCCTGCGCGAGCAGGCCCGCACCTTGCCCCTGTCCAGCAAGTTCACCGACAGCGAAGTCGCCCAGGGCCAGTACTTCCTCGGCCGCACCGGCTACACCCCGCAGCAGATCCTCGGCGCCATGCCCGGCATGCTCAACCTCGCCGCCGCCGGCGACATGGACCTCGGCACCACCGCCGACATCGCCTCCAACATCCAGATGGCCATGGGCATTCCGGCGGAGGAAATGAACAAGGTCGCCGACGTGCTGACGGCCGCCTTCACCCGCAACAACGTCGATATTCAGATGCTCGGCGAGTCCCTCAAGTACTCCGCCGGCGTGGGCCGCGAATACGGCCAGAGCCTGGAGACCGTCACGGCCGCCACCGCCCTGCTGGGTAACGCCGGCGTCCAGGGCAGCATGGCCGGTACCTCGATGCGCTCGGTGCTCACGCGCCTGGGCAACTCCAAGGCCGTCGCCGAACTCGGCGTCGTCACCTCGGATGAAAACGGCAACATGCGGGACATGCTCGACATCCTTGCGGACATCCACGACAAGACCAAGGACATGGGCAACATCGAGCGGGGCGCCATCTACAAATCCATCGCCGGGCAGTATGCCGTCACCAGCTTCGGCACCCTCATGCGCGCAGTGGAAAGCGGCCAGTTCCAGGGCATGCGTGGCAACCTGGACAACTCCGAGGGAGAAGCTGCCCAGGTTGCCCGCACCCAACTGGACAACCTCAAGGGCGACATGACCATCCTCCATGCCGCCCTGGAGAACATCTCCGTCGAGCTATTCGACAAGAACAACGACTGGATGCGCGGGTTCACCCAGGGCCTCAGTGATCTGCTGCACCAGGTCGTCGAGTTCCTCAAGGAAAACCCGGCGCTCAGCAAAGCCATCGTCATCACTGTCGCCGGCTTCTCCCTGTTCATGGCCACCCTCGGCAGCCTCGCCATCGGCATTGCCGGCATCCTCGGCCCGATGATCGCCATGCGCTTCCTGCTCGCCCAGGTCGGCATCCGCCTGCCAAACCTCGTCAGTCTGCTCTGGAGTCTGGGCAAAACGGTGATTCCCTTCGTGGGCCGCGCCCTGCTGATCCTGGGCCGCGCGCTGATGCTCAACCCCATTGGCCTGGCCATCACCGCCATCGCCCTTGGCGCCTACCTCATCTACCGCCATTGGGACCGCGTCGGCCCCTACTTCCGCGACCTCTGGCAGGAAGTGAAAGACGGCTTCAGCGAGGGCCTCACCGGCATCCTGAAACTGGCGGTCGACTTCAGCCCACTGGGCCTGTTCTACCGCGCCTTCGCGGGAGTGATGGGCTACCTGGGCGTGGAGCTGCCGGCCAAGTTCACCGACTTCGGCAGCATGATCCTGCAGGGGCTGGCCAAGGGCATCACCAGCGCCCTGGGCAGCGTGAAAAGTGCCATCACCGGCGCCGGCGAATCCGCCATCGGCTGGTTCAAGGCCAAGCTCGGCATCCACAGTCCCTCCCGCGTATTCGCCGCCCTGGGCCAAGACACCATGGCCGGTCTCGCCCAGGGCCTGGCCGCCGGCGAGCAGGGTCCGCTGGCTCAGCTGGGGGATCTCGCCAAGCGCATGACCGGCATCGGCGCCCTCACCCTCGGCATGGCCGGCAGCGCGATCGCCATCGACCACCGCCCGCCCCTCACTACCGGCGTCCAGCCGGTGCAGATCGACAGTCACGACACCGTCCAGATCATCATCCAGCCCACCCCGGGCATGGACGCCCAGGCCATCGCCCGCGCCGTGACCCAGGAGCTGGACAAGCGCGAGCGCGCCAAGCACATCCGCGCCCGCAGCGCGCTCTTCGACAGGGAGTAACCGCCATGATGATGGCCTTAGGGATGTTCGTATTCGGCCTGCCCACCCTCGCCTACCAGGAACTCCAGCGCCAGACCGACTGGCGCCACCCCAGCACATCCCGCGTGGGCGCCCCGCCGGCGCGGCAATTCCTTGGCCGGGGCGATGACCAGATCACCCTGCCCGGCGTGCTGGTACCAGAACTCTGCGGCGCCCTGCTCAGCCTCGACACCCTGCGCGTGATGGCCGACACGGGCAAAGCCTGGCCCCTGGTGGAAGGCACCGGCCGCATCTACGGCCTCTGGGTGATCGAAAGCCTCAGCGAAACCCGCACCCTCTTCTTCCAAGACGGCGCCGCCCGCCGCATCGAATTCAGCCTGCACCTGCAGCGAGTCGACGAAAGCCGCATCGACCTGCTCGGCAGCGCCCTGGAAACCCTCGGGAACATCCTGCGATGAACTACCCCAAGCCCATCTACCGCCTCACCGTGAACGGCCGCGACATCACGGCCGACATCACCGCCCGCCTGATCAGCCTCACCCTCACCGACAACCGCGGCCCCGAGGCGGACCAGCTCGACATCGAGCTCAGCGACCACGACGGCCTCCTCGCCATTCCCCCACGCGGCGCCACCCTGCAGGTCTGGCTCGGCTGGAGCGACACCGGGCTGGTGGACAAAGGAACCTTCACCGTCGACGAAACCGAACACAGCGGCCCGCCCGACATGCTCAGCATCCGCGCCCGCAGCGCAGACATGCGCGGCCCCCTCGTCAAAAAGCGCGAACGCAGCTGGCACGACACCACCCTCGGCGACATCCTCCGCACCCTCGCCCAGGAACACGACCTGGAGCCCGCCATCAGCCCTCAGCTCGAAGCCATCGAAGTCCCCCATCTGGACCAGACCGACGAGAGCGACCTCAACCTCATCACCCGCCTCGGCCAGGAGCACGACGCCGTGGCCACCATCAAACACGGTCGCCTGCTGTTCATGGCGATCGGCCAGGGCGAATCCGCCAGCGGAAAGGAACTCCCCATCGTCACCATCACCCGCGCCGAAGGCGATCAGCACCGTTTCCTGCAGGCCGATCGGGACGTGTACAGCGGCGTGCGGGCGTACTACTACGACGTGAATGGGTCAGAACGGATGGAGGCGATTGTCGGAGACGAAGAGAACGCCAAGGTCCTGCGACACACCTACGCCAATCGATCCAGCGCCCTATGCGCCGCCCGCGCCGAATGGGGTCGCATCCAGCGCGGCAGCAGCACCCTGAGCCTCAACCTGGCACGAGGCAGGCCAGACCTGAGCCCGGAGTGGCGTTACCAGGTGCAGGGGTTCAAGGCGCAGATTGGCAATGGAGAGTGGTTGGCAGAGCGAGTAGTGCATCAGCTTCAAGTGACAGGGGTTCGGACTTCACTTGAGCTTCAGTGGGTAAAAAGCAAGGAACAAAAAGGGGGCGCTTAGCGAAGATCCAACTCAGCGGGTGAAAGCGAAACAATTTTCCGCCGCACTAAACTGACATACCCAACCTATCAAAGCACTACTTTAATAGCCAGATATTTTATAACTACAATTTATTGATTTATATAGCTATTTTTTATCACCGAAGAGGCAAGCGCCAAACATGATATTCAAGCAAAAAAATAATTGGTAAGATTTAAATCCCCCTGAGAATTTGACCACAACTCCGTCAAGAGCCCAGGTCTATTTTCAGAAGAGGGATAAACCCCACCGCAATATAACAGGCAGACATTATCATGACTGACCTTAAAAACGAATATCGCATCAAAGAACTCGAACGCAAGGTTAGCGGTCTTCAGATCCAAGTCGAGGTCTTGCACGCGCTTCATGACGCAGACACCAGGAAGCGGGATCGTCAGATTCGCGATCTCAAAATCAACGCAGCAGTAAACCGCGGTATTCCCAGGAAAGAAGTTGCTCGGATCTACAAGCTGTCGCCCGGGCGCATCAGCCAACTCACCAGCAGACGAAGCGCCTAACGTGTCGAGCCATTTAGATGGCAGTTAGAAGTGGTAAATACCAAAGAAAGGGCAAAGAGAGGGGGCAGATCTATTTGCTGAAAGTAGATCTGTCCCGGTCACTGGCAATCCCTCCCCTTTTCTCCATGGAACGCATGAAGCGCATCATGTGCGCCAGCCGCACAGGTTGACGAAATTAACCTATTTGGTTATTTTTACCCCATGGAGAAGCGCACACCACACTTTAAGCTGGTACTGGTCAAGCAAGCCGCTGCGGAGCAGCGATACCGCTTCACACGAGTGGCCCTGGAAGGTGGCGCGGAACTGGGTCTGGACATCGACGGCATGCTCGCCATCATCCAGGCCCTCACCGCTCGGTAAGCGCTCCATGAACCCCACCTTCAACTGAACGATCCGCTTGCGGATGCTGGGCTCCCGTTTTCCCAGTGGAGCCCCGTCATGATGCGTCCGGACGCCAAGGTCAAAGCCGTCTACCTCTATCCGAAACCCGTCGACTTCCGGAAGTCCATTGATGGTCTGGCGGCCTTGGTGGAGCTGGATATCAAGGTGGCCGTGTTCGACCCGGTGTTGTTCGTCTTCCTCAACAAAACACGCAACCGGGTGAAGATCCTCTATTGGGAACGCAATGGCTTTTGCCTGTGGCTCAAGCGCCTGCAGGCCGAGCGTTTCAAGACCAAGCCTGATGCTGAAGAGCCCATCGTGTTGACGGTGCGGGAACTGAATCAGTTGCTGGCAGGATTCGACCTCTGGGGGAACCAGCCACACAAGGTGCTGACCCCGCGTTTTGTGAGCTGAGTCGGTATAATCCGGCGCCATGAAATCTGGCGCAGACTCCCTTCCCGACGATCCCGTCCTGCTCAAGGCCTTGGTTCTGCAATTGCAGGAACAGGTTGCTCTGCTGCGCCACAAACTGTTCTCGCCAAAGTCCGAGCGTAGCCCCGAGGATGCCGACTCCCCTCAGTTGGCCATGTTCAACGAGGCTGAGGAGTTGCTCGAAGAACCTGCTGGCGGATCGGGTGAAGCCGAAGAAGTCGTCGCCCCAGTGAAGCGACGTGGCAAGCGCAAGCCCCTCCCGGCTGACTTGCCGCGCGTTGAAATCATCCATGAACTGCCCGAGCACGAGTTGACCTGTGCCTGCGGCGCCTGCAAGCAGGTGATCGGCGAGGAGACCAGCGAGCAATTGGAGATCATCCCGATGCAGGTACGGGTGATCCGCCATATCCGCAAAACCTACGCCTGCAAAGCCTGCGAAAGCGCTCCGGTCACGGCCGACAAGCCGGCCCAACTGATCGAGAAAAGTGTGGCCAGCCCTAGCGTGCTGGCCATGCTGCTGACCACCAAGTACGCCGATGGCATCCCGCTGTATCGCTTCGAGAGGATGCTCAGCCGCCACGGCCTCGACATCCCCCGCCAGACCCTGGCGCGCTGGGTGATCCAGTCTGGCGAGCAGTTGCAGCCCCTGCTCAACCTCATGCGCGACCAGTTGCTGGGCTACCCGGTGTTGCACTGCGACGAAACCCGGCTGCAGGTACTGCACGAACCCGGGCGCGATCCCACCGCGCAGTCCTGGATGTGGGTACAGAGCGGCGGCCCGCCGGAGAAACCCGTCGTCCTCTTCGACTACAGCACCAGCCGCGCGCAGGAGGTGCCGTTGCGCCTGCTCGCCGGCTATCGCGGCTACCTGATGACCGACGACTATGCCGGCTACAACGCCGTGGCCGCGCAAGACGGCATCGAGCGCCTGGCCTGCTGGGCTCACGCTCGACGCAAATTCATCGAGGCACAGACGGTGCAGCCCAAGGGCAAGATCGGGCGCGCCGACATGGCCTTGAACCTGATCAACCAGCTGTACGGCATCGAGCGCGATCACAAGGACAGCGGCAACCTGGAACGTCACGCCGCACGACAGCAGCGCAGCCGGCCCCTCCTGGAACAGCTCAAGGCCTGGCTGGACAAGACCCAGCCACAGGTCGCCGCGCAGAATGCCCTGGGCAAGGCGGTGAACTACCTGGCCAGCAACTGGAGCCGGCTCGTGCGCTATGTCGAAGGCGGGCATCTGCCCATCGACAACAACCGTGCCGAGAACGCCATCCGTCCTTTCGTGATCGGCCGCAAGAACTGGCTGTTCAGCGACACGCCCAAGGGCGCCACGGCCAGCGCGCAGCTCTACAGCCTGATCGAAACGGCCAAAGCCAACGGGCAAGAACCCTATGCCTGGCTGCGCCACGTCCTGGAGCGCCTGCCAACGGCCAACAGTGTCGAAGACTACGAAGCCCTGCTGCCGTGGAACTGCCCGCCGACTAGCACATCCTGATCGCGATACCCCGTCAAAGGAAGACGGGGTTTATGGAGCGGTTACACCGCTCGTGACTTCTACAAGAGCATGACCACCTACGCCGACCACACCATCTGGCAGGACGTTTACCGCCCCACCACCGAGGTCGGCCAGCTCTACCTCAAGTTCACCCTGGTGGAGGACCTTCTCATCGTGTCCTTCAAGGAGCTCTGACCATGAAATGCCCGGTATGCGGCCAGGCCGACCTGGTCCGCGACGTTCGCGACATGCCGTACATCTACAAGGGCGAGGCCACCCTCATCCCCAACGTAGAGGCGGACTGGTGCAACGCCTGCGGAGAGTCCCTCACAGGTCCGGCGGAATCCAAACGAGTCATGCTGGCAATGAACCTTGCCCGGCAGCAGGTCAACGCACGCGCCGGGCACCTGGAGCTGATCAGAGCAGTACGCAAGCAGCTCAAACTCACCCAGAAGCAGGCGGGCGAGATCTTCGGTGGCGGCCCCAATGCATTCAGTCGCTACGAGAAAGGCGATGTGGATGCGCCAACAGCGCTGGTGAAACTGTTCCAGTTGCTGCAGAAGCATCCCGAGTTGGGGGATGAGGTGAAGCGTACCGGTTGAATGGGTCAGAGCGTATGAAGGCCATTATCGGCGACTCAGATTGCGCAGCTCTCGCGACAAAACTCACCAACTGATCCAGCGCCCTGCAGGCGACCCGAGCCTGATCAAAAGGGCTTCACATCAGAATTTATCTGAACCCATTTCCCGCCCCAATTTGCAGCATTCATAGCTCTTCATTAAATATTTAGCACCAACCCAATATCTTCCTTTTTTAGCCATTTTTCATAGTAGCCAACAAACCCATCCTTCGGCCTAGCTGAACAAATATAAAAAAGTTCACGACCCACTTCTGTTAGGTTCACCTGACCGGTAGACAAAAGAATCTCGTCACGCCGCAATATTCCATCCTCAATCAGGGGATACCTTAAACTTAAGTTTTGATCAAAATAACTTAACGTATACAAAAAATCTTCTTGATAAAAATCATCCCGCACGACGTGCTTCGTAACATTAAGCGTATACCCAGTATCGGAGTATGTAACTAGCCCTATCGACTGAAGATGGATGGTCTCTCCAAAATTAACACCAGCATCACGATAGAACTTATCATTAACATCAAAAATCAACAGCTCAGGATTTCCGTCTATCAAAGCCACAAATTGACAAAAACGAGAAAACATCTCCGCATCTGAGTGATTCATAAGCGCCAAGGCACTTATAGTCCTTAGAGAAAAAGCACTATCCCCCTCAGCCTCCCTAGCAAGAATCTGCCCCCAAACCTTCTGCATATCCTTGTTCTTGATGAGTTCGCACTGCCTAAAAAAATAAGCCAGCCAAGTATCATCCAATTCTTCAGGAGTGGCGTCTGCAGACATTGTATCCAACGCAAACCCCGTAATACTCTCTATATTTTCTTGTTTGACGGTCTCCCTCTGTAGAAAGCTTGAAACAGCACGCTGCTCCAACTGAGAAAGCTGGCGCCTGCTGTTGAACTTAATTAAATCAGCATGTGCTTCAGCCGCCGCAAGCCTAACGATCCTCGTAGGCTCATATAGCACACCCACAGCATTTGAAATTTTCTCTATTAACCTTACTGCCGGCTCTGAGAGAGAGGAAATATCAGTCATAGACTTATTTTCACCCATAGCGCCCTCTTACTTACACACCCAATCCAACACTTTCCAAATCCCTTTCATGCAGCCCCTTTAAGCACCAGATTAATTCTCTCAAGAATTTCCGGACTAAGCCTCCCCTCAGTCAATCCGCCCAAGATTTTTTCAATTTCACCCAACTGAAAATCAGACTCCTTAAACGACCTAGGCGAGCGCCTGTATAAATCAACGATATTTAACATACCCAACAAAGCTGAATCAAAAAGATCATCAGTGCCATAAATCAATACATTTATATACGCCTGAGCCTCTGCACTCTTGATCTTAAAAAACTCTCGATCCTTAGCAACACGACAGAAGGCAAGACGCGTATGTATGCGCGACTCCCAAAGCAAAGGATCTTCGACCAACCATGAATCTTCCACAATAAATGGTAGAGGAATCGATGTATTAGATGACAGTTCTCCAGCCCTAATACTCACATTAGCCTTTCTAGTATGGCCAATCTTTACGATCCCCGGCATAGCTGGATTGGATAAAACATATACATGCCCAATATCCAGCTTCATAAACGAACCCCCAACCCCTTCAACCCACACACCAAGAATAATTGAATAAAATTAGCGCAAAGTAAGCAGGGAATGGAGTCTTTTCACAATCATCATAATCGTCAGCATCAAATTCAATGAGACAATAACAGCCGCTGGCGTCAACACATACTTAGCTACCATCAGCGCCCCAGAATTTTCATTCTGCATCCCCGCATTTGAAAAGCCATCAATTACCGAATGAAAGAAGCAAACCCCAATCAGCACCAGGGAACTTATTATCGAATAACTTATATTGAAGTATAGCTGCTCAAGGAATTTTTTCTTAGCTCCATACAGAGAGTCTCCCGCCATTTTTCGCTCTTTGTATAGAACTTCCTTATCGTCCAACTTGCTCTCTTGGTCATAAACAAGCACCAAAACCGACAAAAGCAATGCGGTAAATATTGCACCAAAGTTAACAAGAAGCGACGATACATCTTTATTAAGATTAAACCCAACACCTACACCTGCAATGGCGAACGCTACAGGCACAACAATAAAAGTAAAGACATCAGCCCAAGACCACGAACCATCAACATTTGATAAAGTATTTAGATGGCCGCCCAAAATTGAGAGTATATTTACTTTAGAGCTCATGGCTTGATACCCATTCCAGGATATATAGACTCCACAAACTCTCTCAAAAGAGAACCACACCATTTGTGCAGACTATCGGGATCAGGATTTCCTGCAACTACCGGAACCTCTGACTCATCAAGCTCAATCTCACACACTTGCTGGTTCGGATTGGCACCAATACGAAAAGTTCTCTTTTTACCACCAAGTTCGACGACCGTTTTAATTTCTGCACAAAGCGGGGAAAGCATTTCAATCGCCTCTCTTTGCTTAGTCCCCGCAGTGTAATAATCAGATAACTGCCCGAGCTTATTTTTGCGCGTAGACTTAATAATCAACTCTTGCTCACTGTGACCAAGATTGGCAATCTGATCCTCGTAATTCGCCATACCTTTAAATCTTACGAGCTTTATCTCTTTAGCTGCCGCTTTCTCCCACTCACTATATGCCTTTCCATAAGCCAAAGGATTCATCTGCAGGACACGACCCGTAACCCTACCAAACTCCGCACCCAAAATAGAATACAACAGAGTTTTAACTCCAACATTCTTATAATTATGAAGCAAAGCTACGCCTTCATTCAAATCCTTCGGAACATAAAACCTAACATAATGATTTATCATTTCCGCATTATCTTGCGCCTTCTTGAAGTCAATTTTCCCCGTTTTAATATTTATGATATCAGTCTTTGTACCGTACGCCCCAGCCTGCAAATATCCAGCAAACTGACGCCGCTCGTCATTGAACTTAAATCCATGAAAACAATATATTTGATTTGAGCCCGGCACGATTTGATACTTTTTCATCTTAGGCTCCAAATAGTCCTTAAGAATTTTATATGCATCAAACTGCCCTATTTTCCCAAGCGGAGAGTAATTATCCTCAACCTTTTTCTTACCAGCAGCCGGATTAAAGCAGCGAATAGTGTACGGCGAAATAGAGTTCATTTTATACCCTAAAATATCAATGCATCCATGACGACTAAGTTGCTAGCGCCTCCCCAGCAACCTATAGTCATCGTTAAACATATGAAACCCAAATATCAGCATCGCCACAGGCCAAAGCAGGTTATGCACTTCACCTTTAGCGAGACCAGTTAGCGGGATAAATCCGATTGTCAAAGATACGAGCCCCATCCAAAACCGGAGGGATTGGATGTACACGGAGAGATGTATAGAAAGAAGATCAACGGCCTGAACCACTCCAGAAATTACAAAAACCTGAAGAACGAACAGGAGAGCGAAAGCTGGCCAGTAAAACCAATACCCTTTTGGCGAAATGAATTCTAGAAACGGCACGCCAAAAGATGCATACCACGCAGCAGCAAAGAGTGGCATCACCAATAAATTGGTATGCCGCTTAAGAACTTCGACAGCAGGCGCTGCGAACATGGCTCCCTCCCCTATTCATCCAATGAAACGCCGACCTACCTGGTCGGCGAACGCAAAACTGCAGCGATCAGTTGCCGCTGACTTTGTTCAACTTGTTGCTCTGGATCGATTCCGCCAGCGCAGAAGTAAGCCGGCGCACCGATGCTTGATCTTCGTCAGCAAGAGCCCGGTAGTTCTCCAGAATCTTTTCCTCAGCGACGCTGATCCCTTCGGCCGGCCTGGGTGATCTAACCCCAGTCATCACGTACATCACGTCCACACCCAGCAGCAGTGCTTGGCTGAGGTATCCAGCCTTGGGTTCGTTCTTCCCCGCTTCGTAGCTCGCCTGGGTGCGCTTAGCCACACCTAGTTGCGCAGCGAACACTTCCTGCGTGTAGCCGAGAAAAACTCGCTGCTCCTGTAGGCGTTTTCCGATTTCCTTAGATAGGTGCATTTTTCGACACCGATCCATTTACAGATGCCATTTTTGTCACCAGATTAACGTCGCAAATCACGCGAAATCACACGGTTTTGAACTATGCATGCCACCTACGCACCCGAGCAAGCGTGCAAAGCGGCGCGCGAGCGGTTGGAACGTCAGGGCCTCTCCTATAAGGACTTCGCCCTGCAGAACGGGCTTCACCCTTCAACCGTTTACGCAGTGCTCAACGGCCAGAAGAAATGCCTTCGCGGCGAAGCGCACCGCGCCGCCGTCCTGCTCGGCATCAAGGAAGGCGAAAGAGCCTCCCCCTCCTCGCCCACACCGGCCAACCAGTAAGGGACGACTGCCATGTATCCAGACCCTCGCCGCGTTCGTGACAACCGGGTTGTGCTGCGCTTCGACGACTACGAGCACGACCTGATCAAGGCGCTGGCCAACTACAAGGGCGAGCAGCTCGCCACCCTGCTGCGCGAGATGGTGATGCGCGAAGCCACAGCCGTGCTGGACAGCGCCAGCATCCCCCAGGCCCGCGCCTGAAAGCAGGCCCACACGAGCAGCCGAAGAGATGCCAGACCAAACCCTCACCTTCACCCCTGATCAACTGGAGCTCCTGGAACAGGTTCGCCAGCAGCAGGGGCTGGAGAGCATTCAGCAGGTGGCCGAGTGGCTGGCCAAGCAGGCATTGCGCAAGCACGCCGATCGAGCACCAGGGCGCGGCCGAACGCTGGTCCTGGTGCAACAGAAGTAACCAGGGGCCGATTGGAGGCTTCGCGTTTCAACCATCCATAGGGAGTGTTTCATGGACGCACATCACAACCCGATCCCGCACCAAGGGAACGACATCCGGATCGAGATCTGCGGCGGTATGGGCATGGCACAAGACACGATGCTGCTACTCATCGCCCATTGCCTCAACCAGGCAGGATTCGACACTCAGTGCGTCGACAACGGGGTCGCGATGGACCTGCCGCCCGAGTTTGTCGCCCGTTGGGGTAAAGACCTGCTGATGCGCAATCCACTGCGCGAGCCGGTCACACTCGCAATTCGTAGCGACGCAGTGGCCGGCTGAATCAATGAGCACCTACAAGCTCGTATGCCCGCACTGCCAAAGCCGTATGCGCATTCGCACCAGCGAAGGCACGCACATTTTCCTGCGCATCGCCTATTTGCAGTGCTGCAACGAGGCCTGCGGCTGGAGCGTGCGGGCGCAGTTTGAAATGACCCACGAGCTTAGCCCCAGCGGCATGGCCAACCCGGCCGTGCAGCTGCCCCTGGCAGACAGGGCCTTGCGCCGCGCCGCAATGACGTCCGCCACCCCAACCAACCAGCTGGATCTGTTGGACACCCTGATGGAGGCCTAGCCATGAGTATGGAAACCCGCGATTACAGCACCACGATGCAAGCTGCCGCCCTCGCCTACCTGCGCCGGCACAAGGAGCAGTACCTGAGCGATGCGGACCTGCTGTACGAGAGTTGCGTGCGCCACCTGAGCACCGCCCTCGAGGTGCCGTTGTTCCTCGCGCAGAAGGTCAGCCAGTTGGCCTGGAACGAGTTGCTTAGCCGGCAGGAGCCGCTCTGGCTGGGCATCGACTGGGTTGTCGAGCCCGATGCCACAGTGGCCTACCTGATCGACTACCGGAACAACCTGCGCTTCCCCATCCCGCTCCGCCTCCTGCCCCAGCGCCTGCTGGACCAACGCCCCGTCACTCTCACCCACCACCCCTGAGCAAATTCCGCCCGCCCATTGCCATGGGTTTGGGTGAGCTACGCCCAGCGCAAGGAGATCCGCATGACCCGCACCGTCAATCTGCACCTGGAGTTCACGCCCAAGCAGGTCCGCGCTTATCACCGCTTCCTGGTGGCTCAGTACGAGCATTCGATACAGCTGCAGTGGTTCGCTGACCGCTACCGCACGGTGCCGGCGGAGATTCGCACCCGCCGCATCCTGGACGACTACCCGGCCCTGGCCGCCCTCTCCCGCACGCTGCAGGCAGCACGAGAGGCGGTACGCAATCTGGAACTGCAACGATGAGGGATGCACTGCGCGGCGAGCTCCTGCAGCGCCTGCAGGCGGATTACGGGCTGCAGGAGGTCAAGGGCACGCTGTACCTGCGCAAGGGCACCTGCCCGGCCTGTGGGCAGCGGGAGCTGTATTGCCGGTCTGACTCGCCCTGGACGGTTCACTGCGGCCGCGAGAGCAAGTGCGGCCAGCAGTGGCATGTGAAGGAGCTGTACGAGGACCTGTTCGACGACTGGAGCGACCGGGTACCGGCAACGGACCAGCAGCCCACCGCCACCGCCCGCGCCTACCTGGAGTTCGCCCGGGGCTTTCACCTGGAGCTGATCGAGGGCTGGTTCAGCCAGGAGCAGTTCTGGCACCGCGAGCTGGGCGAAGGCTCGGCCACAGTGCGGTTCGCCCTGGAGAAAGGCGGCTACTGGGAACGGCTGATCGACCGGCCCCATCGCTTCGGCAAGCAGAAGGCCCGCTTCAAGCCCGGAGAAAGCTACAAGGGCGTGTGGTGGTGCCCGCCCTGCGTGGATCTGTTCGAGGTGAAGGAGCTCTGGATTGTCGAGGGTATTTTCGACGCCATCGCCCTGCTCCACCACGGCATCGCAGCGGTGGCGGCGCTCTCGTCCAATGCCTACCCGGAAGAGTCGCTCAAGGCCCTGGCACGCAACCGCGGCGGCAAGCTGCCGAAGCTGGTGTGGGCGCTGGACAACGAGCCCGGGGCGCACCGCTACACGAAGAAGTGGGTGCAGCAGTCGCGGGATCTGGGCTATGCCTGCGAGGCGGCGCAGATTCCGCAGCCCGACAGCCGCAAGCTGGACTGGAATGACCTGCACCAGCGCTGGAGCTTCGTGAGCGACGACGACAAGCGCGCCGAACTGCGCCACCGTGCCCTCGAGGAGGCCCGTCACTTCGGCGCCCTGTTGTTGGCCGAAACGGCTTCGGAAAAGGCGCTGCTGATGTACGAATGGCGGGAGCGGCAGGAGTTCCACTTTGGCTTCGGGCAGCGCCTGTACTGGTTCAAGCTGGACCTGGAGAAGTTCAACAAGGCGGTCCAGGCGCTGGAGAGCAGCGACCACCACGACGACCAGCTCCTCAACAATCGCCAGATGCGCGAGAAGGCACTGCGCCAATCCGGCTGCGTGACCGAGATCGCCAACTGCTACCCGGAAGCGCTGTATTTCCAGCGCAACGAGATCACCGACGAGTCCTGGTACTACTTCCGGGTGGACTTCCCCCATGACGGCCCAAGCGTGAAGAACACCTTCACCGGCGCCCAGGTGGCAGCGGCCAGTGAGTTCAAGAAACGCCTGCTGAGCATGGCCGCCGGCGCCGTATTCACCGGCAGCGGCCAGCAGCTGGACAAGATCATGAAGGACCAGCTCTACGGCCTGAAAACCGTGGAGACCATCGACTACGTGGGCTACAGCAAGGAGCACGGCTGCTACGTGTTTGGCGACGTGGCCGTGCGCAATGGCGTGGTGAACCAAGTGAACGCGGAGGACTTCTTCGAGTTCGGAAAGCTGCGCCTGAAAAGCCTGCAAAAGTCCATCGTCATCCGCCCGGAGCGGGACTCGAAACGCTACGACGATACTTGGCTGCGCCTGCTCTGGACCTGCTTCGGCGCTCAGGGCGTGGTTGCGCTGACGTTCTTCTTTGCTTCGCTGTTCGCCGAGCAGATCCGCGAGCGCTGGCAGTCTTTCCCCTTCCTGGAGGTGACGGGCGAGGCCGGCGCGGGCAAGACCACCCTGCTTACCTTCCTCTGGAAGCTGCTCGGCCGCGCTGGCTACGAGGGCTTCGACCCGTCCAAATCTTCCACGGCAGGCCGCTCGCGCCTGATGGGCCAGGTGGCGGGGATGCCGGTGGTGCTGATCGAGGGCGACCGCAACGAACCGGACCGAGCCCACCAGAAGTCGTTCGACTTCGACGAGCTGAAGGACTTCTTCGGCGGCGGTACGCTGCGCACCCGAGGCATGAAGACTTCCGGCAACGAAACCTATGAGCCGCCTTTTCGCGGCACCATCGTCATCAGCCAGAACGCCGCCGTCAGTGCCTCCGAGGCGATTCTTACCCGTATCGCCAAACTGCATTTCCAGCGGTTCACAGCCACCACTGAAAGCCGCGAGGCCGCCGACAACCTCAACGCCCTGGACGGGGCCCGCCTGAGCCATTTCCTGCTGCATGCGGTGAAGCAGGAAGCGGCCGTATTGAATCGCCTTGCCGAACGCATTCCCGAGCACGAAGCGCGGCTGCGCCGCTTGCATACCCATTGCGTGGTCTGTGGTGAGCCATATTCAAGCAGCGACGATCAAGCTGCCTGTAGCCACTGCGGCAACACGCTGCGCGGGCAGATCCGCGTGGAGCGGATCATCAAGAACCACGCGCAGTTGCTGGCTGCCCTGGACTGCTTACGCCTCGTGGTGCAGCTCAGCGACCACCATGTGAGCGACACCCAACGCTGCATAGTGCAGATGGCCTTGGAGCGTCAGGCTGCCATCAGCGCTGATCACCCGGCCGTGGCCGAGTTCTGGGAGGTGTTCGAGTACCTGGAGTCCCTGGACGACGGCCCAGTGGTGAACCACAGCAAGAACCCGGACCTGATCGCCATCAACCTCAACGAATTCGTCCAGCGCGCCAGCGAACACCGCCAGCAGCTGGCCGACGTCGGCACCCTGCGCGACGTGCTGCGAAACAGCCAGTCGCACAAGTTCCTCGGCGCCAGCAAGGCGGTGGACAGCGCCGTGCGCAGCCACCATGCCTTGCGTAACCCGATGCTGGCGAGGCCGGGGACGGTGAAGTGCTGGATCTTCCGCGCGTGATTAAAAAATGGAGAACAACATGAACACGCTATTCCTGCTTATGGCGCAGTACGGCGCCACCGCCATCGTCCCGCTGGACCGATTATGCGCGGACTACTTCAGCCATCTCAGCCCGGAGAAGTTCCAGCGCAAGGTGCTGGCCGGGGAGATCGACCTGCCAATCGTACGATTGGAGGGCAGCCAGAAGACCGCGCGCGGGGTGCATGTGCGGGATCTGGCGGCATACCTGGATGCGCGGCACAAGAAGGCGGTGGTGGAGCAGGACAAGCTGATGGGACGAGCTATTAGGTAATCAGTATCGGGAGGCAATCTTTGAACTGATGCTGAATCTTGCTCATCGGTTTGGTGCAATTCTCATCCCCCGTGAGAATTGCCATCGTCATCCCTGCCATGGTCAACAAGCCATTTGAGTTTTGCACGGCCTGCATCGCCAATTGCTCAGGGAACCCGCCTACATGTCGATGGAGCGGGTGAATTCCGCAATGCACAAAAGAGTTGAGGGCCTTCCAGGAAATTTCCTTGAACTCATTGAGCATTCGAATCGCATCAGGATGAGCCTTGGCAGCCATCTGCTTGATCATTTCATCCACTGAAGGAAGGTTCTTGGCTGCCTGCTCACTATCCGGCGTAAGGGGTGCCGTGAGCTTTTCAACGACAGCGTCGCTAGCACCATAGAGCAGCCACATACCGCGAGTCAGGCTTTCAAATTGCAATCGGAGCAAGCTCGCGGCTGAAGTCTGGAGACCAATAGCCATCAGGGTGCGAATGCTCAGCGCGTGCTCCAAGGAAAGACTGCACATGCCGAAGCTCGTTAGAAAGCGCTCCCCAGGGTAAATCTCTGAATCGCCGATCAAGCCAAGAATCGATTGATGTAGCTCATCCGACCGACTTAAGAATTGCTCCAGAACCATAACGAACGTCCATTTTCGGCTACTAGCCCAACCCGCACGTTTTAATTGCCCCGCGCGCCAAGCACAACTGGCGTAGCAATAATTCGCTTCAGCCAAAGCCACGCGATATATGGGTCACCGCGCCCTCTAAGGTGGGTATACCGCCGCATCGAATTCCAGTCCCGGTGACCCGAAACACTCGCCACCCGTGGAATGTCCCAATCCATTTCGAACAACCGGCTCACGCCGTCATGGCGCAAGTCGTGGAAGTGGAGATCCCGGATCTCTAGGAACTGGCAGGCCCTGGTGAAAGACGCTGAGACGGATTCGGCGTTGTACGGGAAGATCTCCGGGCAGCTCCTGGGCATGCTCTGCAGGATCGCCCAAGCCTCATCCGGCAGGTGGCACCAGATGTCGTTGCCGATCTTCTGTCCCGGGTTCTTCATGTCCCGCACCAGCACCGCCTGGCGCTGCTCGTCCAGGTCGTCCCAGCGGATACGCGTGATCTCTTCCTGTCGACGGGTTGAGAAAATGGCGAACGCGATGAGCTTGGGCATGTTGATCGAGCTGGGCCGGCGGTGCTGCATCTCGAAGAAGTGCTCGAGGAGCTTGTCGAGCTCCTCCAGGGTGGGCCGGCGATCGCGCTCCTTGCTCTTGCTGATTAGCCCCAGCTTCTTCAGCACTTTCCGGGCATCGGGCATCGCGAACGGGTCGATCTCGTAGCCCCAGGCCGGCCGGGCAATGGAAAGCACGGCGCCAAGGTGGGACAGGTCATTGCCAATCGTCTGCGCCTGTACTCCACCCCCCTCCTTGCTGTGCCGCCACTGCGCGTATTCGACGAGCTTCTGGCTGGTGATGTCGACGTCCTGGAGGTCACCAATCCAGGAGCCGGCGATGGCCAACAGTGTCGCCCGCTTGGTCTTGCCCAGCGGGCGGACGTTCTCGAATTCCTCCAGGTACTGCCCGATCATCCGCCGAACCGTGGCCCCCTTGCGCTGGGCGCGCTCCAGGGCGCCCGGCGCCGCCAGCTCGGACTCTCGCCGCAACAACCAGGCGCGCGCCGTCTGCTTGAAATCGAAGGATTGGGTTTCCTGATAGACTATGCGCCCTTGCCGGCGCAGCCTGATTTGAGCGGTGTACTTCACCTCTCCGCTCTTGTTCTTCCGCCGCGTGATCGTGCCCATGCTTTCCTGCAGTGCTAAAACCCATGAACCCAGTGCTAAAAGTTAGCACTGGGTCTGCCGGGATAGCCGGAAAGGGGCCAAAACAGGTTCAAATCAGACGTTTCCGAATGACCGTTCTAAACGCTCCCCAGCCCCAAACCACGCGCCCTGCCCTGTCCCGCCGCTTCTCCGTGGCGCCGATGATGGATTGGACGGATAGACACTGCCGCTTCTTCCTGCGCCAGTTGTCGCAGCATGCCCTGCTCTATACCGAGATGGTGACCACCGGAGCGCTGCTGCACGGCGATCATGAGCGCTTCCTGCGTCACGATGAGGCGGAGCATCCGTTGGCATTGCAGCTGGGCGGCAGTGTGCCGGCAGACCTTGCAGCTTGCGCGAAGATGGCGCAGGAGGCCGGCTACGACGAGGTGAACCTGAACGTCGGCTGCCCCAGCGACCGGGTGCAGAACAACATGATTGGCGCCTGCCTGATGGGGCATCCGGCGCTGGTGGCCGATTGCGTCAAGGCGATGCTGGATGCGGTTGAGATTCCGGTGACGGTGAAGCACCGGATCGGTATCAACGGCCGGGACAGCTACGAGGAACTCTGCGACTTCGTCGGTCAGGTATGTGAAGCGGGCTGCCGCAGCTTCACCGTGCATGCGCGCATCGCTATCCTGGAAGGCCTTTCGCCCAAGGAGAACCGCGAGATCCCGCCCTTGCGCTATGACGTCGCAGCGCAGCTGAAGCGGGACTTTCCAGACCTGGAGATCGTTCTGAACGGCGGTATCAAGACACTCGACGAATGCCGCGAACACCTGAGCGTCTTCGATGGCGTGATGCTGGGCCGCGAGGCCTACCACAACCCCTACCTTCTCGCTGAAGTGGACGCCGCGCTGTTCGGTGGTGACGCACCGCCGATCAGCCGCGCGGAAGCCCTGGAGGCCATGCGCCCCTATATCGAGCGTCACATTCAGGAAGGCGGCGTGATGCATCACATCACCCGCCACGTGCTCGGCCTTGCCCAGGGTTTCCCTGGCGCCAGGCGCTTCCGCCAGTTGCTGTCGGTCGACGTCCACAAGACCGCCGACCCGCTGGCGCTGCTGGATCAGGCTGCCGAGCTGCTACGCGGCCGTTGAGCGGATATCTTCGCCTCCCAGGCCGGCGCCAGGCGATAGCGCCCGCCGCCCTGGGCTTCAACCAGGCCGCTCTCCACCATTCGCCCAAGTACCTGCCTCACACTGACCAGGGACAGCGGCTCCCCTGCCTCCACCAGGCGCTCGTGCAGCACGCGGCCGGCAATGTCATGGCCCTCGAATGAAGCCAGGCAGAGGATTTCCAGCACCTTGAGTCGCGGCATGCTGGTCTTCAGCCCCGCGTCCTGCAACATCAGCCGCAGCTGGTGGTGCTCCACACTTTGAGGATTGTCCTTGACCATCAGGCCGACGGGCTGCGGGACGACCCGTTTGGCCCCGGAAAGGGAATGTGTGCGCATCGAGGTCTCCTTGTTGTGCAATGGCTTGCGTGGCGCAAGGCTTCCAGCCGGATTTCCTGCCGGCCTGTTTCCCCGAATTTATCGGGCTCTCATAGAAGAAGACGAACCAGCCGGAAAAAACCGCAGTGCTTGTGTGAAATATTTTTCGTCGCGGAACCTCTCTGCCCCTTTTTCAGGTCTGTAGGAATGGGCAGGCCGGCAGTCTGTAAAAAAGCCCTTACGCCACCGTTGAGCAGCCCCGGCGGCTCGGGTAAGGTCAGTTCATCCGCCACGACAAGGTTTTGCCATGACCTCCAAGCTGGACCAACTCAAGCAGTACACCACGGTCGTCGCCGACACCGGCGACCTCGACGCGATCACCCGCCTGAAGCCGGTCGACGCCACCACCAATCCCTCCCTGCTGTTGAAAGCGGCAGCCATGCCACGCTATGCCAAATTGCTCGACAGCGCAGTAGCCGGCAGCGGCAATGACCTGGGCCTGGCCTGCGACCGCTTCGGCGTGGCCGTTGGCCAGGAGATCCTCAAAGTCATTCCCGGGCGCATTTCCACCGAAGTGGACGCCCGCCTGTCCTTCGACACCGATGCCACCCTGCGTCGCGCAGAGCGCCTCATGGGGCTCTATGAGGAAGCCGGCATCGGTCGCGACCGCGTCCTGATAAAGATAGCCTCGACCTGGGAAGGCATCCGCGCCGCCGAGCAGCTGGAGCGCAAGGGCATCCAGACCAACCTGACCCTGCTCTTCAACTTCGCTCAGGCAGCCGCCTGCGCCGATGCAGGCGTCTTCCTGATTTCCCCCTTCGTAGGCCGCATCTACGACTGGTACAAGAAAGCCGAAGGTCGCGACTTCCAGGGCAGCGAAGACCCGGGCGTACAGTCCGTTGCCCGCATCTACCGCTACTACAAGGCCAACGGCTATCGGACCGTGGTGATGGGTGCAAGCTTCCGCAACCTCGGCCAGATCGAAGCGCTCGCAGGCTGCGACCGCCTCACCATCAGCCCCGAGCTGCTGCAGAAGCTGGCGGACGACCAGGGCACGCTGGAACGCAACCTGGCCCCGGGCAATGAGTCCGAGGCCCGCGTGGTGCTGGACGAAACAGCATTCCGCTGGCAACTCAACGAAGATGCCATGGGCACCGAAAAGCTGGCCGAAGGCATTCGCCTGTTCGCCCGAGACCAGGAGAAGTTGGAAGCCCTGCTCGCCTCCCGCCGCTGAAACGCAAACACCCGCAACCTGTTCAGGCTGCGGGCGTTTTCATTTTTGGGGCGGAAAGGACGGGTCAGCTGCGCTCGAGGGCACTGACCAGGTCGTGGAAAGCTTCGCGATTGGACTCGTTGAGCCCCATGAGGATGCGGTGGGCTTCCAGCACCTTGGTGCGGACCACATCCTCCGTCTGATCCTGCGGCGGCAGGTCTTCCAGGCACTCAGGGCACGGCACCGGCGTCCCGACGATATTGAACACCTGATCGAATCCCATCGACTGCAGCAGCCGGGTGATGTCGGGGTGGGTGGTCACTACCGTGGGCAACAGGCCCACTTTCTGCCGCGAAAGAATCGATAGCTTGGCCAGCAGGCCGAGCGTAGTGCTATCGATACTTCGGGTTTCCGTGAGATCAATGACGATCGCCGAGAAATTCAGCGCCGTGAAGATCTTTTCGATGGTCGCATCCAGGGCCGAACACAGCGTCAGGCGGATTTCTCCGACAAACTTCAGGACGAAAGTCCCGTCCTGTTCAGCAAACTGGATTTTACCGGTACTCATGCAAGGTTCCTGCTCAACACCAGCAAGGCGATATCATCCGGCATCTCGCCCAGGCTGGCCAGTCCAAACACTTGTCGCAAGCCATCCAGACTGCCACCTGCCTCACACACCATCTCTGGCAGTGCGGCTTCCTTATCTTTGAGGGTATCCCCGGGCAAAAGGTCCAGGATACCGTCGGAGAGCAAGGTCAAGCTGAAGGATGGCGGCAGATCGATGACCCGATCATCATAGCTCGCCTCTTCGAACAGCCCCACTGGCAGGCCCTTGCCAGCCAGGTAGGAGGCCTTGCCCTCACTGTAGAGCACCGGCAACGGCAAATGCCCGCCGATGCTGTAAGTCAGTTTGCCGCTTTCCTCGTCTATCACGCCACCGAGCATGGTCACGTGCTTGCCGAGTTTGGTATTGATCAGCCCACGGTTGATGTGACCAAGCACCTCGGAAGGCTTGAACTCAGGCAGCATGCCGTTGCGCCGGGACTCGTACAGCAGGCGCGTGGTCATGAACTTCAGCAGCACGGTCACGAAGGCCGAGGAGGCGCCATGGCCGGAAACGTCCGCCAGGTAGAACGCCACCCGGCGCTCGTCGACGCGGAAGTAGTCGACAAAGTCTCCCGAGAGATACAGCGACGGGATGATCTGGTGTGCAAAGCGCAGACCATCCACTTCCCAAGGCGTCACTGGCAGCATGTTCATCTGCACTTGGCGCCCGGCGTTCTGGTCTTCCTGCAGCAGGTGCAGGCTGGCTTGCAGTTCGCGGTTGGCGGCTTCCAGCTTTTCGCGGTAGCGGCGGTTCTCCAGGCGCAATGCCGCGCGGTCGAGGGCGCGACGCACCGAGTGCTCGAGAACGGCCAGGTCTTCCAGGGGCTTGATCAGGTAATCCGCAGCGCCGAGGCGCAGCGCTTCCACGGCGTCGCTCATGACGCCGGCGCCGGAGACCACGATCACAGGGGTTTCTGATTCCAGTTCGGAGATGCGGCGGATCAGTTCCAGGCCATCGACCTGAGGCATACGCAGGTCGCAGATCACCACATCCGGGCGTTCCTGCTCGAAAACCTGCAGCCCCTGCAGGCCGTTGCTGGCCTGCCGAACGCTGAATCCACTGTCTTCCAGATAGGCCGCGAGGCTTGCGCGCACTACCTCGTCGTCATCAATAATCAGCAGCTTGGCACTGGGATTGTGCATGGAGTATCCAGGCAAACGGCGCCAGGGATGGGTTGTCATGGCACCCGACCTAAGGCCCGAGCACGAGTACGGGGGTTCGCGTTACGGCGCAGACGGTACTCCCATCCGCAGGGCGATTCAAGCTTGCAGCGCACACCGAACTCTGCCTTTACACCCGAAATCGCTGGAAGTTATAAGGGTTTCGCCCCACTCCATGACAACAAGAGGATCAGTGCGTGAGCCTGGACGACCGCAACTACAGCGAGAAGCGCGATTTCATCAGGATGCAGGTGCAGACCAAGGCCATCCTGGAGCACGCGGGCCGCCAGTACCCAGCCCTTTGCCTGGACCTTTCCAGCAGCGGCATGCAGGTCGAGGCAGAGGTCGATGCGGCGGTGGGCGATCGCGTTCGCGTGCTCATTCCCTCCGAGCACAGCTCGTTGAAGGGCCTGGAAGCCGACGCCGAGGTGGTGCGGATCGGTGAAAGCCCCGATAGCGGATGCATCCTGGGCCTGAACATCCTCGACATACGCTAGGCAGCAAAAGCCGGAAACGAAAAAGGCGACCCTGGGGTCGCCTTTTTCATTTTTCCGGGCCTGGCCGAGGGGCTTAGAAGTCGTCTTCCACCTCGCCGTCCTTCACCTTGAACTCGCGGTTCTGCAGGTAGGCGTTGCGAATGAAGATGTACTTGTCGCCCGTGATCAGCTTCTCCGCCGACAGCAGGCTGGCGCGCGTATCCACCACATCCACGGCACGCGTCACATTACGGGTGGGTACGTGGTCGATGTAACCATACGGTTCGAAGAAGGAATCCGGGATCTTGCCGCCGGCATCACGCACAGTGCTTGGGCCGAGGAACGGTATGACGAGGTAGGGACCGCTGCCCACGCCCCAGTAGCCGAGGGTCTGGCCAAAGTCTTCGTCATTCCGCTGCAGGCCCATCCCGGTAGCCACGTCGAAGAAGCCCAGCAGGCCGAAGCTGGTGTTGAAGATCAGGCGACCGGTGTCGACGCCAGCGTTATGGAACTTGGCCTGGAACAGGTCGTTGACAAGGTTGCCGACATCCCCGATGTTGCCGAACACGTTATGAACGCCGTCTTCCAGGAACTGCGGGGTCACCGCCTGGTAGCCCTTGGCGACGGGTTTCAGGGCGTAGGTATCAAGGGTGTCGTTGAAGCGGAACATGACGCGGTTGAAGCCCTCCCAGGGGTCATCTTCCGCAGCATTCGCAGCGATGGGCAGCACCGCCAGGGTGACACAGGCCAGAACTCGGCCCAGACGATCGAGCCACCGAGCACTGATCAATTGCATTGCAGACTCTCCTTGAGAAAAGTAGTGTGGCGGCCCGCCGCCCGTTCAAAGGCGCGCAGTATAAGGCCATCGCCCGCATTGGGCAGCATAGCGGACAGCCAGCATGCAGGAAAAAACCTTGCTTCATGTTGCACATATCCCCGTGCGCTGGGGTGACATGGACAGCTACGGCCACGTCAACAACACTCTCTATATCCAGTACCTCGAAGAAGCCCGGGTGGCCTGGTTCGAAAAGCTCGGCATCGCCATGAACAACGTGCCCCAGGGGCCCGTGGTACTGCAGACGCTGCATACCTACCTCAAACCCGTGGTGCATCCTGCCACGGTAGTGATCGAGCTCTACGCCGGCGCGGTGGGCAGTAGCAGCCTGGTGGTGGAACACCGCCTGAGTACCCTGGAAGCCCCGGACACCCTCTATGGCGAAGGCCACTGCAAGCTGGTCTGGATCGATCACGCCACCGACAGATCGGTACCGGTGCCCAACGACCTGCGCCAGGCCATGGGTGTTGGCGCCCGCCCGTAACCTTCCTGTCATCCAGGGCGGTTAGCCTGCGCCAGACCTCGTCAGGACGACGCAGATGCCCCAGAGCCAACCGCCCGCCTTCACCGCCCTCCTCTTCGGCCTTTCCGGCTGTCTGGTGGACTTCGGTGCTCGTACCCTGCCCCTTGCGCTGAACCGTCTGCTGCCAGACTGCCCGGCACCGTGCCTGGCCGAAGCGGCGGCCTTCGCCCCTCGCGCTGCGCTTGACCACGTCCTGGGCGCTCCGGCCAGCGCGACGCAGCTTCAGGCCTTCCAGCAACAGTTGCTGGACGCCGCCGGAGAACATGCCGAGGCTGTAGCCGACCTCGACCGGCTAGCCAGCCTGGTGGACGCTGCCCAGGTGCCCTGCGCCTGGCTCGACGAGCTGCCTGCACCCGCCAGCTGGCGCCTGGCAACGCCCCTGCCCGCCTGGCTACGCGGTAGCGACATCAACGGTGCCCGCCCCTGGCCCGCACCGGACAGTTGCTGGCAGGCGCTAGCTGGATTGGGCGTTTCGCGCCTGGAAGGCTGCGTGTTGATCAGCGCCAGCCCGCGCTTGCTTCAAGCCGGCCTGAACGCTGGGCTGTGGACTATCGGCCTGGCCGCGAGCGGCCCCCTCTGCGGCCAGGCTCCGGCTGACTGGCACGCCCTGGACAGTGCCGAGCGCGATCGTTTGCGTGCCGCCGCGACGCTGGAGCTTTACCGCCTGGGCGCCCACTCGGTGATCGATCACCTGGGTGAACTCGCCCCTTGCCTGGCGGACCTCGCCAGCCGTCGTGGCAAGGGCGAGAAACCCTGAACCCGATGGATTTGTTTCAGGCTTGATCCGAGTCAGGCAGGTCTGCCCGGCCTGGATTAATCTCTAAGGCATGAGGGACCTTTTGGCCTGGCCGCAAGGTCCACTCCTGAGACATTTGCAAAGGGAGAAAGACATGCCTGAACGCCTGCAGCAGCAACTGCAACAACTGCGCGACCAGTTGGCCGAGGAACCACCACTGGATGCCGAGGAACGCGCATCGCTGATCGAGTTGATGCAGGAAATCGAACTGCGCCTGGCCCAGGACGCCGCCCTGGCGCCGGACGCTACCCTGGTGGATGGGGTCAACCTGGCCGTAGAGCGCTTCGAAACCCGCCACCCCACGCTCGCCGGCACTTTGCGCAATATCATGCAGAGCCTCGCGAACATGGGGATCTAGCCCGGAAGCAAACAAAAACCCCGACGTCGAGTCGGGGTTTTCGTTACTGCCGAACCAGCCGGCGATTGTCGGTCTGCACCTGCCCTGTGCTGCGGTAGGGGTTGATGTCCAGCCCGCCACGGCGCACATAGCGCGCATAAACGGTCAGGGACTCCGGCTCCAGCAAGCGCTTGAGGTCGAGGAAAATGCGCTCCACGCACTGCTCATGGAAGTCGGCATGCTGGCGGAAGCTCACCAGGTACGCCAGGAAGCTGGTGTGGTCCAGCCGCTTCGCACCGCGGTACTCCACGACGACCGTGCCCCAGTCCGGCTGGCCGGTTACCGGGCAATTGGACTTCAGCAGGTGGCTGTGGAGCGACTCCTGCAGCGGCAGCCCAACCCCGGCACGCAGCAGTTCGGGTTGCGGATGCTCGTAGCAGTCGATGACCACGTCCAGGTCGTCGATACAGACGCCCGGCAGACTCGCTACTCCTTCAGCGGCTACGTCCCCCAGGCTGCGCACCCGCACATTGACCGGAGCACCAGCAGCCGCGCTCAGGTCCCGCGCCAGTACCTGCTCCAGCTCGGATGCGCTGGTGTAGGCCGACTGATTCAGCGAGTTCAGGTAAAGCTTGAACGACTTGGACTCGATGATGTTCGGCGAGTCGGCCGGGATGGCGAACTCACCAATGGCCACCACCGGTTTGCCGGTGGGCGTCAACCAGGACAACTCGTAGCAGTTCCAGTAATCCACGCCCTGATACGGCAGGGTCGCGGCGGTCAGGCCCAGCTCGTTCCACTTGGTAGCGCGGGAGATGGGGAAGAGCAGCTCCGGGCTGTAGGTGCTGACGTACTCGCTGGATTTGCCCAGCGGCGAATGTTCGGCGGGATGATGCATGAAGGCGGGCCTGAAAGTGCGGAAATCGCGCAATTGTATACAGACGGGCAGCCGCTGAAAAATCCACGGCACCAACGGCACAGGAGCTATTCAAAAATCACCGAAACTTTCGCACGATTGTTGAAATGCCTCCACCAACGGAAGCCTCGCGGACGCAAGCTGGCGGCGGCCTGCTTTGAAGCACCTTCTTGAGTGCCGAAGCTCATGAGCTCCTCTAGGAGGTAGTTCTCCCTTCCCACCCTGACATCCTCATCATCTGACGGATGATCTACATATCAGGGCGGTGCCATCCGGCCGAATACCCTGCCCGAAAGTCTCCAAGTTCGATTGCATCCACACCCCGTCGAAGATACTTCGCGGCTTTCGCGCCTCCTTGCCCATTGCACCCAATGGGTCAGAACCGTAGCCCTCGTTAGTGAACGGCCAACGCTAGCCAGATGACATCAAAGACTTCATATTGACCGCGTGAGGTGGTGCTAGTGGAGGGCACCAGCGATGGACTACGACATCAAGCGGCGAACGCAGGAACTCATCCAAGCCCGCCAACAGAATCCGGCGTGGCAATTGCTGGCGGCCCGCCGCTCTCCCCTAGTACTCAGTTGCCTCCAGCATCTATTCGAGAAGAGTCGCGACGGAATTGCCTTCGAGGATGCCCTCACCGCTCTCGCCGAACTGCTTGAGCTACACGCCAACAATGAAGTTTTCAATGGTGATGGAGAGGACTTCTACGCTTCAGCGCGCAAGGAAATGCGCAGCTGGATCAAATTGGGCTTGGTCGTAGAACGGGACGGACAGCTGTACGCCACCGATGCGCTAGAAGCGGCGATGCGCTTCGCCGCGGGCTTGGGCGAGCGAATCATGACATCGACCGCCTCACGCTTATCCATGGTCCAGCGTGAAATCGAAAGCTTGCAGTCCAGTCTCAACCCCGATCCCCGCAGCCGTGCCGACCACATCAAGCGAAAGATTGCCGAGCTTGAAGCAGAGCTCGATGCAGTCAATGCAGGGCACGTTCCCGTTCTGCCACCGGTAGAGGCGGCGGAACGAATTCGTGAAATCTATTCTCTGGCGACAAGTCTCCGCGCGGACTTCCGGCGCGTCGAAGATTCATACCGTGAAGCTGATCGGCGACTTCGACAATCCATAGTCAGCGAGAAGAACCATCGTGGCGATATCGTCGACAAGATGCTGAACAGCCATGATGACCTGTTGGAAACCCCAGAGGGCCGTGTCTTCCAAAGCTTCCAGGTTCAGCTTTCTCGCTCTATAGAGTTGCAGAACATGAAACTGCAGCTGCGCTCGATAGTCACCCACCCTGTTACCGCCACTGCACTGAACCGGCAGCAGCAAAATGAGATGCGCTGGCTCATCCTCCGCCTGGTGGACGAGTCTGCAGGGGTTATTCGTGCCAGGGCCCGCAATGAACGAGACGTACGGGGATTTCTCAAAACAGGATTGGCGGCCGAGCATCACCGCGTGGGCGAGTTGATCAACGACGTCCTTCAGCAGGCATTGTCCGTCGACTGGAAGAATGGGGACATTCGACGTGCCCCTGCCCCCATCCCACCGGTGGCGGTGGCCTGCCCCAACCTGCCCGTCATTGAGCGCCTTCGCTTCAAATCCCTGGCAGGCAATGAGGAGCAGTTACTTGAATTGACCCCCGCAGCCCTGGACCTCACGGATCTCGATGAAGACTTCTGGGATGCCTTGGACGGATTGGACCGCGAGGCACTGGTCAACGATACGCTCGCAGTATTGGAGGCATGCGGGCGCGCCATGGGGATCGCCGAACTTGCAGAGCGATTACCTCCGACACATGACCTTGAGACTCTCGCCTTGTGGCTAAGCATGGCCCGGGAAGTCGATGCCCCGGTTCTCGAAGAGCGAGAGCAGGTTGAGGTCATCGCCCGTGAGGGTATCGGATTACGCTTCGAAGTCCCACGAGTGCAGCTGGAGGCCGTACAGCTGAGGCAAATGGATTGGGAGGTATGAGATGGAAAACTACTTTGATGAACTGGCAGCCGCCAACGCGCCTGAGGATGCACAGGAAGACAGGCAAGAAGACGAGACTACAGCAGCGGGACTCACCTCCTCCCCCGCCGACCCCACCGAAGGCCAAGCGGCTTACACACCTGTTCAGTTGAAGGAGTGCTGCCAGGAGTTGTTGCGAGTTGGCCTGCTTGAAGCATCCTCGAAACCGAATCTGTACCGGGCTGCTGTGACCCACACCACAGAGCTCAACACCATCCTCGAACCCTTTGATCTGGCTCTTCGCGTTGACGATATCCGCGGCCTCGCTTTCCTCATTGTGTCCCGTCAGATCTTTACCAACGATGAGGACGAGTGGTCCCATCCCCTGCTCCGTAAGCAACGACTCACGCTGGAACAGTCGCTGCTATTGGCCCTCCTCCGCCAGCACTACGTGGTGTATGAGCAAGAGGCCGGCATCGGGGGTGGAGACGCCAAAGTCGCCCTCGAAGAGTTGCTACCGCCACTGCGACTCTACCTGGGAGAGCTAGGCAGCGATCAGCGTGAGCACAGTCGTCTGCGCGGTCTCCTGGAGCAGCTCAGAGCCCATGGAGTGGTCTCGGAGGTCACCCCCCATGACCAAGTCGCGATCAGGCCAATCATCGCTCATCTCGCCAACCCCGAGAATTTGGTGAGCCTTGTTCAAGCCTTGAGAGCCAAATCCAACAATGCTCTGGAAAGCAACGCGGTAGCAACTGACGAAACTGGGGAAGCGAAACATGACCCTGCCTGAGACCACCAACCTGCTGCTCAAGGACCTGATCCCCGACTCGCCTTACCTTCTGGCTGGAATTGACCTGTTCAATTGGGGCTCATTCAGCAATCGGCACACCGCAGAAATCGACTTACGGGGCACGGCCATCATTGGCCAGACCGGTAGCGGCAAGACGACTTTGATCGATGCCTTTATGACCCTGATCACTGCCCAACCACGCTACAACCTGGCATCGACAGGGGGACATGAAAGCGATCGCGACCTCGTCTCTTATGTCCGCGGAGTCTCCGGGGCGGGACGCAGTGGCGACATGGACCATATCGCCCGACCTCAGAAGACCGTCACTGGGATTGCTGCACGCTTTAGAAACGAAGAAGACACGTTGTGCATTGGCGCCCTCTTCGCTCTCGACGGCAGCAGCTCATCCGCCTCCGACCTGGAACGAATCTGGATCTTCTCCCGGGTGCCGGGAATGGGACTCGATGATTGGCTTGAGCTCCATCACACCGGCGGTAATCGAGCCCTGAAAAGCCTGGCTAAGGAGACCCCGGGACTATTCGTCAACGAGAACAAGGTCCACTACCTGGCTCAGCTGCGGCGCTTCTTCGATGTCGGCGAGAATGCGTTCACCTTGCTCAACCGTGCCGCGGGACTCAAGCAACTGAACAGCATTGATGAGCTCTTCCGCGAATTAGTACTGGATGACCACTCTGCTTTCCAGCGTGCGGCCGAGGTGGCTTCGGAGTTCGACAATCTCACCACCATTCACCAAGAACTGGAGATCGCACGCAAACAGCGAGACTCACTTCTCCCGATTCTGCCTGCCTGGCAGTCACACACCAGTTTTGTGGAGCAGCAATCCCAATGCCGGGAGCTATTGGGACTAGCGCCAATCTGGTTTGCCATCAAGGGGTATCAACTCTGGGGAAAGCGCCTGCAAGCCCTCAATGAAGAGCTAAGGCACAACCAGCATCGCCGCGAGGAGTTAGCGCCGCAAAGGATCGCCCAGGCATCGCTTGAGCAGACCCTCAGGGATAGCTACCTACAGAGCGGTGGATCCAGTATCGAAGCGCTGAGAGAGCAAATTGAATGGCAGAGACGCCGCTACAAAAGTCTCGAGCGTACTGCCGAGGACTACCAGCGCCTTGCCCGAAAGCTTGAACTTGATGGAACGATTTCGAGGGAATCGTTTTACGAGAACCAGCAGAGAATCGCCACGCTGGTGACACAACTGGAGCCCGACGTAAGTGAACTGAATCAAGTAGCCTGGGACAAGGGGGGACAACTGCAGGCACAACGAAATGCTATCGAGGCATTGGAGAAAGAGCTGAGCGACGTCAGATCCCGGCCTAACTCCAACATACTCTCAGGGCCGGATCAGTTTCGAACAGCGCTGGCCAAACATCTCGGCCTGGAGAACGCCGATCTGCCTTTTCTGGCCGAACTCCTAGAAGTCAAAGGCGAGGAAGCGCATTGGAGAGGCGCGATAGAGCGAGCGATTGGCTCCCATCGCTTACGCATTCTCGTACCGAGTGGTTCGCTCAAGCCTGCATTGAGATGGGTAAACGGCAGGCACAATAATTTCCATGTCCGCCTGCTGGATGCCAAAGACCCAACACATCCCGCAGTCTTTCTTGATGATGGCTTTACTCGCAAGCTGAACTTCAAACCAAAATCTCCCTACCTTGCCGCCTTGAAGAAATTCTTGAGCGGCATCGATCGCCATTGCGTCGAATCTGCAGAAGCCCTGGAGCACATCGAGCACGGCATGACAGCTCAGGGCCTTATGTCGGGGAAAGCTGGCTTGTTTGATAAGCAGGACACCAGCCGCCTCGAGGAGGGCTGGATCACCGGCTTTGACAACACGGACCAACTGCGGGCATTGGCTCAGCGCCTCGCCGAAGCACGACAGTTAGCCAAGGAGTTGGAGGCGGCCACTGAAGCTGCACAAACGCGAGCAGAAACCGCCAAACAGAAGAAAGACTTGCTCGAACGGCTTGGGCAGCTGCAGTACGAAGAAATCGACCTGCCAGGTGCAGAGCAACTACTGCAGTCATTGCAAAGGCGCCTAGAGCTGCTGGAAGCTCCCGAGTCAGACATTGCACAGGCCCACCAACGATGGCAGGAAGCGCAGCACAATTTAGCCACACTCGATAAAGCCCTTAGCGATCTGCAGATCAACAAAGGCCTGATTGATAACGAGATCAGCGCTTGTACGGAAAGCCAAAGTAGCGCCTTCATACGCATTGGAGAAGGACTCACGGATGCGCAAATAGCGCTTTCAGACCAGCATTTCCATCTACCCGATGACTGCGAAGCAAAGTCCTTAACGGCACGCGAAGGATCGGCCACGAATGGCCTGCGAGAACGGGAAAGCGAACTTTCCAGGAGGCTTACGGAAAGCGCAAAGAGCCTTGTCCGCCTCATGGGAGGCGCCAAAAGAGAAGACACGGGGCCTCTCAATGACGTAGCCACCGAACTGGAGGACGTGCCTCAATACCTCGAACGGCTCAGGGTATTGGTAGAAGAAGCTTTACCTGAAAAGCAGCAACGCTTCCTGGACTACTTGAACCAGTCCTCAGACCAAGGTGTCACGCAGCTACTCCGCGGCATCGACAATCAAGTGTCCATCATCGAAGAGCGCATTGGTGAACTCAATGACACGATGCGTCGCGTCGACTTCCAACCCGGTCGATATCTTCGATTGGAGCCGAAGCAGGTGATTCACGACTCGCTGAAAGCGCTGCAAGCAGCTCAGCGATCGCTTCGCACAGCCGCCTTAATGGATGATCAAGGCGAAAGCCATTTCCGTGCGTTGGCACATATCGTAAATCTGCTCCGTGATGCCAGCGAGCGTAAGAGCACCGTTGGAGCCAAGGCGCTGTTGGACCCACGCTATCGCCTGCAGTTTGCCGTCTCGGTAATCGAGCGTCTGACGGGGGGGATCATTGAGACGCGTACCGGCTCACAGGGTGGCAGCGGTGGCGAAAAGGAGATCATTGCCAGCTATATCCTCACCGCCTCGCTCAGCTATGCGCTGTGTCCGGATGGAAGCAGTAAACCGCTGTTCGGAACGATTGTTCTTGATGAGGCCTTCTCCAAGAGCTCGCAGGCCGTGGCCGGCCGCATCATTTCCGCGCTGCGGGAATTCGGCCTACACCCCCTCTTCGTCACTCCCAACAAAGAAATGCGGCTGTTGCGGGCCCATACTCGGTCGGCAATCTTGATTCACCGCAAAGGGCAACACTCGACCATGACGTCGCTGTCCTGGGAGGAGCTGGAAACCGCAAAGCCAAGAGAACCAAACCAGCAATGAAGTCACCGAGCGATTGGTCTTGCAGGCTTGCGAAGCAGTGGCACCAGGCCGAGCTGCGGGTTTCGCGCCTGCTCCAACCAGGAAGCTGGCCGCTGAAGCTTAAGATTGGCAGGCCCAGCGCAGAGGTCTTTACTCAGAACCCCGAGCGTGTCCGCAGGCATGTTCAGGCTTGGCGGCAGGTCACGATTGGTCAAGTGGACTTTCAACCCGAATCCTATCGTGCCGGCAGCGAACCAGTGCCTATGCCACACACCTGGAGGCTGGCAACCCCTTCGGAGTGGCTACAGGCAACGCAGGATGCGGTCATTCAGGCGGAATTCCAACGCCTTGCGCAGTTGGTGAAGGTCGTACCGGATCCTCAATTCCGGGCGCTGATGGTGCGCCAACGGCGCTTGGTTCTGGATCGGCCGCCCGCAGAGGTCATCCGCTGTGCCGAGGTGGCAATGCTACTGGAGCAAGGCTGTGCGTCAGGTCGACCCTTGCGCGCGCTGACGATAGGGAACATCGACAGCAAGTTCTTCGAGCGTAACCGGGCCCTGGTCACGCAGTTCCTTGATCTTCGCTTCGACGGCCTGGTCTCCTCGATGGGCCTCGAGCAATTTCTTGGCGCCGAGGAATTCACCGACCACTGGCTCTTGCTAGTCCCATTGGCCGCCGGGTTACTTCCCTTCGATCAGCAAAGAGTTCCGGTCCAGTCACTCGTATCAATGCCAGCGGCGGTCAGCCACATCATCATCGTAGAGAACGAGCGTTGTACTCATCAGCTCCCACCGCTGCCCGGGACGGTCGCTATTCTGGGAGCGGGACTGAACCTGGAGTGGATGACAGGGGGTTGGCTGGGAACACGGCGAATAGCCTATTGGGGCGACATGGATACTTGGGGTCTCGCAATGCTAGCCACGGCCCGCCTACATCAACCAAGGCTGGAATCAGTCCTCATGTCAGTCGAATGCTTCGAACAGCACCAAGCGACCCTTGCAGTCATTGAGCCGTCGATAGCTGGAGCCACTCCGCCGTCAGAACTCAGCGACTGCGAGAAATCGCTCTATGAGCACTTGCTAAACATCGCCCGAGGACGTCTCGAGCAAGAGTTTCTTCCCGCGGAGCTGGTCTCAAGTGCACTGCGCGCCTGGCATGGAAACATGTAGTTCCGGCACTAGGGCACAGCAGAAGGCCGTGGCCTTCGTGAAAGGTACCAAATGGCCTGTCCCAGAATGAGAGTAGTTTGGAGTAATCGAAAGGGCCGGTGAGCATAGCTCGCTGGCCCTTTTCATTGGCAGGTCCTTCGGAAGAGCACCATTTCTTCCACGCTACGGCTACCCGCGATTGCCTAGGTAAGCAGCCAATCCATTCCGACCCTCGATCCAAAGCGTGCCCACTCGCTGCCTGTACACCCTACTCCCCCATCCCGCGACGTTGCGCATTTGCGCGTCACCTCCACCGTCGTGGCTTTTCGACCCGCGCCACCCAGCTGGAAGCTCGACATGCGCTTTACATCCTGAAGAATCATTTGTATAACGTATACGAAAGCGGTGTGCACGGTTTGGACGAACGCTCTAACTGCGTCGCTGAGTTAGCCGCCGTTTCTTTAGGAAGGAAGCGTCTCCCAACAACAACGCAGCTCTGCCGCCACGGCCTGCGACGTACACGTCGATCTGACGAACATTCGAGGAAACAAGATGAGCGACAACATCTTTACCGGCACCATTCCCGCACTGATGACCCCGTGCACTGCCGATCGCCAGCCCGATTACGATGCGCTCGTGGCCAAAGGTCGCGAGATGATCGAAATCGGTATGAGCGCCGTTGTGTACTGCGGCTCCATGGGTGACTGGCCGCTGCTGACCGAGGCCCAGCGTCAAGAAGGCGTACGTCGCCTGGTTGAAGCTGGTGTTCCAACCATTGTCGGCACCGGCGCCGTCAACAGCAAAGAAGCGGTATCCCATGCCGCACACGCCGCCAAAGTCGGTGCGCATGGCCTGATGGTCATCCCACGCGTGCTGTCCCGCGGCGCCTCCCCCGCCGCCCAGAAAGCTCACTTCTCGGCCATCCTCGAAGCTGCCCCGAACCTGCCGGCGGTGATCTACAACAGCCCGTACTATGGCTTCGCGACCCGTGCCGATCTGTTCTTCGAGCTGCGTCGTAAGTACCCGAACTTGATTGGCTTCAAAGAATTCGGCGGCGCCGAGGACATGCGTTACGCAGCGGAGCACATCACTTCCCAGGATGAGGAAGTCATCCTGATGGCCGGTGTCGACACCCAGGTGTTCCACGGCTTCGTAAACTGCGGTGCCACTGGCGCCATCACCGGCATCGGCAACGCCCTGCCGCGTGAAGTGCTGCAGCTGGTTGATCTGAGCAAGAAAGCCGCTAAAGGCAATGCCACCGCGCGCCGCCAAGCGAAAGAGCTGGAGTCGGCACTTGCAGTACTCTCCTCCTTCGACGAGGGCACCGACCTGGTGCTGTACTACAAGTATCTGATGGTGCTGAACGGCGACAAGGAATACACCCTGCACTTCAACGAAACCGACGTGCTCAGCGATTCCCAGCGCCGCTACGCCGAAACCCAATACGCGCTGTTCAAAGCGTGGTACGCCGACTGGTCCAAAGGTCTCAACGCCTGAAGTCCGAGGGTTCCCTAGCCCTACCGAAGCGGCCTGCGTAAGCGGCCGCTTCTTTTTTTGACGCAGGTGCCACCGAGCCACAAGCATTCTCCAGTGGATCTGAATTGTGGATGACCATATCCACCAGACGCTGCGTCGCTCCTTCCGCAATATGGCCTTCAGTGCATCTGCTCCAGTGCTCGTTCGTCGCTCAAACACACTTCTTACTGGGAACGGACTTATCGGTAGGGCCGGTTCTTTTTGGCTGATGGTCATTCCACGCGTGCCTGCCAGATGCCGTCACGATGCAGCAAGTCATCAGCTGGACGCTCCGATCGCAGGGCCTGCAACTACTGCCTGCTACAAGACTGGCAGCATCATTCTTGAGTAATGGGCGGGATACGGTGCGAGCTCAGCCCGATGGTTGCAGGACCTAATGTAGCGAGTCGGCCGGGGCCGATCAGAAACCCGACTTGCTTCGTTCAAACAAGCTCACGCAGGGCCAGCAGAACGCCTGCGGCAACAAGAAGCCAGACAAGTAGCCAGCGAAACTGACGGTCAGTCAGTCGTCGAAATACGGCAATGCCGATCTGCGAAGAAATGAGCGTGGCGGGAAGCGTGATCGCCATTAGAACGAGCGTGTCATGCGAGTAATAGCCCTGCCAGGCAAAGACAACGACGGCGATTCCAAGGATCCCTACGTTATACGGACGCAGGACGGCGCTAGTTTCCCCCTTGGTCCAAGGCTGTACCGAGCACCACATCGTTGGGAGTGGACCAGATAGCGAGGCCGCTCCCCCGAGCACGCCTCCCAGAAAACCGACCAATACATCTATGGCCGGCATCGGCTGGTCAAGCTGCGGGAGCGATCGCCGCAGGATGATGAATGCGCCGTAGAGCAGCATGAAGCTCGCGATCACGAGCTTCAGCGCTGCTGCGCTCACCACCCCGAGTACCGCGGTACCAATCGGGATCCCCAAAATGGCGGGCAGCAGAAAGCGGTGAAGACGGTCAATTCCGCAGCCGAGATCGCGACGGATGAGCCACAAGCTCTGTAGGCCGCTCACCACCGACATAGCCGCCACAATGGCAACTGCTTGCCACGGCGGCATTATCTGAAGCCATATACCAAGCGATAACAGCGCTGTACCGAACCCGGCGAGGCCATTGATGAAGCCGCCAGCGGCTGCGCCGGCTAGCAGCAGGAGGATGAGTTCAAGCGACATGTCAACTTATCCTCAGACAGTGGCGGCGAAAACTCTCACCTCCGTGGTGCACACTGAATTGGCAAGCTCTAGGGCTTGTTTGCAATACCAGAATGCAGCGCTCCTGGTGTTGTTGAGAAGCTGGCTCTTAACCTTAAATTGATGCGGACCAATCATTCCTTTCGGCCGATTGGCGTTGATCCGGAATGGTTGCCGCGTCTCCCGCAGCTGCTGAGCTGCCGACACAAGCTAGCTGCGGGAGACGCGTGCCCTGGATACAGAGTGCTCGCTGAAATCCACCATGCTCGATAACAAGCCCCGCTGCCCACCATGAAACTGGGAGCTTCCGCATCGGCGGACAAAGGGAGTGATGGAGCATCCATGCGGTTCAGCGGACTCTGTTGAACCCGATGAGCCGACAACTTTCCCCCGTTGCCGACTCACAAAGTGTGGTCATCCGTGCCAACAGCGATACCAACCATCCTGCTGACTGATCTGTAGATCCGCCTGATAAAGCTCGGAGAGATGTTGACTGGTGAGAACTTCCGACTTCGGCCCGTCTGCGACCAACTCACCCGCCTTGATCAGCACGACACGGTCGATCTCAGGAATGATTTCGTCGATGTGGTGGGTTGTGATGATCATCGACCGCCCTGCTCCACAGAATCGACGCAGCAAGGACAGCATGGTCAGGCTCGATCCCATGTCGAGACCATTGGCGGGCTCATCGAGAATCAGAGCACGCGGCCCATGAACAAGCGCTCGAGCCAGCAACAGACGGCGCTTCTGTCCGGTTGAAAGCCGTTGAAACATGCGGTCCTCCATCCCTTCCATGTCAACGGACCGGAGCATGTCGCGGGCGTGCTCCACCTGCTCCGGCGATGGCTGGAGATGACCATGCATGCCTATCGCGCCAAAAAAGCCGGATATCACTACCTCCAGCGCGCGCGTGTAAGGGGTGTAGTCGTCCTGGAGATCCTGGGAGATGAAACCGATCTGACTGCGCAGTTGCCAGAGATTGACTCTCTCACAGCCGAACAGCTTGAGCGCACTACCCTCCTGGTCGACCGGATAGATTTCCCGGCTGATCAATTTCAGCAAAGTGCTCTTCCCTGCCCCATTGGGTCCGAGAATCGCAACACGCTCGCCTTCACTGATCGTCAACGAAAACCGATTGAGCACGCGGGTCTGTTGCTGAAATGCCGTGACATTACTGAACTCAATCATGACGTAGAGAAATCCGCTGCCAGGTATAAGACTGGTGGTCGGCCGGTCGCTAACTCGCCACCGGAGAGGAGCAAATTGACAACCTCAGAGACCATAAAGTATACGATATACATGCAATGCGACCGATGCAAGTGTCGGCTCGTGCCTGGGCCGTCCAGGCACCCAATCGTTCAGACAGGTACGAGGATTCACAATGCCGATAAGGGACTTGCTGCTAGTTCTGACCACCATCGTCATCTGGGGCCTCAATTTCCTGGTGATCAAGCTTGGCCTGGACGGCTTACCTCCGATGCTGCTTGGTGGCTTGCGTTTCTGCCTTGTGGCCTTCCCCGCAATGCTCTTCGTCAAACGACCGCAGCTTCCAGTACGATGGCTCCTCGCTTACGGAGCAACGATCTCCCTGGGGCAGTTCGCGTTCCTTTTCGAAGCGATGGCCCATGGTATGCCCCCCGGCATGGCATCATTGGTGCTCCAAGCCCAAGCGTTGTTCACGCTGATTTTCGCGGCGGTGTTCATCGGTGAGCCCATCAGGCTAGCTAGCCTGCTCGGCCTACTGGTCGCAGCTAGTGGGCTCTTGCTTATTGGACTGGATGGTGAACGCGTCACGCCGCTAATGGCATTGCTGTTGACGCTGTGCGCAGCAGCGATGTGGGCGTTGGGTAACGTGATTACTCGTCGCTTCGGGAAGATCAATTTAGTCGGCTTGGTGGTTTGGGGAGCGCTGATACCGCCGATTCCCTTCTTTGGTCTGTCACTCTGGCTCGAGGGGACAGATCGAATTCAGATGTCCCTTCGGAGCCTTGATCTACAGTCTGTGCTTTCCCTCATCTACCTGGCCTACGCCGCGACGTTGATTGGCTACAGCCTGTGGAGCAATCTTCTATCGCGCTATCCCGCCGGAAAAGTCGCCCCGTTTTCCTTGCTCATTCCCGTCGTGGGCATAAGTTCTTCGGCGATTGTCTTCGATGAGCGCTTGAGCGAGCTCCAATGGATCGGCAGCTTTCTGGTGATGACCGGACTGGCGGTGAATCTCTTCGGTAGAAACCTGCTCCACCAGCTACGTAGTCGACTGGGTTGAGTCCGAGCACACCAACCCTCCACGAGTCGAAAGTGCATTCGTAGGGGAGTGTCACCTACACCTCCCCCTGCAGATGTTATGTTTGCACGCCAACTTCCTCGCAAGGAGCAAAGCCATGCCGACCGGCTCGGACCTGACGTGTTTGGCGACACATCGCAATGTCCGGATCGGCACGCTCGGCGAATGCCATGACCAAATCTGGTCGTAACGCCCCTTGCCCCTGCGGCAGTGGCAAGAAATACAAGAAGTGCCATGGCGATAGCGCTCACTTGGATCGCATTGCCCAGGCGATGGCGGCAATACCCCGCATGCACCTGGGCCAGGAGGCAAAGGAGCACCAACGTATCGAGCAACAGGGACTGGGAAAGCCCATACTCGCGGCCAAGACGGACAGCGGGTATCAGTTTGTTGCTGTCAGAAATCGCCTCTTCCATTCGAAAAAATGGACGACCTTCCATGATTTCCTGGTCGATTACCTAAGTCATGCCCTAGGCGTCGAGTGGGCCAATGCCGAACTGAAGAAGCCACTCGAAGAAAGGCATCCCATCTGGGTTTGGTATCACAAGCTTTGCGAGCAACAGCAGTTGCTCATCGGGGAGCCAGGCACCGTAGCAAGTGCCCCGATGACAGGCGCCGTTGCAGCCTTCATGCACCTGGCATATGACCTCTATGCTCTGGATCACAATGCTGAGTTGCAGGCCAAGTTGATTGGCCGGCTGCGCAATTTGGAAAACTTCGCTGGTGCACGCTATGAGATTCAGGTCGCAGCCACACTAGTGCGCGCGGGCTTTACTCTTGCCTTCGAGAACGAAGACGACCGACGCACGTCTCACTGCGAGTTCACGGCGACAAGCACACACACCGGTAAGCAGTTCTCGGTCGAAGCGAAGCGGGCAGAGAGCCGACGCGTACCTCGGCAACTGGTGCGAGCGCTCCAGAAGGCGGCAAACCACACCCGCATCGTATTCATTGACCTGAACTCCCCGGACCCTTCGACCGACGAAGGAGTTCCTGCATACATGCAGCGCGCCTTTGACCTGGTGCGACGTTTCGAGGTTTCTGCCCCAGAAGCGCAGCGACTGCCGCCGGCCTACGTCTTCCTCACCAATACCCCATGGGAGTACCACCTCGATAGCGTTGAATGGGGCCAGACCGCGTTAGCAGATGGATTCCGTCTTGAAGATTTCAAGTCGGACCACGTATTCCCTTCGCTGCGTGCAGCTATCAACGGTCGCCAGGCGCACATCGACATGCACAAGCTGCTCAAGTCCATGCGTAGCCACTCGAGTATTCCGTCAACGTTTGATGGGGATAATCCTGAACTAGCCTTCGTCACCGCTGAGCCAAGATTGATCATTGGAAATCGATACGTCGCCCCGGACACGGAAGGAGGCGAGGTGGAAGGCGTGCTCAGCTCCGCTGTTGTAATGGAGCAGGAGAGGGTCGCCTACTGCGCCCTCAACACCTTCGATGGTCGAGGAATCCTCTTCAGCGTCCCGCTGTCCGAGGCCGAACTTAAAGCTTGGAAACGGCACCCTGAGACGTTCTTCGGCGAGATTTCCCGGAATTGTCAGAGCAAGACACCGCTGGATATGTACGACTTCTTGATGGAGACCTATCACCGCACTCCAAAGGAGAAGCTGCTGGAGTTCCTTGCCGGCTCGGGGGACGTTGAACAGCTCTCTGCACTGAGCCAACCAGAGTTGGCCAGTATTCACTGCGAACGCCTCGCAGTACACGCCTTCGCAAACAAGAAGCCGGCACCACCTCCCTTGGTATCCAGATGGCGGAGGAAAACTGAGCCTCGCCGTGCGGCACCTTCCAAATCCGACGACATCTCGACGGATTGACCTCGCCCTCGCCTGACTGCATTGCAGCTCCCGAGCGCCGGCTACGTCGGCGCTTTCTCATTACTCAACTGGTCCTGAACCGCTTTGTTGTCTGTGATGACATCGGCCCGCCGGCAATGAAGACTGGCAGGACATTGATATCTAAAAGCCACTACCTTAAGGTGCCGGGCCAGCTATGCCATACGTATCCTATGGAACGTCAGGACTGATCAGCGCCATCACTAAGGAGAGTAGCTTTGAAGGTCATTTACAACGGTCGGGGGAGCCGTCGCACGAACGCCTTGCCTGACGGCTCGGATGATGTTTTGGAACTGCTGTCCAATGACTGGAACGACTATGGATTTGAAACCACGTTTATTACGGTCTGCCGAATAGGAGGAGAGCGTGTTGAACTGGCGCCTGTCCGTGTCCTCGTTGAGGATGTACACAACACCCGAAAGCATCTGAACAAACTACTAGAAGACGGCTGGGACGGAAATTTTCCTATTCCTGACGTGAACTATGTCTCCATTCCAGGAGAAGTTGCGTTCTACGAGCAGTTACAAGGGGCACTTTCAAACGAGCAGGCGTTAGAGATCGCTGATCGGCTCCGAGATGCAAGTTATCTCGTGTATATCAAGGAATGTCCTGAGGCACAAAGCCTCATTAAGACAAAGGGATTTAGAGACTCGCTCCAGCGCGAGCGTGGCAGCATTGAGTCTTTTAGTGATGGGTGGAAAGTTCTCGACCAAGAATCCATTACTGCAAAGGACATTGAGTTTGACTTCAAGGATGTCTATGGAAACCAATCCTCGTTAAGCCTAAAGTTCAGCTCGGACAAGACGTTCTTGCCACGTGAAATCAACGTACTGATTGGCGCCAACGGAACAGGAAAGTCTCAACTTTTGCATCAAATGGTTGACGCCTGGATTGCGGATGGAAGACAGTCCCGAAAACGACACACCACAATGCCGGAAAGCATAAGTCGCTTAATCGTTGCATCCTACAGTCCATTCGAATTATTCCCAGTGGACATGAGTGCATCAAAGGTTAGGGATCGTGATGCATACAAATATTTCGGCCTCAGAGGCAAGTCAACTTCACAGTCTACTGGCGAGCCCAAACCCGGCGCATCAGCGCCGGTGACTTTATCAAGGGAAGTTCCAAGGCAGGATACCATCACATCTCTGCTGTCGTGCATTGCTGATGATCAGCGATATCGACATGTCAAAGGGTGGGGGCAAAAAGTTGCAACAGCGACCCGTGTTTTGCGTGCTGCGATTGACTTCGACGCAATGGCGTTTAAGGTCAAGACTCGCATCAATACTGATGATCTTGTCTGCGACGGTGATGTTGAGGCTCCCTTTAAGGAGATAAAATACAAAGGTAAGAATGGGATCTACGCACTGATTACAGCAGATACGACAAATCTTTGGGATCAGAAGACTTTGTCCAAAAGCCTTATCAGTTCTCAAGGTGTAATGTTTATCAAAAATGGTTCGATTCAGGCACTGAGTTCGGGTCAGAGACTTTTTGCCTATCTAGTCCTGAATGTCTTAGGTGCGATCAAGCGTAATAGCTTGATATTGATCGATGAGCCAGAACTTTTTTTGCATCCCTCCCTTGAAGTCCAGTTGGTGGAGATGTTGAAGCAGATTCTCAATAGGTTTAACTCCCGGGCCGTCCTGGCTACTCACTCTGTTTCGATTGTGCGTGAAGTTCCTTCAGACTGCGTACATGTTCTCGAGAGAACTGAAGATCTTCTGATAATAAAAAAGCCACCATTCCAGACTTTTGGCGGTGATGTACAGCGCATTGCTTCCTACGTTTTTGGCGACAAATCAGTCTCGAAACCATTTGAGCAATGGATCAGCGACCGCTTGGAGCAAATGGACGCCGACGAACTCATTGCGTCGTTAGAAGGACATATCAACGAAGAGTTGATCATTCAGATTCATACAATGGGGAATGGTAAATGGTGATGCATCTACCGAGCCCGCCGCATTGTAGCATTACCCTTATCGAACAAATTGTGGAGGAACGGCAGGGCGGGCGTAATGCTCAGTATTTCAAGGGTATCGAAGCAGAGTGGAAGGCTCGTACCGAAGTGTATTTACAGCATGGTGGATCTCCTGAACACGTACCGCTATGGACAGAGGTTCCCGCAGAAAGAAAGAAGAGCTTTAGAACTCTTTATACACATCCGAAGGATGGAAGCGCCCAAGGTATTGTCCTGGATGATTTAAATGGCCATGATTTAAATTTGTGTCCGGCTTGTGGTGAATTTGGAAAACCTAATACCCTCGATCATTATCTTCCCAAGGGCAAGTACCCTCATTTCAGTGTTACGCCCGCCAACCTATTCCCTATGTGCGACAGCTGCCAGAAAGAGAAGCTGGAAAAGACGCACACCGCAAAGGAACCAAGGCTCTTTCTGCATCCTTATTACGATGATTTTGTTGAAAGTCAAATAATCCGAGTTGTGATTGAACCGCCTTATGATGCCCCTAGCTTTCGGCTGGAGCTATCAGACTGGCTATCGCCAGAGCAGAGGGCGGTAGTGCTCAGCCACGTTAGAGAATTAGCAATCGAAAAGCGGTTCGCAACGTTCTTCAAGGCGGAAAGCATGCGAATTCAAAAGCTTGCAGTGAAAGCACGTGAGGCCGGCATGCCCGTAGAGGACTCGTTGGAGCTATTCCGGTCGATTCATGAAGATCCATCATTGAATAGTTGGCAACACTTGTATTACAGGGCAGTGCTCGACAACCGCGACATGCTCGATTACCTAACGGTAGGAGCTCTCCCCGATAAAATCTGATAGTTCTGACGGATCATGCTCTAGGTCGTTTATATTGGCGTAGGCGCGCTGTGAGGCCTGGTTGATGTCCCTGGTGTAGAGCTTCAGGAGTTTCCCGCGGCCGCATCCAGTTTTTCACTGATATGGCAGACATCGTTCTGTGAAGTGTTCGTGTCGCTGAGAGGTTGGATCTCCAGCTCGAATCCATCCCCTCGGCATTGCCGCGCTGTCGGGTGGCTTGCTCTTCCCAATACGCAGCTCTTCGACCAGCGCCAGGACAGACCAGAGTCGCGATCAATGCTGCCTTTGTTTAGCTCAAATGCCCTGTTTAGCTTTGCAGCCAAACAGGGCATTTGAGCTAAAGATTAGGTCGGAAGGCTAGATTTGGTGGCCGGCTAATCAATCAATAAAGGGGGTATGCCGAACATTGTTGAGGGGGCCGCCCCGCTCGTGGGGGCGAGTCATCTGCACCTCCCCACTGATCCTCGGCCACCTGCGTCGGGTCAGGGTTGAGTCGTGTTGCCGACATCGGCTGGGGGATGACCCAAGAGTTTCAACTGCGTGAGGGCCTCGACCAGGCGTTCATGGAGGCCCTGCACCTGCCGGCCTTGGGAGGCCCCGGTTTCACTCAGGCGTGTTACTTCACCTTGTAGCGTATCGCAGCGTTCCCGCAAGGCACTGTTCTCTTGCTCAGCGTGAGCCCAGGTACGCTGCCCCTCCGCCAGCGATTGCTGCTTCTGTTCCAGCTGCCGCTCCAAGGACTGCACGTCCTTCTGCTGCTGACGGGCCTCGGTCAGCAGGCGGGCATTGTCACGGTTCAGTTGGGTCAGTTCGTCTTGCTTGATGATCAGGGTTTGCTGCAACTGCCGCAGCTCCAATTGCAGTTGTTGTACCTGGGTTTCGTGCCGGCGCTGATCTTGATCGCGTTGATCCTTGCTGGCCTGCCGATAGTGCTCCAGAGCATCCCGAGCATGCTGATGCTTCTCCTCCAGCGAACGGATCTGCCCCTCGCGATCCTGCAGGCGGGCTTCCTGGTCGCGCTCCGCCTGCTGCAGCCGTGCCACCTCGACTTCCGCCCACTGGCGTGACTGCTGTTCCCGCTGCAATCCCTGCTGCGCGACCTGTTGCTGCTCGGCGAGACCGGCGCAGGACATTTCGAGCTGCTGGTTACAGATTTCCAGCTGGTGAATCCGGTCGTGGTAACCGCGGCGCTCCTGGGACAATTGCTCACGCTCCTGGGCCACGGCGGCACGGGCTTCGTCCCGCAACTGCGTCGCCATCTGAGCGACGAGATTCGCCAATTGATCACTTAGCGGCGCCGGAGCTGCCCCCCGGCCGTGATCGGCTTCTTCCAATTCTTTCAGGTAGCGGTGGATGGTGGTCTTCGAGCCGGTATTGCCCAGCTCGACCCGGACGGCATCGATGCTCGGGTGCCCCCCCCGCGCCAGAATGGCCTGCCTCGCCTTCTGAACCAACGCCTTGTTGATGCCACCACGGGCCACGATGTGCTCCTACGATTTCGTACTAATTTACATACCACGTATTTACATACTAATTATGAGATAAAGCTTACCAAGTGATGGTCACTTTTTCTGATAAAATAATCGAGCGTTATTCGATTAGAAGAGCAGAATTGGTCGCGGATGATCCGCTCTTCGGTACGAAATGAGCGTGGATGGGTGATGAAGGACGTCGAGCGATACCTACAGGCTGGTACGCGGGAGAACACCCGGCGCAGTTACCAGTCCGCCGTAGAGCACTTCGAGGTGAGCTGGGGCGGCTTTCTGCCGGCCACCAGCGACAGCATCGTCCGCTACCTGGTGGACTACGCCGACACTCTCAGCCCCAACACACTCAAACAGCGTCTAGCCGCCCTGGCCCAATGGCACATCAGCCAAGGCTTTCCCGACCCGACCAAGACGCCCATGGTGCGCCAGGTTCTCAAAGGCATCCGCACGTTGCATCCGGCCCAAGTTAAGCAGGCAGCGCCGCTGCAATTGCTACACCTCGAGCAGGCGATCCTCTGGCTGGAGCAGGAAGCGGCGCGCACCTACCAAGCAGGTGAATTGGCGGGCTACCTGCGCTGTCGACGAGATGTCGCACTACTCCTGATCGGGTTCTGGCGTGGTTTTCGTAGCGATGAGCTGTGCCGCCTGCAGGTCGATCACATCCAGGCCGAAGCAGGTGCCGGCATGACGTTGTTCCTGCCCTGGAGCAAGGGTGACCGGGACAACCACGGCATCACCCACTACGCCCCGGCGTTGAAACGCCTCTGCCCCGTGCAGGCCTACCTGGACTGGATCTGTGCGGCGGGAATTGTTCGGGGCGCCGTGTTCCGCCGACTGGATCGCTGGGGCCACATGAATGAAGGAGCCTTGAATCCTGGCAGCCTGATTAACCTCCTACGCCAGATTCTGCAACGGGCCGGTATTCCGGCCGAAGCCTACACAAGCCACTCGCTGCGACGCGGTTTTGCCACCTGGGCCACGGCCAATGGCTGGGACATCAAGGCGCTGATGACCTATGTGGGCTGGAAAGACATCAAGTCAGCGATGCGCTACATCGACCCGGCATTCTCCTTCGGTGGCCTCGCGGCAAGGCCCGCGCTTGAGTCTTCTGCCGGCACTTTGACGCATTTGCCAACTTCTCTCTAACATCGACGCACTACAGGAATGACAGTGCAATGAGTACGCAGGCCAATAGGTGTTCAAATGACTAGCATGGTTCATCCAATTCATTTCGAAGACTATAGCGGCGCTCAATTCGAACGCTTGGTCTTTGCCTATCACCTTCGAGCCGGTTGGACCGACCTGGCGTGGACTGGTCAATCCGGTGGGGACCAGGGACGCGACATTATCGGGGTCGAGGAGTTTGATGATCAGCCTTCTCGAAGGACCGTAATCCAATGCGCCAACCGTGACACCCTTACGCTGAAGAAAGCCAGCGAAGACATGAAGAAGGCTGTCTCCGCTGCGGGTGCCAAACCGGACGCTTTCAAGTTCGTTTGCCGAGGAGCTGTCTCCGACTCCACCAGAAGGAAGATTGCCGAAGCTGCGGCTGCACTTGGTGTTCAGCACGTGACAATTTGGTCCAGCGTCGAGTTCGAGGAGAACTTGCGACTGCGTGCCGAGTATCTGCTGCACCGCTTCGTCAAGGGCATCGAGTTCCCGGAAGCTGAAGCAAAAATTCGGAGCTTCGTGGATGACTTTCCTGAACTTTCCGATGCCGAAGCGCTGACTTTGATGGCGGCGGTTTTCGACCGGCCAGCATTTCGCACACCCTTTTATCAAGAGAGTTCGTTGCCGGCTTTTCAGCGCGCCGTCGAGGACACAATCCGTGCGCTCAGCACTGGTGTGTGGCAAACGCGGGATGGCACCGAGATCAAGCGCATCCCTTCGCTCAATCACATAAGGGACCAGGGCATTCGTAAGGTACTAAGCCAAGTAGTGAACGGAGTTGACGAGCTACGTCGCATCTTTGTCGTACGGCTACGAGAGGGCGAGATCCAACCGTGCGGATGCGACATGCCCGACTGCCCGACCTTCATGCTAAGTCCGCGTGTCGTCAAAGAACTAGATGCTGCCCGCCACCAAGTCTTGACCCTCTTTGGTTCGGTGCATAAGCCCTTCGATGTGACTCTACGATAACCCGCGCATCAATCTATTCAGAAATCTGGAGTGGATGAAAGGAGATTGGCTGGGCAGACGGCGAATAGCCTACTGGGGAGACATGGACACGTGGGGCCTTGCAATGTTGGCCAAGGCTTGCAAATACCAGCCGGAGCTGGAATCAGTCCTCATGTCGGTCGAGCATTTCGAACATCACCAGGCGTCCCTTGCCGTCGTGGGGCCCTCGACGGCTGGAACCACACCACCTCCGGAACTCAGCGAGTACGAGAAATCTCTCTACGAACATTTGCTGGGCGTAACACGCGGGCGCCTTGAGCAAGAGTTCTATGCAAGGAGCCGGTCTTCTGCGCATTACGTGCCTGACATAGGAATAAGTAGCACGTGCAAAGACTGTGAAACGCAGGTAGCTATTCCCCTCCTTGAGCCACCCGGGCAGCTTGATCGCTAGCCCAGTCCCGAAGGTGGCCTGCTTCGTCTGATTGAGCAACAGTTGATGGAACGTACTGGACAACCGCTGTTGCGACTTCTGCAATTGACCAGATCGGAAGCCATCTAGGTCCAGCTGCTTAGCTCGAGTCGCCAGTGTTCGAGGCTCTCTAATCGCCGACAAAATCTATCTTCAGCTGGCGGTGCGCTTGATGAATCAAAGACTTACAGAACGAATGTTCTAATTTCCCCTTATCTCGGAGTGATCCTTTCTAGGTTAGCCCCATACCGAAGTAGCTGCTGAAAATCGACACGCCCTAAATGACAAGGCACCTCATCATTGAGGCGCCTTACCTTGAAGCGACATTAACGCTGTTCCCGAATCAGCCGCTGGGCAACCAGAATCAGGACCAAAGTGACCCCACCAATGCAGGTGAAGATTGCATTCATCGCAGGCGTAAAACCGAAGCGCATCTGATTCCACACCCACACTGGCAGCGTCGGCTCGGTACCGGCCAGGAACAGCGTGACAATCACCTCATCGACCGAGAGCGTAAAGCCTAGAAGCGCACCGCCCAGGATCGCACTACGAATCAGCGGGAACAGCACATGCAGGAACGTTCTCCACTGGTCTGCACCCAGGTCATAGGACGCCTCTACCAAGGAGGGATCCAAACGCCGCAGGCGGGACAATACGATCATCATCACCACCGGCATCACGAACGATGCATGTCCGAGGATGACGCTGGGGATACCTTGAGGAACATTGAGGAGTTTGAACGCCAGCACGAGGGTGACACCGAGTACCACGCCAGGCAGGGCCACGGGGATCGCCAAGAGTTTCTCGACCCACGCAGCATGGGCAATCTTGCCCAAACCCAGCATCACAGCGAAGCCAGTTCCCATGACCACCGAGAGGACCAGCACCGACGCACCAATGAACAGCGACCGACGAAGCGCCTCCATCATTGGACTGTCGCCTGCCATTTGCACGTACCACTGCAGAGTGAACGACTCCAGGGGGAAGGTCTGAATGCCATTCGAGTTAAAGGAGAACAGGACGATTACCAACAGCGGTGCATAGAGGAACAGATAGGGCAACACGAACAAGCCAGCTCCAATCCACGCTTTGACACCGGTGCGTCGCGTGGGCACCGACTTGCCGCCGTCCTCGCCCGTCAGAATCCCTTGGGAGCGCGCCAGCAGGAAGGTAATCGCCAGGAAGGCAACTACGGTCAGCATCAACACCAGCGCCATCGCACCGCCAAATGGCCAGTTGCTGGCAATGCCAAATTGGGAGGCGATTACGGTCCCCACCATCGTGCCGTTCAACCCCCCCACCATGGAGGGCGTGATGTAGTCGCCCACCGACATCAGAAAGGCCAGCGCAACGCCAATGGCAACCCCTGGGCGCGCCAGTGGCCACACGACTGTGGTGATGACACGGATAGGACCTGCGCCAGAATCCCTGGCCGCTTCAAGCAGGTTTTCAGGGATGCGCTCCAGCGCGGCATAGGCAGACACGAAGATGAACGGAATCGAGATGTAGATGAAGGTCAGGAACACGGAGAATCCCGTGTAGAGGAATGCGGTGCTGGGGGTGTCCAGTATCCCGGTCCAAACCAGAAACGAGTTGAGGATTCCTCGCTCACCCAGGATGAGTTTCCAGGCAAAGACACGCATCAGCATGCTGATCCACAACGGAATGATCACCAGCAGAACGGCAGTCAGCCGTCCTCTGCTCAGCACGCGACTGGCGTAGTACGCCATGGGAAACGCGATCATGGCTGCCACTATCGAGGAGCCTGCCGCAACCAGGACGGTCTTCCCGAGCAGCGTTAGGAAGCTCGCCGACTGGAACAGCCGCATGTAGTTCGCGAGGGTGAACTCGTAGACGATGGCGCCGCCGGAGGAGCGCATGAAGCTGACACCGAGCAGCAGCAGTGTGGGCAGCGCGATGAGGGCCAGGATCCATACCCACAGCAAGGGTTTGGCCCACTTCAGTGAGCCTCCCGTAGCAGTGGGTTTTGTCTGGGGGTCGGTCATGGGAATAGCGTACTCAGCCATGGAGCACCACCCCTTCGCTCGGGCGAAAACCTATCTGTACATTGCCGCCCAGCTGCACGCTGGCACCCTTTCGGGCCGGAGCCACTGCGATGAGCTCCTTGCCAGCGCAATCGACTTTCACCTCGAGGCAGTTACCCAAGAACAGCACATCACGAACAACCGCGGGCATGGCGAGGTGCTCTGCACCACTGGCTCCAGGCTCCAGAATCTCCAGGGCTTCATAGCGGATGCTGTATTTCGCTTTGCCAGCCGGCGCCGATTCAGGCAGCGGGAACTGGTGCCCCAGCAATGTCGCCGTGCTGCCATTTCCCGAACTGGTAATGTCGATATCAACGATGTTCGCCTTCCCAATGAAACGGGCGACAAACTCGTTGCTGGGCCTGAAGTAAATGTCCGCCGGCGAGCCCAGTTGCTGAATGACACCTTGGCTCACAATGGCCACACGGTTGGACATGGACAAGGCTTCGCCTTGATCGTGGGTCACATAGACAAACGTCATGCCCAGTTCTCGCTGCAGACGCACCAGAACATGCTGCATCTGCTGGCGGAGATTCAGGTCCAGTGCCCCCAAGGGCTCATCGAGGAGCAGCACCTTGGGCCGGCCAGCAAGGGCTCGCGCCAGCGCAATACGCTGGCGTTGGCCACCACTCATCTGATGCGGATAGCGCTGAGCAAACGCAGACATCTCGACCAGCCCCAAGACCTCGCTCACACGCTTGGCTGCCTCTCCCGAAGCCATCCCGGCCATCCGCAGTGGGTAACGTACGTTCTCCTCGACCGTCATGTGCGGGAACAGGGCATACGACTGAAACACCGTATGCACTTCCCGTTTGTTCGGTGGGGTATGGGTCACATTGCGCCCAGCCAAAATCACTTGCCCTGAATCTGCCGTTTCAAAACCGGCGATCAACCGCAAAGCTGTGGTTTTGCCTGACCCACTGGGGCCCAGAATGGAGAAGAACTCACCCGGAGCAATGTCCAACGAGATCTTTTGAAGCGCCGGCTTGGTCGCGCCGGCATAGGTTTTTTCGACGTTTACAAAGCTCAGGATGGATTCGGTAGAGGACGCCATGGCTTTTGTTACCTACGTTAATTACAGAATGCCGGCCTTGAAGTCGTTCCAGATTTCTACGCGACGGTCGATGTTCTCCGGAGATTGGAAGATCGACATCTTTTCCCAGAAACCGGGCTTCGACTGGTCGATGACGTTTGTCTTGGCCAGGATGTCTGCGGGGACACCTGCCTCTTGGCCGCCGGCTTCGGTCAGCACACCGTTGTTAAATGAGGTGGAGATGAAGCGCCCTTGCCAGGGCAGACTCAGGTTGTCATTCATGAAGCGGTACACCGCTTCGCGCTGTCCTTGCGGCGTGATAACGGCGCTGTCGATCCAGGTCGGCGTGCCTTCCTTCGGGAACCGATAATTGAACTTCTTACCCTTGGATTGCAGGGCGTAGACCGTGTTGATGTTCTGGCAGTAACCGACCACCGCCTCCCCTTGCGCGTACTGCTGCAGCGCATCATCAAAACCACGCGCGATTGTCCGCACCTGAGGCCGAAGTGCTCGCAGCGCCTGGATGCATTCTTCGAACTCCGCATCCGTCAGGTTGTACGGGTTTGCCGCGCCCACGTAGAGGGCGATCATTGGGAAGGTGATGTAAGCATCATCGAAGAGGCTGACTTTGCCTTGGTACTTTTTGTCCCACAGCACCGCCCAGGAGTCCGGCGGTGAAGTGAATACCGTTTCGTCATACATCAACGGTTGAGTGCCCCAGTTATAGGGCAGGCCGAAGAGCTTGCCGTCGATGGTGGCGCGCTCCTGGTAATGCAGGCCAGAGGTGATGTTCTTCGCGTTCGGAATCTTCGAGGCGTCAATCGGAGTGATCAGTCCGAGTTCCTTGTAGCGCGGAATTGAGCCTGTCTCGAAATAGATGATGTCCGCCTTGACCGCGCCCGACTGGGTTTGGGCGAAGATCTCGTCGCTGGAACCTGCCCGGACCACCTTCACCTTGATACCAGTGTTCTTGGTCCACTCTGCAACCCACGCATCGTCGTGATACGTCTCCCACGTCAGGATGGTGATCTCATCATCGCTAGCGGCGAACACATTGCGTGCCCCGCCCATTGCCATGACTGCCGCAGCGGTACCGCTCAGCGCCAAGAACTGGCGGCGTCCCAGGGTAAAACCGTTCTTTTTATCCATTGAGTAACCCCTTGCAACGAGATTGAGTGGACATCGATTGCAGATACAGCCAACCGCCGTGTTGCTGGACCTTCGTTCCTGCCTCCTTCGCCTAGGGCACTTAGCCAAAGGCGATGAGTCCGTGGAGCTCAGGAGATCGAATATCCTGTATTTCGTATACGGTATTTAGTAGGCATAAAACATGCCGAGCTGCCCTCTCTACCCTCCCGATTAATCTAATTACCATAACTAATTGATTTTAAAGCACTTACCCTGATACATCGTGATTACCACTTACAGCAACCGCAAGGACCGGGTGTTACATTTTTGGGCGAGTTGCAGGTCGTCGAACCAAAATGGAACCGATGGTTACATGCTCTGCAACCTGCCCCACCACTACCGCGAGGCCTGGTAAGTATGGTCGAGTTACCTCCGTACTGCTGGCAGACGGCCATTTTCCAGGTGCAAAAAAGGCGCTCCGTCCTAATGACTGCGAGCGCCCATGCGTTGAACAACTCCTCCATTGACTGGCATGAGCGTCCAGGTCCAGTTGACCTTGGGATCAAGCCCCGATCGTGAACTGGGGCTTGCCGAGTCGGCCCAGGTCTACCTCAATGCCCAGACCTGCGCCTTTGGGGGCAGAGCCATGACCGTTCTCCGAGCGAGGCTGGTAACCAGCCAGATGCCCATCAGTCCAATCATTGAAGAATGGGGTCATCAGTAACGACTCGGGACGAGTAGTGGCGGCGACATGGCTTGTGGCAGCCGTGATGATATCGCCGCCCCACATGTCCTCGACCGATACCGCCATGTTCAGCTCCTGAAGCAGGTCACGAGCTTTCACCACATTGGTCAGGCCGCCGAGTTTGCCGAACTTGAGATTCACCGAGACGGCGTTGGCTTCGTACTTCGCTCGATAAACCTCATCGTGGTTGACAATCGACTCATCGAGAACCAGCGGCAGTGCCGAGCCGCGGTGGGCCAGGATGCAGTCAATCGTGCTGCGGCAGGGCTGCTCGACGTAGACAGGCAGGCCCGCCATACCTTGAATGGCCAGTTTGGCCGCAGCCAACGACCACCCGCCATTGGAGTCTGCAACGATCACGGTTTGCGCATCGCCGGCCTCAACGCTGGCACGGGTTCGGGCGATGTCATCAAACGGGTTGTTCCCCACCTTCAGCTGGAAGCGGTTGATACCAGCAGCACGGCGCTCTTTGATGAACTCAGCCATCGACTCGGGCGAGCCAAGCGGTACCGCTTCATAGATGGGGAAGCGCTCATTGATGACACCGCCGATCAGTGCCGAGATTGGCCGGTTCAGCGACTTACCAAGGATGTCCCAGCAGGCGATATCGATGGGGCTTTTGGCGAACTCCTGCCCCATGAGCGTCGCATTCATAATACGGTTGACCTTTCCAATGTTGGTCGGGTCTACGCCAATCAGCGCGCTGGCCAGGTCCTTCAGAGCGGTCCGGATGCCTTCAGGGAACGTGGGCAGATAGACCTTGCCCAGCGTGGTGATCTCGCCCCACCCGTCGATACCTTCATCGGTGCGAATCCGCACCACGATGCCATCCTCGGTACTGGCGCTGCGATCACCCGACATGACGTAGGTGCCGTGGGCATAGCCTACCTCGTAGCTGAATACATCGATTCCGACAATCTTCATTCCCAATACCCTCTAGTCGATCCTGCGGGAACAGGTTTCTGAGTCAGGCTTAGCCGCGGCCGGACAGAAGTGGCCGTGGCCACGGCAGGCCATGAAATGGCTGAGTACGACAGCGACCAATAAACGCATTGGCCTGCCGCACACCGTCACCTGAGACTAAACCATCGCAAAGCGTATTTCAAATTCCGTATACGAAATAATATCCAGAAAAATAAGGCCACTCGACCCACGTCCATTCAGAGAATGGGACTGTGTCGCTGAGTTGGCTCGAAGCAGAACCGCGGCCGAGCAGAGGCGATAAGGAAAGTCGGACGCGAAGGACTGGACCGCTCGCGCCGAGAAGTGTGCGCGCCTGAGAGGCGCGCGGAATCAGGATTTGGCGGGGCCTTTCGGAAGGTGTGCAAACAAGGCATCGCACACGCTGTGGATATGCTCCTCAACAAGCTTTCCAGCCAGCTTGGCATTCTTCGCTCGGCAGGCCGCCAGAATGGCCCGGTGCTCTTCATCAGCATGGGCTTTGCCGTCATCTGAGAGTTCAATCTGCATGCGCAGGTAACGTTCGATCTTGTCGTGAATCGAGCGAACCATGTTCAGCACGAAAGGCCGCTGAGCGGCTTCATACAGGGCGGCATGGAACGCCCAGTTAAGTTCTGCCCAACGCCCGGTGTCCTCAAGCTTCATGAACTCTTGAAGGGTTGCCTCTGCACGCTTGAAATCGGCCTCGGTGAGGTACGGGATAGCTTGCTTGATCAGTTGGACTTCCAGCAGGACACGCACCTCGAAGATCTGCGCCAGCTCGAACTCGCTGATACGGGTTACCAATGCACCGCGATTCCGGTGAAACTCGACCAGGCCTTCTGCCTCAAGCCGTTTCAAGGCTTCGCGAACGGGAATCTTGCTGACGTTGAACGCACGCGCAATATCATCCTGGCGGATCGGCTCGTCTTCACGAATTTCCCCCTTGATGATGGCATTGCGGAGGAACTTGAGGATCACCTCCGAAGTCGACGGTGCATTACCAAGGTTCGGGACGTTCAGCATTGAGTAAGACACGGTGAGACTCCGGACCAGGCGCATTAGGAATATGTTATACGAGATAAGTTAGCGTATACCATATTCCCCATTCGCCGATCCACAACCACCTATCTTCCTCAGACCCTGAAGCTACTCATCAACCGTTGCTGGTGATCGGCCAGAGCATCGAGTCCCTTGCTGATTTCCGAGGATTCCAGGGCCTGTCGCGCCAAGCGTTCGGTGACATCGCGAATGGCCGATACGTTGCGGTTCACTTCCTCCGAAACCGCGCTCTGCTCTTCAGCAGCGCTCGCGATCTGTAGGTTCATCCCGGTGATCGCCTCGATGCCTTCTGCAATCCGCTGCAGCGCTGCCACCGCCATCTGCACATGCTTGACGCTTTTGTCCGCTTCCTCGCGAGTAGCATCCATCGACTTCACGACAGCCTGAGTTCCGCCCTGCAAGCGTTCGATCACTTCCTGGATTTCGGTAACTGAAGTCTGAGTTCGTTGCGCAAGGCTGCGAACTTCATCCGCGACCACTGCGAATCCACGTCCCGACTCCCCTGCCCTCGCTGCTTCAATGGCGGCATTCAGCGCCAGGAGATTGGTCTGCTCGGCAACGGAGCGAATCACGTCGAGGACCTTGCCGATCTGCTCGCTGTTTTGCTCCAGGGACAAGGCCTGCGCTCCAGCCTGTTCGATCTCTTCGACGAGCGAATCGATCGCGCTGGTTGCCCGGCCAATGACTTGGTTGCCATTGTTCACCGCCTCTTCGACCGTGGTCATGGCCTGGGCGGCCATGGACGCATTCTGGGCAACATCCTGAGCGGTGGCACTCATCTCCTGGGCTGCCGTGGCGACTTGGTCCACCTCCAGGAACTGCTGCTGCATCCCGGAGTTGGTATCCGATGCAATCTGAGACGCGCGGTAGGCGGTCTGACGAGTTTGTCCCACAGAGTCGCTAACCTGGGAGACTATCGGCTGGAGCTTGTCCAGGAAGGTGTTGAACCAGTAGACCAGTTTTCCGAGCTCGTCCTGCCCCGCGTAGGTGAGTCGCTGGGTCAGATCACCATCCTTCCCCGCAATGTTTTCGACCATATCGGAAACGGTGAGGACCGGGCGTGCAATGGATCGCGCCACAAGCCCCAACAGAATCAAGCTCACTCCGAAAATCATGATGCCTACAGTAACTTGAGTAGCAATCGCTGACTGACGATGCTCCTCCAACTGACGCTGCAGCTCATCCGAAGGCTTCATGTAAGTGGCGTCGGGAACACTGATAACCACCCCCCAGTTGGCCGCCCCCTCGACCGGTGCGAAGCCAAGAATCGCATTCAAAGCTCCCTGGTCCGAGTAACTGAAATCTACCCCCTCCTTCATCTTGGTGATGATGGTCATCGCGTGCTCGGGATACAGAGCGTTGATGCCTTTGCCAAGGCTCTCAGCGTTCTTGCTCTGGGCGGCAATGGCTCCCGCTGGGCTGATCAAACTCACCGTCGCCATTCCGTCAAAGATGCTACGACCGCTGGTTTCCAACAGGCGCTGCAACTCTGAGAGGGTAATGTCCACGCTCAGAACGCCGATGACCTTATTCCCTTCCAGGAGCGGCAGAGCGACCGTCGACATCAGGGTCGGCACACCGTTGTAAGAGTAGGTATAGGGTTCGGTGACGCACACACGCTTGGTTTTGTGCGGACAACGGATCCATTCACTGCTGACGGTGCCATCATCGGCCAGTTCGCTATCGGTCATGGAGTAGCTGGGAACTGACGCTGACGCGTAGGAAGCGAAGCGACCGGAGTTGTTGCCCTGACCAACTCCCGTATCGATGAAGTCGCCATCGCGACCGTCGAGCGCATTGGCATCGAAGACCAATGCAACCCCCAACACTTCTCGATTTTCCTTAATCTGCGCGTAGAGTGCATCGTACAGGGCCTTGCGTAGTTCGGCCGGACCGAATCCATGAAGGCGCGCTTGCTCGCGCATCACCGCGACCTGCTGAACCAATGTACGGCCAAACACCAAGGCATCACTGAACCGCTCACGGACCACCGCGGCCTGGCGGGCACTGATCTGCGCCATACCGGTCAACGAGGACGCTTTCAGGGTGTCCCGGCTGGACACGCTGACGATGGACGACAATCGTTCAATGCTCTGGGTCGAGAACAGGACAAGGGTGATAGCAGTCAGCAGGATGCACGCTCCAGACAGCACACCGATCTTGCCTTTGATTGAAAGCTTGATGCCGAACATGTCCTCGCCCTCTCCTTGTTCATTCTTGCGCAAGCAAAAAAAAGCCCCGGAGCACCGGGGCGAAGCCTAAATACAGACTCAGGAAATCGGATCTTTGGTGGAAACACCATTGACCAGACGCTGTACTCCCAGGGGATTGGAGTTCTTCAGCACATCCGGCAGAGCCTCGTCAGGGAAGTTCTGGTAGCAGACCGGACGCAGGAAACGATCGATGGCCAACGTGCCGACAGAAGTCCCGCGGGAGTCCGACGTGGCCGGGTAAGGACCGCCATGCACCATGGAGTCAGAGACCTCCACACCAGTTGGGAAACCATTGACTAGCAACCGCCCTACCTTGGTTTCCAACAGCGGAATCAGGTGTGCGAACTCCCGGAGATCTTCCGGCTCGGCAATCAGCGATGCCGTCAATTGACCACGAAGGCCTTGCAGGGCTTGCTCCAGTTGCTCCGGTCCCGAAGCCGAAACCACGATGGACGCAGGACCGAAGACTTCTTCCTGGAGCAGCTCATCGCCGTCAATCAGCAGACGTTCTTCAGCCTTGAACAACTGCGGCTCCGCCTGATTGGCACCGATCTGACGACCAGCAAGATGACTGACAGCTTCCGACTTGTTCAGGCGCTGAACTCCCTCGGCATAGCTAGACAGGGTTCCTGCGTTGAGCATGGTCTGACTGGGCTTGGCACCCATTTGGTAGCTCAACGAAGCCACGAACTGGCCGAACTCCGGAGAATCGAGGCCAATCACCAAACCAGGATTGGTGCAGAACTGACCACACCCGAGCACGATCGAATCGGCCAGTTGCTCGGATATCTGCTTGCCGCGAAGCTCAAGCGCCTTGGGCAGCACAATCACCGGATTGATGCTGGACATCTCGGCGAACACTGGGATCGGTTCCGGCCTGGCAGCAGCCATATCGCACAGGGCACGCCCACCTTTCAGAGAGCCGGTAAAGCCAACAGCCTTGATCGCCGGATGCTTGACCAGCAACTCACCGACCCCGCCGCCATAGATCATGCTGAACACGCCAGCCGGCAGTCCAACTTTGGTCAAAGCGCGACGGATCGCCAGGGCAACACATTCGGACGTGGCCATGTGACCACTGTGTGCCTTGAACACCACCGGGCAGCCGGCGGCCAGAGCGGAAGCAGTGTCACCACCGGCAGTGGAGAAGGCCAGCGGGAAGTTGCTGGCACCGAAGACAGCCACAGGACCAACGCCGGTTTTGTACTGCCGCAGATCAGGCCGCGGCAACGGGGTACGCCCCGGAAGCGCGGTATCGATTCGCGCGCCATAAAAATCACCGCGACGCAGAACCTCGGCAAACAACCTCAGTTGGTTGACGGTACGCTTCTGCTCACCCTGAATCCGTGCGGCCGGAAGGGCGGTTTCGGCACAGACCAGTTCGACAAAGTCGGCACCGAGCTCATCGATTTCATTGGCGATCGTATCCAGCAGCTCAGCCCGCTTCTCAGCCGACGTGGTGCGGAAACTTTTGGAAGCCAGAGCGGCTTGCTCGCAAGCCAATTCAACCTCTGCCGGAGTCGCCTGCCAGAACTTGTAAGGCAGGGCTTCGCCGGTGGTGGCGTTGAAACTTTGGTGAGTCTTCTGCCCGCTCGCACACCGGCTATCCGCGATAAAGTTATGACCGAGAATGTTTAGCATTGCAGCTCCTGACGTTTCGGCGCAGTGAAGAACCATTGATAAAAAACCTGCGGTAGCAGGACTGCCGACAGCTCTGGGGTACAGCGCTCGGCAGAAAATAAAAAACCTGAATGACTGGCTGGCGCTCCTTCAGTGCCAACCAGTCAGGACCCGTGGCCTTGTGAGGCGCGCCAGGCTGAGCATCGCCAGACCGAAGTCAGGGGCTTCGGAACGGTTTAAGCGCTCAAACGGTGTGTGCTCAGCGGCACACAGCAGATTGGTCAATCCGGACTGAACGAACGGCCTGCTCTTGCGCATTTGGACGTCTCTGCTGAAACCCCGAACTTGACCGGCTGATCGAACTAGCTCGTACCGACCAACCCTCCCAGGCGAACTTGTGGCCCACGCTGGCGTGACACACCTCTAAACGTATTTTGTATACGAGCAATGCGATGAGGCCCTGCTCAAAAGCACCTCTGCGCCACTTCATTCGTTGGTCAAGGCTTAGGCGGCGACCTCAAGGTATTTCGTATACGATAGCCTGTCAACTGCAAGTCCAGATTTTTTTTTGTCGGATCGTGGCAGGCCACAAAGACAGGCGATCCCAGCACTTTCGCGCTGGCTCAGATCAAAGCTTGAATGTCCGCATACAGATCATCGGAGACCTCCACGCCATTCAACAACGAGCGCGCTCTAGCCTCGTAGCGGCGTGCGGACGGCAATCGCGCCCCCTGCCCTTCAATGTCAGCGAACAGACGTTCGGCTCGCTCGAAGTGGTAGTCCACCTGGTCACCCAAGAAGCGCTTCGGATCAAACGCGATAATCAGCTCGCCATGGTATGGGGAAGCCCCCGCACCATCGTCATGGGCGAGGGATTCAGCGCTGGTCAGGTCGCCAATGAGCGGCCCCGCAATCAGCTCGATCATCGCCGCCAGGGCAGACCCTTTATGGCCCCCGAATGTCAGCATGGCGCCGTCGAGCGCGTGTTGCGCCGATGTGGTTGGCTCACCTTCCGGCGAAACGCCCCACCCCAGAGGAATCGGTTTTCCTGCTCGGCGGTGCAATTCGATTTCTCCGCGCGCAACAGCGCTGGTAGCGAAATCAAAAACAAAGGGGTCCTTGTCTTTCCGGGGCCAGCCAAAGGCAATCGGATTGGTGCCGAAGACAGGACCACGGCCGCCAGCAGGAGCAACCCATGCATGGCTGGGATTGCAGGCAAGCGCGACCAGTCCCATGTCCGTGAGCGCTTCGATTTCGACCCAAAGAGCCGAGAAGTGAATGCAGTTGTTGATGACCAGTGCGGCGATGCCATTGGACGCGGCCTTCTGCTTCAGCGCCTCCAGACCAGATTGAAAGGCCAGCTGCGAGAATCCACCGTCAGCATCAACCCGCACAATGCCGGGCGCTTGGCTGTACACGACGGGCACTGCGGTGGGGTTCACCTTTCCAGCGCTCAACGTGGCGATGCACACCAGCAGCCGATAAATGCCGTGCGACCTACATTCGTCTCGCTCGCCGCACACCATCGTTTCCGCGACTGCCTTAGCCTGGAGATCGGAGAAACCGTGCTTAAGAAGCACGCGCTCAGCGATATCCCTGACTTCGGCCAAAGTTAGCCGTGCCATCTCGAAGTTCCTCCTGGCAAAAAAACGGTGGCGAGATCATCGATCCCGCCACCGCTTTTAACCGTGCTATCGCACGCTTAGGTAGGCATACCTGCCGGCATACCCATGGCCGGGGGCTTCCCCGGAAGAAGTGCGTCGCGGTATGCAGATACATTCGCCGGCGCAAGCACCTTGCCGAGAATGTGATCCGACAGCTTCTCCGCGAGCATGATGGTCGGGGCATTGGTGTTGCCGGTCGTCAGACGCGGGAACACAGATGCATCCACAACTCGCAGGTTTTCAATGCCATGCACTCGGCCGTCTGCGTCGGTCACCGCCATCGGGTCGTAGCCCATACGGCAGGTGGAGACCGCGTGATAACCAGTACCAGCGTTGTTACGGATCCACTGATCCAACTCGGCATCGCTTTGGATGTGCTTGCCGGGGCTGATTTCTTCACCGCGCAGCTCGTCCCAGGAGCGCTGGGCAATGATCTCTCGAGTTTTGCGAACGCCTTCGCGAAGCTGCTCGAGATCTCCCGGTGCGGTAAGGAAGTTCAGGCGAATGACCGGTGGAGCCTTCGGATCACGAGAGCTGAGCGTCACGCTGCCGCGGCTTTCGGGACGCATAACGCTGGTGAAGTACTGGAAGCCAGCGGTGATACGCGCCTTGCCGCGGTAGAACTCCCCAACCATCGGGAAGAACTCATGCTGCAAGTTCGCGTATTCGACCGAATCATTGCCCCGGAAGAAGGCACCGACCTCAAAGTAGTTCGACCCGCCCAGACCACCATGGGTAGCCAACCAACGCGCGCCGACAAACAACCGCCCCAGCGGCGAAAGTTGGCGAGTGGGCGAAACACCCTGCTTCGGAGTGGAGTACTGAATCGCCACCGCCACATGGTCCTGGAGGTCCTTGCCGACGCCCGGCAGGTGATGAACAACATCAATCCCCAAGGCCTTCAGTTCCTCGGCATCACCGACCCCGGACAGCAGCAACAGCTGAGGCGAACCGAACGCACCGGCACTGAGAATGATCTCGTTCCGGGCATGGCTCACTTGCTCTTTGCCTTGGACTTCGTACTTCACACCGACGGCTTTCTTACCCTCGAAGACCAAACCGGTGACCATGGCTCGGGTCGTCACCGTGAGGTTGCTGCGATCACGCGCCGAGTCCAGGTAGGCACGTGCAGTACTCCAACGCTGTCCGTTGTAGACGGACGCCTGAGCGACGTTCACCCCTTCCTGCACGCGACCATTCTGGTCATCGTTCAGCTTGAGACCGTAGTCCTGACCCGCACCCAGGAAGGCCTGATACAGCGGATTGTCAGCCTTGCACTTGTGCACGTGGAGCGGACCATCACCACCCCGGTACTCGTCAGCGCCGCCCTCGTAGGTCTCCATCTTCTTGAAGTACGGGAGGCAGTGGCTGTACGACCAGGTCGGCAGACCGAGCGAGGCCCAGTTGTCGAAGTCCAACGGGTTGCCGCGCACGAATACCATCCCGTTGATGGATGAGGATCCACCCAACACGCGACCACGGTGCTGATCACTGCGATTGCCGTTGAGGCCCGGCTCCGGCTCGCTCTTGAAGCCCCAGTTGAACTTGGTGCTTTCCAGAGGAAGACCCAGCGCCGCCGGCATATCCAGGATCACGCTGTTGTGGCTCGGACCCGCCTCGAGAAGCAGAACAGACGTCTTGCCGTCCGCACTCAAGCGATTCGCCACCACACAACCAGCTGAGCCGGCACCGACGACGATGTAATCGTATTGGTTCTTGCTCATGACCGAGCCTCTCGTCACTTCAGTTGCATCCAGATGGTTTTCACTTCCGTGTACTGATCATGCGCATGGAACGACTTCTCCCTGCCGCCGAAGCCAGACTGCTTGAAGCCACCGAACGGGACAGATTGATCGCCCTCGGAGAAGCAGTTCACGGAAACGGTACCGGCACGAATTGCACGCGATACCTTGTGCGCCACATGCAGATTGTTGGTGTAGAGCGAAGCAGCCAGACCATAAGGAGTGTCGTTGGCGATCTGGATCGCTTCTTCGACAGTCTTGAAGGTGATGACGGAGAGTACCGGGCCGAAAATCTCTTCGCGGGCAATGGTCATGGCATTGTTCACGCCGTCGAAGATGGTCGGTTCGATGTAGAAGCCACCGGTCTCCTCACGCACGCGCTTGCCACCGCAGACGAGGCGGCCGCCTTCCTTCAGGCCGGACTCGATGTAGCCGAGGATGCGATTCATGTGCTTTTCTTCGATCACCGCACCGATGCGAGTGCCTTCGACCAGCGGATCGCCGACATTCCAGGTCTTGAAGTGCTCCAGGAGGGCTTCCAGCAGGCGGTCCTTGATCTTTTCGTGGACCAGGAGGCGAGAACCCGCGCTGCAGTTTTCACCCTGACTGAACAGAATGCCGATCGCCAGTTGCTCAACAATTGGCTGCAGGTCGTCGACATCGTCCATGACGATGGCCGGGCTCTTGCCGCCCAGCTCCAGGATGACCCTTTTCAGGTTCGACTCGGCCGAATATTTCAGGAAGTAGCGACCCACCTCAGTGGAACCGGTGAAGCTCAGGCAATCCACGTCTGGGTGACGACCCAGCGCCTGACCGGCAGTCTCGCCGAAGCCGGTGACCACGTTGAACACACCGGCAGGAATACCCGCTTCGGCAACCAGTTCCGCAAAGCGCAGCGCGCTGAGGGTAGTTTGCTCGGCCGGCTTGATGACGACGGAGTTACCACCGGCCAGGACGGGGCCCACTTTCATGGCGAGAATGGCGAGCGGGAAGTTCCAGGGAATCACAGCGCCGACAACGCCGATCGGCTCACGGACGACCAGGGAAACCAAGTCACTCGCGGTCGGAGAAACTTGATCGTACAGCTTGTCGATTGCCTCGGCGTGCCACTTCAGGGTCTCGACGGCATCCGGCAGGTCAGCTGCAATGGCGTCATCGACAGGTTTGCCGTTGTCCAGGCTTTCGATCAGAGCCAGCTCCTGGGAGTTTTGCTCGACCAGGGCTGCAAGGCGCTGCAGGGCCCGCTTGCGCTCTTTGGGTGCCAGTTTGGACCAGCGCCCATCTTCAAACGCTGCCTTGGCAGCGGCAACCGCGATATCGACATCCCGTGCATCGCATTCGGCAATCTTGGTGATGACTTCGCCAGTGGCCGGATTGATGGTCTCGAACTCTTCCCCGCCGACTGCATCGACGAATTCACCATTGATGAACGCCTGAGTACGGAACTTCAGAGACTTAGCCAATGCAGCGAAGTCAGGGCGGGCGGTGTTTGTCATGAATCTTCCTCCGGTTGTAGCGCCAAGAAGCATCAGCTTCGGGCAAGTCGACGTTTGCGGGTCTGGCGGTGAGTGAACGGCTCTAGGTCATCTGAGCCCTGTACCTCTGATAGGTGCGCATCCAATCGCTCCCACCCACCGCAACTCCCAAAACAAGCCTGTTATATTGTATACGGTCTTTGATCGACGCTCGGATTCCCTCAGCAGCCTTCCGGCCCATTGGATTCTCCGGCGTACCCTTTTCCGTAGATCGGATTTGGTATACGATTTTTACTACAAAAGATTGAGCTGTGCAACCGCTCCATCACAGAACCCGGACAGGCCCAATCTAGGGTCTTGTGTGACAAGCGCATGTCCCACCCAGGGGCCAGGACGCAACGACGACCACCAATCGCCCCTAGCAGAACATCGAGGCTGGCGGGCACATAACAGGGTGTTGGAATGAACTGTTTCCCAAGCGCGACAAGCTCCATCCGCAAGGAAAAACAATCCACGCGATTAACCTTCTTCTTTGCCGGTTACGGGCTGGCCGTCTGGGCACCCTTGGTACCGTACGCCAAGGAGCGAGCAGGCCTGTCTGAAGGCACGCTGGGTATTCTGTTGCTCTGCCTGGGGGCGGGCTCATTGCTGGCCATGCCCATTGCCGGCGCTATCACCGCTCGCAAGGGCTGCCGGAAGGTGATCATCGCGTCGACTATGCTGGTCTGCCTCTCCCTACCCCTGCTCACTGTTTTCTCGTCACTCCTGCCCCTGGCTATAACGCTCTTCTGTTTTGGCGCGGGAATTGGCAGCCTCGACTCGACGGTGAACACCCAAGCGGTAATCGTTGAGCGCAATAGCGGCAAGACGCTGATGTCCGGCTTTCACGGACTCTTCAGCCTCGGGGGAATTGTTGGCGCAGCGGGTACCAGCGCCCTCCTCTCCTTGAGCTGCTCACCGCTGCAGACCACCTTGATTGCCGTAGCCATCATGCTGGTCACCCTCTATTTCGCTGCCCCAAATCTATTGCAGGCCGGTGCAGTTTCTACCGGTCCGCTCTTCGCGGTCCCCCATGGCCTCGTGGTGCTCATTGGCTGCATCTGCTTTGTCGCGTTCTTGGCAGAAGGCGCAATGCTGGACTGGAGTGCGGTACTGCTGATTGAGCTGAAAGGCATAGCCTCGCAACACGCAGGCGTTGGTTACGTCCTTTTTGCTTGCACGATGACCTTCGGCCGGCTGACCGGCGACCGGCTAATTCGGCGTTTCCGCCCGCAGCAGGTGGTCCTAGTTGGCGGGTTGTCATCGGCTTTGGGTTTCGCGCTCATCATGCTGGCTCCCAACTGGGAGCTCTCGCTATTCGGGTTCGCACTGGTTGGTATCGGCTGCGCAAACATCGCTCCCGTCATGTTCAGCCTGATCGGCAAGCAGAAGGTCATGCCCGAAAGCCTGGCGGTGCCCGCGATTTCGACGATGGGCTATGCCGGAATTCTGGCCGGGCCAGCGTTCATCGGCTTCATCGCACACGCCACCAATTTGCAGTTCTCGTTCGTACTGGTGGCATTGATGCTCGCCGTCGCCGCCCTCGGTGCGCGACGGCTATTCAGGTCGTAACCGACTACGGGCAAGCGCCCTCAATTATCAGAAATGTGTTCAACCACGACTCCAGGAGTTTGAACGTGGCCTACCTTTCACCTCCGAGCATCGAGTCCACGGGAATCGCGCGCTCCACCTCAGAAATCATTGCCAAGCATCTACGCGATGCAATCATCGCCGGCGCCCTTGCTGAGGACACACCAATTCGCCAGGACGAGATCGCTCGTGCTTTCAATGTCAGCAAGATTCCTGTCCGCGAAGCACTCAAGCGCCTGGAAGCAGAAGGCCTTGTACTCTTCCATCGCAACAGGGGCGCAGTAGTGACTCGCATCAGCGAGCCTGAGTTGGCGCAAATTTTCGAGGTCAGGGTGATTCTCGAAGTACAGGCCATCAGCATGGCAGTACCCAACATGACCGCTGACCACTTCAAACGCGCGGAAGCGATTTGCGACGAGTTCCTGCAAATTACCGATGCCGATCGCTGGGCAGAGCTCAACTGGGCCTTTCACGCCCGCCTCTATGAAGCCTGCCAGCGCCCATTTCTGATCAACCTGATTCGCTCAATCCACGACAAAATCGAGCGCTATTTGCGGATACAGATCAGCCTGTCGCACGAAGCCAAACAGCGCGCGGACGGTGAACATCGAGAGCTGGTCGAAGTGTGCCGACGTCAGGATGTAGAAGGCGCTGCAGCACTGATCGAGTCACACATCTCCGGGGTCTGCCAATCGCTTTACACCCATTTGCCAAAAGCGCTGCATGCCGGTACTGCGGCCTTGATCAATCCTTTGCTCGAGCCCCTTTCGCTAGCGACATGACAGGCCCAGACATTCCCTGCAGCTTGCTGAGTCGAGAAAGTACTTCTGCCCCAAAAGAACGGCGCCCTTCCTCAAGAAAGGGCGCCGCGCGGCCAACTGAATTCAGTTGAGCCAGGCTGGGATACGAGCACTCCAGTTACCCGAGCAGGCCGCCTCCACGCAGTCCGTCAGGCTACCGAAATGGACATTGCGACCGACCAAGCCAGGCGCGTAGTGAGCGTACTTACCCGAGTTGGTCATTAACGTGGAGCTCGCTTGCGGAATCACCGGCTCGCCGAGCATGCACCAGCAAGTATCGGTGATCAGTTGGGCGCCAAACTTCTCCAGGATCTCGACGTAACCGGCCTCACGGGCCTTGTCGTTAACATCCCGCCCCATAGTCACCACCAACGCAGTGTCGGGACTCTTCTGGCGCCCTTCACACAACTGCGCCAGTCGCTCGCACTCGGTGATCGAGAAATGCGGATTGCCCAAGGACACCAACTGCACTGCGGCTTCGGGAGAACTGTCCAGCTCCTGCCAGGAACGCACCAAGTCTTGCCGGCAAACGGTCAGCTGACGACGGGGAGCGACTCCACCTAACGCCTGCTCCACCGAAGTGGCCTCCGGAGTGATGCCAGCAATGTGGAACATTGGAGCAGCGGAAGTCGTGGCAAAGGCCGCGCCGAATGCCTTCAAGTCGTCAATGGTGGGCCGGGCATTTTCAAGGCCGGAGATTACCGGTATCTCGGTGGTCGCCAGCAACCCGACGTGGTAGCCGAGCAACGGATAGAACGCATCGTCGGCCCCCTCGGGCTTCCGCACGTCAATGCGCAGGGTCGCTTTGCGACCCTCGTCAGAATGACTGCCCACGAACGGCGCACGGCCGGTAAGTGCGATGCAGATGTCCAAGTAATCCGGATACTTGAGCGTCCGCGCGCCCAAGACACTGTTAGCAAAAACCACCGCATTGGACTCAGCCCATACGATCTGTTCGCCCAATCCCGGCGCAGTGTCGAGGAGATAGGGAGCGCAGGTAAAACTGACACGCGCGCCCATATCCAGATAGGCGTCGCCCAGTGCACTTGCGGGTTCCCCAAGTGCCGCATCAACCCCCAGCTCTCGCCACTTGCGCTTATCGACCGAGATGGAATTCAGCGTGGTCGGCACCTTTACCTTGGCGCCCCACGTCACCAACTGCTGAGCGAATCGCAGACTGGCCGGACCGGTATAAATGCAGCCATCAATGTGGGCTTGGGTGACGTCGATGAGCTCACGAGCGCCCTGCAGCTCGGCAATTCGCAAAAGGAGTTGCATGGCAACCTGAGCGGCCTTGCCATCGCTCCCTTGCAGCATATCCAGGTCAGCCTCGCTCAACTTGAGCTGGCCAGGCACAGCAATAGGCGTCTCTTGAGCTTCCCTTGCCATAACGGCCTGGGCCTCAGGCACATGATCAAGCAGCGTGACCTGACCCGCCTCCATTTTTACGCCAGGACTCCCCGCCAGGCGCGCAAAGGCGTCTTGACCAAGGCACACAACCGGGAAGGACTTCCCGAATATCACCTGAGCGACCAGTACACCGAGCGTCAGGATTTCATCCGGCTCAGCGAGAAGAAGTCCCGCAGGCGCATGACCATTGAGAACCAGCTCCAACATCACGCTGCTGCCAGTGCACGAGCCCCGTCCACTTGGAATTGCCAGGATTTTGCCGGTGATGAACTGCCCACTCAGAGGGTGGTGCCGATCAATTACTTCACCGGTGAAGGGTTCTACACCACCCCAGAAGCTCAGCCCCATATCCGAATAAACCAGGGCACCCTGCGCAGCTCCTTTCACCAGGCTGCGTCCCTGCATGGAACGCCCCGAGACAACAGGCTCACAAATTGCGGTCATGTTCTTACCTCGATGGCATCGCTGAGATCATCCAGCGAACAGGCTTTATTAATAGTCACGGCAACCCTTCTTAGAGGGCCAATTTCCACGAATCTCACGCGAAAGCGACCACTGGAGTGGCCGCTTCGCTGAACCGATGGGGTATCGAATCAGTTGTCGTAAGTCAGGGCTTTGGTGAGTGCTTCGTAGCGGCTCGGGCTCTTCATTTTGATGTAGTAGCCGTAACCGATGCCCAGGGCGAAGATCATGAAGATGGCCGCCACCATCCAGTTGGCAACGGCGCCAGTCAGGCCCATCAATACATCGATGCTGGTGAGTGCGTAATACAGGAACACGCCAAGACCGGCCGTTGCGATTGCCGGTGCAACCAGGGTGTGCCACAGGCGTTTATCCACGTTGCTCTTGCGGAAGAAGACGAAGATCGCCACAGCGGCCACGACCTGGGCCAGGATGATGGCCACCGAACCGATGCCAGTCATCCACGCAAAGAGTGTGGTGTAGGGATCAAGTTGCAACACCACGAAGGGAGCGACAATCGCCACCACGCTGACAGTCTGGACCAACGATGCGACGTAGGGGGTTTGCTTCTCGCTACGGGTATAGCTCAACGCCGACCACACCAGTCCTTGTCGGCCCAGGATGTAGAGGTAGCGAGCGATGTTGTTATGGAAGGTCACCAGCGCCGCAAAGATTGCAGTAACAATGAAGATGTTGAAGCAGTTGGTCAGCCACGGGTTGAGCACCAGGTTGCTGACCCAGAAAATCAGATTACCGCCTTCCCGTTGAGAAATCGCTACGGCCTGATCGACGCCGAGGGCGTTAGTGATCAGCCACATGGTCAGGGAATACAGCGCGCCCATGAAGAGCACCGAGATATAGGTCGCACGCGGGATGGTCTTGCGCGGATTCCTTGCCTCTTCGCTGTAGATGGCGCTGCCCTCGAAACCAATGAAGCACGCACAGGCGAACATCAGCGCAATGCCAAGTCCAGGTGAGAACAGCGCGGACGGGGTGAAAGGCTCAAACGAAAACTCGGACGCCGGGGTCGGGCTGTTGAGCAAGATGCCGCCGTTGAGTACCACCACAAGGATGACTTCGAGTGTCAGCAGGACACCGAGCACTACGGCACCGGAATGCACGCCATGCAGACCAAGGAACAGACACAGTACAGCTGCGGTAGACGCCAGTACCCACCACGGAACGTCCAGGCCAAATGAACTGGAGAGTAACTCCGCTGCGTAGAAGCCGAATCCACCATAAAGGCCAACCTGGATAGCCGTGTAGGCAAAAATTGTGAGGGCTGCTGCCCCCAGACCTACAGGGCGACCCAGTCCGAGCGTGACATAGGAATACAGGGCACCGGCATTTTTGACATGCCGACTCATCGCGAGGTAGCCCACAGAGAACAGGACCAGGATGGCCATCGCGACCAAAAACGCGCTGGGAGATCCAACGCCGTTACCCATGCTGAGCATGATCGGCGCGATGGCTATCACACCGGTCAGCGGAGAGGCCGCAGCGATGATGTAGAAAACGATATCCATCACCCCAAGCGTGTCCTTTTTCAAGCCGTGGTTGGAACCATGCTGTGCTTGGGCGGTAAACGAATTCTCTTTGGACATTTTATGGCTACTTGTTGTTGTACTCATGCTGCAATCCTTCAGTGCTGTCCCGCGCTTGGCTAGAGCACAGGGGCGGTTTCGACCCGGCCAACCCTCTCACTGCGAGCCAAGGCTCCGAGCGTGAAAGCCGAGAAACATGCCCGGGCGTAACGCCCGAATACATTATTTCGTATACGACATTCTATATGCACAATATCGGCCAACCCTCCTCACCCGTTCAATACGGACTCAATTTTCTATAACTTATTGATTTATAAAGGCCTTGCAAGGAGCTCAAGGATGGTCAAGCACTCCACCCTGCCCTACTCGAGTGTTACTTTTCCGTGCATTCCAAGCCTCAGGCGCACCACAAGGTGACGACGGGTAACACCAATCTGCTCGAGACATCGCTACAAGGTTTGCACCAAAAAAAATGGCCAACGCGATTGGTCGGCTGGCCAGCTCGCAGATGCGAAGGGCGTGGTTAATCGCTAGTGCATTGCGGTAAGCGCGGCCGCTATCTTCTCGGCCAGCATGATGGTCGGGGCATTGAGGTTCCCACTGGTCAGCGAGGGGATAATGGAAGCATCGACCACCCGCATGCCGGTCAGACCATGGACGCGACCGACCTGGTCGACCACCGCCATTGAATCGCTACCCATCTTGCAGGTACCACACGGGTGGTACTGGGTACTGACATTGGCCCGCAACCATTCTTCAAGCTGTTCATCGCTGAATTTCTCCAGACCAGGATCGAGCGGTTCTCCACGAATTTGGTCCCAGGCCGGCTGCGCGATCATTTCCAGAGTGCGCCGCACGCCCTCCCTCAAATCGCGCATGTCGTCCTTGTCGGCAAGGTAGTTGTGCACGATGGAAGGTTGCGCATAAGGGTCAGCAGAGGTCAGTGCGACTCGCCCACTGCTGCGAGGACGCATGAGGCAGGTCTGGTAGAGGAATCCGTCCTGGATATCGCTCGAGCCATGGGTGAAGTCCCCCACCATCGGGATGAATTCGTGCTGGATGTTGCAGTAGTCCACCGTGGGCTCGCTTTTGAAAAAGGCACCCACCTCCCAGAAATTTGTGGCCCCCAGCCCCGAGCGCAGAAACAACCACTGCGCGCCAATCACGCCCATTTTCAGCAGGTTCAAATCTGTGGCGGGAGAAATTCCCTTAACCGCAGCCTTGTAGCCCACGGGAACACAGGGGTGATCACGCAGGTTCTCTCCCACGCCTGGAAGGTGAGCCACGACCGGGATGTCGAGGTCGCGCAATTGTTGCTCGTCTCCGACCCCCGACAACATCAGGAGGCGCGGTGACTCATACGTGCCACCAGAAAGAATGACCTCGGTGCCCGCCTCGTAGCACAGCTCTCGGCCCTCTCGACTGACCTTCACGCCACACGCACGAGTGCCATGGAAGATCACCTTCAGCACGCGCGCTCGATCCAGGATGGTCAGGTTCGGCCGGCTGGCCGCCTTCTTCAGATAAGCGTGTGCGCAACTTGCGCGGATGCCGTGATCGATGTTCGCCTGGTAGACGTGAACACCTTCCTGCTCCTCCCCGTTGTAGTCGGAGTTGAGCTTCAATCCGTATTGCTGCCCCGCCTGCAGGTAAGCTTCAAAGATCGGATTCTCGGCCCGGCAGGTGGTGATCCGGATCGGTCCGCCCTCGCCGCGATACCGATCGGCACCACCATCGAAGTCCTCCATTTTCCGGAAGAACGGCAGGCACTTCTCATAGGACCATTCCTCCAGACCGCTTTTGGCCCAGTCGTCATAGTCGCGCCGATTGCCCCGAACGTAGACCAGACCATTGATGGAGGATGAACCACCCATCAAGCGACCGCGGACATGCTTGATCGTTCTGGCGTTGAGCACAGGCTCCGGGCCCGTTTCATAGGACCAGAGATTTCGTTCATCACCGAGTGGATAGGCGAGCGCCGCCGGCATGCGAACGAAGACAGAGTTGTTCCACTTGCCGGCCTCAATCAGCAGCACGCGCTTCGAGGCATCCTCTGACAGCCTGGCAGCGAGAACACACCCCGCTGAACCTGCACCGACGATGATGTAGTCGTACTTCTCACGTTCGAATCTTTCTTGTAATGACGGAGACGAATTCACGGCGACCTTCCCAGTGGGGCGAATGACGCTTGAAGTGAACGCTCCTCGCCGTGAGCTCAGAGCCCAGCAAGGAGCACCTGCACACGGCTGTCAGACGAACCGATCGGTCGTCGCCGGATTCTGGATCACGACGGTTTTAGTGGTCGTGAACTCCTCGATCGCGAAGCGCCCGTTCTCTCGACCGAATCCACTTTGCTGAATACCGCCCAGTGGGATCTCCGTCGGTATGTCCAGGAAGGTGTTGACCCAGACGATGCCCGACCGAATAGATCGCGACATGGTCAGGGAAGTATTGAGGTTGCTCGTCCAGACACTTGAAGCGAGCCCGTACTGCGTGTCGTTCGCCAACTTGATGGCTTCCTGCATGTCATCGAAGGGGATGACGACTGCTACCGGACCGAAGATTTCCTCCCGCGCAATGACCGAATCATGCGAGACATTGGTGAAGACCGTCGGCTCGATGAACAAGCCAGGCAAATCACTGCGCACATTGCCGCCGAAGGCCAGGGTTGCTGTCTCCCTGCCCTGCTGGATGTAGGAGCGGATTTTGTTGAACTGCGGCTCGTTGTTGATCGAGCCCATTTTGGTGGTGGGATCCAACGGATCACCGACTTTTACCGCTTGCAGTTTCTCGACCAGTTGCCGAGTAAAGGACTCGAGGATCGACCGCTGTACGTACAGACGGCTACCGCTGCAGCACTCAGCGCCCGAGTTCCAGACAAAGCCACGAATCGCCCCATCGATCGCCGCTTCGATGTTGGCGTCCTCAAACACGATCGTGGGGTTCTTGCCGCCCAGTTCCAGCACGACCTTCTTCATGTTGGAGGAAGAGGCCTGGACGATCTTCTGACCGGTTGCTGTGGAGCCGGTGAATGAAATCAAGCGGATCGCGGTGTGCTCCGCCAATGCTTGTCCTACCGGGTCGCCATAACCGGTGACGATATTGAAAACCCCCTTCGGCAGCCCTGCTTCCTCCAGGATCTTGGCAAGCTCGAGCGTGGTACCCGAGGTGAATTCGCTCGGTTTGACCACCACGGTGCAGCCAGCGCCAAGTGCATAGGGCAGCTTCTGACAGAGAACCACCAATGGGTAGTTCCAGGGGGTAATCAGTGCGACGGGGCCAACCGGCTCGCGGAGCACCAGAGCCAGCTTCTCCGAACCGACATTGGTATGGCTGTCACCATGCAGCGCCCTCGCGCTGCCGGCTGCATAGCTCCACATGTCGCTGGCGAACTGGATCTCGCCACGGGCTTGCTCAAGGGTTTTGCCAGTCTCCTGCACCTCAATCAGTGCCAGTGCTTCCAAATTCTCCAGAATTTTCCCGGAAACCTTCAGCAGCACCTCCGCACGTTCCGCTGCGGTCAGATTCGACCACCGGCCATCGTTGAACGCTTCCACAGCCACGTCCACGGCCTGCGCGACATCCTCGCGAGTCCCCTTTTGCCACACCGCAACGACTTCGTCTGTGGCAGGACTTTTGCGCTCGATAGAGCTGCCACCAATGGAGGTGGCCATGGCGCCGTTGATGTAGTTCCCGTACCGGCGAACCTGGCTCGGGGTTTTCTTCCATTCGTCTAGCGCAATGTGCATATCCACCTCACAAGTCATTGTCGTTATGTCATGACGGGCAGCACGGCCACCCACTCGAACTCATGGCCTGGAATCACCTCGTCAGAGGCGCTCAGATGCTGGATCCCGCTTGCGAGAGACCTAACATCGAATCTCGTATACCATATACTCGATATTTATCACTCGCAATAGTCGACACCTCTCCGGTGGGCAGAAGGTCATACGAATGGGGAAGCCCCCAAGCGCGAGGCTCATCGGCACGGCAAAAATAAGGAAAGGGTCGGAAATCCACGGCATGAAAAAAGGCCGCCAAGCCGGCGGCCTAGTGACGACGAGGACTCTCCCTGCGGCGCTACCCAGTCACGACAATTGGGCAGTGGTTTAGTGGCGCATGCCGCGGCCAGAAACCAGCAGCTGGATGCAGGCGATGTAGAGCACGCCCATCGTTAGCAGCATTAGCGCGATGGCGATGCCGATGTTGATGTCGGAAACGCCGAGGATGCCGTAGCGGAAGGCATTGACCATGTGCAGGATCGGGTTGCCCAGGGAGACCGCCTGCCAGAACGGCGGCAGCAGATTGATCGAGTAGAACACCCCGCCCAGATAGGTCAGCGGCGTCAGCACGAACGTCGGGACGATCGAGACGTCATCGAAGTTGCGTGCGTAGACGGCGTTGATGAAGCCGCCGAGGGAGAAGATGGTCGCGGTCAATAGCACCACCAGTGCGGTCACCCCGACATGGTGTACCTGCAGCTTGGTGAAGAACAGCGACAGGACGGTGACGATCAGCCCCACCGCCAATCCACGCAGCACGCCACCGATGGTGTAGCCAAGCAGGATGGTATGCGGCGACACTGGCGAGACCAGCAGCTCCTCCACCGAGCGCTGAAACTTGGCCCCGAAGAAGCTCGACACCACATTGCTGTAGGAGTTAGTGATGACCGACATCATGATCAGGCCAGGGACGATGTAGTCCATGTAGGCGAAACCACCCATGTCGCCGATCTGCCGGCCGATCAGGTTGCCGAAGATGACGAAGTACAGCGCCATGGTGATGGCCGGGGGCAGCAGGGTCTGCGGCCAAATCCGCATGAAGCGGTGAACCTCGCGATAGACGATGGTTTCGAGTGCGACCCGGTTGGCTGACAGCTCCGAACTCATACAACCGCCCTCACCAGATTTTTCTCCACCAGGGACACGAACAGCTCCTCAAGGCGATTGGACTTGTTACGCATGCTCAGCACGTCGACGTTCAAGGCGGCTAGCCTTCGGAACAGCTCGGTCAAGCCCTGGGCCTGCTCCACCTGCACCTCCAGGGTGTGCTCATCCACCAGCGTTGCTGTGAAGCCGCTCAACTGAGGTAGTACGTTCAAGGGCTCCTTGAGGTCGAGCAGGAAGGTCTCCTTGTGCAGCTTCTTCAGCAGCTCCTTCATGCTGGTGTGCTCGACAATGCGACCGTGATCGATGATGCCGACATTGCGACAGAGCTGCTCAGCCTCCTCCAGGTAATGAGTGGTGAGAATGATGCTGACGCCCTGCTCATTGAGTTCGGTGAGAAAGCTCCACATCGATCGACGCAGCTCAATGTCCACGCCGGCAGTGGGTTCATCAAGGATCAGCAGTCGCGGCTGATGGATCAGCGCGCGAGCAATCATTAGGCGGCGCTTCATTCCCCCGGACAACTGACGGGACGGGGAGTTGTGCTTGTCCCACAGGCCGAGCTGGGTCAGGTACTGCTCGGCGCGCTCCTTGGCAATCCTCGCCGGAATGCCGTAGTAGCCGCCTTGGGTCACGACGATGTCGAAGACCTTCTCGAAATGGTTGAAGTTGAATTCCTGGGGTACTACGCCGAGGCAGCGCTTTAGTGCGGAGGGGTTCCTGTCCAGATCGTGGCCGAACACGTTGACGCTACCGCTGGTCTTGTTCACCAAGGTGGACAGGACACCGATGGTGGTGGACTTGCCCGCGCCGTTGGGTCCGAGCAAAGCAAAGAAGTCGCCTTCGGCCACATCCAGGTCGAGACCCTTAAGGGCCTGGAAGCCATTGCCGTAGGTCTTGGTCAACTGCCGGATAGACAAAGCAGATGTCATAACGTTGAAAAAGCCTATGTAAGACAGTTAATGGATAGGCCCCAAGCAGACAAATGCAGCCATCAGCCCAGCAAAATGCATCAGTAACAACTTTGTTTTTCGGCAGGCGCAGCGACTCCGAAGGTGAGCCGCTGCTACCTCTTGCCTTAGACCTCCGCGCTGCGTGCCCTCAGCTCTGTATTGAGGATTCGATCGTTCTCGGAGTAATCAACTGGGCAGTCGATAACATGCACACCAGGCGTGCTTATGCAGTCCTGCAGCAGAGGCAGGAAGCCCTCGGCGCTTTCCACGCGATGGCCGTGGACACCGTAGGACTGTGCGTACAGCACGAAGTCGGGATTGCCATAATCCAGGCCAAAGTCGGTGAAGCCCATGTTGGACTGCTTCCAGCGAATCATGCCGTACCCGTCATCGCGCAGAATGATGACCGTGAGGTTCATCTTCAGGCGGACGGCAGTTTCCAGTTCCTGGCTGTTCATCATGAAACCACCATCGCCACACACCGCTACGACCGGCCGATCCGGGTAGACGAGGTGCGACGCCATTGCCGATGGCAAGCCGGCGCCCATGGTCGCCAACGCGTTGTCCAGCAGCACAGTATTGGGCATATGTGCCTTGTAGTTACGCGCAAACCAGATCTTGTAGATGCCATTGTCCAGGGCAACGATGCCCTGCGATGGCAGTGCACGGCGTACATCAGCCACGAGACGCTGTGGGTAGACGGGGAAACGGTCGTCGTCGGCGCCTTCGGCGACCTGGGCTTCGTTGGCTTCGCGAATCGCCAGCAGGCGGGTGAAGTCCCAGTGCGAGACCTCGTCCAGTGCCTCGCCGATCTGCCAAACGGCGTTGGCGATGTCGCCGATCACTTCGATCTGCGGGAAGTACACCGGATCCACCTCCGCCGAGCGGAAGTTGACGTGAATGACCTCGGTACCGCCCCGGACCATGAAGAACGGCGGCTTCTCGATAACATCGTGACCGATATTGACGATCAGATCGGCCGCTTCGAGCGCCCGGTGCACGAAATCACCGGAGGACAGGGCCGCATTGCCAAGGAAGCGCGGGTGGCGCTCATCTACCACGCCCTTGCCCATTTGAGTGGTGACGAAGGGGATACCGGTCTTATCGACCAGTTGCTTGAGTACCTTGGCGGTCATCTTGCGGTTGGCGCCCGCACCGATCACCAAGAGTGGGCTGCGCGCAGCCTTGAGCTTAGCCACGGCAGCTTCGATGGACTTGTGCTCAGCCAGGGGACGGCGATGCAGGCTGGGCGGGATCGGGAGACTGTCGGTTTGCTCGGCGGCGATGTCCTCGGGAAGCTCCAGGTGCACGGCCCCAGGTTTCTCTTCCTCAGCCAATCGGAAGGCCTCGCGTACCCGCGAAGGGATGTTGTCGGCAGAGGCCAGTTGGTGGGTGTACTTGGTCAGCGGCTGCATCATGCCGACCACATCGAGGATCTGGAAACGCCCCTGCTTGGACTTCTTAATCGGCTTCTGGCCGGTGATCATCAGCATCGGCATGCCGCCCAGGTACGCGTAGGCGCCAGCAGTGACGAGATTGGTCGCGCCAGGGCCCAGTGTCGACAGGCTCACCCCGGTTTTGCCAGTCAACCGACCATAAGTGGCAGCCATAAAGCCCGCGGACTGCTCGTGGCGGGTCAACACCAGCTTGATATTCGACTTGCGCAGGGATTCGAGCAGGTCGAGGTTCTCCTCGCCGGGGATACCGAAGACATACTCGACCCCTTCGTTCTCTAGACATTGCACAACGACATCGGCGGCCTTGGCCATCTTTCTTGCTACCTCGATATTTCTAGAGTGGACATTCAAATGCGCGAACGCCGAAAACAGCTGGTTAGTGCGTGCTCTGGGCGCACATGTATATCGTATACAAACAACTAGGCAAAAATGCGTTGGCCAGGACATTGCCACCACGGCAGCTAGTCCTGCCTAGAGTCTGTCTCTGCAAATTTACGTATACGATATACTACAATGAATGCCGGATCGCAACCCTCGCGGGGGCGAGGACGGCTCTGCGGCATGCTCCTCTGCAGAAGGGGTTTCACGGGGACAAACCCGCGATGTGGCAAGATCAACGGATCGTCCTAGTCCTCACCAGAGAAGGCGACCTCACCTTGAGATTCGATGACCGATCAATCACGCGTGCATGGCTGGCTGCATGGAAGGCACTCCGCGTCAGTGGGAAACCATGGGATAGCGCTGGCACGCGTTGCCCACCTCCGGCTGCAGTGCATGTCCTGTTCGGGAGATCGGAATATTGATGATGTACGCGAGCTGCTTGAGGCGTTCGAGCTCGACTAAGAACGTCGCACCTGACCTAGCTGCATTAGGAACAGACACAGAGCAATTAACCAGGAAGCTTCCTATCTGAGTTTATTGAATAGGCAACTGCGATGGACAGCTGTGCCAGCACCTGGTGCACTCCAGGAAAAAACCACCTGGCAGCAATGGACGATAAAGGGGGCCTGTGTCAGCGGCCTCAATCCGAAAGTCCTTCTCCTGTTCCTTGCCCTGCTGCCCCAATTCACGGATCCCCTGGCCCTTTGGCCGGTCCCTCTACAGATCGTGGCACTGGGGTTGGTACATGCGCTCAGCTGCGGCGTTATCTACCTGCTGGTCGGATTCAGCTCTGAGTCTGTGTTGCGAACTCGCCCTGTCGCCGCCCAGTTCGTAAGCCGCTTTTCCGGCGCGGCCATGATCATCATTGGCACGATCCTGCTCGTCGATCAGGTTGCCGCCTAAACCGGGAAAAGACATAACAATGAGTGATCAGCCCCTCCCCTCTATGACAACAACTCAACGAGCCCCCAAACGGCACGAGTCAGAATTCCACACCTTAGGCAAATGAAGGTGAATGGACAGAAGTGGGCAATGCTCACTGCCTACGGCATGTACACCGCCGCGATATTTGAGGAAGCCGGCATCCCGGTGCTGCTGGTGGGCGACTCCGCCTCCAATAACGTCTTCGGCAACGAGTCCACCCTTACCGTTATGGTGGATGAGCTGATGGGGTGCGACCCAACAACACAAATGGGTCACCCGATGGGCGCGTTCATAGTTCTTCAGGCGCCTTGTCGGTTGGCTGAGCTACCAACTGCTTCAATTCATTACTCATGGGGAAATTCAAGTTCAGGCCCTTCGGCGGGATGGGCTGGATGAACCACTTGTCGTAGATGCCGTTGATCTCGCCGGAGGCGAAGGTGTCGGCGATGGCCTTGTCGACCACTTTCTTGAAGGCTTCTCCCATCAAGTTCCAGGCCGACATGGGCATTCTGCTGGCGTTCATGTTCACCTGGAACATGCTCGGCGCGCTGATCCTCACCCCAGCCCTTGCCAGGTTCCTATTGTCGCCTCGGAACCCGGCTGTACAGAGTGGTTGCACGCCCTCCGCGCCTTAGCCCAAAGGACTCGTGGAAACTTTGGCCGCCCAATGGGCGGCTTTTTTTGCTACCTATTTGGGCCAGGCTGCCTAAGTTCAAAAAAGACAGGTTTGTCGAAGCAGGGCTGTAGACAACTTGCATAACCTTCTAGTCAGGACTCTCAGGCTTTCAGCTTCCCTCAAATGGTGTCGATAGATAGGCCAAACGACTGGTTCTGAGCACTCTTCGTGTGCCTACTGACGACTTGAACCACCCAGCAAGTTGGCGAATACTAGTTTGCTGACTAACACAAGGCACCGAAGTTTGACTTTATTGGACGCCACAATTGCCCTCTTGCTTGCCGCGCAGATTCACTGTTCGGACAAGGCCATCAAAGCCACGGCGAAACGCTGCGCCCAACGTCTTCCCCGCAGCAAACGAGATCTGATGTTCTCCATCATTGAAAGCGCCGAACCACTCAAGCTTGTCAGGTACATAGCAGAGAATTTGGACTGATGGATTGAAGGGTCGACTTACTCTCGTAGCACGATCATGGGCGATGGCATCCGCCAGCGCAATTGCAGACGATATCCGTCAACTGCACTGTTTATTCGCATCACGCCAAGGAAAACACAATGAGCAAACTAGCTGAATTTAAACGTCTGGAAGCACAGTTGGCGGAACAACTCGCCGCGCTGAATAGCCTCAAGAACGATTCGGAACTCAAGCGCGAAATTGAGTTTGAATCCAAACTCAAAGCGCTTCTGGATGAATATGGCGTTGGGCTAAAGGCGGTGATCAACATCCTTGATCCAGGTCGCACACGCACTCCCCTGCCGACTCAGAAGGGCCAGCGGCGCGAGCGCGCTGTCAAGGTCTACAAGAATCCACACACCAATGAAGTGGTCGAGACTAAAGGTGGCAACAACAAAATTCTGAACGCTTGGAAAGCGGAGTATGGTGCCGCAGCCGTAAAATCTTGGGTCCAGTGAGACTGTCAGCTTAAGGCCGGCGACGTCCGGCCAAAAGCCACTCCCAGAGCTGATGACGTAAGCACGCTGATGCCATAGCAAGCTTTCAGGGGATCGGACCAGCCAAACGCCCAGCTGGCTCAAGCTCTTTACCTTTCTCCAGACCGACCCTGAGAAAGCGACGCTGATTGCCGGAGATCTCCCCGGCCAAACAACGAGCTTTGGCTTTGGCGTCGACGATTGCTCGCAGCTTAGACTGACGCTCTTTCGCTTTCATGGCCTTCACCAAGGTGTGGAATCCAGATAAGACTGCTAAGGGGCTTAGCTGAGCGCACTGCCAAGTACCTCGTAGGCGAAAACGGGCCTGTGCGACAGCCATAGGCTGCAACGACCATATTGACTGCTGGGGAGCCCCCAGCAGTTTACAAGAGGTCCTGCCTGACAATTTCTCACACTCGGTTCCAAAGGCCATTTTTTTCTCACTGGGCCAAGAAAATCCTAATTTTCGGCATAACCGTAGAATTTTTCCTCAGCACCCAGCGCCCCATGCTTTCAGGCACTGGACGCTAGAAAGGATACTTTCCGAATCGCCAGGCTTCTCCGAACCTCTACATGGTATCCAGCACGGCAGTAGCCATTCGATCACTTAACGACCATGGCACCTCTTGAACTTCGTGCCACTGCCGCACCAACACGGATCATTGCGACCAGGGGTTCGAGATGAGCGTACTTGGGCCGTAGTCATCGAAGTGGCCGGATCGACAGCGCGACGGCTCAGTGCTGCGGCATCCGACCTGACCGCTTCCGAAACCACCGCCTCACGCTGAATCCAGTGTGCAAACGCATTCACGTACTGCCCGCGCTGATCCACTCCGATGACAAGTAGCAGTACCCGCTTCACATCGACGGACTGGGCAACCGCTTGCGCTTTCATCTGGGCTGCCAACATGTCGGGATCATCAACATTGCGATGTAGCCAGAACAGTATTGCGTCCTCAACCCGCAGTGCGAAATACCGCCTTGAGAACTTGCCGAGGCTCTTCCGCAGTGGCTCAAGTTGTCCAGCCAGGTCATTGCGCGCTTCGAAGCTGAAGTCACGCAATTGGCAATCAGCTTCGACCCAACCACCTGCACGAGTACGTGCCAAGGCTGACAACAGTCGCTGCATCTCTTCAGGGAGCTCTTGTGCAGGCGGAGCTTTTTCAGCCCAATCGTGCAAACTGAAATAGTCATCGACCACGGAACTCATGCCATCCGCAGCAATAAGACCTGCCCCCTCCGCTAGTTGTTTGCGGACGAACTCGCAGAATCGATTGCGGATGATGTAGGCCCCAAGGTGATCAAATTCGTCGAACAGAAATAGCTCTTGAATCCCTGCGGCTTCTTGGCGGTTATGTAGATAATGCATCAGCGCTCCTGTGTTTGGCAGGAAGCGCCCAAGCACCAATAGTTCGTCGATGGACACCGAAATGAACGGATGCTTACCTAGGATCGGAGCCACTCCAGGCAATTGCTTGCTGCAGGTGGAGAATGGCGAATAGGACTCAACGGTCAGCCCGACAGGCAGGACCAGCCAATAGTCTGAAAGGCGGACTCGGGCCACCTCTTCATAGCGGCCGTCCTTCAAAGTGAACAACGGCACTTCGTGCGCCGAAGCAAGATACTCGATGAACCGACGACACTGCTCGAAGGCCTTAACGATCAGATCCCGCACAGCCCTTGCGTGACGATCAAAGCTGACGGCGGGTGAAGCAATAGTCGCTGCAGCGCCCGATTTAGCCTCAACGACAGCGAGCACCCCATCCATCATGATCACGGTGTCATTTTCGAACCAGTTCCCATCGCGCCGGTAGTACACCTCGCGCAAAATCGTCGCACCCGCCAGCTGGTTCTTGAAGATGTTGGAAAAAGCAGTTTCGCTCCACTCCTTCTGTATCTGCTTGAACTCATCTAAATAGCGGGAATCCCTAACCTGCAAGTTGTAAAGGATCGCTCTATAGGCAGCATCGCGAGCAAAACTGGGATCTGTCAGGTAATAATCATCATCAAGTTTGATGAGTGGTTTTTTCCGAGCAGGCAGGGTGCGGAACGGTGTCCCTGAGTAGGTCCCAGGCGCAAAAAACTCCGTTTCTTCGCCCGGCCCAAAGGAGAGATCCTCCAAGAGGAGATCTGGAAGCCGGGTATGACGACGGACGTTACAGATTCCTCCCTGAAACAGATCTTCAATAGCAGCACTGGCGGCACTTGCACTTTCCGCACATTCGGCCCCCCACTGAGCCATACCATCCTCTAGCGATTTGCCGATTGAATCCACAAAGCCGTACGCCTCATCCATCGTCTTCGATATAGCTTGGATTGCTTGGGCGTGCCCCATGCGAATTGCGTTTGCGAGGTCTTGGATTCCCTGAGCCACCTCTTGCGCACCGACGCCATAGACTCTCCGGAGTGCCTCGTCATGCGGGGCAAGAGCAAAGCTGAAGAACTCCTCTTCCAAAACCTGATAACGCGCCCCTCGCACCAGAACCCAGGTTGATAAGGCATGAAACATCAGAGTCTTCGTGCTAGGCCCAAACTGCGTCTCCGAGGTGCTCATCGCGATCATCATGGACACGACCATCGATGCCGACCTTAGCTCCTCTACTAAGGTCTGTATATCTGCACAGACGGATTCATCGAGATGCTCTGCGCTTTGAAGTGATGTAGTTGCCAATACCGCATGAACATATTCGAGTAAGTACTGCACGTGCCCAATGTTGGCGGGATCAGCAGGCGCTGATCCCGCCTGATCGTCCCTCGCCACCAAAAGCATAGTCGCGTAGACGTAGCCCAAGAGCTCCCTAGGAGGCTGGGAGGCGATAAGTTGGCGCAACCTTTGCGCCGACGCTCCCAGGTCACTCAGCGCTTCCTGAAGTTGAGCGTCGGAAAATGGATTACTGAATGCCTGGTCACTCACGATGCTTCTGGGCCTGACTAGATGGGTACTCCAAACGATACAGCCCCGGAGTTTGGAAGCAAGTCGCAGGGGGGGGCGGGGGGCGGGCGGCAATCAGCGACCGATGATTGGCCGAATCCGGGCCATCACCTGCGTAGTAATTTCATCAGTGGTCAGCCCAGCGGCCATGATGATCACACTATCGGGATAGTACTGCCTAATAAGCGTCTTATGGTCGTGGTAAGCGACAAACAGAACATCGGCTGACTTCAAGTGCTTGACTAGGTCATCGAGATACTTGGGGGCTTCTGCTTGCTGCATAATCATGACACGTGGCGCTAAGACCGGAATGTTAAGCCCGCGCTCTAACATAGAGACGTGGCGGTTGGAGGCGTGAACCGCACTGAGCCAACACTGACGACCGAGCACCGAAATCAGATCACCCTCGCTGGAGTCGAAGATCATGTCGAGGTACTGGGGATACCAAGCGACCTGACCGATCGATTCTGGTGTTAGCTCATCGTCATCGAAGCAGGCGCGCACGAGATCGGCCGCAACTTTCGAGAGCTTGCCCTCAATGTAGAGGGACTTGGCATTGAGATCTTTATACTCAAGATTGCGAAATTGCGCCTCACTTGACCGCTTAATTGCATTGCCTCTGACCACCCGTTTGCATTCGAATTGACCACCGAATTGCACCCGTGCTGACCAGTAGTTGCATCGGACTTGACCACCCTACCCGTGGGTAGAGTGGTCCATCGCGTGTTAGCTTTTCTTGCCTCTCATCTTGCGCATCGACTCTCCCTTAAGCTGAAGGGCGTGCGATTTATGGATGACCCGATCCAATATGGCATCGGCGATCGTTGGGTCGGCGAACAAGTCGTACCATTTGTCCTGCGGGTATTGACTGGTGATCAACAGCGAGCCGTTACGAGATTGCTGGTCGATGATTTCCAGCAGGAGAGGCCCCAACTGCGCAGTAATGCCACCGATCCCCAAATCGTCGATGATCAGCAGCTGCGTTTTGATCAACTGACGGCGTAATTTGGGCAGGGTACTGTCCGCCTGAGACAGCAGGATGTCTTCGAACAACTGATTCGCGGTTCGGTAACAGGTGGTGAACCCTAGTCGACAGGCCTGATTGCCGAAGGCACAGGCCAGCCAGGTTTTCCCCGTTCCCGTGGCACCAGTGAGGATGAGATTTTGCCGGCGGCGCAGCCATTCACATTCAGTCAGGCTCATTAGCAGGCTGCGATCCAGGCCTCGGCTGGCTCGATAATCGACATCCTCCAGTACCGCCTGACTTTCGCGCAGCCGTGCCCCCTTGACTAGGCGCTCGACTTTGCGGGTTTCTCGCTCGCTAACTTCAGCGTCCATCATCAGGCCTAGGCGAACATCGAAGGTCTGCTGCTGTAGATCCGGCTGATTGAGTTGGCGCTCATAGGCTATTGCCATGCCACTTAGCCCCAGCTCGACCAACCGGTGCATAGTGCTGATCACGCGGGTCATGGGGTTTCTCCTTGCTGAGCAGAGTAGTACTCCGCGCCACGGATATTCGAGTGCCTGATGGTCGGCCCGGCAGTGGGCATGGTGTGCCGAAGATCTGACTCGTTGCGCAGGATGGCTCGCAGGCGGGTAATGCCCAAGCAGCCGAGAGTCAGCGCATAAGCGCAGGCCGACTCCAGGCGCGCATGGGGTACCTGCTCCTGGCGCATGTCCTTTTTGAGGCTGGCAATCGCCCGCAGCCCCGTCGCGAAGTCCTGCCGCTCGGCTAGGTTGCGGCGGACGAACTCGAGGGTGGACGGGCCAATATGCTCGGCCCAAGCCAACAACGCTTCGGGTTGTGCATCTTGGAAGTGCTGATGGTTCGGCGCACGATGCTCTTGCTGGGTGCTGACTCCAGGTGAGCGACACAAACGGTGCGTCGCAATCACTCGCCGCTGGCACACCACTTCTAGCCACTCGGCGTTAACTCGCAGATCAACCAACTGATAGGCGAAATGGTAGGGAACCGAGTAGTGATGCTGCTCGTGCTCGACGTGGTAGTCGGCTCCGACACGTAGCTGGTAGCGCCACTGATGGTAGTCATAACGTCGTTCCGGCAAGGACGGCAACACGGGTGCGTCGAACTCCAGGAAACGCGCCAGGCGACTCTTGGGGTAGGTGCGAGTGGTCCGCTCATTCAGCTGAACCATCCAGTAGCTGATCTGCCGATTAAGATCCTCCAGCGAGAAGAAGGTGTGGTGGCGCAGCCGGGCCAGCACCCAGCGCTGGACGATTTGCACGCCCACCTCGGCCAGCGACTTGTCTTTGGGTTTGCGCGGCCGTGCGGGCAGAATGGTGAAGCCATAGTGCTGCGCGAGTTCCGAATAGGCCTTGTTCAACTGGATGTTATCCCGTTGCGACTTGATGACGGCAGCCTTCAGGTTATCCGGCACGATGAAGCGCGGAACGCCGCCCAGATGCTCCATGGCCAGTACATGGCAATGCAGCCAGTCTCGCGTGGTTTGACTCGCCACGGCGGTGGCGAACAGATACCCCGAGCAGCCGAGCGTGCCCACGAACACCTGCACCTGGCTTACCTGACCCGTGGCCGGATCAGTGATCGGCATCGTGCGTCCGCAGAAGTCAACGAACAGTTTGTCGCCTGGCGCATGGACCTGCCGCATGCTGAGCTTTTGCGTTTTCAGCCAGGCCCGATAGTGGCGGGTGAACTGGGCATAGGACACCCCATTGGGCTCCTGCTCCCGGAACTCCTGCCACAACAAGTCGAGGGTGACATCACGCCCGCGTAGCTGTTCATGAACTTCGCTCCATTGCGGAATCGCCTTGCGCAACGGAGAGCCCGGCCGCTCCAGGTTCAGGCGGCGGGCAAAAGCGACATCATCGAGTTCCTTGAGCGTTGCCCAGTTCTCGCCGGCTAGGGCAAGTTGGTCGCGCAACGCCCGCACTGTATTGTGCGAGACGTGGGTGAGCTTGCCGATGGCACGGTTTGACAGAGTGGAATGGCTGAGCAGGCGCACTATTTCGCGCTGCGTATCGATCGGTATCTTCATCGTTTCCCTAAGCGCTGGGCGCAGGTACGCCTCGCCCAGCGCGATCAATGCAAATTCATGGATGAATGGGCAGGCCACCGGATTGACGCCCGGCGTCGGGAAACACAGAATGAACGGGTCAAGGCTCGAACCTGACATTCCTCGCAAGGGCTTGGGGCGGCAACCCCAGGCCCTTCGCATTTCCACAGCCCGTAGTCGCTGTTGATGACTAGTTGTGGCTCATCGTGGACGCCTCCTGTGTTGTCTGTAGATTGGTTGCCGTGCTCTGTTCTGGCCGTACTAAAGCCGTATGGCGCTGGCGGGCAATCCAAGCCGCCACATCCTTGGCCAAGGCAAACTTGCCTTTGCGGTTGGGAACGCTGAACACCGGCAATTCAACTGTGCCTCGCGCCACCGCCACCCGAAATGCGGCGGTGGAGGGGTAACCCAGCTCCCGCGATAAAACCGCGCTGCTCAGCATCAGCCCATAGCGTGCTGTCAGGGTGCGCTCCAGTTCATTTGCCAACTCTTGCTGCGCTTCGTTCTGTTCGCTCATGGCCGTATGGTTCCGAGTTGTTGCAGGCCATGGTAGACAAATCCCTTGATGCGATCATCTGCAATAGAATTCTCAATTTTTACTGTAATTTAAGAATCAATGCCTGATCAACTTACTGATTTTCAAAGAATAAAATTCCTATATGCAGGATTTCGCATGGGCATGCGAAAGAATTTTCCAGCAGAAAAGATGGCCACGAAACGGGATGCTGCGGACGTTTTGCGGGTGCGGTACTGGTATGAAGGGGTGCGTCAACGCACGGGACTGGACACAGCCTACGCCCTCGAACAGCACTTCGAGCCCGAGTCGTTTAGCAGGCGTCCGAGCGATGGCAAGCCGAGTCATCGCTGCAAGTGGCAACGCTACACGGATGGCCGCCATACCCCACAGACCCGGCTGGCCGAGTGGGTCGATGCTCGGTTGCCCGGCTCGCTGCAAGAGCTGCGGCACCCGCTCTGGGATGTGCTGAAGCGCAAACCTGCTCGCGGCACGCGCAACGAAGCATTCCTGCAACGTTTGAAGCCGGATGTCCTGGCCGTGCTGTACCAGCCGGTGGACGGCATCGAGGTCTATTGGCAGCGGGCTGCCGTTACGCGGGTACTGATCGCCAAACTGGAGCGCCTTGCCAGTTTGGACGCCTTGGCTGCGCTCGTGTGGTTGCTGTACGAGGCCTTGGCCCAGGACAATTCCAAGCGCGCCGAGCGCTTGGTGCGCAGTATCTATGCCGTCCTCTTGATGCGTGGTATCTGGTGGCAGGAGCGACAATTGGCCGGCCCACTGCTGGAGCTTTTCGCGAGGCGCATCCTGCCGCTCAGTGCGCCGCCGCATCTGCACTTTGGCATGAGCGCCGAGGATCTGGTCAAGGCATCGACAGGCCTCAATCTGATTGTTCACCATACCAGTGCCGGCAAGCGCCCTGGCCTGGAGTGGCGGCAACGGGTACGCATCATGCGCGGCCTGCTCGCCGGCAATACCGGACTCGACGTGGTCCATGCCATGGCACCGGTCTATATGCCCGCCCCCGATGAGCCAGACATACCGAGGACCGTGCTGGACGACCTCCTGCACCAAGAGCGGTTGCGGGCGTGGGGATGGGCTTGCATCAACTCCGGACGGCCCGAACCTTTCCCGCCCGCGGATGTGTATAAGGTCGGTAGGCGTTAATCCGCTTCGGCATCCGGTTGTATCAACCCACGCGACACGAGGTGGCCTCCGCGCCAACGTCCAACCGCTACTGTTGGGTGCAATATCCACTCCGACTGATGCCACGCCTTGAATCGAGTCGACAAACCAGGATCTGAAGGCAACGACCTTTTTAAGTTGACGGTCTCCGCCGCGGGGTCACGCGATAGAACCCTCAGACTAAAGGACAACCTCAAACGGGTGGTGGGGCACGAAAGCTAGTCAGCGGATGGTCTGAAGTGCCCCGGCTTTGTCTGGCGCGCCCAAAACGCCAACGCCCCGAACCAGTCGGGGGCGTTGGCATGGCATCATCAGCCTGTATTCACGTAGCCTGAATTTGACGGGCTGCCTGTACACCGCACAACTTACTGCCAATTAGTTGCAATCACTGCATTGACCTGATCGCGCTGTTCTTGAGTCAAACTGATTTCACCGCCGGCGGGTGCTCCAAACTCCGCCATAGCGTTGACTAGATTGTTCACCGCACTGGCATAAAGAGCTGAGCTTCCGGCTTGAATCACATCGACCTGCTGGGCGGCGCTGGTGTACCAGTCCTGTATGGTGATTCGATCTGTCGAGCCAGTAGCGTCGATCACCAAATTGTTCCCCTCTCGGGAAAGCCATAGGTCCTGGGTAGTAATCCCATCAATCCGCAGCAAATCGACGTCGCTCGGGGTGCTGGATAGGTTGTTGATCGTGTCCAGACCGTCCCCCGCAGCGAAAATATAGATATCGCTGCCATCGCCACCCTGCAAGAGGTCGTTTCCTTTGCCGCCCTGCAGACGATCATGGCCACTAGTCCCGACAATTACATCATTGCCATCGGTACTGGCTCTCGATGCGGCCTGCGAACTGCTCCACACCGTGCCATCAGCGAACTCGATGCGCTCCAACTGGTAGCGCCCGGTGTTCTCGGTAAACCAGTTGCTCACCGTGACCCGGTCCTGGCCGTTGCTGTGGCTGAGGAGCAGGCCAGTGCCCACGCGGCTGACGGCGATGTCGCTGGCGAGGATGCCGGCGCCGAAGCGCAACACGTCGACACCGCCGTAGATGTAGGAGGCGTTGTCATCGTTGATGACGTCCTGGCCATCACCGAGGTTGAACAGGTACAGGTCGGAACCGCGGCCACCGTTGAGCACGTCGTTGCCGGTACCGCCTTCCAGCCGGTCATTGCCGGCACCGGCGGTCAGCGTGTCGTTGCCGCCACCGCCACTGAGGACGTGGGTAAAGTCGGCACTGACCCCGGTGAGCACATCATCACCGGCGCCACCGGTCAGCGTCAGCAACTGGGCGGACAGGGCCGCGCTGCTCCACACCGTGCCATCGGCGAACTCGATGCGCTCCAACTGGTAGCGCCCGGTGTTCTCGGTAAACCAGTTGCTCACCGTGACCCGGTCCTGGCCGTTGCTGTGGCTGAGGAGCAGGCCAGTGCCCACGCGGCTGACGGCGATGTCGCTGGCGAGGATGCCGGCGCCAAAGCGCAACACGTCAACACCGCCGTAGATGTAGGAGGCGTTGTCATCGTTGATGACATCCTGGCCATCACCGAGGTTGAACAGGTACAGGTCGGAGCCGCGGCCACCGTTGAGCACGTCGTTGCCGGTACCGCCTTCCAGCCGGTCATTGCCGGCGCCAGATGTGAGCGTGTCACTTCCGCTGAAACCTCTCAACACATGATTGGTGTCATCAATGGTCGAGAGAATGTCATTACCAGTGGTGCCAAGTTTCAACCCCGTATTGGTTGACTCTACTGCTGCGATCTCGGATACCGACATGCCGTTAATAAACGAATCAAGCAATGATGTAAAAGTAGCGCCACCATTAACAATAGGGCTCTCCATAAAATACATCAGGTCCACCATCCCGCGGACGTGTGATGTTGCAAAGGTTTGCTCGAATGCCGTTGCTACATCGCTGTAGATAGGAGAAGAGACATTGTTGACCAGTTCAAATTTGACATATTTGAAGTAAGGCTTTACATGTATCTCGCTGATTAGTGTTTTTTTGATAAAGTCCGCCAGTTTTGCATAGGCATTCACTAGCACTTCAGCAGCATTGGGGCCTGGATTGGATAGGCCTGCATTAGTGCCACTTCCCTGGATAAAAGCCTTCCCTACAAATGATTCGAGGGCATAGAGCTTGCGGCCATCAGAAATATATGATCCACGGCTTGCTGCGGTAAAGGCACTGGCCCCAGTCCATGCAAATATAATCTGGTCCAGCAAAGAATCTCTGGCTGCCGAATTTAGTTCGCCTTTGAATAGCGATACTAAAGTTTTAAGCTCTCCAGATCCATCCCGTTCCATTGCCTGTTGCAGGCTGCCTACATTGCCAAATCCTTCTACATTTGGCAGCGCAGCAATTTCGTCACTTAGAGCCACTTGATTGAGGTCTATAGTGCGTGCAGTGTCCACGCCGAACCAAATATCGTTCATGCTGCGGACTATGCCATCGGTATCGGTATAGCTCCCAACCTGCAGTACTTTATTTCCTTGGGGATCAACCTGATTCTGACTGGTGAAACTAGTGCTTAGACTGCCAACATTCACCTCCGCCAGACCCAGCAATTCTCCAGCATCGACTATGGCGTCACTATCTGCATCTTTCCATACGCGCAACTGATTAAAAGCAGAGTCGCTTGTGTCAATCTTCCCATCCAAATTTGTATCCAGTTCCGATAATGCTAAAAATCCATTGGCGGCATTCTGGCCACTGGCTAATAGAGTATTATTTCCAAATAACTCCTTGCCGTCATCAATGCGACCATTGCCATTGCGGTCCCAGACGAGCAGGCCATCATCCTTATTGGCCCAGCCAGTCGTTTCAGCAAAGCCATTTCCATCGTGATCGAAATGGATGCCCATGTTTTTGCTTAACGTTTCAACACCATCGCCATCAAGATCAAGAATCAATGGAGAAACAGCGTTGAGCGCATCATTAAAAAGATCGCCGAGTTGATCAATCAAACCATCAAGACTATCAGCGATCGCGTCACCAGCGTCTGAGAAAGCATCAGACATATCCCCGAGCAAGTCTCCGACGAAATCACCGAATGCTTGGCCAAAGTCACTCGCAGCGGTCATCGCATCAGAAAGCCCTTGGACTGCGGCATCATATGCATTACCCAGCATGTTCCCAAGTTCAGTGAAGCTGTCTTTCATAAATTCCATCAGCGGCCCAGCATCTGTTGTGCCAGTTGCACCTAACGAAGCCACAGTTAGTGCAGCTCCCGCTAATGTTGCTACAACGGCAGTACCAACCAATATTGGAACAGATGCCGCGGCTGTAGCCCCTCCAACTACAGCACCCACTGCAACTGTCATGGCAATTGATCCTGTAATCGCCGCTATGTTGGAGGCAGCAGACCAAATATCCGTATTATTTATTTGCCCATTGTTCTCATTATAGCTATTGATCATCTTTCCAATATCTATAATCAGACCAGTCGTGCCAATTGCAATGCCATACGCAGGAGCAAGCCCTTTTCCTAGCATGTCCGCAATGCCGGCCAGCGTCTGCAATGCTCCAAAGGAGGCTCCAACTGCGTCACCTGCGACTGCATTATTTATTGTCGGAGCAGTGCCGACAGGAGTACCGTAATATGCCAGGACGCTAGAAATTGCGTCTAATGTTTTGGGGTCCATTTAGCTCTCCCTTGCCTTCTTCATAAAGAAGGCGGAAATCGACATGATTAGTATCATTCCCCCAAAATACAGATAGATGCTGGTTTTCTTACTCCTGGCCATTCTCTCTTTTGACATCTCCCAGGTGATTACTGCTTTTCCATCAACATAAAGCTCTACCAATCTATTGCTCGTCGCGAACGGCAAGACCTTTTGCTCATACCAAAGGGCCTTCGCCTCTTTGTTTATGACAGTAGGTCTAATTTTATGGGGCAGGCATTCAGTGTAACCACTAAAGCTAGATGCACAGGTAAGTACTTGCGTGCTCTGTCCATCAGATATTGTTGTATATACATTTTTCCCAATTTTTTTAACCGAAAGAATACCTTTTGACTCAATTAGATGGCCTGGAATTTGATTCAGCATTTCATAGCTAAATGGAAGAATTGAGTAGGCGATGAACAAGATTGGAATCCATAATGCAAAAGCCTTAAACCTTTTTTTGCTTGGGACTTCTCGCCATACGCTGCTAATCATTGGCTACCTCTCTTGAAAGCTTTCTTCTATATATTCTTCAAATGGGCTGGTAAAATACTCGATGATTTTTCTTGTTTGGGTACGTACCTCTGCGCGCACTGCCATTCCTGGTGTAAGAGCAATTCTGCTTGCGCCAACGAGGACACTGTTTTCTTTTAACTGGATGCGAGTGCTATAAAGCAGCCTCCGCTTTTCATCCTCGACAGCATCGCTGGAGACGGTGATCACAGTGCCGTGCACTACCCCATATTTCGTAAAGGTGAAGGTCTCAACCTTGATCTCAACTTCCTGCCCTGGGCGCACAAATCCGATGTCCTTGTTCTCCAGCATCGCCTCCACCTCCACGGGCTGGTCGGTGGGGACGATGACCATCAGCGGTTGGGCCTCCGTCACCACACCGCCATTGGTATGGATCGCCAACTGTTGGACGGTGCCATCCACCGGAGCTGTGAGCGCCATAAGCCGGTTGCGCTGTTCGGCCTTCTTCAGTTCCTGGGTCAGGGACGCGGCACGTTGATCAGCTTCATGCTGCAGGTCGAGCATGCTGCGGCGAGTCTGCGCGAGGATGCCCTGTCGACGGCGCTCGGCTTCCTTTTTCGCTGCCTTCAGCTCCAGGACGCGAGCCTGCTGCACTTGGAGTTCGCGCTCCTGATCCAGGCGGACCTGCTCCTTTTCCAGCCAGGCGTGTTTGCCGAGAATGCCCCTGTCCAGCAGCCGCTTGTAATCGCGGGAAAGCTGCCGGGCGATGGGCAGACTTTCCTGCAACGAGGCAACTGAAGCCTTCGCCGCTTGGATCTCGGCGGCCTGCTGTTCGATCTCCGCATCGACCTGCTCCAGGCTGCTGCGTAACTCTAGGTACTGGCCTTGCACCCAGCGCTTCGCGGCCTTCTGTTGCGCGGGGCTGGCCTGAGGGATCAGATCGGCCAACGAGCCTGGCTCTCGGTTGTGCTGGATCGAGTCCAACAAGGCCGTGGCCCGAGCGCTGTCCACCCGCGCCGCCAACAGGTCGCTGGTCAGTCGCTCGACATCCGCGGCGGTGATCTGGGCATCCAGTTCCACCAGCAAATCGCCGGCCTCGACCTGCTGGCCGTCCTGCACGTGGATTGCCTTGACCACCGCCACTTCGCTGGGCTGGATTACCTTGCTCTTGCCGCTGGGCACAATCTTGCCGCTGGCGATGGCCACCACATCGATCTCGCCCAGGCAGGCCCAGAGCAATGCCAGCCCGGCAAAGGTCATGATCACCCATTGAATGACCCGCGACGCAGGGTGTATCGGCGCTTCCTGCAGGGCCAAAGCCGCTGGCAGAAACTGCACCTCATGGCTCAGGCGGACCGGTGCATCCATGGCCTTGCGGTGGCGCCAGGCATGGCGCCACACCTGACGGTACCGATTCAGCAGATCCCGCTTCGCGCTCATGCGGCACCGCCTTGTTGCAAGCGGTGCAAGCGCGAATAGTGCCCTGCCTGATGAGTGAGCAGCTCCGCATGGGTGCCTTCCTCGACGATCTGTCCGCGGTCCATCACGACGATGCGGTGCGCATCGCGCACCGCGGACAGGCGGTGGGCGATGATTATCACCGAGCGACCCTGGCAGATGCTCTGCATGTTCTGCTGGATGATCCGCTCGGACTCGTAGTCCAGGGCGCTGGTGGCCTCGTCGAAGATCAGGATGCGCGGATTGCCCATGAGGGCGCGGGCGATGGCAATGCGCTGACGCTGGCCACCGGACAGGGACGCCCCGTGTTCACCCACCACGGTGTCATAGCCCTCCGGCAGTTCGAGGATGAACTCATGGGCGCCGGCCAGCTTGGCCGCCTGGATCACCAGTTCGATGGGGGCGCCAGCATCGGTCAGCGCGATGTTCTCGCGGATGCTGCGGTTGAACAGTATGTTGTCTTGTAGCACGACACCGATCTGCCGGCGCAGCGAGGACACATCGGCTAGGGCGAGGTCCATACCGTCCACCATCACCCGTCCACGCTCAGGGGTGTAGAGCCGCTGCAGCAGGCGAGTCAAAGTGCTTTTGCCTGAACCTGAACGACCGACCACCCCAATCACCTCCCCCGGCGGGATCTGCAAGCTGATGCCGCGGAGGACCTCCGAGCCATCGGAGCGGTAGCGGAAGTGCACCTGGTCGAACTCGATCCGCCCCTTGAGCGGCGGCAGAGCACTGCGGGCGGCCTGGCTCAACTCGGTGCGGGTATTGAGGATATCGCCCAGCCGCTGGACCGAGACCCCGGTCTGCTGGAAGTTGGTCCACAACTGGGCCAGGCGCATGATCGGCTGCGAGACACGTCCGGCCAGCATGTTGAAGGCGATCAGCTGGCCCACCGAGAGGTCACCATCAATCACCAGCCGCGCCCCGAGCCACAGGGTCGCCACGGTGACCAGCTTGCCGACCAAGCCGACGCCCTCATTGGCCAGGGTCGACAGGGTCTGGGTCTTGAAGCTCGCCGCCACGTAGCCGGCCAACTGGTTGTCCCATTTGCGGGTGACCTGCGGCTCCACCGCCAGGGCTTTCAGCGTGTCGATACCGTTCACCGTCTCGACCAGGAAGGCCTGATTCTCTGCCCCACGGGTGAAGCTTTCATTTAGACGCGCCCGCAATACGGGGGTGATGAACAGCGAGATGAGGAAATACAGCGGCAGGGACAGCACCACGACCAGCGTCAGCCACCCGCTGTAGACAAACATCACGGCGATAAACACCACCGAGAACAACACGTCGAGGACCAGGGTAATGGCGTTCCCGGTGAGGAAGCTGCGGATGTTCTCCAACTCGCGTACCCGTGCCACTGAATCCCCCACCCGACGTGCCTGAAAATAGGCCAACGGCAGGGTCACAAGATGGCGAAACAGCCGCGAGCCAAGCTCAACGTCGATGCGGCTGGCTGTATGGGCGAACACGTAGCTGCGCAGGCCCGAGAGCAATGACTCGAACAGCATAATACCGAGCAGGCCAATGGCGATCACATCCAGAGTGGATAGGCCGCGATGGACCAGCACCTTGTCCATCACCGCCTGGAAGAACAGTGGTGTGACTAAGGCAAAGAGCTGCAGCACGAAGGACACCAGCAGAACTTCGCCCAGCAGCTTGCGGTATTTGACGATGGCTGGGATGAACCAGGTGAAATCGAACTTGCTCAACTCGCCGGCCACCGAGGCCTCGGAGCGGATCAGCAGCAACTCGCCGGTCCAGCATGCGGTTAGTGCCTCAAGGCTCAACACCTCTGGACGCTGCACTCTCGGGTCCTGAATCAGCGCCTTGTCGTTGTCGATGCGGGCGAGTATGAAGAAGCCCCCGTCCTGAGAAACGGCGATCGCGGGAAGGGGAGCATTTGGGAGGCGTTCGAGATGACTGCGAACAGACTTGGCCTTCAGGCCTAGTTTGCTTGCCGCCAGCAACAGCTCGGACTTGCCAAAGGGACGACCGCTGTCGGCGAACTCATGCACCAGTTGCTCTGGAGACGCGGCGATATTGTGAAACCGAGCCAGCATGACCAGGCAGGCTAGCCCTGTATCCGTCTCAGCTTGATCACCTGGAAGCGGTTCTTCATCCGACATTTTGCGGCCCTGCTTCACTGCGCTGTATCACACGGATCTGCGGCGCATTGGCGATGGGCTGCAGTACGTTCCGTTAGTTTGTCAGGCAGAGAAGCCGGTGTACGACAGCAACAGGCCATCCCTTGCCCTATCACGACATCTCATCTGTGAAGCAACGCTGTCAGCTAAGGCTCGGGCCATTTCGATGTCAAGGTGACACTACGGGGAAAAGGGCGAAATTGGGGTCATTTGGTCGTCTCTGATGTACCGGTCATCCGCTTCGTCGTTCTGCTCAGGAATATCCACAGCCGCGCAGGAGCGTTAGCGGGAGCCCTCGGGCGGATGTGGGGCTGCCTACTGGACGGATCGGATGTCCTATCAACCGTGGTCAGATCGGATGCAATTCGGTGGTCAGTACGAATGCAATCGGATGGTCAAACCCAATGCAACTAGATGGTCAAGGGAATGCAATTACGCACAAGATCACGGATCACATCCGTAATCTGAAGAATCTCTTCCCCACCCAAATTTCCCGCCCCTTGCGCTGGACGCATTTTGTAGTGCAAAGCGATTAGCGACCTACGAAGCATCTGAAGTTGTGATTCGGAAAGCTGCGTCAGCATCAGTATCAAGAAACGCCGCGCGCTACCGGTTACCTCGCCCCTCCCGATCGCAGCAGTGAGCTTGCCGTAATACTTGGCTTTTTCGTTCTCCATGTCGGCCATGCAACCGGAGAGCAGAGCATGGTAGTCGTCAGCCGTAAGAGACTCAGTGAGCGACGGAGTTACGTTGCCATTGAAGACATTGGTGATGAACTCGCCAAATCTAGCCTCGGCGCGCTTTTCCATTTGTTTGGCAGCTTGCCCACTGAGCAGGTGTACCGCCTCAAACGCAGCAGTAAGCGTTCCGCCTCCGGGCAGAAGTCCGATACCCGCCTTGGCTGCGATCGTTAGCAACTCGGTTAGCGGGTGGACCTCGTTATCCTTGCCCATGGCCATCGGCTCCGGTCAGAAAATTGAGCCGATGATCACCCGAACCGAAGAGCGAATCCACCCGCGCTAGCCCACCAGGTTATTCGCCGTGGCATCTTCGACTCCTGCCATGCATGCGCCAGACTTGGCCGGTACCGACGACATGGCCGGGCTGGTGCTCTAGCGCGGCTACACCTCTGCCTCAGTAAATACGCAAATTGGTTATTCATAGCCGCCTGGGTCCCAGCCGCCGGGAGGTTCGGGTCGTCGCCCGGCTTCTGCTGTAGCCTCCTCCCTTCATGATCTCATCAACGATCATCGGCATCAGCGCGACTGCTGAGCAGCTGCCTGCATGGCGGCGTAGGTCTTTACTCTAATGAGCACCGCACAAGCTTGGATTTAGGAGACCTCGCTCGCGCGGCGTTTAGGGCTCGGTAGAAGCCGCACCAGCCATTTGCACTCGTCCCTCGTCTCGCCAAGCAGAGGCTGTCCTTCGGCGAGCATAAACATCTATCTCAAGCGGCCCCGTTAATCTCTCTAATTGACCTCGCCCTTCCGGAGTCAGAATTATGTAGGTCCCTTCACCCCAGATACACTCTTCGTCGCCGTCAACGGGACCTCCATCGCGCCACCACACTATTCGCGCGACGACATTGTTGTCTTGGTCCACATACTCCATGTGATTGCTGGGACTCGGCAGCCAAGCTAATGCGGCCAGCCAATGCGGACAAATCACCAGACGAACGCGCGGCAGATCCTGGTTCCAACTTGTGGAGAGCATGCGAACCATGGTCTCGGACGGTTCGGATGAAAGCGGAACGGGACTCCCCGCCCAAACTGCCCGGGGTAGCAGTTCATATTCGTCGAGCTCTGGATACGCGCGATCGAACGAGGGCAAACCCGGAGCGCGCACACGCTTCATATCGAACGTCGTCTGCGCTTTTCTGAAGTAAAACTCACAGATTTCTACAAGAATCGTGCCCTCGGCAACGTTCAATGGTGCAATGTCTTCCTCGACGTTTTTCCGCCAATCGTCTGCCTCGGATTGCCAATGAGTAGTGTCTAGCGGGGGCCGCAAGATGAAGGGAGGTCGAGCAATCGGCGAAATCTGTAGCGCCGGCGGTGTAGGGTAATTCATCAGATAAAGCAGATGGGGGATGGCTTGATCGGGAATTACCCCTCCTGCTCTCAGCTCCCCTGCGACATACCTCATCGCCCGGGCTGCACCCACCATGTGGGGACGCACGTAAGTCATCTTCATCTCGAGGGTGCGCAACTCGCTCAACAACTGCTGCGTGGCGTTAGCACCGAAGGTCTCTAGGCCGCCCCAGCGCTTTATGAACATGCTGCAACGTTCCCGAACGTGTGTTGGGGAAATATCGAATCGCTCTAGGAAACCGATCAGCGTTTTGAAAGCTGCGGTCCAGCCTAACGGATCCTCCACTCGCATTGGCGCGCCAGCTGAATCGGCCAATTGGGAAGCGGAAAACTCTTCTCCTTCGTTCAGCGCAAACGAATAGAAGGCCGGCAACTGCTCAGTCCTCCTTGGGGGCGACAAACCCCATCCTTTCGCCAGATGGATTGCCCCTTCCGCAACGGCAATGTCAGCGTGCTGGGTCAGCCGAAGGATTTCATCACCGAGTTCAGCCGCAAGTAAAGCATCTGCGCAATGCAACAGAAGGTGGATACCTACTGCAGGTTGGTCCGCCTCTCCTGCGAAGAGCCGCCGAAGTAGCCGGAGAAAAACGATATCCCCCCCTGGCACTGACCTGAGAGAGAGCACTCCGCTGATGGCATGCCGGCGCACCTCAGGAACGGACAGATCCAGCGCCCAGACTAACATCGAGACGATCAGATCAACCTCGTCCTGGCTCCCCTCTGTGATGAACTCGGCGCCCAAGTGGTGTTCCCGAGTAGATACGAGTTGCTCGGCCAGGCAGCTCCACATCCCCGCGAAATCGGGGGATTCGACGAGTACCTGAAAGATCTCCTCTTGCTCGAGCAAGGCTAATGAAACCGACTCCCGGCCGGAGGCAAGTCCGCCAACGATGCTGTCATATGCCTCCCGGCGAACACCGGGCCCATCAAGCTTGAGCTTGGCGCTGTAGAACTGCCTTAGGTTTCCGCCAATCCAGGAAACCCAACTCGCGGCCCCTTCAGCGACCTCCTTGTATCCCAGGAACAACTCCCGAGCGACACCGACCTTGCCATCCGCGATGGCCAGATCAATCAGTGTCAGACGCGCCCGTGGATCTCGCTGGATGGATTCTTGTTTGTCGAAGAGCTCTTGCGCCGTCGCAAAACAAGAATCAGGCACCAAGCGCACAAATGCCCTCGAGGCCTCGTAACCGAACTCATTTGGCGAGCTGCCAGCCAGTTGCTGCTTCAGATCCTCCAGTGACTGTACATGGTCAAATCGCATTGGTGTAGCTGAGTGCCGTGACGGTAACGCTTCTGCTGCCCAACGAGCACAAGCTGCGCTCAAGGCATCGCAGAAAACGCCTCGCCCAGCGACCGCCTTGAACAAGCGCTCCAGTAACGCAATTCGTTCATGCGCTCGAGCATGAGCCTCAATGGCAGGCAGAAGGAGGTCTATGGCGGCTTGAATGTCATCTGCGGAAGCTGCCTCGACCACTACCGACACGAAAAGCCCAAGTCGGTGCTCGTAGAAGTACTTCTCCATGTAGTACGGAAGCGAAAGCGTGCACCATGTGGCCGTAGCGACTAACGCCATCTGTGGATTGCGCTTCACCAGTCCGACCAAAAGGGAATCGATCAATAAGGGCCAGCCGATCAATCCATCCGCAACTAGGCGCTGGCCAGCCGACCATCCTGTCGCGCAGTCACACAGCACGGCCTCTTCGAGAACAACTTGGGACATGCGATAGGCCGAAGCGTCGCCATCGGTCTCAGCCATACCAGACATCTGTCGCATTATCTGGGCAACGCGCTCCGATCGCCTGCTGGGATCTGCCGCATTCGCTTGCTGAAGCAGGTCTCTCCACAGCGAGTAGCGGCCATCCTTCTTTGGAGCCAATGCGGATCCTAGAGACTCATCAGGAATGCATGCCAGCAGCTCATGAGCTCTCGGTAAATTGCCTACGCGGGCAAATGAAGTCGCTAGAAAGGAAATCTCCTCGATCTGCGCGGCAGGGGTTCTCTCCAGCAACTCCGAAACCAACGATTCAAGCGTGAGAGAAGCTCTCTCAGTATCACCGGTCCAATGGAAGAGTTGCTCAGCGACCTGGCGACGCAGGTTGGCACGCGGGCCGTGGTTGCTGGGAGGCTTTGCAAATGCCTCATCGAATACGGCAAGCGTTGCTTGGAACTCGTCTTCCCCGCACAAGGCCGCAGCTTGAAGCAGGGCTTTGCCTAGTACGGGACTGGCGGCGGCTATTTGATGGATGGAGTAGAACTCATGCGAGCCACTGGGCTTGACCTTGTCGAGATAAGTGAGCGCAGACCGTGCCGCACGCGCGACTTCATTCGCATGCACAGCGGATGGATCTCTTTGGGCCCTGCCGAGAAGTTCGCCGCTGGTCGCCGCATGAATCTGCAAGGGCCTAAGCGTGTGGTGTGCGGACTCCTTGCTCACCACCGGAGCGCATTGACCTAGCATTGCAGTCAGTTCGGCATGCTCCAAGACGGCTCGAACCATATGTTCGGAACTATCATCTCCCGTGAGGTCATCCAACTCGGCTACCTCGGGAACGGTCAATCCCCGGTGGATCGCTATTGCAAGTTCAATGTCACCACATTTGGCCGCAGTGAGTGCAGCGCGCCGTCGCAGGGCGTTATAGGCTGCCTCGAAGTCTTCACGAGCGTGAGCCGCCTGAAGGTATTCAACAGCAACACCACTTGCGCCTCGATCAGCGTGTATGGCACTGGCCAGGATGAGAAAGGTGACGAGAGCCGTACCTTCGAGCTCCAGGTCCTGGATCACAGTCACCTTATCGGTCTCGGGACTGGCAACGATGATCGAGAGGGCGACCTCTCCCCGCAAAAGGGATACGAGATCTTCGTAGTCCTCATCGGTGTCAGTTCCCGGCAACCTGGCCATCCGGGACAACCGGTCAATCGCAGCTAGGATCTGATCCAGGTCGCGGAAGTGAATCACGCGTTGCGCCCACTCCTGAAGCTCTGAGACTTCGAGTGAGTTACGGTCAGTTGCCCCGCTCATCAGCTGCTGCAGCGGCTCCAAGCTGTCAAATAGCGTGCGAGCGCGTGAAACGTCCCCCTTTTTGAGCAACGCATCCACAACTTCATAGCCGCAGTCGGGAATGTCTTCAACAAACGCTACCGCACCATCCAGATCGCCTATGGCGAGCAGAGCTTCTGGCAACGAACGCGCCTCTTCGTAGGCGCCCCATCGGCGCTCCACCTCGTCTTGGATCAGCATCAGCTGGAAAACCATAAGGGGGCTGTACGAGTGTTGCGCCGAGGCAAACGCCAAACGAAGATCGGCGCGTAGCTCAGCGAAGGCGCGTCGCTCAGCAACTTGTTGCCGGAATCGCTCAGGCAAAGCCAACGCCAAAACTTGTACGTGATTCTCGGCGCGTGCGAGATATCGCAGCTCTAGCCACCGTTGTTGAGAGTCTGCCGGCGCCACTCGCGCCATGGTGGCAAGCGACTCGTAGATGCGCTTGCTGTATCCCGGATCGACGCGTCCGAGGCGCATCTTTGGCTTGTTCAGAATGAACAGCCTGAAGCTGTTGTGAAACACCATCCAGCCTTGAGGGCTTTCATTCAGCAGATGCCTGGTTGCACGCAATGCAAGTTCGATGGCTTGCTCCGCGACAGCTTCCGTGAGCAACTCAAGCGGCATTGCCCCTTCTGCGCGGGCGAGATAATCGAGAACCCCACGCGCCTGATCGCTTTCGGAAATGGTCCTCCAAGCGGATTCATAGACTGCTTCCAGGTCGCCTTCAAACTTGATGGCTCCGGCGAGCAGCTCCTTTCGTCCGGACTCATCGGTCTCTCTAACAGCTTCGATGAGGTATCGCGCCACCAGCGGATGCCCGCTCGACAGGTCGAATATTTGTTCGCGATCGATGCTTCCGTCCAGGCCCAGGCGATCGGCCATGCGGTACACAGCCTCCCTGGCCAATGGTTGAACCGTGATGCTTCGACCAGCGCTACCTGCTTGGTCTCGAACAGCAGGCCTGATCCCATCCAAGTCAACTCGCTGCGTTCCGAGAATGATCAAAACCCCATCAGGGATGGCCCCTGGCAATGGCAACTCTGCAAGGAAAGACCGCTCAGGTATTTCCTCGCGCGGGACGTGATCAAGGCCATCGATAATGATGAGCGTACGCTGCCCGTACTTCGCAAACCTTTGCCCCGCTCGCTCGAGCAATGTCTCGAACTGGGTCCGTCGATCATGCAGCGTATCGTCGCGAAACTTCAGACCACTTAAACCCGTGTTCTTGAGATGAGTGTTTATGTCATCGAAGAAATCGTTCGCTTCACCACGGCCGACCCCCTGGCCAATGCCTGGAACATAGGCGAGATAGCGAACCAGAAATACACCTTCTTCAGCCTCTAGCGACGCCTGCAACAGCGTCGATTTACCGGCGCCTGGAGGCCCAATTAGGCTCACATAGCCACTTGCATAGCGGTGAATGGCTTCACGCAACGCCTGCTCAGTCGCCAGGTTACGCTGGACATAAGCGCCAATCGGAAACTGGTGGGCATGACGGGTGACCGCAGCGTCACGCCAGCCCAGTTCTTGGAGAAGCTCCGCTCGGGACCACTGATCTTTGTTTCGCGGGTCGGCAACCAAAAGTGGGAGTTTGGTTGCGATTTCATTAGCGAGTCGCGCTGCGTCTGAACTCAAGCGGTGCGTGAGGACAAAGTCGGCCGCTGGGCCGTGGAGAACCTTTAGGGAGCGCAGGAAGAGTTCGAATGCCTCGTCCTCTAGGCCGCTCCGCGTGAGCAACTCGTGAATCCAAGGCCCCCAAGCGGTATCACGCCATTCAGCAAGAAAACGGGTTGAGTGCAGCTCGAACTCAGACAGAAACGCTGCGCTATGAAAACCCTTGGTACCGATCAGGCTATCGTCAGTTGACGGTATATCATTGGTAACCAGCCGAACTTCGACGAGCAGTCCAGGGTTGTTGCGGTTGAGCTCCTTCCAAGCAGTAATCAGAGGATCAAAAAGCCCCTCCGCACCGAAGAACAAGGTGCGCAATGTGAAGCGCTGAGCGAACTGAGAAGTCTTGAACTGATGCCCAATAACCCGCCCTGGGTAACCGAGAACTACGTCGTCGGCGATTCCTGCATTGCGATCAGCAAGACCGACCCACTGCAGATCTCCCCGATCTAGACCATCATAAATAGCAGCCCCCGCAGCCCGATATTGACGTGTGTAGCCGCGCTGAGCCCTGCGCTCGCCCTCTCCAGGTGGGGAGGTACTTACCTGTTCTGCTTCCTGCATTGGCGTGTTGTCTTCAGCCATGTGTGGCTCCCTGAATTTCGTCATACGCTGCAGCGACTACTCGCTCAGGCTGTGTGGCCAATACCTCTTGAGGTCGATTGCCGCCAAGGTAGCTGTTTACTGATGCAAACCAGTACGCCAGTCCCCAGCCATCCTTCTGCCGCTCGAACACTTTCAATACCTCGGCCATGGCCGGAAGCGGGCGATACCCCGCATCCTTGTCCAAGGCATAAATCGGGAAGTAGTCACTGCCGTTGTGGCGGATGGCGAAGATTCGCCTCTCTCGCTTCCATCGGTTAGGTTGCGAGCTGGAGTTCCTGGAAGTGAATCCGGCCAGACTCGCGATGTCTCCCGCAGATAACCAGTTGCCGCTCTCCAAGACAGCCTTTTTGGCCTTGGCCAGCATCTGCGCTTCCGTGAAGACGGCCGGCCGTATAGGAGCCTTAGGCACCAGCAGCGCAATAATCTGCTCAACAGTGGCCTGCTGGGTCTTGAGCATAGTGTCGGTGATGAGGCGAGCCGCCGCTTCCAGCGCTTCGCCCAACGCAGCCAGTGTTTCACCCGAGGCATGATCCAGCGTTATGACGACCGCTTGTTCAGCCTTTTCTGCTCGCAGGCGCGCGGATAGGCCTTTCACGTCGCCCGTTAGGTTGGACCGAATCTCAACGTGTTCAGCGATCAGGCTCATAGCTGCCTCCCCAACCGACGATCATGAATATCTAAGTTCAATGATATGCAATGTATCCTTGATTGGCTGCTGGCAACCGACAGAACCAGTGGGGTTCCAAGACGTTCGTCTTCCCAGCGCTAGAGCCCGATCATTGCGGCTGGTTTATGGGCAAATATGTTCGCGACCATAATTCTATGTGGCAATAGGTTCCCAGATTGCGCGGCGTGTAAAGTGGCGACGGGTTCAAACAAACGGAGCTTGTGGGATGTCATTGCGCCCTGACCAAAACGAAGCGCTCAGACGTTTCGCGCCCGGCGAAGCGGTAGCGGCCGCACTGACCGAACTGCTCGACCGAGATCGTCATCTCTTGGAAGTGGATGCCAACGAGCGCTCCATTACCTTTCGCTTTGCCTTCTATCTCCAGGCACATTTGCCCGAGTGGACCGTAGACTGCGAATACAATCGGGACGGGGTAGAGCCGAAGAGGCTGGAATACCTTGGGCTCTACCCAGACAGCGAAGACGACGATGCCAAAACCGTTTACCCGGATGTCATCGTTCACCGTCGGGGCAGCCTCGAAAACTACCTCGTCATCGAATTCAAGAAATCGACGAGCCGAGTTGATCCGGCGATCGACCTGGCGAAACTCCAAGGCTACAAGGACCAACTCGGCTACGAGCATGCCTTGTTCGTGATTGTCGGGACAGACGATCACGCCGACGTCGCTCGGCTCGAATGGATCTGACGGGTCACCCCCCACAGGAGAGATTAAGTGGCAGCAAGGATCGACCCTTTCGATTCCCAGCAGCTGGAAGCTGCCTGTCGGGTACTTGCCGATACCAGCAATGGCCTGACTGGCACCGAAATCGGGCGGCTGCTGCAAGAAATCAATGTGCAAGACCCGTCGCCAGACATGACCAAGTGGAAGCGCCTGTTCAACGCTCTTGCGGGTGTCCAAAACAGACATCAGGTCGGAAACCACCTCATCATGTTCATCAATCGGGCCATGAACCCAGTGAGCTACGCCCGTGACCCAGGAACCTTCGCCTGGCGCCGTGACGAACTGAATGTGGTCCTGGCATTTGCAGGTTTCTATGTTCGTGATGACGGCAAGGTCGCATTTACCGACAAGGCGACCACCCTCGATGCCGCCCGCGCTCGCGCCGGCCGCCTGAGAGCCGCGCTGGAAACCCGTTCCGTTCACCCCGAAGTGCTGCATTACTGCCGCGCCGAGTTGATGGACGAGAACTACTTCCACGCGGTCTTTGAAGCCACGAAGGGAGTCGCCGAGCGGATTCGCAACCTGTCAGGTTTGACCGGCGATGGCGCCGAACTGGTAACCAAGGCGTTCATGGGCCAGCACCCCGTCCTGGTCCTGGGGCCACTGACTTCCGAATCTGACAAGAGCGAACAGCGCGGCTTTGCCAATTTGCTGATTGGCCTGTTCGGCGCTGTCCGCAATCCGCTGGCGCATGCCCCGAAAACCAACTGGCCCATGTCCGAACAGGATGCCCTGGACATCCTCACCCTTGTGTCATTGCTGCAACGAAAGCTCGATGGCGTAAGCAGGTCGCCCTAAGTGTCGTAGCTTTGGGCCACATCATCGCTATTTGCAAGAATACGCTGCCCTTCGCCAAGAAAGGCCTGCTATAGGCGAAGGGGGCGCGGCCCCCCTTTTGCTGCGCCAGTCGCGTGCCGCTATCGTCCTCGACGTAGCTCGATCACATCCAGTGCTTCGAGGGTCTGAACGACGTCTTCAACTTTTTCGGCGTCAAAGTCGTCCCGGTCTGCTTCCTCATGGGTGCCCTTGTTCAGGTAAGTCCATACGAGGTTACCTTCAGGAATTCCCAATATCTTGCCGTAAGCTGCTATCAATGGTGCTTTGCTTGCGTGATTGAAAGCGGCAGAGTCCCTCAGTTTCTTGTGGATCGCGTCGCAGACGTTTCGCAGTGCAGGTTCCTTGCCCATCCCAGCAAGTTGAAGGCTAAGAAGCCCGAGGTCATGACTGGCCATCCATCCCCACGCCTTCTCCGTCAACATCTCGAGGGCCTGGCGAGAGGCAGCCAGTGCTCCACGATCATTCAGCAGATCCTTGGCGGCCCGAGCCTGTGCGATGTAATTGCCGATGGGGACTTGTCTGGAAATTCGCGGTTGATAGTCGCCAGTGTGGTGACGGAACAGGATGACCGTGCTTTGGTCTCGCTGCCTCTGGGGCAGATGCTGCTGGATGTCCTTGATGAACTCGTTGCTATGACAGGTAACGATAAGCTGCATGTCTAGGAAATTGTCGTTCTCGAAGATCGCTTCCCTGATACCGCCGCGGTGATCATGGTCAATCGCGTTGATCGCATCATCAAAAACCACCAAGGGGCTTTCGATACTCTTCGCTTTGGCAAGGAGAATAGCCAGTCCCAGGCATCGGATATGCCCTTCGCTTAAGACGTGCAACGCGTCGACGCGCACACCTGGTCTTCCTCGAAAGACGATTTCGATCTTGCCTTCGCCCGTGAGGGGGAAATGCAGTTCTGCAAGCTTGTCGGCGTCGAGGTCATTTCGGTTGAACTCGTTATAGAGGGACATCGCCGTCTCATTGAGACCAGCCATCAGCCCTCCCGGCAGCTGTTCGCGGTATTTTCTAATTTCCGTCAGGAAGCGGTCGTAGGCCGCCTTGATTGGAGCGTCGCGCTCTATGTCCAACTCCTCTTGCACGACCTGTTCTAACAGCGCGGCATTTGCCTCATCGAACGCGGCAATTCGGACTTTCGCAGCGGCGACGTTATCGACATGCTGTTGACGCTTGAGATCCTGAGCCTGCACCCTGAAGCGGAGTTCGTTCAACCCATCGCGTTCCGAGATGTTTCTCTGGCGCTCCTGTTGGGCAAGGAGTGCGGCGGCGTCTTGTGCCGCCACTTGGTCGGCGACCGCAACCAGCTGTTCAAGCGACACCGCCTCCGGCACTTGTGGTTGTTCTGGCTGAAGAACCGTCCACCAAGCGCCGACGGGTTCAGCCGGTAGCTCTGCCAGATAGCGTCCGACAGCAGTCTCTTCCTCCTGCAGAGTAGCGACGAACCGGCTCATGACTGACATTTGCTGCCGCAATACCCGCGATGCAGTTCCGAATTCCCCTTGAGAGGTCGCGAGGTTTTCCTGCAGCTCTGCGAGGTCTCTCAGTTGGGCCAGACCCACTTCGGCCTTCTCATAGGGATTAGCGACGACGTGTATCGGCCCCGTCAGTGGCGTATCGCAGGCGGGGCAATGATCACCCTCGGTATTTTGAAGAGCGAGCACGGCGGTATAGAGAGCCCTAAACGAAACCTGCGCGCTTCGCTCCGCCAACGCCGTCTCGATCCTGCCGACCTCTTCTTGTCGCTCCTGGGCCGCTTCGAAAGCCCGAAGAAGGCCGTCGCGCGTCAGGCCAATAGCGGCAGGGGGGACGGCATTGAGGATGCCTTCCAGTTCCTGCAAGCGGCCTGGCACCTCTTCGCTGCCGATCAGTTGCTTCAGGCCGGCATAAGTCATTTCCGCGGAATGACCGCTTGCCAAGTCGGCTTCTTCCTTGTCCAGCGACTCCAGTGCTTGTTCGTCGCCGTCGACAGTGGCTTGGTCGTTGGTCAACGCCTCACGGCGCGCCTTCAAGAGCCGCTCTTTCTCAGGTTCAAGGACGAGCTGGCCGTCCATGCTCTCATTGAAGTGGCTGACAAAATCGCTGAACTGGTCCATGCCAAACAAGGTGGCAATCAACTCGGAACGCTGGCCTGCGGGCCTCGCAGCAATACGCGAGAAAGCGTCGATTCGGTTCTTCTCGACGAAGCAGAAGCGATAGGCTTCCTCATTCGCTGCAACATCCAACTCACGATTCTGGTGATCGGTTGCCTTCAGCGCGGGTGGAGCAAACCTCCCTTCATGGAGGTTGGCGAGATAGACGCGGGGGTCGATGCGTTTGCTCTCGGCCTCTTCGACCGCGCCAAGCAGGGCATACTCCAGTGCGTCGCAAAAACTTGTCTTGCCACTGCCGTTCGGCCCATAGACCAGGATGATGCGTTTCTGGAGATCGAAGGGCTCGGGGGTGCGAAAACCACGGAATGGCCCCAGCGTCAGATGCCGTAGTCGCTTCCAAGGCCAAGCCCCATTGGCCGCGGCAACCTGCGCAACGGGCGCCTCGTCCGATGTTTGGGTAAGCGCCGCACGAGCCCGCCCGGTCAGATAGACAGAACGCAGACTGCGATGGCGCGAGGTCTGGGCCAAAGCGTCGAAATTCGCGAGCATCAGATTGGCAAGACGCCGCACATCTGTAAGCGTTCAGCGAAGGCACCTACCTGATCCCTGCATTAAAGGCGATGGTGTCCACCTATTTAAGTGGACACCATTTTTAGCCCTTGCAAGCGGATCCTCATGCGCCAGCGAAACTCTTACCCCAAGCCCTTCAAGGCCCAGGTCGTCCAGGAATGCCTCCAGCCAGGCACCTCGGTGGCCAGTGTCGCCTTGAGCCACGGCATCAACGCCAACGTCGTCCGTAAATGGCTACCGCTTTACCGCGATCAACCGACGACGACATTGCCTGCATTCATTCCGCTAAACACTGAGCCGAAGCGCCAGCCCGAGGCATCGGTGATCATCGAGCTACCGCTCGGGCAGCAAACGCTCACGGTAAAGTGGCCAACCTCCGATCCTGAAGGCTGCGCCCGTTTCGTGCGTAGGCTCATGCAATGATCCGCATCGACAGCATCTGGCTCGCCACCGAGCCAATGGACATGCGTGCCGGCACTGACACCGCGTTGGCGCGGGTGGTGGCCGTGTTCGGTGCGGCGAAGCCGCACTGTGCTTATCTGTTCGCCAACCGACGTGCCAACCGGATGAAGGTGCTGGTTCACGACGGTGTCGGGATCTGGCTCGCTGCCCGGCGATTGCACCAGGGGAGTTTCTGCTGGCCTGGTCTTCGACAGGGAGCCGAAGTGGAGCTGGACGCCGAGCAACTTCAGGCTTTAGTGCTGGGTTTACCCTGGCAACGTGTCGGTGCAGGCGGCTCGATCACAGTGCTGTAGCACCTGCCATTAGCCTATCGATGCGTCGCCGCTGATTGCCCGCGCTGGCACAATCGCCGGCATGGCTGCCTCGCCCAATCTCGACCAGATGACCCCTGACCAACTGCGCGCACTGGCCGCGCAGTTGATGTCGCAAGTCGATACGCTGGGCCGGAAGGTCGATACGATGGGCAAGAAGATCCAGCGCATCGAAACGGTCAACGAACAGCTGACCCACGAGATCGCGCTGCTCAAGCGGCACAAGTTCGCCAAGCGCAGCGAGCAACTGAGCCCTGACCAGGGCAGCCTGCTGGAAGACCTGCTCGACACCGACATCATGGCCATCGAAGCCGAGCTGAAAGCCGTCAATCCTACGGTTGCCCCAGCCGAACCACGCCAACAGCCCAAGCGCACACCGCTGCCAGCGCAATTCCCGCGCACCGTGATCCATCACGAACCGGACACCACCCAGTGCGCCTGCGGCTGCCAGCTGCAACGCATCGGTGAAGACGTCAGCGAAAAGCTGGATTACACGCCGGGCGTGTTCACCGTCGAACAGCACGTACGTGGGAAATGGGCCTGTCGCCAGTGCGAAACACTGATCCAGGCACCAGTGCCGGCCCAGGTGATCGACAAGGGCATCCCCACCGCCGGCCTCCTGGCTCACGTGATGGTGGCCAAATTCGCCGACCACCTGCCGCTGTACCGGCAGGAAAAGATCTTCGGCCGTGCCGGCCTGGCTATCGCTCGTTCGACGCTGGCGCAGTGGGTCGGGCAAACCGGCGTGCAGCTCCAGCCGCTGGTCGATGCACTGCGCGAAGCCGTGCTGGGCCAACGCGTGATCCATGCTGACGAAACCCCGGTGCAAATGCTCGCGCCGGGCGAGAAGAAAACCCATCGGGCTTACGTCTGGGCCTACAGCACCACGCCCTTCGCCGATCTGAAAGCCGTGGTCTACGACTTCAGCCCCAGTCGTGCCGGCGAGCATGCGCGCAACTTCCTCGGCCAGTGGAATGGCAAGCTGGTCTGCGACGACTTCGCTGGCTACAAGGCCGGTTTCGAGCAAGGCATCACCGAAATCGGCTGCATGGCCCACGCCCGCCGCAAGTTCTTCGATCTTCACGCGGCGAACAAAAGCCAACTGGCCGAACAGGCACTGCACGCGATTGGCGGCTTGTACGAAATCGAACGGCAAGCACGGGACATGAGCGATGAAGAACGCGGGCGAATACGGCAGGAAAAAGCTTCGCCGATCCTCGACGCGCTGCATGACTGGATGCTGGCCCAGCGTGATCGGGTGCCCAACGGATCAGCAACGGCGAAAGCCTTGGATTACAGCCTCAAACGCTGGCTGGCACTGACTCGCTATGTCGAGGATGGTGCTGTGCCCATCGACAATAATCCGGTCGAGAACCAGATTCGGCCATGGGCGCTAGGCCGCTCGAACTGGTTGTTTGCCGGATCGCTACGCAGCGGAAAACGAGCGGCGGCGATCATGAGCCTGATCCAGTCGGCCCGCATGAACGGACATGATCCGTATGCCTATCTCAAAGATGTGCTGACACGACTGCCGACGCAGCGGGCGAGTGAGATCGAGAAATTGCTGCCGCATCGGTGGGCGCCTGCCTGAATCACGCAAGATGACTTGGGTCGACGCTTACGAAGTTCCTTACATGGCTCATCCCCGAAGCGCGGGGCACGCGCGCGAAGTCCTACTACGAAAGTTTCGTAGTAGGTTCAGCCCCGCATGGGCGAGCAACGCATCCAGCCCGGGACAACCCGTAGGCCCCGCTCATGTCGCAGGAAATGGCTCAACGCCTTCGCAAGGAAATCCGAAGCGTCTGGACTGAGTCCCGCAGCTGTTTTTCCTGACTCAACTGGCCAGCGTCGGAATCACGAGGTAGTAGGCGTTCAGCAGATACAAACCCGTCGCAATCAGGGTTAGACCGGCGGCCACGTCGAATGCACGCCTGAAGGGGCCCAGCGTGCGGAGTGCTTCTAGCCAATGGATAGCCCATGCGCCCAATAGGATGGGTACCGCGCGACCTAGAGCAAAGGCCAACAAGACTACCGCTCCAAGCCAAGGCGAACCCACCATGGCCACGACACCAAGTAGCGAGAGCAAAGCCGGGGTACAGATTGGACAGACGGCAAGGGAAAATGGCACTCCGAGCGCAAACGCACCCCAGCCGCCTGTCGGGCGCTTGGCGCGTAATGCGAGCGCCGGCAGTGGTAGCCTCAGCCACCCCACCCAGACGAAGCCGAGTGCGATTAGCAACGGGCCGAGCATTAGCCCCCATGCTCGGCCCATCAGATCGCCAACCCAGCGCCCGCCCAGTCCGGCGATCAGGCCAAGCAAAACGTGGGTGACGAGCATGCCGAGCACGAACAGGCCACCCAATCGCGTTGCCTCGTGCGGTGCACGCGCGTGGGCGACATAAGCTAGTGCAACCGGAATAGCGGCCACGGCGACAGGATTGGTGCTGAACACGATGCCCGCTAGAAAGCCGACTCCGACCGCGCCATAGCCCATGGCCTCGACCGCCAGGCGCAATGCATCAGGTGACAGGTCAACCATGCTTGACCCTCCGGAGCAGCTCTTGGCGCAACTGCGTCGGTGTTGGTAGTGCGGCGAAGGCCAGCGTGCCATCAATGGCGAGTGCGGGCAGTGTCAGCACGCCTACCTCGACGGCGCGGTCGAGCGCGTCAAGGACGTCGATTTCGCGCCACTCGACATCGTTGACTGTGGCTTCGGCTATCGCGCGAAGATCGGCCTTAGCCCTTGCGCAGCGTTCACAACCCGGCGAGTAGAACAGCTCGATCTTCATGGCGGGCCCTCCGCGTCGAGATCTATCTGCTCAAAGGCCGCCAGGATCGGGCAATCATCGACCGATTTCGTCCCGTCGACGCAGTCGGCCAGCAGTCGGTCGAGTGCGGCGGACATGGCCTGCATCGCCCGAATCTTGGCGGCGAGCTGGAGTTTCTTCTCGATCACATGCTGTCGCACGTCGTTACAGCAGGCTCCGTCACTTTGGCGCAGGTGCAGCAGCTCGCGGATTTCCGCGAGAGTAAAGCCGCACTGCTGGGCGCGCTGGATGAAGCGGACGCGGCGCACTGCCTCCTCACCGTAGAGACGGTAGCCACTCTCGGTTTTGGTCGAGGGAGCCAGCAGCCCCTCCCGCTCGTAGTAGCGCAGTGCGTCAGGGCTTATCTCGCCCGCCTGAGCCAGCTTGCCGATGGTCAGCATCGCGTCATGGCTGGCCGAGGCCGGCGGCGCGCAGGGTATGCTCGTCCACGCCACGTCCAGCACAGCAATCGGCGAGTTGGCCATTGATCGCTACAGCCGGCACCGAGCGCACCCCAAGTGCCTTGGCGCGTTTCGCCACCTCGATGTCATGCATGTCGAGTACGACGACTTCGCAAGACGGGCAGGCCAGGCCTTGTACCAAGGCCACTACGTCCGAGCAGGCCGGACAACCCGCGCTAAACACTTCGACTTTACGCTTGGCAGTCATTTCCAGGGCTCCTCTTCCTATTGATGGCGTTATGGGCGAAATCAATCGAATCACCACATTGTCAGGATAAACCTTGGAGCTAACTCCAGAGTCAAGCTGAATAGGGGTTGCACTGAAATCGGTGCGCTCCTGCTGCCAGCAGGAGCGTGGGCATGATCCGTATGCCTATTTGAAGGATGTCCTGACGCGGCTGCCTACGCAGCGGGCGAGTGAAATTGCGGAACTGCTGCCGCACAGATGGCAACCAGCGTAATCAAGCAAGGTGGGATCGCCGGACGCTTACGCACATCTGACGGGATTTCCTTCTCTGGCTGATGAAGCCAGGCGATAAAGCGCTCAAAGTCCTGGCTGGCTGACGCCATGTCGCCCCCTCAAGTTCCTAATCAGTCACCCGCTTGGCGCTTCTGCGAAGATCCAATGCGCCAGTGCGTCCCCACATTCTGGGATTGTATTGGTTAAGTTCTGGAAATGCTGCTGCCAAGGGGCGGCACGGTTGTGCTGAGCATCGAGCCGCCAAGCCCTTCGGTCCCGGTGTCTCGCCCCATTCGCGTTTCCATCATGCCCGCGCTCGGCGCGGCTGATGCCTGCGGCCCGGCTTCCTAATGCGGGCTTGTGCGGGCGCTGCACCGCTCATGGCCGTGGCCGTGGCCGTGGCCGTGGCCGTGGCCGTGGCCAAACATCTTGGCGGCCGAACGATTGAGCTGCCCTGCCTAACCTGCGGACAGCCGAGTTCGCCATGAGTATGGCCAGGGCCGGACTACGCTTTCTCTAGCGGTTACGTGCCCCAAATAGTTCCTCTTAGCAGCTTCATCTCGCGCCCCGATTGGGCGAGCCCAACTCGCAAAGTCCGCTGACTGCATGGGTTTGGTACCGACCAAGGCTGCAGGAAACCCCGAATCAACCCAGGCGCGTTAATGCCTGTTATGCAATCTGTCACAGCCGTTCGTTTCCGGCGCAAAATCTCGGCTTTGTAATACGTACGATCGCAGCATGTACCACAATGCGAGAAAGTAGGAGCGGACAATGTTACGCGGGGGTATCACCAAAGCCCTGGTCTACCAGGCGCAGCAGGCGCTGCTCGCCAGGGGAGCGCGCGCGACCATCAATGCGGTGCGTGCCGAGCTCGGTAATGTCGGCTCCAAATCGACCATCCACCGCTACCTGAAAGAACTCGAAGACGCGCCGATCCAGGCTTCTCCAGCCCTGCGCGACGAACTCAGCGGACTGATTGGTACGATTGCGGACCGCCTAGTCGAGGAAGCCGAGCTACGCGCGGCTGCGGAACGAGCAACGCTCGCTCATCAAGCACGGGACCATGGGGCGTACCGCCGTCGTAGTGAGGCGCGGATTGAGAAATTGCGGGCGAGTAACACCAGCCTGTCCGCGCAACTCTTGGCGACTCAGCAGACGACAGAGCAGTTGCGGGAACTTTGCCAGACGGGCGCACTGGAACGCACGCGCCTGGAACAGCGCCTACGAGATCAGCAAGAGCTACTGGATGAGCGCGCTGGCCGGCTAGCCTCGCTGGAGACGGAGCTTGAGCGGGTCCACGCCGCCCAATCGTATTCACAGCAGGTCAGCCAGGATCAGTACGAACACTCACGTCAGCACTATGAGACACGGATCCAGGGGCTACAGATCGAGTTAGCCCGCCTCACTCGCGAAAACGAACGGTTGCGCAGCGAATCCCGTAGTGCAGACACAGCCGTCCGAGAGGAGCCACCGAGATAATTACTGGTTCAGGTCATCCCACGGGAAATCAGCCCATTCAGCATCAATTGTCCCAGCCGTCTCTTCGTTTTCGTTTTCTCTTGGTCCATTCGGGCACGAGGTCCCCGAGTCCTGGTCCCCGTGCCGCGACCTTGAGCGAACCACGTCGGTGCAGGGACCGTGGTTTCCCCGCTCGGTCCCTCTCCGACTCCGGTCAGCGACCTCGCCATCCTTCTCCACCGATGAATCACCTACGCAATATTTACCGCCAGCGATGCTGGCCCCTCCCCGATCTGACAAATGCAGTTGGCAGGTCCGAGCGTAGGCCCGGCGGGCCTCTCGCAATTTGAGGCGAACCCACTCGGGTAGAGCAGGACAATCTTCGCGCTTAGTGAAACGGAGTAGACACTCCATCAAGATGGCACGCTCCACCACGTCCGGTTGCTCGATGAAGATCCACAGCAGCATCTGCCCCCCCGGCACGCGATCCGGAACCACGCCGTTCAGGACGGCCCTCACTGCCATGACCCGGTAGCACCATACGGTGCGCCGAAATCGCCATTTGCTATCCGGCCAGCCTTCGATAAGCCGGGGGACATACTCCGCATTGATGGTGCTTATACGGTCATAGAGGCCACGGCTGATCAAATCTAGGGGCGGCCGCGCGCACACCATTTGGATATAGGCCGACGCAAGGCCGCGCGCCCACAGGCGAAAATAACCAAATCTGCCCGTCCGCGTGCGTAGCAGCATCAAGAGCGCGCCTAGCCGCGACCACTCCGGACAAGCCACGAACGCATCCAGCCGAGCCCGGTTGTAAGTGCGCAGCCGGTAGCCGTCGGGGTCGTTATCCACCAGGGCATCCCAATCGATCTGCTGCTGCGGATCAGCCACCAGACTCAACCACAGCGAGTTGTTGAGCAGCTGGCGAAGCTCCGGGAACCACTCACATAACTCTTCCCGCAACCTGCCTCGGGGCAGACTGCCGCGGAAAAACGCGATCCATTTTTTGTTCGGCTGAGTACCGCGCGCCTGGCCCTTCCTGCGCTCGTACCAGCGGGCTAGGGCACATCCGGTATGCATGCAATGCGCCAAATCGGCCAGGGTATGCACAAAGAGAATACCCCGGAGTTCTCGGGCGCCCTGATCAAGGGCCCGTTCCCCAGCCAATTTCCCACTCTGCTGTACCACCGCCTGCCCTCGACCAACGTGTATCCGATACACGTTCAGGATAGCCCCGCCGTAGAGCGGTCGAGTGCCAATAAGCCACTTATCAAGGGTACCTATGCGGATGGAACAGCCCGACGCAAATTAAGCGGGCCGGCAATCGATCGGGAGCCGAGACGGAGCGCTCTCCTTTTAACGCGACTCTCTGATTTCCTGTTCACGCATTAACGCCTGCGAGAAGGCGTATGCCGTGTGAGGAGTCACGCTGATGGACGCTCAACCACGTGATGGCAAAGGGTGGCTCGAAACCACCCCCGCAAAGAAATTTAGTACGGGGGAGTTCGGCAAGCTCATCACTTACTTCCCGTCGCGAAAGAGCAGCACGATGGTGCCGTGCGAATCGCTCCTGGAAGCGGATTTCTGCCTCTACCTGGAGTATCTCCCCCCCATCCGGCACTACGATCGCTGCCCATTCCGCTTCCTCCTCAAAAGCGAAAGCAGGACTCCACGACGATACACCCCGGATTTCATGGCCATCTTGGACAATGGATCCACCGTCCTCTACGAGGTAAAGCCCGATATCTTGCATGCTGAAGGCAGAGATAGGGAGAAGATAGAGCAGTTCCAGTCCATGTTAGCGGAGCACGGCTACCTGCTTGAAGTAATTGTCGAATCCCGATTCCGACAACCAGCGATCATTAAGAACCTGTCCCATCTCTATCACTCCAGTTTCGGATACAGCGACAGCGGAATCACCCAGGTGGTTAGCCGGATTGCTGAATCCCCTCAGCAGAAAATTTCTTCTCGTCAACTCCTTGCGATGCCCGACCCACCGTCAGCCCCCGACATTGCTGCTGCCATCTTCTTTAAAAGAATCCACACCAACCTGAAGCGATTCTTTGATCTCGACTCCATACTCACACTGGTGTCAAACCATGAATAAACAATTCGAGATACATACCGGAGAGCGCTATCGCTATTACGGAAAACCATATGAAGTGCAAGATATTCGAAATAATCGCATTCAACTCAGGAGCATCAACAACTCAAGAACCATCATATTCCAAAGCTATGAACGGCTACAAATCTCGCACCAAAAGGGGAACTTCATAAAATTCCAAGAGGCGCCCTTCTCCCAGGACGACGCACAAATCTTGGAGTCGCTCTCCGAGAAAAACAAGCAAAAACTTAAACGAATTCATTTCTATGTCAAATCTCTATTAGATGAATTCGATGGACATTTACCCAGAAAAGCGTCATTAGAATTCATTAATAAACTCGCCAGCGAAATTAATGATCCTCATCCATTTGGCTACACCACACTCTACAAACGCCTAAAAGCCTATAAGGCTTCCAATAGAAACCTCTTCTCCTTATTAGACCCTATACGCCAAAGAAGGAATAGAATTGAGCGCTGGAACCTTGAAATAAGAGAACTATTGAATCATTACCTAGACCTATTCTACCTACGCGCACCACACACTCCAATGTCAGACGTAATTGCAGCCGTCATTGAATCAGCCCAAGAGAATAATGAACGACGGCCAATTTGGGACCAAATAAAGATCCCATCTATCAGCACGCTCTATAGAATTATTAAGGAAATTGATCCACTAGAGATAAAACTCAAACAAAAAGGTCGCACCACAGCGACACGTCAACACAAGTTCAGTAGAAAATACAATGAACCTCTCAGGCTTTATGAACAATCAGAAGATGACAGCCACACCTTTGACACAGTAGCTGTCGATAAGTTTGGGCGAGTAATCGGACGACCACATACTACAGGAGTACTGATAGTCGCCGCCCGCTACGTCCTTGGGTATGACCTGTCATTTAATGCCCCCTCTCACGCGAAAACGGTCCGCGCACTGAAACACTCGCTTCGCAATGATCGGAAGTATACCGGCCTTGCCGATCGCTACATCCTCGACAACGGACCAGATTTCGAGTCCGTCCAAATTAGAGAACGTTTTTATCAGCTTGGAGCTGAAGTCACTTACTGTGCACCTTATGTATTCGAAGAAAAACCCCACATCGAAAGCTGGTTCAAAATTCTGGTCATCCAATTCTCCCATCAACTTGCAGGAACCACCTTTTCCAATATCAAAGAACGCGGCGAGTATGACTCAGAAACCGAGGCAACCTATACACTTGACCAACTTAGAGAGCTCTTCGACGCTTATCTAGAAAATTACCACAATCAACCCCATAGATCCTTAAACAACCTATCACCAAACCAAGTAATGGAACAAATGCAAGCTGAGCAACTCCCACCACGCAGGTATTCACCAGAACAACTAGACAGCCTCTTCCGCTCTCAAACATCATCTTGCGTTGTCAATGGTAGAGTGACGTACAAATACCTGCAGTGGACAGGCCCTGGCGTTGCAAGAATCGGTTCATTTCTGAAAAAAGGTCAGGAGGCATTAATCTATTACGACGAAAGCGAACTTGGTCAAGTTACGGTCTGCCACCCAACCAAACCAGGGCTTAGTTGCGTTGCCGACGCGGTAGATCCCGACTACCAGTGCGGATTAACTATGTACACTCACGATCAAGTCCGCAAAAAATTGAAAGAGGCCGCAAAAGAATTCTCTATCCGAGAAGCCATACAAGCACGAATGGCATTGCTCATTAAAATCTCACAAGGAAATTCGAAGCACGACAGAAAACAAAATGCCATTCAGGAAGATTTCGAACGCGTAAGAACCGCCAAAAACCTTCCACCCTTAGCGGAAGAAAAAATCGTTCATGAAAACACTGCACCCATTCCCCTAGTAAATTCCCCTCCCTCCCCACCAGACAACACTGTCGTGGAGGTAGCCCATGCCCCTAACCGCCCCAGAAATAATTGAGGCCTTTACGCAGCAAATTGTCTTCTTTCCTCGCTATCGCAGGGCGTACGAACTTATTCAGAAAGGTATTGAAACCACCACTCTAAGTAAGCAACCGGCCTGCACAGCCCTATGGGCGCCAGTTGGAACAGGAAAATCGACGTTGCTTGAATTTGTAAAAGGACAATATGGTGATGAGACTATCAAAACCACCAGCGAAGGTTCCTTTCACATCGTTCCGGTTATTTATGTATCCGTCCCAGCCAAAGTCACCATCAAGGATCTTGCCAAGGCCATCCTCGACAAATTGCATATCGGAGTTGTTAATGGAGTCTTGGAAGATCTTAGCCGCCTAGTCATTCAAAACTTGAAGATATGCCAAACCAAAGTAATCCTGCTGGACGAATTTCAAAATTTTGCAAAACCAAACTCAGCAAAAACCGCCGAAGATGCTGCTGAGTGGCTGAGGGGGATTCTCGATGCGACCAAGATTCCGATAATAGTCGTCGGCCTCCCTCCCAAAAAAGACCAACAAGACTTCATATACTCAAGACCGGTGCTCGCTGCACGATTTCCCTACTTCGCCGAGCTATCCAATCTTCAATACAGCGACTCGGCGAAAGGCGAACTCCTCACTGTACTACATGGGTTAGACAAGAAAATGTACGAACTGGCCGACTTGGGCAGAGGCGCTCACCTCTCCGACCCAACTATTTATGCACCGTTGTATCTCGCATGCCAGGGAAACCTAAAATGGATGCGCCTTATTATTCTCGGCGCACTCACAGATTGCCTTTCCCGCTCACCTCGCACGCTAAGCCTTGAGGACTTTTCAGTTAGTTATTCGCAAATTCGTCTCGATGAAGATCTAGCCAGAAAAGACAACCCCTTCCAACTAGGAACTGCAAAATGCCTAAAATTAATTCTGGAGGTGTAGCATGGAGCGTCTTAACGCTGTTGTATTTCCGTTTCCAGACGAGAGTCCCACGAGCGTTCTCAATCGCACGGCCTATGCAAACGGTTTTAAAAATCTTAACGCACTCAGGCGCTATTTAAAATGCAGCCGCTTTTCTATCAGAGAGTGCATTTTCGCAGACTCCAGACTAAACGATAAAATATATAAAGACATCGGCACCATCCCAACCTTCGAACTCATGGGCTTCTATCAACGAGCGTACCGCATCTCCAAATACAGCCCACCGATAATTAACGGAATCAAGGTTTCCCACAAGCTTCTGCGAGGAGTAGATGCAGCTCGCTGTCCTATTTGCACGCAAATTGGCTGGGACCACTATATTAAAGATATAAAAATTGCGCTGCGCTGTCCATTTCACAACATTCCGTACATCATAAAATGCCCAAATTGCGGCAAAAAGACACGATGGGACATGCAACTTCTAGACACTTGTCATTGCGGACACCACATCACCGACAATAAAAACATAGAAATTGTGGACGCCACAGCAGAGCGTGAACTCCTACAGATTTTCGAAGAACACTCCCAAGATAAATTTAATTTACTATCCAGCACCCTATATTATTTAGATTATGATTTTTCTGGAAACCCCACAGAATCTAACCGCAAAATACTAAATGCCGCGTTGGCTGTTGCGCATAACAATACAGAAAATTTAGTCGAGTACCTTACCCATCTTTCATGCCAGTTTCCCCTTATAGACCCGAGGCTTCTAGTAGAAAAACTCCCCCCAATAGGGAACAAGGCTATAAAGCAAGCTCGCTCAACGTTTTTAAAGGAACCCTCAACTCAAGCGAGCGAGCCACTACCTGACTGTGAGTTAACGTTTCGGCACAGCCAGATTAGCCGCTACCTGAACCTATCTAAAAAGGAATGGCTAACATTCGCGAGAGACCTATACCCCGCAGGCCTTGTCGCTCGCGGTAAACGTTGCAATGTGGAAACAATACTTTCTATTCAGGAGACACTAAAGAAGGCCTCCCCTCGCCCGTTCCCAACACCCGACTCTACAGTTATCTCGCTGAGAGACACAGCAAAACTACTGGAGGTCGACTATGAATCAATCCGACAATCTACCAAGTTCGGCTTCTTCGAACGAAGCGCTACAAGCGCCAAAGGGTATTTAACAAAAGCAAGCATTCAAAAATTCAATGAAAACTACATATTCTCGACGGCATTATCAAAAATATTAAACACCTCATCCCACTCGATAGTAAAACAGCTTGACCTTATCGGAATACGACCAATATCAAGCCTGGCACTTGACGGCAATAGAACCCCTATATTTTTGAAGCAGGACGTCTGTACTCTAACCACAGGAGAAGTGCCATTCCGAACTTCTCCATCACCAACAAAATCCCATGGCGCAGTATATGTAAGATCGTTACCGACCATCCCAGCAGACCTAGAAAGCTTGTACTGTGACACCACCGAAGCTGCAAGTCGCCTTCACCTTGATACATCTGTAGTTCTTCAATTATGCAAGACTAGCCTACTTGGAAAAGTATATAAATCCCCTCCTCGCTCCAGAATACTTTTGTCGAGAAGTGAAATCAAAAAATTTCACGAAAATTATGTAGGGATCACAGAGCTTTCAAAAACACTAGAGTTTAGTAGGAATAGCCTTTCATGGGCCTTACATGATCTAGGCATATACCAAGCAACTGGTCCGCTCGTGGACGGGGGACACGCTCCATTCTTCAAAAGGAGTGACATAAAAAGCGACACAGCCTCTCGCTTGCGAAGCCAAGCGTACACTTACATTCGCTTTGCAAACAGCAGCACTCCTACCTACCTATCGCTTAAGCAAACGTCCCTACGCCTGGGAGTCAGCCGAAGGCAACTAAATGAATTAATTGAGCAGAAGAAGATTCACACCAGAACACCCACCCCTGGGTTATCCATACCTCAAACTGGAGCATTACTTGAATCAATATCCGAGTATGAGCTATGGGCTTCCTCACTAGTACCAATAGCAACCGCTCTAGAAAAACTAGGATTAAATCGACGAAGATTTAACCTCCGCTTTATTAAGAGCGGTTTTTTGAAATTTTATTATTTTCATAAAGGCACATATATAAGTCATGAAGACTTTTTGCGCGCATCAATAAACGTAGAAAAATTCTGTGATTGTACTGAGGCGAACAGACTACTAGGCACTCCCTTCCCGTTCAGCAGAAATCACCTTAAGCTACAAAATTTTGTCGCACTCTCTCCGGAGGATGCCGACGGTATCAACTCAGTAATTCTCCTTGATAAGAACACGATATTGGATCGACTTAAGATAATAAAATAGGAACTCCGTTTAGTTTCAAATTAATAAAAATCTGCACGTACCTTTTAATCTCAATCGAACTGACTCCGCACCGCCCTAGCGTTCCACCCTCACAGGCTTGTCCAGACGCCCCCTCTCATATCAAGCTCCCCAGATTCCAGTTGCGCGTGCGACGCCACGCGGCGGTTTCAATTTTTCTGCGAACAGAATTCGTTTCCTTGTGAAATCTACGTACGTATGTCATTGATTTTTATAGGCACGATTTCAACCAATTTTGCATTCCTCCTGGCACCGCTGCGTTACAACTTCGTCAGTTTGCCCCGCCCGCCCCACCGGCGCGGTATAAAGCAGCAGCCCACGCATTGAGCCCAGCATGAAACTATTGATAGTCGAAGACGAACCCAAGACCGGCCAGTATCTGCGCCAGGGCATGGCCGAAGCCGGTCTGGCTGCCGACCTTGCCATCGATGGCCAGCAAGGTCTGGCGCTGGCCCTGACCGGCGGCTACGACCTGATCATCCTCGATGTGATGTTGCCCGGCCTCGATGGCTGGCAGGTGCTGCGCAACCTGCGCGAAGCAGGGCTGCAAGTGCCGGTGCTGTTCCTCACCGCGCGAGACGCGGTGGAAGAACGTGTCCATGGCCTGGAGCTGGGCGCCGACGATTACCTGATCAAACCCTTTGCCTTCGCCGAACTGCTTGCCCGCGTGCGCACCCTGCTACGCCGAAGCAGCACCAGCCCGCAGGAAACCTGCCTTGAACTGGCCGACCTGCGCCTCGACCTCCTGAGCCGCAAGGTCGAACGCCGCGGTCAGCGAATCGACCTCACCGCCAAGGAATTCGCCCTGCTGGAATTCTTCCTGCGCCGCCAGGGCGAGGTACTACCCAAGACACTGATTGCCGCGCAAGTGTGGGACATGCACTTTGACAGCGAGACCAACGTCATCGAAGTCGCCGTACGCCGGCTGCGGGCCAAGCTGGATGATGGCTTCCCGACCCAGCTGATCCACACCGTGCGTGGCATGGGCTACGTGCTGGAGGCGCGGGAGGACTGATGCGAGGACTCTCCCTGACCGCCCGGCTGGGCCTGCTGTTCGCCGCCTGCACGGCGGCGGTATCGCTGATTGCCGGTGTGTTGTTCAACCGCGCCAGCGAAGCGCACTTCATCGAACTCGACCAGCAACTGCTGGAGGGCCGGCTGACGGCCTTCCGGGCGCTGATCCGCGATGTCGACAGCCCGGCTGCCCTGGCGCCGAAGCTCGACGCGCTACAGGCCGAACTGCGCCTGCACCCGGACCTTGCCCTGCGCCTGGAAGGCCCCGATGGCCGGTACTGGTTCAGCAGCGCCGACGACCTCGAGGCCCCTGGCCGAGGCGGACTCCACGACTGGCAGCAGGACGGCACAGACTACCGCGTCTACAGCGCGTTGCTTCGGCCGGAAGAGCCGCACTCGCCGCGCCTTTCCCTGGCCCTGGATATCACCCACCACCAGCACTTCCTCGAGCGCATGCAACGGCTGATCTGGCTCACCGTGGGGCTTTCCGCGCTGGCCACCGCCCTGCTCGGTGCCTGGGCGGCGCGCAGTGGCCTGCGCCCCCTGCACCGCATGGCCGAAGTGACCGCCGGCGTTTCCGCCCGCTCCCTCACCACGCGCCTGCCGGACGACAAGGTGCCCCAGGAACTGGTGGAGCTGGTGCGAGCCTTCAATGCCATGCTGGCGCGCCTGGATGATGCCTTTCAGCGCCTCTCGGCCTTTTCCGCCGACATCGCCCATGAGCTGCGCACGCCGCTGTCCAACCTGCTGACCCAGACCCAGGTGATTCTCAGCCAGGAGCGCACCACGGATGACTATCGCGAAGCCTTGCACTCCAACCTGGAAGAACTCCAGCGCCTGGCGCAGATGGTTGGCGACATGCTGTTCCTGGCCAAGGCCGAGCACGGGCTGCTGGCGACCCAACGCGAGCCGCTGGAGCTGGCCAGCGAACTGGATGCCCTGCTGGAGTATTTCAGCCCACTGGCCGAGGACCGCCAGGTATCCATGAGCCGTAGTGGCGAAGCACGCTTGAGTGCCGACCGCGGCATGCTCCGCCGCGCCTTGTCCAACCTGCTGGACAACGCCCTGCGCTTCACCCCTGAAGGTGGCCGCATCCAGCTGGACCTGACCCACGATGCCTTCGGTCTGCGCCTGACCGTAGCCAACAGCGGCCAGGCCATTCAAGCAGAGATGCTGCCCCGGCTGTTCGACCGTTTCTTCCGCGCCGACCCCGCCCGGCGCGAAGGCCGCGAACATGCCGGACTGGGCCTGGCCATCACGCGCTCGATCGTACGCGCCCACGGTGGCGAGATCCGCTGCGAATCCGCCAACGGCTGGACGCGCTTCATCCTCGAATTTCCCATCCCCTGAAACAAAAAAGGCGCACCACCTGATGCGCCTTCTTCATATCCGACCGGATCAGCCCTGGGCAGTGGACCAGTCGATCATGCTGAACTGCCAGGTTGCCAGGATCAGCAAGCCGAAGCCGATGCGGTACCAGGCGAAAGCCGCGTAGCTGTGGCTACCGATGAACTTCAGCAGGCTGCGCACCGCGATCATCGCGAAAATGAACGACACCACGAAGCCCAGGGCGAACACCGGCAGGTCGCTGGGCTGGAACAGGTCGCGGTACTTGTAGCCCGAGTAGACCGCCGCGCCGACCATGGTGGGCATGGCGAGGAAGAAGGAAAACTCCGTGGCTGCCTTGCGCGACAGGCCGAACAGCAGGCCGCCGATAATGGTCGCACCGGAGCGCGAGGTCCCCGGCACCAGCGCCAGGCACTGGCAGCATCCCACCTTGAGGGCATGGCGCCAGCTCATGTCGTCGACCGCCTCCGCCTGCACCTGGTGCGGGCGCTGCTCAGCCCAGAGCATGATCACACCGCCCACCACCAAGGCGCTGGCCACGGTGATCGGGTTGAACAGGTAGTGATGGATGAGATCGGCGAAGGCGACGCCCAGGATCACCGCCGGGAAGAATGCCACCAGCAGATTGACGGTGAAGCGCTGGGCGCTGCGCTGGGTCGGCAAGCCGACCACAACGTCGAAAATCTTCCGGCGATACTCCCAGACCACAGCGAGAATGGCTGCCAGCTGGATGATGATGTTGAAGGCGATGGCGCGCTCGCCGGTGAAGCCCAACAAATCCGCAACCACGATCTGGTGGCCGGTACTGGAGATCGGCAGGAACTCCGTCAGTCCTTCGACAATGCCCAGGATGATGACCTGCAAGGCCGTCCACAAATCCATCAAAACTCTCCCCCGAGGCGCGCTCTTCAGGCCGCCTTTACTCACGAATACGCAGGTAGCTGGCACCGGGATGGTGCCGAACGGCGATAAGACCGGGGTGCCAGCGAGCAGGTTCCGGGTGCAACGCCCTTCAGCTTTGTCCCGGAGCGCCGAAATGCTAACAGAGAGCGGAATCGAAATCGCGGCCAACGGCGAATACAATCGGCGGTTTTCTTCCATGGAATCAGCCTGGTGTCTCCTCTCGAACTCATAGCCGCCAGCCTGGGCGCGCTGGCCGTATGGCTCACCGTCCGGCAAAACACCTGGTGCTGGCCGATCGGCCTGGTCATGGTGCTGATGTACAGCTGGATCTTCTTCGACGTGAAGCTGTACTCGGACATGCTCCTGCAACTGATCTATGCCGTGCTGCAGCTGTATGGCTGGTGGCAATGGACGCGCGGCGGCGCCCGGCACGACGGCCGCCAGGTCAGTCGGCTGGGCGGGCAGTCACTGAGCCTGGGCCTGTTGGGCGGGACTGCCGGCAGCCTCGCACTGGGTTACGCCATGGCAAACTGGACCGACGCTGCAGCCCCCTGGTGGGACGCGGCACTGACTGCATTCAGCCTGGTCGCCCAGTTCTGGATGGCGCACAAGCGCCTGGAATGCTGGCTGCTCTGGATAGTGGTCGACGTGCTCTTCGTCGTGCTGTTCCTCAGCAAGGACCTGTACCTGACGGCCGCGCTTTATGGACTCTTTACCCTGCTCGCGATTCAGGGCTGGCGCACCTGGCGACGCGGCCTGGAGCCGGCGGCCGCATGAAGGTACTGGTACTGACGGGCCCGGAGTCCAGCGGCAAGAGCCGGCTGGCAGCGGAGCTCCAGGCAGAGTTCGGCGGACTGCTGGTGGGCGAGTATGTCCGCCACTTCATCGACCGCGAACAGCGCGACACTTGCTATGCCGACATCCCGGCCATTGCCCGCGGCCAGCTCGAATGGGAAGACAACGCCCGCGCCAAGGCTCCTCCCCTGCTGATCCTCGACACCCACTTGCTCAGCAACATGCTGTGGAGCAGGAAGCTGTTCAACGATTGCCCCGCCTGGCTGGAACACGAGCTACTGGCGCGCCGCTACGACCTGCATCTGCTGCTGAGCCCGCAAGGGATGGAGTGGATAGATGACGGCCAGCGCTGCCAGCCGGACCTCGCCGAGCGCGTAGCCTTCTTCGGGGATTGCCGCAACTGGCTGGAAAACACCAGGCAACGATATGAAGTGATCGAGGGTGATTGGGAGACGCGCCGCCTGCATGTGCTGCAACGCGTATCCCGCTGGCTCGCGGCTACCCCCTAAGGTGGAAATCGCCGTTCATTTCCACCCTTCCGCGCTCTGCCCCCGGCGAATGATGGCTACTCGCTGTGAGAGCGATTTCAATCGCGAATGAATTCGCTCCCACAGCGAAGAATGCCACTGGTCTGGAACGCCCAATGTTGGGCCTCGCAGGCTCGGCACCAACCTTCTACGAGGTTTGCGCAGCCGGTAGCTCGATGCGCACCCGCAACCCGCCCAGCGGGCTTTCCTGCAGTCTCAAACGGCCATTCCAGGATTCGACGATGTCACGCACGATGCCGAGCCCCAAGCCGTGTCCGGCGACCTGTTCGTCCAGCCGCGCGCCCCGGCCGATGACTTCCTCGCGCTTGTCTTCGGCGATGCCCGGACCGTCGTCATCCACCATCAGGCTGTAACCACCCTCCCCGCCACGGATAGTCAGGTTGACCTGGGTTTCCGCCCATTTGCAGGCGTTATCCAGCAAGTTACCGAGCAGCTCCAGCAGGTCTTCCCGATCCCAAGGCAGGCGCAGGCCGTCGGGAGCGTCCCAGTCCAGATCCAGCCTCCGATCGTGGATCATCGCCAGTGTGGAAAACAGGCCAGGGAGTTCCTCGGCACAATCGAAGTGCGCGCCCGGTAGCGCCTCGCCCGCCAGGCGTGCCCGGCCCAGCTCACGGCCCAGACGCTGCTCGATCTGCTCCAGCTGCTCGCGTAGGATTGCGCGCAGCTCCGGGTAGCCGCGCAGCTCTTCACGGTCGGCCAGGCTGACCAGCACCGCCAGCGGCGTCTTCAACGCATGGCCGAGGTTGCCCAGGGCATTGCGCGAGCGCTTGAGCGTGTCTTCTGTGTGGCTGAGCAGGCGGTTGATCTGTACGACCAATGGTTCCAGCTCCTCGGGCACCTGGCTATCCAGCTCGCTGCGCTGGCCATGCTGAAGCTGGACGATCTCCTGGCGGACCTCCTCCAGTGGACGCAATGCTCGGCGCACGGTAATACGCTGCAGGGCAAGGATCAGCAGCAGCCCCGCCACGCCCAGGGCGAACCCGGTCCACTGCACGCGACTAATACTCTCCAGCACCGGGGTGTAGTCCTGCGCCACGACAATCCGCACCTGGTGGCCGAGGCGGCGGTAATCACCCCGCCAAGCCAGCAGTTCCTGATCATTGGGTCCCGGCAGAAGCCCTTCCGCCAGCCCCTTCTGCGGCGGCATGGACAGTTCGGCATCCCAGAGGGAGCGCGAACGCCAGGGCTGTTCATTCAGCTCGATGATGAAGTAGCGGCCTGAGTAAGGTTGCTGATGGGCCGGGTTGAGACGTTTTTCATCCAGCTGAATGCCGTTCTGGCCGCGCACCAGGGAACTCAGCAACAGCTCGGCTTCACTGCGCAGCCCCTCCGCCAGGTAGCGTCGCAGCCCCAGGTCGAACAGCCAGAGGCTGGTCTGCGCCAGGACCAGCCCCACCAGAATCAGAACGCCTACCAGCCCGAGGCTGAGCCGGTGCTGGATCGACCTCATCGACCCTCACCGGTGAAGCGGTAGCCCTGCCCTCGCCGCGTCTCGATGACTTCGCGACCGAGCTTGCGCCGCAGGTGATTGACGTGCACCTCGATCACGTTGGAATCCCGCTCGGTCTCGCCGTCATACAGATGCTCGGCCAGGTGGCTCTTCGACAGGAGCTGGCCCGGGTGCAGCATGAAGTAACGCAACAGGCGGAACTCGGCGGCGGTCAGTTGGACTTCCTCGCCATTGCGGCTGACGCATTGCCGCCCCTCGTCCAGTTGCAGGCCAGCCGCTTCCAGTTGCGGCTGGTTCGCCAGGCCGTGCGCGCGACGCAGCAACGCCTGGATGCGCAGGGCCAGCTCCTCGGGATGGAAGGGTTTGGTGAGGTAGTCATCGGCACCGGCCTTGAGACCGTCGATCCGCTCGGCCCAGGAGCCACGTGCGGTCAGGATCAGCACCGGCGTCGAGAGGCCGCCGGCCCGCCACTCCTGCAGCACCTCGAGCCCGGGCTTGCCGGGCAGGCCGAGGTCCAGAATAATCAGGTCGTACGGCTCGATGGCCCCCTGGTGCAATGCATCTCGGCCATCGGCCAGCCAATCCACCGCATAGCCTTGGCGGCCAAGGCTGGTGGTCAGCTCATCGGCCAGGGGGACATGGTCCTCTACCAGCAACAACCGCATCAGTCGTCTTCCTCGTCCTTCAGAATCCGCCCGTCGCGGGCATCCAGTTCCAACTCACGCACCGTACCATCGGCGGTCACCAGCTCCACCTCGTAAATGTAGACGTCATCCTCTTCTTCCAGCTCGGCTTCAAGCAGGCGCGCCCCGGGGTAAAGCCCCAGGGCGCTTCGCAGCAGTTGGTCGAGCGGCAGGATGACCCCCTCTTCACGGAGTTTGAGGGCCTCGTCCTGATCCAGGTCCCTGGCCACCGCCTCGAGGGCGAAGATGGCCAGGATCAGGGCGATGATCCCGCAGTAGCGAAGGATCCAGCGCATCAGTCGTCCTGGTGATCCTTGAGGATCTGGCCGCTGGTGGCATCAAGCTCCAGGTCCCACTGCACGCCCTGGGCGTCACGCAGCTCCACCTGGTAGATGTAGCGGCCGTATTCCTCTTCCAGCTCGGTTTCGTTGATGGTGCCGCCGGGGTGCTTGGCCAGCGCCACGGCGTTGAGCTTCTCGAACGACTGGATGGTGCCGGCGTCGCGCAGCTTGAGGGCTTCGTCCGGACCGAGGTCACGGGCCTGAGCAAGACCGGCGGTGGTGGCGAGGGTAGCAATGGCGAACAGGGCAGCAAGTTTCTTCATGGGGTCATCTCCTTGGGAGCTTGTGTGCTTTCGATGGGTTCAAGATACCGGGGACGACTTAATTCAAGCTGAATTCGCCTTAAGGCTTGGGAAGCATCATTCAGGCACTGAAGCGACTAGGCCCGAACAAGGGCGCCACTATAATCGCTGCCTTGCCTCAAGGAGCCCCGCATGAGCGCCATCCACATCAAGTTTTCCACCCTTACCCTGCGCGCAGGAAGTCGCGCCCTGGCGCACATTCGTGGACAAGGCCTTGAACCGGCCGATGTCAGCATCCTTCCCGGAGCAGCGGGCGGCCCCAAGGCGCTGGGCATCCAGGGCCTGGACCTGGCGCTGTTTGGCGACTGGCTGCCACGCGCGCCGCGCGAGCGTGCCCTGATCGGCGCCTCCATCGGTTCCTGGCGGTTCGCCAGCGCCTGCCTGCCGAACGCCGCCGAAGGCATCCGCCGCTTGGGCGATCTCTACACCCGCCAGCGCTTCCCCAAGGGCGTGAGCATGGCGGAAGTCAGCCGCCTCTGCGGCCTGATGCTGGATGACCTGCTCCAGGGGCAGGACGCGCAGGTGCTGGCCAACCCCCATTACCGCCTGAACGTGGTGGTGGTGAAGAGCCATGGCCTGCTGGCCCAGGACCGTCGCGGTGCACTCGGCCTGGGGCTGTCCTCGGTAATCGGCAGCAACCTGCTGGGCCGTCTGCGTCTGTCCCGGCACTTCGAGCGGGTCATCCTCCATGACGCCCGCCAGGCACCGCCGCTGGCGCCGCTGTCCGACTTCCCCTCGCGCTACCACGCGCTGGATGCGGGAAACCTGCGCCACGCCCTGCTTGCGTCCGGCTCGATTCCCATGGTGATGGAAGGCGTTCGCGACATCCCCGGAGCCGGCCCGGGTACCTACCGCGACGGCGGCCTGCTCGACTACCATCTGGACCTGCCTTACAACCCGGGCGGCGTAGTGCTCTATCCGCACTTCACCGACAAGGTGGTGCCTGGCTGGTTTGACAAAGGCCTGCCCTGGCGCAAGGGCGATGCGGAGCGCCTGCAGGACGTGCTGCTGATTTCCCCTTCGCGCGAGTACCTGGCCACCTTGCCTCATGGCAAACTGCCAGACCGCAAGGACTTCAAGCGTTATCTCGGCGACGACGCCGCACGCGAACGCTATTGGCGCAAGGCCATGGCCGAGAGCCAGCGCCTGGGCGACGAATTCCTCGAGCTGGCGGACAACGGAAAACTGGGAGAGCGCTTGCAAAGCCTCTGACCTGAGACGCACAGAGCGAAGGGAGTACAGGGATGAAACTCGCAGTTGCCATCATCCACGGCATCGGCAATCAGCAGGACGCAAAGGATGCAGAAGGGCAACACGCGTTCGCCCAGGGACTGATCGCGGGGCTGCGCAAGCGGCTGGGCGTGGAGGCTGAAGCTATCACCTTCCAGTCGCTGTATTGGGCCAATGTGCTGGACAAGCGTGAGCTGGCCTACCTGGACAAGCTCGAACAGGAGCCCGTGCGCTGGCGCTGGATGCGGCGCATGGTCACCCTTTTCCTGGGTGATGCCAGCGGCTACCGCAAGGTCAGCCAGGCCTACGACACCACTTACGAGCACGTGCACCAAAGCGTGCGCAACGGCCTCAACGCACTACGCGCCAAGGTCGGACCGAATACGCCGCTGGTAGTGCTGGCCCACTCACTGGGTGGGCACATCATCTCCAATTACATCTGGGATCAGCAGAAGCTCAACGCCACGCCAAGCTGCCCGCGTGATCCCTTCATCGCCATGGAAACCCTGGCGGGGCTGATCACGTTCGGTTGCAACATCCCGCTCTTCACCTTCGCGTACGACCCGGTCCAGCCGATCCGCTTTCCCGGTCATTGCCTCGACGAGCGCATAGGCCAGGCTGCACGCTGGTTGAATGTCTACGCCCCTGCCGACCTGCTGGGCTACCCGCTGCGCCCGGTGCAAGGCTATGCCGCGGTGGTGCACGAGGACCGCCCCATGGCGGTGGGCTCGTGGTTCAGACGCCACACGCCGCTCAGCCACCTGGAGTACTGGAACGATGCACGCTTCCAGGACTATCTCGCGCGGCACCTGCGCGAACTGCTGCGCGCGTGCGCCGGTGCGTCCACAGAGCCGGCACTGCCTCAACCCGGCCGGCCATCCAGTCTCGGCGTGCACAGCAATACCGCGTAGTGCCGCAGGAACAACGCAAACGCCGCTGCCCAGCAGACGGCCGCCAGCCACAGTGCCGCAGTCCCTGCCAGCGGCAACAGCACCACGCGGGCGACCGCACCGAGATTGAGTAGCGCGAAAGCAAGCCCCATCACGCGGGGCGTTTCCAGAGGACGGCCACTGTGGCCCAGACTGACGCGGGCGATCATCGCCAGAATCAACCCGCCCATGGCTCCCACACCCAGTGCGTGCTGAGCCACGCCGGGATTGGCCAGGAAGCCCAGGTGCCAAGCTGCCAGTCCGAGGGGCGCCGCGGCCAACCAGGCAAACGCCAGATGCAGCGGCCAAAGCAATGTCACTCGCCAGACGCCGGCGTCGTACCAGCGCACCAAGCGCAGCAGGTTAGCCAGCCCAATCAAAACGCAGAGAACCGCTAGCCGGGGATCAGGCTGCAACCCCGGACCGCTGGCGAAGCTGATGGCCAGCAGAACGCTACCCGCCAGCGCGCTCCAATCCAGCCAGGGCCAGGCCTTCACCTGCTGAACCCGACCCAGCCCACGCTGAGTGAAAAAGGGAATCACCCGCCCACCGATCAGGCCCATCAGTGCGGCCACCAACCAGAGCGCTGCCAGCACACCCTGGCGCTGCAGCGCATCGTTGATCGTGGCCAATCCCCAGAGGGCCAACGCGTCGGCGGCGGCGAGCAGGGACAGCACCACAACCACGGGGTAGTTGCCGCGCTGGCGTACGCGCCAGAGGCTACGCCCCATCACGATGGCGACAGCAGGCAGGAAGATCAGCTCAAGGGGAATCAGCAAGGCCAGGGGGGCGCCGAGCAACCAGGCCACGCGAGCAGCCAGCCAGAGCGTCACCAGCAAGGCCAGTGAGCGGCCGCGAAGGCCGGGGTTGCCGGTCCAGTTCTGCACGGCGGTAAGCAGGAAGCCGGCGATGATGGCGCCGCCGAAACCGAACACCATCTCGTGTCGGTGCCAGGCCAGCCAGCCACCTGCTGGTTGCCAGGTTCCGACGTGACCATGGAGCGCCAGTATCCAGATCAGTACAGCCAGCAGGGCGAAGGCCGTGCCGAAGAGGAAAAAGGGGCGAAACCCCAGTCGCCAGATCGGCCGAATGGCGAGCTCGCGGGAGGCGTCAAGCAATTGCACAGGCCAACCCCCGCTCTTCGTTACGCAGTTGGTACTGGGCAGTCAGGCGCATCACATAACCCAGCTTGATCAGGGTCGGCCCCAGGATGACCATGCCGTGGGCGCCGACCAGCATCAGCAGCCCGAGACGGGCATCAAGGTAATAAGCGCCGGCAATGCCCAACAGGAGCTGGAACAGGCCGGTCCAGAGAAACAGATGAGACAGTTGCATCAAACGTTGGGGACATCCGAACAGACTGGTCATGATCGTGCTCTCCTCGGTTGACGACCCGGCGCCACCCTGGCGCCGGGCGGCGATGGTCAGGCCTCCAGGGCGCTGGCCGGTCCAAAGAACTCGTGGTGGCACTGGCGCTCGGGCACACCCAGTTCGCGCAGGTGCTTCTTCACCTGGGCCATGAAGCCTTTGGGCCCGAGGAAGTAGGCATCCACGTCGCGCTCGGTGGGCAGCAACTCGGCCAAGTGCTCGCGACTCAGGAAGCCAGTGGCATCGGGCTGATCATCCGCATGGGGCTCGCTGTAGCAGAAGAAGCGACTGAGCTGCGGAATGGCAGCGACCTTGGCGTCGACCCAGTCGCGGAAGGCATGGACCGCACCATTGCGTGCGCAATGGATGAAGTGGATCGGTCGACCGCTGTCCTGTGCCGCTTCGAGCATGGCCAATGCCGGGGTAATGCCGACACCCGCGGTGATCAGCACCAGGGGCTTGCTGCCGGGCCGCAGCACGAAGTCACCGGCCGGGGCGAATAGCTCAACGCGCTCGCCGACCTGGAACTCGTCGTGCAAGAAGTTAGAGACACGGCCGCCCTGCTCCCGCTTGACGCTGATGCGGTATTCGCGACCATTGCCAAGGGCGGACAGGGAATAGTTGCGGCGCACCTCCTCGCCATCCAGGTTCAGGCGCAGTCCGATGTACTGGCCGGGGGTGAACTCCATCAGCGCGCCACCGTCTTCCGGGGCGAAGTAGAAGGACGTGATCTCCGCGCTTTCCACTTCCTTGCGTGCCAGACGGAACCAGCGCGCGCCACGCCAGCCGCCGGGGGCAGCCGCGCTGGCAGAGTAGATTTCCTCTTCTGCGCCGATCAGCAGGTCAGCCAGTTGCTGGTAAGCAGCAGCCCAGGCTTCGATCACTTCATCAGTGGCCACTTCGGCGCCCAGCACTTCGCGGATGGCCCGCAGCAGGCAGGCACCGACGATCGGGTAGTGCTCGGGCAGTACTTGCAGGGCCACATGCTTGTTGATGATCTTGCCCACCAGCGGGCCGAGGGCTCCGAGCTGATCGATGTGGCGGGCATACATCAGCACGCCGTTGGCAAGGGCACGCGGCTGGTCGCCGCTGGCCTGATGCGCCTGATTGAACAGCGGGCGCACCTCGGCGAATTCACCCAGCATGATCTTGTAGAAGTGGCTGGTCAGCGCCTCCCCTCCCGTCTCCAGCAGGGGCACGGTGGATTTGACGATGGCACGTTGTAGGCTGGTCAGCATAAGGACTCCGCTATCTGGGTTGGGGCTTTCTACCTGTTCTATTCCAGTTTTCATGCCAACTTTTTATTTCAATAAAATCAGGTACTTATATTTATTAGTGTTCTTTTGACTACACTATTCAGCGAGTCATATCGACATGCCGGAGTCATAATGACAACCCACACTTTCCTGCAAACACTGATCCCCCTGGTCAGTGACCTGTCCCGCGAACTGCCCGAACGCGAGCGCTATCGCCGCCTGCTGGAAGCCCTGCGTGGCTTACTGCCATGCGACGCCACTGCCCTGCTCCGCCTCGATGGCGACCAGTTGGTCCCCATGGCCGTAGACGGCCTCAGCCAGGACACGCTGGGTAGGCGCTTCAAGGTGTCCGAACACCCCAGGTTACGTGCCTTGATGGAGAGTCGCGGTGTTACCCGCTTCGCTGCTGACTGCGGCCTGCCCGACCCCTACGACGGCCTGGTGGAAGGTCATCAGGAGCACCTGGAAGTACACGATTGCATGGGCTGCCCGCTCTACCTCGATGATCGCCCCTGGGGCGTCCTGACCCTCGATGCATTGGACCCGTCGCGTTTCGACGGACAGGACCTGGAAATCCTCGAAGGTTTCGCCAGCCTGGCCGCCGCCACGGTGAAAGCAGCCGAACGCATGGACACGCTTACCCGCCTCGCCCAGGACGAACAGCAGCTGGCGGAGGTCTATCGCCAGGCGGCCGGGCAGGTTCGACCGCAGGAGATGATTGGGCATAGCGCGAGCCATAAGGCACTGGTAGAGGAGATCAAGCTGGTAGGCGGCAGCGAACTGACGGTATTGATCAGCGGAGAAACCGGAGTCGGCAAGGAACTGGTCGCCCAATCCATTCATAGCCGCTCGCTGCGCTCCCGACACCCCATGATCAGCCTCAACTGTGCCGCCCTGCCCGACACCCTGGTGGAGAGCGAGTTGTTCGGTCATGTGCGTGGCGCCTTCTCTGGCGCAGTGAACGAACGCAAAGGCAAGTTCGAGCTGGCCGATGAAGGCACCCTGTTCCTCGATGAGGTCGGAGAGCTGCCATTGGCCACCCAGGCCAAGCTATTGCGTGTGCTGCAGAGTGGGCAATTGCAGCGGGTCGGTTCGGACCGCGAACACCGCGTCAATGTGCGGGTCATTGCCGCCACCAACCGCGACCTCGCAGAGGAAGTGCGTGCCGGCCGTTTCCGGGCCGACCTCTATCACCGGCTCAGCGTCTATCCCCTGCGCGTTCCTCCCCTTCGTGAGCGTGGCCGCGACGTCTTGCTGCTGACGGGCTTCTTCCTCGAAGAGAATCGCGCCCGGCTCGGTCTGCGCAGCTTGCGCCTCAGCCAGGATGCCCAAGCTGCGCTGCTCGGCTACGACTGGCCTGGCAATGTACGGGAACTGGAACACCTGATTGGCCGCGCAGCGCTCAAGGCCTTGGCAGCCTGCGCCGAGCGACCGCGAATCCTCACCCTGACGGCCAACGACCTCGCCTTGCCCGGCAACCAGCCGAGCATAGCCGCTCGTTCGGCAGAAGCACCGGAGGCTGCAGCGGTTGGTGATTTGCGCGAGGCCATTGACCAGTACCAACGCCAACTGATCGCCACCAGCCTGGCGCGGCAACAGCAGAACTGGGCAGCTTCAGCCCGTGAACTGGGCCTGGATCGGGCCAACCTGCTACGCCTGGCCAAGCGACTGGGAATCAAATGAGTGACGAGCTCGTCCGGTAGCACCTGTCTTTTCGGTCAGACCGGTGGAGAGCTGGTAAAATCGGAACTTTCCTGCTTTGGCCAGTCGTCTGGCCGTCACTTCAAGAGCGTTACTCAGTGGAAATTTTCAAGGAATTCATATTCGAGGCCGCGCACCGGCTCCCTCACGTGCCTGCGGGCCATAAATGCGGTCGCCTGCACGGCCACTCCTTCCGCGTAGCCATCTATATCGAAGGCGAACCCGATCCCTATACCGGCTGGATTCGAGACTTCTCCGAGCTCAAGGCAATCTTCAAGCCCCTCTACGAACAGCTCGACCACAACTACCTCAACGAGATACCTGGTCTGGAAAATCCCACCAGCGAAGTCCTCGCCAAGTGGATCTGGCAGCAACTCAAACCCCTGCTTCCGGAACTCTCCCGCATCCGTATCCACGAGACCTGCACCAGTGGCTGCGAGTACCGCGGCGACTGATCAGCGCTCCAGAAACGCAAAAGGCCACCTTCGGGTGGCCTTTTTAGTCGGCATAAATTTTTACCTGAATCTGGTCCATTGCTGCGTTGGGCTTCGCCCCCGCTGGTCAAAGTCCAGGCTACCGCCAACAGCCGGTGCGCGCAGCGCGCCCTACCTGCACATCGCAGTTTGTCCGAGGGAAGTTTTCCGCGCACAAAGACAAACCCCCGAACCGCGTGAGCGGATCGGGGGTTTGGGATAGAAGCTTGACGATGACCTACTCTCACATGGAGAAGCTCCACACTACCATCGGCGATGCGTCGTTTCACTGCTGAGTTCGGGATGGGATCAGGTGGTTCCAACGCTCTATGGTCGTCAAGCAATTCGGTAGGGATCTCGTCGCGAGACGCGATCCCGAATCAGGTATGTGACAGTCTGGTTTTGCGGTTCAGGCCAATTTTCGGTCTGTCGACTTCACCCATCGCACCCACAATCACCAGATTGTTTGGGTGTTATATGGTCAAGCCTCACGGGCAATTAGTATGGGTTAGCTCAACGCCTCACAGCGCTTACACACCCCACCTATCAACGTCGTAGTCTTCGACGGCCCTTCAGGGGATTCAAGATCCCAGTGAGATCTCATCTTGAGGCGAGTTTCCCGCTTAGATGCTTTCAGCGGTTATCTCTTCCGAACATAGCTACCCGGCAATGCCACTGGCGTGACAACCGGAACACCAGAGGTTCGTCCACTCCGGTCCTCTCGTACTAGGAGCAGCCCCTCTCAAATCTCAAACGTCCACGGCAGATAGGGACCGAACTGTCTCACGACGTTCTAAACCCAGCTCGCGTACCACTTTAAATGGCGAACAGCCATACCCTTGGGACCGGCTTCAGCCCCAGGATGTGATGAGCCGACATCGAGGTGCCAAACACCGCCGTCGATATGAACTCTTGGGCGGTATCAGCCTGTTATCCCCGGAGTACCTTTTATCCGTTGAGCGATGGCCCTTCCATACAGAACCACCGGATCACTAAGACCTACTTTCGTACCTGCTCGACGTGTCTGTCTCGCAGTCAAGCGCGCTTTTGCCTTTATACTCTACGACCGATTTCCGACCGGTCTGAGCGCACCTTCGTACTCCTCCGTTACTCTTTAGGAGGAGACCGCCCCAGTCAAACTGCCCACCATACACTGTCCTCGATCCGGATGACGGACCAGAGTTAGAACCTCAAGCATGCCAGGGTGGTATTTCAAGGATGGCTCCACGAGAACTGGCGTCCTCGCTTCACAGCCTCCCACCTATCCTACACAAGCAGGCTCAAAGTCCAGTGCAAAGCTACAGTAAAGGTTCACGGGGTCTTTCCGTCTAGCCGCGGATACACTGCATCTTCACAGCGATTTCAATTTCACTGAGTCTCGGGTGGAGACAGCGCCGCCATCGTTACGCCATTCGTGCAGGTCGGAACTTACCCGACAAGGAATTTCGCTACCTTAGGACCGTTATAGTTACGGCCGCCGTTTACCGGGGCTTCGATCAAGAGCTTCGCTTGCGCTAACCCCATCAATTAACCTTCCGGCACCGGGCAGGCGTCACACCCTATACGTCCACTTTCGTGTTTGCAGAGTGCTGTGTTTTTAATAAACAGTCGCAGCGGCCTGGTATCTTCGACCGGCATGGGCTTACGCAGTAAATGCTTCACCCTCACCGGCGCACCTTCTCCCGAAGTTACGGTGCCATTTTGCCTAGTTCCTTCACCCGAGTTCTCTCAAGCGCCTTGGTATTCTCTACCCAACCACCTGTGTCGGTTTGGGGTACGGTTCCTAGTTACCTGAAGCTTAGAAGCTTTTCCTGGAAGCATGGCATCAACCACTTCGTGTTCTAAAAGAACACTCGTCATCAGCTCTCGGCCTTGAACACCCGGATTTGCCTAAGTGTTCGGCCTACCACCTTAAACTTGGACAACCAACGCCAAGCTGGCCTAGCCTTCTCCGTCCCTCCATCGCAGTAACTAGAAGTGCGGGAATATTAACCCGCTTCCCATCGACTACGCATTTCTGCCTCGCCTTAGGGGCCGACTCACCCTGCGTCGATTAACGTTGCGCAGGAACCCTTGGTCTTTCGGCGTGCGAGTTTTTCACTCGCATTGTCGTTACTCATGTCAGCATTCGCACTTCTGATACCTCCAGCAAGCTTCTCAACTCACCTTCACAGGCTTACAGAACGCTCCTCTACCGCTCGTCTTACGACGAACCCGTAGCTTCGGTGTCTAGTTTGAGCCCCGTTACATCTTCCGCGCAGGCCGACTCGACTAGTGAGCTATTACGCTTTCTTTAAAGGGTGGCTGCTTCTAAGCCAACCTCCTAGCTGTCTAAGCCTTCCCACATCGTTTCCCACTTAACTAGAACTTTGGGACCTTAGCTGACGGTCTGGGTTGTTTCCCTTTTCACGACGGACGTTAGCACCCGCCGTGTGTCTCCCACGCTGACACTTCCAGGTATTCGGAGTTTGCATCGGTTTGGTAAGTCGGGATGACCCCCTAGCCGAAACAGTGCTCTACCCCCTGGAGTGATACGTGAGGCGCTACCTAAATAGCTTTCGAGGAGAACCAGCTATCTCCGAGCTTGATTAGCCTTTCACTCCGATCCACAGGTCATCCGCTAACTTTTCAACGGTAGTCGGTTCGGTCCTCCAGTCAGTGTTACCTAACCTTCAACCTGCCCATGGATAGATCGCCCGGTTTCGGGTCTATACCCAGCGACTAAACGCCCTATTAAGACTCGCTTTCGCTACGCCTCCCCTATTCGGTTAAGCTCGCCACTGAATATAAGTCGCTGACCCATTATACAAAAGGTACGCAGTCACCTAACAATGTAGGCTCCCACTGCTTGTACGCATACGGTTTCAGGTTCTATTTCACTCCCCTCTCCGGGGTTCTTTTCGCCTTTCCCTCACGGTACTGGTTCACTATCGGTCAGTCAGTAGTATTTAGCCTTGGAGGATGGTCCCCCCATATTCAGACAAAGTTTCACGTGCTCCGTCCTACTCGATTTCACTTCCTGGACCCTTTCGCGTACGGGGCTATCACCCACTATGGCCGCACTTTCCAGAGCGTTCCGCTAAAATCCAAGAAGCTTAAGGGCTAATCCCCGTTCGCTCGCCACTACTAAGGGAATCTCGGTTGATTTCTATTCCTCAGGGTACTTAGATGTTTCAGTTCCCCTGGTTCGCCTCTTGCACCTATGGATTCAGTACAAGATACCTAGGTTATCCTAGGTGGGTTCCCCCATTCAGAGATCTCCGGATCAAAGTCTGTTTGCCGACTCCCCGAAGCTTATCGCAGGCTACCACGTCTTTCATCGCCTCTGACTGCCAAGGCATCCACCGTATGCGCTTCTTCACTTGACCATATAACCCCAAGCAATCTGCCTGTGAGCATGGCGGTGAAGACGACATTCGCCGAAAATTCGCGCTTGAACTCGCAAATTTTACCTTGAATCATTGAGTGCAGTGAAACACTCAACAAGTCACTTCTATCACATACCCGAATTTTTAAAGAACGATTCTGAAACAAAGTCCAGAATTCAATATCCCACAACGGATATTCAATTCTGAGCTCTTGGTCAGCCTGGAGATGGTGGAGCCAAGGAGGATCGAACTCCTGACCTCCTGCGTGCAAAGCAGGCGCTCTCCCAGCTGAGCTATGGCCCCAATGTCCAGCGGTCAGTCGACCCCGCGACAATTGGTGGGTCTGGGCAGATTCGAACTGCCGACCTCACCCTTATCAGGGGTGCGCTCTAACCAACTGAGCTACAGACCCAATCGCCTTCGCAATTGAATCAAGCAATTCGTGTGGGAACTTATGAAGAAGCTGATGTCTTCGATTAAGGAGGTGATCCAGCCGCAGGTTCCCCTACGGCTACCTTGTTACGACTTCACCCCAGTCATGAATCACTCCGTGGTAACCGTCCCCCTTGCGGTTAGACTAGCTACTTCTGGAGCAACCCACTCCCATGGTGTGACGGGCGGTGTGTACAAGGCCCGGGAACGTATTCACCGTGACATTCTGATTCACGATTACTAGCGATTCCGACTTCACGCAGTCGAGTTGCAGACTGCGATCCGGACTACGATCGGTTTTATGGGATTAGCTCCACCTCGCGGCTTGGCAACCCTTTGTACCGACCATTGTAGCACGTGTGTAGCCCTGGCCGTAAGGGCCATGATGACTTGACGTCATCCCCACCTTCCTCCGGTTTGTCACCGGCAGTCTCCTTAGAGTGCCCACCATAACGTGCTGGTAACTAAGGACAAGGGTTGCGCTCGTTACGGGACTTAACCCAACATCTCACGACACGAGCTGACGACAGCCATGCAGCACCTGTGTCTGAGTTCCCGAAGGCACCAATCCATCTCTGGAAAGTTCTCAGCATGTCAAGGCCAGGTAAGGTTCTTCGCGTTGCTTCGAATTAAACCACATGCTCCACCGCTTGTGCGGGCCCCCGTCAATTCATTTGAGTTTTAACCTTGCGGCCGTACTCCCCAGGCGGTCGACTTATCGCGTTAGCTGCGCCACTAAGATCTCAAGGATCCCAACGGCTAGTCGACATCGTTTACGGCGTGGACTACCAGGGTATCTAATCCTGTTTGCTCCCCACGCTTTCGCACCTCAGTGTCAGTATCAGTCCAGGTAGTCGCCTTCGCCACTGGTGTTCCTTCCTATATCTACGCATTTCACCGCTACACAGGAAATTCCACTACCCTCTACCGTACTCTAGCTCAGTAGTTTTGGAGGCAGTTCCCAGGTTGAGCCCGGGGATTTCACCTCCAACTTGCTGAACCACCTACGCGCGCTTTACGCCCAGTAATTCCGATTAACGCTTGCACCCTTCGTATTACCGCGGCTGCTGGCACGAAGTTAGCCGGTGCTTATTCTGTTGGTAACGTCAAAACAACCAGGTATTAACTGACTGCCCTTCCTCCCAACTTAAAGTGCTTTACAATCCGAAGACCTTCTTCACACACGCGGCATGGCTGGATCAGGCTTTCGCCCATTGTCCAATATTCCCCACTGCTGCCTCCCGTAGGAGTCTGGACCGTGTCTCAGTTCCAGTGTGACTGATCATCCTCTCAGACCAGTTACGGATCGTCGCCTTGGTGAGCCATTACCCCACCAACTAGCTAATCCGACCTAGGCTCATCTGATAGCGTGAGGTCCGAAGATCCCCCACTTTCTCCCGTAGGACGTATGCGGTATTAGCGTCCGTTTCCGAACGTTATCCCCCACTACCAGGCAGATTCCTAGGCATTACTCACCCGTCCGCCGCTCGCCGGCATCCCGAAGGACCCGCTGCCGCTCGACTTGCATGTGTTAGGCCTGCCGCCAGCGTTCAATCTGAGCCATGATCAAACTCTTCAGTTCAATACTGCTTGGGTTTTGAGAAAACCCTAAACTTGGCTCAGCAATCGCAAATAAACTCTCGAATTCACGAGTGTTACTTGTGATGCTGATAATCAGTTGACTATCAGGCTTACCTCACAAGCACCCACACGAATTGCTTGATTCAGTTGTTAAAGAGCGTTTCGATCAAGTCTTTCGTCTCAACCGAGGCCGCGCATTCTACCGCAGCCCTTCTTCCTGTCAAGCTGTTTTTCGAAAATTTCTTTTCTACTCAACCGCTTGCGCTGCCGATCCGAATCACTCTTCTCGTCAGCGGGAGGCGCATTCTACAGCGTTCAAACCCGCTGTCAACGCCTCCGTTCCCACTTCATTCGCCTGCGGCGAATCTTGCGAAGCGGAACCTCCCGCCACCCTCACCAATCATTCAACTCATTGATTTACAAGGAGTTTTGCTTGGCAACTGTGCCGGAAGAGGTGCGCATTATAGGGATGCAGAATCTGCCGTCAACACTTATTTGAAACTTTTCGGTCATCCCGGCTGAGCACCAGCGGCTTCCACTTCTTCCTGTCCCCTCTTCTATATAAAGGCGCCGCCCGAAGGCGGCGCGTTAGACACGAGAATCGGAAAGCGTCAGCGCTGCAACCAGACCTCCGCTTCAGCAGCCTGCTGCGAGCCAAACGCCTTGATGGTCAGCCCTGGAATCAACGCACCCTCTGCCTCGCTGATCTTCCGCACCCACCCCTTGTCCGCTACCACCGCCATGCGATCGAAGCGGCGGACGACCTTGAACAGCTGCGGGATCTGCGAGACCTCAACGGCCATGGCCCCAAGGGTAGGCATCTGGAACTCACCTATCCGATACAGCATTCGGCCATGGGCGATTCCTTCGGACTGTTGCGCCAACTGAGCTAACCCGGTTCGCATTTCATTGCTGTCCAGCTTTCCGGCAAAGTTGACGTCAACGCGGTTTTCGCCATTTCGCATTACCTCGAACATAGCAATACCTCCCTGGGAGTGTGCCTTTCACCATACGCCGACTGCGGGAAACGACAAGGTCATTGGAAAGGGCCAGGAGGCCCCAGCCCCTTTGCACAATGGGCCTTGTGCGGATCACTTCCCGGCATTCTCTCTGGGCCAGAGCACTGGGAACAGTGGATGCTCCATTGGAGCCCCATACGGTAACTGGTCAATCAGGCCCGGAAACTCCGGCGAAGTCTTCCAGGCCCGAGGCGCGTGACGCATGTCCTCACCGAGAAAGCGCAGAGAGAACGCCCGCCGGCGCCGCTGACCACCGACGCCGCCAGAGGCATGCAGGGTCAGCATGTGGAAGAACACCGCATCGCCCGGTTCCAGCGCCCAGCCCAGGATGTTCCAGTTGCTCCGATCCGCTTCTATATCCGGCAGGTCCGCCAGACTGCCCTCAGGGAACCACCTGGCCTGGTTGTCCAGGAAGCTCCGCGGCATGAGCCAGGGCCCCCGGTGCGAACCCGCAACGAACTCCAGCGTCGACTCTCGCGCCACCGGGTCCACTGGCATCCACATGCTGCAGTTCTGTTTGCCTTCCACGTTGTAGTACGGCTGGTCCTGGTGCCAGGGCGTGCGTTGACGGGTATTTGGCTCCTTCACCAGCAGATGGTCGTGATACAGACGAGCGCTGCCGCCCCCCATCAACTGCGCCGCTACCGAGCCCACCCGGCTTTCGAAGATGAAGCGCTGGTACTCCTCAAAATCCTGCCAGTTGCAAAAGTCCTCGAAGAACCAGCCGGGGTCATCCGGGCTGCTGGCCACCTTGGCCCGGTCACTGGGCGAGGCGAGGTTTCGCTCGATGCCCTGCTCCAGCAACGCCACCTCACTGACCGAGAACAACTGCCGAATACATACCGCGCCATCGCGCTGGAAATCCTCGATGAGTGATTGCGGGAGTTCAAATTCATAGTTGTGCTGCGACATGCAACTACTCCTCTCTTCCTGGACGTAACCACGGATCAAGAACGCCCAATCAGGGCAATTCAGGCTTGAGTTGCGCGACCTGCCTCGGCCTGCCCCACACCCGATAGGCGCAGGAAAGAACGGCGAGCCAGGCTGCGCCTATGTACAGCGCGGTGCGGGTATCGGGGAACACGGCCAACACCACGAAGATGAACAGCATGAAGGTGATGGCCAGGTACTGTCCGAACGCCCCGAACGGGACCGGAAAGCCGAGGGCCGCCACCTCCTCGCGGCGCAGAGTGCGACGCATGGCGAGCTGGGAGAGCAGGATCATCAGCCACACCCACACCACCGAAAAGGTCACCAGCGAGGCGAACATCAGAAACAGCTCATCCGGTAGCAGGTAGTTGAGCAGCACACCCAACAGCAAGGTCAGCCCCATCACCAGCACCGTCATCCAGGGCACGCCGTCGGCGGACAAGCGAGCGAAGGCGCGCGGGGCCTGCCCATTCTCGGCCATGCCGAAAAGCATGCGCCCCGTGCTGAAGATGTCGCTGTTGATGGCGGAGACCGCCGCCGAAATCACCACCAGGTTGAGGATGCTGGCGGCCGACTCGATGCCCAGGCCATTGAATATCTGCACAAAGGGGCTGCCCTGGCTGCCGATTCGCGGCCAGGGGTAGATCGCCATCAACACCAGCAGCGTCAGCACATAGAACAGCAGGATGCGCAGCGGCACCGAGTTGATGGCCTTGGGAATCATCTGCTGCGGGTCCTTCGCCTCGCCAGCCGTGAAGCCGATCACCTCAATGCCGCCGAAGGCGAACATCACGATGGTGAAAGAAGCCATCATCCCCTCGATGCCGTTGGGGAAGAAGCCGCCATGTGCCCAGAGGTTGCTAAAGCCCGTCGACCCTCCGTTGCCATCGCCCAACTGGATGCCGAACATCAACACCCCCAGCCCGGCAATTATCATCGCCACGATCGCTAACACCTTGAGCAGCGACAGCCAGAACTCCAGCTCGCCGAACACCCGCACGCTGCAGAGGTTCAAGGCCGAAATGGTCAGCACGATGCCCAGTACCCAGACCCAGCGCGGCGCATCTGGGAACCACAGCCCCATGTAGACGCCAAATGCCGTCACGTCGGCCAGACACACCATCATCATCGAGAAGGCGTAGGTCCACCCGGTGAGGAAACCGGCGTAACGCCCCAGGTACTGGCTGGCGTAATGACCGAAAGAGCCCGATACCGGCGAACGCACTGCCATCTCGCCCAGGGCGCGCATGACCAGGTAGATCGCCGCGCCGCCTATCAGATAGGCCAGCAGCACGGACGGCCCAGCGCGCTGAATGGCCGCCGCCGAGCCATAAAACAGCCCCGTGCCAATGGCCGAGCCCAGGGCCATGAAGCGGATATGCCGCGCATTCAAGCCACGGCGCATTGCGGAACGTTCCATTGAGTTGCCTCTTTATTGTTGTTATCAACGGGCCCATCGGAGCAGCTCGCCTGCACCTACCTCGAATATCAACCCCGACGTCCGACATTGTCGCAACGGATGACCTGCTTGCTCTCCAGATAGCTCTCCAGCCCCTAGGGCTGCTGAATGAAGGTAGTGGGCGAGCAATTGACCCAGCCCCTCCTGGCACGCAACCCATTGGCGATGCAGGTGGCATGCTCCAGGTCGGAGGAGAACACCGCGGTTGCCAGGTCATGGCTGCCATGGTTGACCAAGGCCAGGACCTCCGCGCCGGCCGCTCCCAACTCCACAATGCGCTCCCCCGTCACAGGGGCAGCGCTGCAGAACCGTTGCCTGAGCCTCGGCGCCACCCAATGCTCGCCAATGTAGAGCGTTGGCTCGTTCATAGTGGTTTCCCCGCGCGACTTAATTGATGGGCGAAGACTATCAACGCCCCTTCGGAGGGCGCCTATACCGACCGGGGTACTGGCCAACTCGTCGGGCTGTCAGGTATTTCGCAAGGAGAGAAAGCACGGGGCAACGACACCACGAGCCGTGCGATGGGGGATGGAGCAGATTCGTAGAAGGGGTTGAGCGACGCGGTGCCCATGCAGTTCATTGCTTCAAACGGGCGCTCAGGGTATGCAACGCGCTCGCTCAGTCGTACAGGTCCCCGAACAACTGGTGGTGGAGGCGCTAGAGCGCGGGAAAATGAGTAGGCAGAAGGGCTGCGCAGTTGCCCCCTCGCCCACCACCGTGCATTGCCTCGACCTCAAGCCCTCTTCAACTCCCTTACAAACAACGCCAACAACTCGGACTGACTACCGATCTCCAACTTCTCATAGAGATTCCGCCGGTGCACCTTCACCGTTCCCGGCATGATCCGCAGCTGCTGCGAAATCGAGAGATTCGAGTGCCCCTCCAACAACAACCGCGCCACCTCGCACTCCCGCACAGTCAACACACCACGGCCGAACTGCTCGAATGCCTCATTCACCTTGTTGTCCAGACCAGAAGCAGTCTGCGGGCGCTGCTGCCGATGCACCTCCCAAGCCGCACGCACGACCTGGTCCACTACCGGCGCCGCGCTGCGCAACAGCTGCATCTCCCCTTCACTAAATGCCGCGCTGCCCCGCACCCGCATCAGCGATAGCACTGCCTTGCTCTGCCCACCCAGGCTGATGATGAAACCGAGCTGCTCGCTCAATTCCAAGTAGCGGTAATAGCTGCAGTAGTAAGACGTGGTGTAGAAGCGCTCTGGAGCCAGCCGTCGCATGCTGTAAAGCCCATCGGACTGACCGAATACACAAGCGAGGTAGAACGGGTCCAGCAGGTACGGCCCGGCCCGGTATTCGCCGACGAAGAGATGCCGCAGGTTCGGCGGGATCGTGTCGAACAGCGCTAGCGGCGGATGACGCCCTTCATAGATGAACAGTGCGATGTGATCAGTGAAGGCCAGGCGCTGTAGCCAGTCGGCCAGTGCCTGCAATTGCGGGTGGCCGGGAGGTTGCGCGAGGAGATCGGCAACGTCGCGTGTCCATTGGGTGAGTTGTCGGGGCATGAGTGGAAACCTCAATCCCTGGGCGGGTCCGGCTCACGGGGATACAGATCCGGCCGTAGCTCATGCCTCGTCACCCGCGCACCAACCGCCTCCTCAATTTGCAGGACCCGCTCGGCGGGGACATGGCCCGTCGCACACATCCTCTGGACGGCCTGCGGCGTACAGCCGATCAACCTCGCGAGAGCCGACTGGCTACCGGCAGCATCAGCCGCGCGTTGAGCGGAGTTCTCTTTCACGGATCACCTCCATCCCTGGATGACAACCCAAAGATACAAGACCGGGCAAAATATTACTACGTAAAATTGCAATGATCATTACAACCATCGGTTGTATGGTTGGCGCCATGAAAACGATCGGATCCCGCATTGCCGCGGCACGCGAAAGGAAAGGAATCAACCAATCCGCACTGAGCAGATTGGTGGGAGTCAAACCGCAATCCGTTCAGGCCTGGGAGGCCGACAGGAACACCCCGCGTCCCAAACGGCTCAGCCTGATCGCTGCTGCACTGGATGTGTCAGTGTCGGCTCTGGTCGACGGTATCGAGGTCGAAACAAACTCGAGTTACCAGGCCAGCCTCGCGGGCCAGGCGAAGGAAGCCCGCCGAGCCGCCTACCTGAAGGATGGCGAAATCCTGATCCAGAAATACGAACTGGCCAGCATGGTCAAGGAGGAGATGCCGACCGACTATGTCGACCTGGTGAGCGACCTCACTGTCGGCATCCGACAACTCGACGGACTGGGCATCAAGTACAGCGACCCCACCAATCTCTCCATCATCACCGCATGGGACCAGTCGATGGCCAGCACCATCCACGACAAGGACTTCGTGCTGATCGATCGCGGCATCAATCAGTACGCGGGCGATGGCGTCTATCTAATCGCCTGGGCGGGCTATCTGCTCATTAGGCGCCTGCAGCTTGCCGGAACCGACAAGCTGGAACTGGTGGCGGATAGCCCAACGCACAAGAGCCGAGTGGTGCCCGCAGGCAAGATTGTGGTTCATGCCAGGGCGCTGCTGGTTTGGAAGGCGGGGAAGTTATAGGCGTCAGCCAGCACGTTCAACTTGCGTGCCTGAGCATCCCAATTCTTTGGTTCTTCGCGGAGTCTGGGGGAAGAGCGAGTTGACAGTCAGGGAAGCGGGTAAATTGGCAGTCGCCAAACACACCAACCCCCACGCCCTGCTGTCGCCATGCATCCTATTGATCTTGCCGCTTTCTGGCCAGGCTACGAGGTCGTCGCCTGTCGTCCCGCTGCTGAACACACCCTGCTGATTGAACTGGAGCCCCAGGTCGACCGAGTGCCCCGATGTGGGCGCAGCCTGCAGCCCAGCCCGTTGATCCACGAGCGGCGTATCCGCCAGGTGCGCGACCGTGACCTGCTGGATCAGCGCGTCCTGCTCCAACTGCCCGTGCGCCGCGTCGACTGCCTGGGTTGTGGGCGGGTGACCGAGCGGATCGACTGGCTGGAGCCGGCCTCACGGCTGACTCGACGCTTGCAGGTCTGGCTCGAAAGCCTCTTGCAGCTCTTGCCGATCAGCCACGTCAGCCGCCTCACCGGCCTGCACTGGCACACCCTCAAGACGCTCGACAAACGCCGCCTGGAAGCCGAAGTCGGGACCTTCGAGCCGGGCGACGTCCGCCGCCTGGTGATGGACGAGTTTGCCCTGCACAAGGGCCATCGCTACGCCACGGTGATCATGGATGCCGAGCGCACGCGCGTGCTGTGGGTCGGCCACGGCAATAGCCGCGAGGCCATTCGCCCGTTCTTCGAGTTACTCGGCGCGCGCTGCCAGCAGATCGAGGCGGTGGCGATGGACATGAACACCGCTTTCGACCTGGAAGTGCAGCAGCACTGCCCGCAGGCCGAAGTGGTGTACGACCTGTTCCATGTGGTGGCGCGCTACGGCCGCGAGGTGATCGACCGTAGACCCAATCCCGCGAAATTGAGCACAGCTGCATTACCAGCCGCTACTCAGCGACGAGGCTAGGAAAGGTTATTTATACGGCGAACAGCCATCGACAACGAAATGCGACAGCGATTGTAGAGAAGAGATTCGAAAGGACTTTTGCAAAAGTTCCGGAAACGAAAAAGGCCGGTTCATTTCTGAACCGGCCTTTCTCTGAATATGGTCGGGACGGAGTGATTCGAACACTCGACCCCTTGCACCCCATGCCAGTGGTCGACCTAGTAAGTCACTGATTTTACAAGCATCATCTAGGGCGCTCGCTGCAACCGATGTCCTACGCTACTCGACGGCTTTTGACGGTTTCCCGCAAAAGTCCCTCCGCTGAGGAGCGCTCCCAAACCAACTGACTTGTACTACCTAAAATTCTCGCGAAAGCTTGCCCTGAAATCCAAAGGCGTCAGATAAAGCTGGTTCGACAGATCGCCACGCAGGATAAAGAGTCTCGGGTCACTACTGAGCTGGAACACCCGATAGAGGTAAAACTGGCTGTCTGCCTCTCTGGAGAATTCCAACTCGTTGTGGCTGACGATGAACGAGGTGGCGATACCGCCAATCGAGTATGCCCAATAGCGTGAGTGTCGGTACATCAGCTGTTGCTTGATCTCCGAGCTTGCATTGAAGCGAGTGGCTAGGTGTGGGCATCCACGGAAGTACAGAGCAGAGCGTCGAGCTCGCCGCTGTCGCTCCAACGAGCGGTATTCACCGGTGGACGTGCGGACGCTGGATCACATCATCATCGCCGGAAGCCGGTCAGTCTCCTTCGCGCAGCATGGGCTTATCTGAGCCAAGGGGGCCTGGCCCCCTTTTTTGCAAGATGAGATCAATTGATCGCTTCGGGCACGGCTTCTCCGCGTGCGGCCAGGCTCACGCTCCAGTTCCCACCGTTCTCTTGGACAAGCTGCAGCAGGTCGTAGGTTTTGATCATGTCGAGCAGGCCCGGGTGGCCGTATGCGCTGGACGAGAATGCTGGATCAGTTCGTTTTAGGTATTGCCGGGGGCGCTTGAGGTGACCTTGTCCTCGCTGGTTCTAGCGGCGAGCAAGGACACTGCCTCTAGAACAAACGTCGGTCTGCGTTCGACCGCAGACTTGGTGGGCTCAGGCTTGGCGGGTTCGTGCTGTGGCTTCTACCGCCCAATGCTTCTCGTGCGGATCGCACTACACCAGCACTTGGCGGGTGCTGGCGATCAGCTCATGTACCTGGCGTTCGACATGCGCCTCCGTCGACGTTTCCGGTCCACGATCGCGCGGACAGGGCAAGCTCGGGGTAGTCCCGAACAGGCGACAGATCAATGGGCGCTGCTCGTACACTTCGCAGCCTTGCGCGCCGAGGTGTACGCAGTTCCATTGCGCCAGAGCAGCGTCATGTTCGACGTCGCTTTTTACGGGGAGTCGTGACATTTCCTCGGACGACGCGGTCACCGGCCCACAGCAATCGTGACAGCCGGGCACGCAGGCGAACGTCGGGATCAGCCGGCGCAATTGGTCGATCTTTCGACTGGTCGTGCAGCTCAACTGCTTGACCAACCCGTGCCGTTGCTCACCCTTCGCGGATAGCTATGAGGCGCCTCGATCCGCTCCTTGAGCTTGGCCGCAAAATCCCTGGCGCAACGCTCATGGCGAAACTGCACCCGGCGGACACCAAAGCGGACCGTCCATAACTCTTCACTCTGACTGGTCAGATGCTCGACTCTCACTGACATGACGGTGCCTCTGTATCTGCCTGCGGGTCAAAAATGGATCTCTGCGCTCTTTATCCCTAGGTCCCGCAGTTCGTGAATCAAGTCGTCCAGGTGCGCAAACGACTCGACCTCCTCGTTGTCATCGACCAGGAAAAAGCTCCTTCCCGCGTTCTTCTTGAAGAACACGATCCACTCTTTGGTGTTGGTGGGATTGACGATCACATGGGTGTCAAAAAATACGCCTTCGGCATGCCGAGCCTTCACATCAGTTCGCTTCATTCAAGTCACCACGCTACGTTCGCGCTCGCACATTTCTACTCAACGACCTGGCTGGCTCGGCGCCTTGGCACTGAATCGTCCTAGGCTGGTCTTCCCGCTGGTTCCAAGGCGTCCGGGCATTTAATATTATCACTGCATGATAATGCTATGCACATACTTCGATTAAGGGTCCAGTCATGATTGCCGTACGCGAAGCGTGGAAGGCCGGGTTGTTCGGGCGGGAACACTGGGTGCGCAACTTGGTGTCCGGCGTGGTCGTCGGCGTTGTGGCACTGCCCCTAGCCATGGCGTTCGCCATCGCCTCCGGGGTCAAGCCGGAGCAAGGCATCTACACCGCGATCATTGGCGGCTTGCTGGTTTCCCTGCTGGGCGGCAGCCGTCTGCAGATTGCCGGACCGACCGGTGCCTTCATCGTGATACTCGCGGGGGTCACCGCCCAATACGGCGTGGATGGCCTGCAGCTCGCTACCATGATGGCCGGTGCCATCTTGCTGCTCCTCGGCGTCACTCGTCTCGGCGCCATCATCAAGTTCATCCCCGATCCGGTGATCGTCGGCTTCACCGCAGGGATCGGGGTAATCATCTGGGTCGGGCAGTGGCAGGACTTTTTCGGTCTGCCCAAGGTCGGCACTGGGCATTTCCACGAGAAGCTCTGGCACCTGCTGCAGGCGCTGCCGGACCTGCATGTCGCCACCACCCTGCTCGCGACGGCCAGTCTTGCCCTGGTCATCGCGTCCCCCAGGCTGCGCGGTCTGAAACGCGTACCCGGTCCCCTGGTGGCGATGGTGTTCGCCACGGCGGTCCAGTCGCTGTTCCACTTCGATGGGGTAGCCACCATCGGCAGCGCCTTCGGCGGCATTCCCCAGGGGCTGCCCGAATTCGCCTGGCCAGACATCACCCTGTCACGGGTGATCGAACTGATCGGCCCGGCCTTCGCCATTGCCATGCTCGGCGCCATCGAGTCGCTGCTGTCCGCCGTGGTGGCCGATGGCATGGCCGGCACCAAGCACGACTCCAATCAAGAGCTGATCGGCCAGGGCATCGCCAATCTAGCCGTCCCGCTGTTCGGCGGGTTCGCCGCCACCGGTGCCATCGCCCGAACCGCCACCAATATTCGCAATGGCGCCACCGGGCCTTTGGCCGGCGTGACTCACGCCGTGACCCTGGTGCTGATTATTCTGTTCCTGGCACCCCTCGCGTCGAATATTCCGCTCTGCGCCCTGGCCGCGATCCTGTTCGTCGTCGCCTACAACATGAGCGAGCTGAAACACTTCCAACGCATGCTGCAGCGTGCGCCACGGGCCGACGTGGCGATCCTGCTCATCACCTTCGGCCTGACCGTGTTCAGCGACCTGGTGATCGCAGTGAACATCGGCGTCATCCTCGCCATGCTGCAGTTCATACGACGCATGGCCTCCTCGGTCGAGGTGCAACAGGTGGTCGAGGAGGAACTGGCCAGCGAACTGCACGCCAATGGCCAGCTCCGCCTACCGCCCGGGGTGCTGGTCTATACGATCGAGGGGCCGCTGTTCTTTGGTGCAGCAGAAACCTTCGAACGGGTCCTGGCCCAGACTCATACCGATCCGCGCCTGCTGGTGATTCGCCTGAAGCGCGTGCCGTTCATGGACATCACGGGTCTGCAGACACTGGAAGAGGTCATTCAGCAGCTGCACAAGCGGCAGATCGTGGTGAAACTCTGCGAAGCGAATCGCAAGGTGCTCAGCAAGCTCGACAAGGCAGGCATCCTGCAGACCCTGGGGACGGCGCATTACCACGACGAGTTCGCCGCTGCGCTGGCGATAGATGAGGCGCCACAAGCGCCTCGTTAGCCCTGGAGTCGGGACGTTGACCGGCTGACGATCGAGGCTTGCAGGGCGTCAGGATTTGGCGTTGGCCGCCAACGTGCTCTTGGTCTCATAGGTGACGCCATGGTGCTCCAGGTAGTCCCGGATCAGTTGTCGCACCACCTGCGACGGCGTCAAGTCTTGCGCGGCGCACAGTTCTTCGAACGCTTTCTTCTTGTGCGGATCGATGAGAACGGTGAGGCGGGCGGTCTTGCTTTCCATAAAGTATCGGCTCATTCCAGTCGTTAGATGTTAATCAAATTATAATTAACGGGTCCGGGCCTGTCACCGCAGGTGCCATTGAGTGGGACGAGGCGAATCGGACCCGGTCCTGGAGCCCGATCCAAGGTCGGTCACAGCGGGTAATGGGTGGGGTAAGGCAGTCGCGCGGTTCCGGAGTCCACTGCGGCCTGGGCTAGTGCTCCGGCCACCGCACCGAGCAGTCGCGCATCCAGCGGCTTCGGCAGGATGTAGTCCGGTCCGAACTCCAGGCGATCGATGTTCACGCAACACCTCCACCGGAGCCGCCTCCTTGGCCAACTGACGCAGCGATCTTCATCGCCTCGTTGATCCGCGCGGCAAGGAGATTGAGCGCGCCGCGGAAGATGAACGGGAAGTCGAGGACATTGCTGACCTAATTCGGGTAGTCGGAGCGGCCGGTGGCCAGGGCCAGGTCGTCGCGGGTCGCCTTTGCCAGTTCAGGCTTGATCTCCGGATCGGGGTTCGAGCAGGCGAACACGATCGGATTGGGCACCATGGCCAACAGCGCCTCCGGCGTCAGCAGGTTGGCCCCGGACAGCCCGACGCACACATCGTCGCCCTGCATGGCCTCCAGCAGGGTGCGGGCGCCTCCGTCGTTGGCAAACTCTGCCTTGTACGGATTGACCCTGTCCCGACCGCTGTGGATCACTCCCATGCGATCGACCATGTACAGGTTACGCTTCTGCGCGCCGAGGCTGACCAGCAGGCGCATGCAGGAGGTGGCAGCCGCGCCAGCGCCCAGGCAGACGATCTTCGCGTGTTCCAGGGTTTTGCCCTGGATCTCCAGGGCATTCAGCAGGCCGGCAGCGGTCACGATCGCCGTGCCGTGCTGGTCGTCATGGAACACCGGGATGTCGCATTGCTCGATCAGCACCTGCTCGATCTCGGAGCACTCGGGTGCCTTGATGTCTTCCAGGTTGATGCCGCCGAAGGTGTCGGCGGTCCGCGCCACGGTATCGATGAAGGCTTGCGGGCTTTCCGCCTTGACCTCGATGTCGATCGAGTTGACGCCGGCGAAACGCTTGAACAGCAGCGCCTTGTCCACCATTACCGGCTTGCCAGGCAGCGGCCCCAGGTCGCCCAGGCCGAGGATCGCGGTGCCGTTGCTGATCACCGCAACCAGATTGCCCTTCCCGGTGAAGCGATAGGCGTTCTCGGAATTCTTCGCAATCTCGCGCCCCAGCTAGGCGACGCCGGGGCTGTAGGCCAGCGCCAACTGGGCCGCCGTATCCGCCGACTTGCTCAGCGCGATGCTGATTCTTCCGGGGGTTGGAAACTCGTGGTAATCCACGGGCAGCCTGCTTGAAGAGGGTCGTCACATGGGCCTCGGCGAGATTTTCATTACCATGCGATGCTAATACCATTATAATGCTCGGCAACTGGAACCGCGGAGCAGCCCTCCACCCTAGAGGACAGGCTCATCGATTTTCTGCAGCTCGCCAAGTTCGATTGCCGAAGCGGCGCCGGCCATGCGCTGAGCGCCTGGTTCAGCATGCGGAGGCGGCACGTGAGCGGGAGCGGAAGTCTCCGTGAATGCAGACCGAGCCGTCCTGTTACCAACGTCACCCGCCCGCAATGGGCAAAACTTTTTTGCTAGCCACCCTCGTTTAGGCCGCCCTGTGCGGCCAATTTTTTTGCAGATCGAACCGCCACGCAGTCACTCGCCGCTGTCGACCACCGGCTGCGGTGGCAGTGTGCGCGCAGGTGAATCCGCCTGGCGCCGCGTCTTGCTCAGCGGGGCCGGCCGTGGTGGCTATGGAAGTTCGGCTTAGCACACCACCAGCAACGGTGTACGGGTCGTCCGCAACATGCGGGCGGTCGAACTGCCTACCAGGAACTGCCGGAATCGTGAATGGCCGTAGGCGCCCATCACCAACAGGTCGATACTCTGCTCCGTCTGATACAGGTGCAAAGCCGGTTCTACCTCGCCAGCGCTGATCGCCGTGTACACCCTGAAGCCCGCAATGGCCAGTTCATCGCAGGCAGCACCCAGTTGAGCCCAATTCTCATCGTTTGCGCTGCCGATCATGACCAGATGAATGGGGAGCCCCTGGAGAAGCGCGCTAGCGGCTAGCGTGGTCACCGCCTGGCGCATCGTTGCGCTGCCGTCAAAGGCGACCAGCACGCTTTCCGGCGCCTTGAAATGGACGGGTGTCACAAGGATCGGGCGATGCATGCTGCGCACGACGCTTTCCAGCTGACTGCCCATGGCCGACGCCTGGTTTGCGTGAAGCTCGCCGCGCGCACCAATCACCAACAGCTCGATTTCACTCTCCAGTTCGTGCAGGCGATCGACCAGGTCGCCTTCCCGTTGACGCCCTTCCAGCGCGTGGATACCCGCCGCCCTGGCGCGCTCACGCGCGGCGTTCAGGATCAGTCGGTCCTGTTCGAGGGCTTGCCGGCTCTGCTCCTCCTCCTGGGACGCCAGCTCCTGCAGCAAGCTGTCGCGGCTACGAAGCCAAATGTTGCCGCTGAGGTCGACTTCGCTTGGGTACCGCTGCGGCTCCAGCACATGCAGGAAGGACAGCGGCACGTTCAGTCGCTGGCTCGCCCATGCCGCATAGTCACACACCGCAGGTGTAGACGCGGAACCATCGATACACGCCATAACTTCAGGCATGTCCGTACTCCTGCTGGCTGATCTGTGTCCAAACGTCCCCTTTTTCAGCAGTCGGGCGAGCTGAACACCGGTTGGCCAAACTCGTCGATGTGCAGCAACCTGCTGAGGGCATCTTCTGCCGCTTGGATCGCGTCGGACAGGCGGGTGAACTGCATGCCGCCGTAGACCAGGTGGAACAGCGGTTCGGCATCGGTGGTCCGCGGTTGGACGGCGACGAACGCCAGGGCATGGTCACCATTCAGGCGCGCCTCGCTCAAGACAACGTATCCAGGGAAATCTCGCTGTGGCATGGCGACCTCCCGAGGGTGGCATCTCAGAAAAACACTATTGCCCCATTACGAGGCTTTGTCCGCATTTCTGGGTGCCAGGCGACCAGGGGTCGTCCTTGTACCGGGTCGAGGTATTCGGCCAGCGCATCGTCCAGAACATCCCGGACGAAGCCCGTACCTTCGGTATGGAAGGCATATTCCGCCAATTGGGCATCTACCCCTCCGTCAGCCAGCTCTACGAGCCCGTTGACAAGGAACAGGTGATGTTCTGCCGCGAGGACAAGAAGGGACAGATCCTTGAGGAGCCGATCACCTTTGACATGTTGATCGTCGACGAAACCCATCGTCTCAACGAGAAGAGCGGGCTTTACGGCAACCTGCGTGAAAACCAGATCAAGGAGCTCATTGAATCGTCCAAGTGTCTATTTGGCCGTCACGCTAGGTGGAGGCTCCGCGAGCCTTCCTGTAAACAAGCCCCGCCTGTTGTCAGACGGGGCTTTGCACCAGAGCAACGACCCGAAGGTAGGACAACGAGCTGGCCGCCTATTGCAGCGTCTTTGGGAAGTCCTTAAACATCCGCTCGTCATAGGCGAAGTTGTAGACCTCTTTGATTCGGACCATGCCCATCGCGGGATGAGCTGGGTTCAACACGAGATTCCTTTCCAGTGGCATCACGACCGAAGGAACGATCAGGCCGAGGTGACTCGTTGACCTCAGCCAGCGGGTACCGAAATCCATACTTGGCCGATCGGCCGGCACCGCATTCCAGCCCATTGGCAAGTCTTTAAACCCGGGTTCCCAATACAAACCAGGGTCATCTGGCAGCTCGATCAGGGCAATCTTGAGCGGTGGCTGGACCCTGCTCGTGGTATGGACAAACGTCTCGAGGCTGCAAATGCCAGGCGAGAGGCCCAGGTAGACCGCTGGTACGTCGACGTCGTTCCAACGACCACCAGCAATAGCCGCACCCGCGCCTGTAAGGTCATTGATGCGCTTTTCCTTTGCGACCCTCCATCCCTGCATTACGCGGCTCCGCCCCACTCAATGGCATGAAGGACCCGGCGCACTTGATTGGCGCCAATCTCCGTGTCGCACAAGCTCAGCGGTTGCCGTCCTCCCAGGGACTGGTTGGGCTCGGACATCCAGTCTGCGGCCGCCTGCTTGTCCTCAAAGACCTCTTCGGCCAGTAGCGCTACAGAGGCCAGACGATCCAGCCGCTCCGAAGCCACCTGATCCAGCGGCAGGTTGCCCTTCTTCCGACGCTCCAGCGTCGAGGCAGATGCATTGGCAAAAGTCAGCAGTAGCTGGGTCGAAACATGAAAGGCTTCCTTCATGCTAACGACCCATTCCGTGCCCAGCCCAGCCTTGATTTCGGCCAACCGCTGGTTCTCGGTGAGCTTCGCGCGAGCATGAGCCAGGGTCCAGAAGGCGACAGGCTTTGCCATCCCCCTCCTCTCCTCGTGATTTCTGATAGCACTCATGACATGCTCCAAATGAAGAAAAAAAACCTTCAAATGAAGGATATCGCGTTTTGGGTGGTGGAGAAAGCGAGCATTCGATTGGATACTTCGGCGCTAGCGCTCAACCTCTCGGGGCCTGGATCGTTGATCGCGAATCGCCACTAGCCATCATCCCTTGCAGCAGTAATGCCGTTACCATGGAACGAGCAGCGCACGAAGCTAGCGGCATACTCCAAGCTGCATTCGAAAGAGCACAAATGTGAACCTTCAGGACGCCACCCTTGCCCTTTTTCTTGCCGCCCGCATCCACGGTACCGACAGCGCCATCAAGGCAACGGCTAAACGCTGCGCCAATCGCCTTCCCCGTAGTAAGCGCAATCTGCTGGAGCGAGTCGCCTTGCTTCCAGCGATCCCACATCAATGCCTTCTGGCTCTCGGTGTAATGGATGCGGAGTCTTTGCTGCATCTGTAACACTCCTCCTGGCTACCCAGAATCTAGTGCGTTGCATCCGCCGGTTGAATCCACAGCCGAAAGCGGACACCTTGAATCGGTGTCCGCCACTTAGGCCCTAGCTATACCTCACCAGATTTAGAGCCGGCAGCGGCCCACCGGGGAACTGCGCAAGGCGTCCCTCGGCAAGACCTCCCAGGTCGATGCCAGCAAAGCCCAGACGCTCGATCAGCGCCGCCACCTCGGTCTTGGCCTCGACATCCTCCCCTGCATAGAACAGCACTCGGCGTCCTCCCTCGGCTTGCGGGTCGCCAGCCAGCAGTGCCGGCGCCAGATGGTTGAAGGCCTTGACCAGGCGGGCCCCGGGCAGCAGCTGCGCCACCACTTCGCTGGAGCTCTGGGCGCCCAGGTCGAAGGGCCGAAAGGTCGGCGCTTCGATAGGGTTGTTGGCATCCACCACGATGCGCCCGTTCCAGGGGCCGAGCCCGTCCAGCGCGGCGGGGATCTTCGACCAGTTCACCGCGAGAAAGACGAGATCCGCCCGGGCGGCCTCCTCGCGGCTGACCGGCCTGACCTTCGGCCCCAGTTCATTGGCCAGCGCCTGCAGGCTCTCGGGCCCGCGGCTATTGGCGATGACGACTTCGATGCCTGCGTTGCACAGGGTGCGGGCGATGGCGCTGCCGATGGCTCCGGCGCCGATGATGCCTATCTGCATGTCCCGTTCCTCCCTCAGGCGGTGAAGCCGCCATCGACCAGCAGCTCGGCACCGCTGACGAAGGCCGCCTCGGGGCTGGCCAGCCAGGCGACGGCGGCGGCGATGTCGCGACCCTCGCCATAGCGGCCGACAGCGATGTTGGGGCGGACGAAGTCAGCCACCGGGCCGTCCGCCGGGTTCATGTCGCTGTCGGTCGGGCCGGGATGCACGGTGTTGACCGTGATGCCACGCGGACCGAGGTCGCGCACCAGGCCACGACTGAAGCCGGCTAGGGCGCCCTTGGTCAGGGTGTAGGCCGAGGCGGTGGCGAAAGCGGCGTACTGCACCATGGAGCTGCCGATGTGGATGATGCGACCGCCGCGGCCCATGTGCTTGAGCGCCTCCTGGGTGGCGACGAACACGCCGGTGACATTCACCGCGAGGATGCGCTGGAAGTCCTCGAAAGCGATCTCCTCCGGGGCGCCAAGCACGCTGATACCGGCATTGTTGACCAGGATATCCAGCCTGCCGAAGGTGCTGGCGACCTGTTGCACGGCGCTGCGTACCGCTTGCGGGTCGCCGGCATCGGCGGCGATGGCGATGGCCTTGCCGCCGGCCGCGACTATCTCGCCGACCAGCACATCGGCCTTGTCCGGCGAGGCGTGGTAGGTGATGGCGACGCTGGCCCCGTCGGCGGCCAGGCGCTTGGCGATGGCGGCGCCGATGCTGCGCGAGCCGCCGGTGACCAGGGCGACCTGGTCGTTGAGGGGGAGAGTGGCGTTGTTCATGATGCAAACCTCGTGTGGGTGGTGGGTGTGCTCATGAAACGCCTTGGGCTTTCCATGCAGTAGTGGGTAATGGCTAGAATGACTTTCAACCAATGGTTGAAGGTGGATCTATGGAAACCCTGGCCAATCTGGAGTCCTTCGTGCGCAGTGCCGAGTGCGGCAGCTTCTCCGCCGCGGCACGGCGGCTGGGTCTGACGCCGGCGGCGATCAGTCGCAACGTCGCCCAGTTGGAAGCCAATCTTGGCGTGCGCCTGTTCCAGCGCAGCACCCGGCGTCTGACCCTGACCGAGGCCGGCGAGCGCTTTCTCGGCAACGTCGGCGGCGGGCTGGAAAGCATTCAGGCGGCCATCGCCGATCTCACCAGCAGTGCCGGCGCACCGGCTGGCGTGCTGCGCCTGTCGGCGGCCCCGGCCTTCGGCCGCGATTTCCTGTTGCCACTGATGCCCGGGTTTCTCGCCCGCTACCCGGCGGTAACGCCGGAGTGGCACTTCGACAATCGCCAGGTGGAGCTGATTGCCGATGGCTTCGATGCCGCCATCGGCGGCGGTATCGAGCTGTCGCCTGGGGTGGTGGCGCGGGAACTGGCGCCGGCGCATCTGGTGCTGGTGGCGGCGCCTGGTTATCTGGCTGGACGACCCGTGCCGAGGCGGCCGGAACAGTTGGCCGAGTTCGATCAGTTGGCCATGCGTTCGACCCAGAGCGGCAAGGTGCGCAGTTGGATGTTGCAGGGGCCGAAGGGCGAGCGTATGCCGCTGGAGCTGCGTCCGCGCATGCTCGTCAACGATCCCCAGGCGCTCTGTAGCAGCGCATTACTCGGTCTGGGTGTGGCGCTGCTGGCCGTGCCGGACGTGCTGGAGCATCTCGAGCGCGGCGCTCTGGTGCGACTGCTGCCGGACTGGCATGTGGATGCCGGCCCCATCTCGCTGTACTTCGCCAGCCAGAAGCTGCTGCCGGCCAAGACCCGCGCCTTCGTCAATCACCTGGTCGAGCATGCCCGCGAACAGCAGTGGCCGCGACGCTTCGACGCCAGGGGTAGAGGCTTGATTTAGCGAACGTCCGATTTCGGCCGATTCTGTTGAAAAACTCCCTTCGAGATTTCTGCCCACAAAAGTGCATTGCTTACGCTGAAATCTGAGCGATTTGCGGGGCAGAGAACTGCCTTGGATTTCACGTAGCAACGCTTCAGTCGGTCGTTTTTTCGGCTTTTTGCTAGCGAGCCGAGGCGGCTCTGCCGTTTTCATCAGAATCGGCCAATAGCAGTCGCTCGCCGAAGCCCGCTTCCGCCCTTTCCAGTTGCTCGAAGATGTCTGCAAAGTCCGGGATAAGGGATTCTCCAGTTGAAGGGACAACTTGAGCGTGTGCCTTATCCCACAAACGGGTTGGCGCAGATATTCCAGATTGCGCAGCAATAGCCGGCACGCCTGCTTGATGCCCCGTCGCTTCGGCCTGCCATGCCGGAGACGGTTGGCCGGACCTCACGGATCAAGCTGTAGGAATAGGTTGGCCTGATGAGTCAGTAGAATATCCAGGAGAGTTGCCGTCGCCGGCGACTTGTAACCCTCGGAGCGATAGCTCACCCCGATTACCCGTGTCATGGTGGTTTCCGCCAGAGGAATTTCCCGCAGACTGGCCTCCGCCTTTCCACCTAACAGGTGTTCACGGGCAATGAAACTGAGTAAGTCAGTACGGGCAATCAAACGTGGCATCAAGGAAATCGACGTGCTTTCCACCTGCACCATGGGTGTCGGCAGTTGTCGGCTGATGAAGGCGTTGTCAATCCACTTGCGCGCACTGGCTGAGAGAGGTGGCAGCACCCAGCGGTAACGGCACAGCTCGCGCTGGCTGATAGGCCCGCTGAAAAGCGGATGATCGCGGCGTGCCACAACCACGGCTTGGTCCTCCAACAGAGCATGGGTTTCCAGTCCCTCTACCTTGTCGACGAAGGGGCTAATGACCAGGTCCAGATTTCCCTGCAACAGCCCCTCGCGAAGTACATCGTCCATCCCAACCGTAAGTGTCAATGTCACATTGGGAGCGAGGCTCAGCAGTGTCGCAGTGAGCTGTGGCAGCAGGTACTCGGCCATAGAGACTGCGCAGCCCAGTCGAATGTTTCCTACCAAACCATTGGCGAAGTCGCGTACCTCACGGCGCGTCTCATCAACGCTGTGCCGTAGCTGACGGCTTCGCTCCAGGAGCAAATGCCCCGCTGGGGTCAGCTTGATGCGTCGGCCATCACGCTGGAACAAGCTGGCTCCAAGGGATTCCTCCAGGCGTTGAATGCTTTTGGTTAAAGCAGGTTGGCTACGACACAGGCGCTCCGCAGCACGGCCTAGGTGGCCTAGCTCAGCAATGGTCTCGAAATAAGTAAGGTCACGCAGATCCATAATCGATAACTCTTAATTATCAGTTCATCACAATTAGAAAATAGACTTGATGAATCAGCGCCAGAATACTGCCGATGCGCGTTGGACACACCCGCCCCACAGCGCGCACGGAGAATCGCCTTGCCTAGCCATCCCTCTCTCGACTCCATTGCCCTCATGCGGCAGTGGTTGCTTCTGCTCGTTCTTGCAGTAATCGCTGGTCAAGTGCTGCGACTGATCGGAATGCCAGCTGCTGACTTCCTAGGCTCCATGCTGGTAGCCATTGGACTTGGCGTGCGGGGCGCGCGCATCCGCGTACCAGCGCTCGCATTCAAACTCGGTCAGGGTTGCATCGGCTTGCTGGTGGCTCATTCGCTAAGCGCCGAAACGCTTGCCAGCATTGCTCATGATTGGCCCGTCATGCTGCTGGCCACGGCAATAACGGTGGTGATGAGCTTGCTCGTCGCGCTTTTCCTCGTGCGCTACGGTGACCTACCCGGTAGCGCCGCGGCCTGGGGTCTGTCTCCCGGGGCGGCGTCCGCCATGGTGGCTCTGGCCGAGGATCACGGAGCAGACTCCCGAGTGGTCGCCACGATGCAGTACGTGCGAGTGGTCTGCGTAGTGCTAATAGGTGCAGTTGTCAGCCACGCCCTCGGTAGCGAAGTTACTTCCCCCCAAATCCCGGTTGGCACAGCCCCCCTCGGCTTCACTGTGCCTGCCAATGGCATCCTCACCATCCTTGTTCTGATCGGCAGTGTGTTGATCGGTGCTCGCTTCCCGGCAGGTGCTCTGCTCGTGCCGCTACTGGCTGGGTCGGCGATGCAATTGGGCGGTGTATTCATCATCGACCTACCACAATGGCTGTTGTGCCTGGCCTACGGAGCCCTTGGTTGCTACGTGGGATTACGATTCGATCGCGAGACCTTCGACTTCGTCGTCCGTCGGCTGCCGTCCATGCTCCTCAGCGCACTTGCCCTGATTGCTCTTTGCGCCCTGTCCGCACTTTTCATTGCGAATCTGCTGGGCAAGGACTTCCTCTCCGTTTATCTCGCCACCAGCCCGGGTGGGCTGGATTCCATGGCAATCATTGCCCTGGATACCCAGGCGGATGTCGGTCTGGTGCTGGCCATGCAGACCATGCGCCTGTTCGGCGTCATTCTGGTCGGCCCATACTTGGCGCGACAGATCATCCGCCTGTCTCGATGAATGCACCATCAATGGCTTAGATTTATGGCGCCAGTAAGCAGGGCCAGAAGAGTCATCGCCAGGGAAGTCAGCATTGCCCGCTTCCAGGTGAACGTCAGGAAGTCGCTGATATCGCGATCCAGCATCCCCACCAGCAACAGTGTCGAAGCTACAGGACCTCGGCGATGAGTAGAGGGCAGGAGGGTAGCCGGACTGCTAACGCTACCGCAGCCTGGATCCGACTACATACCTGGCGAACACCGAGATCCTGGAATTCAGCCGTTTAACTAATCAACCATTGCTGATGCACGCGTGCGCAGCAATAGACCTATGCCCATCACCAAGGAAGCGCCACAGGCTGCAGCCAGATGCTTGGACCAGGCCTCGTTCGGAATCCAGCTCGCCACCGCGATGTCGGTTACAGCCATGCCCCCGGCAATCCAGCCCAGCAAGCCGCCCCCCAGCAGTACAACCTGCGGGTAACGATCCATCAGTCTGAGCACCAGCTGGCTACCCCAAACGATGATCGGGATGCTGATCAGCACGCCCAGGCTGACGAGGACCAGGTTGCCGCCGGCAGCCCCGGCCACCGCGAGCACGTTGTCCAGACTCATGACAGCGTCGGCGATGATGATCGTTTTGATTGCGGCGAAGAAGCTCGCGCCTGCCCTAACTTCGTGGCCCTGTTCGTCTTCGGGCAGCAGCAATTTCACGCCGATCCATAGCAACAGCGCCGCACCTACCAGTTTCAGATACGGCAAGGCCAGTAGCTGCATGGCAAAGAACAACAATGCGATGCGCAGTAGGATTGCCCCAGCTACTCCACCGACGATGGCTCGGCGTCGTTGTTCCTCCGGAAGATGCCGACACGCCAGTGCAATGACCACTGCGTTATCGCCGCCCAACAGGATGTCGATGGCGATAATCTGCATAAGTGCCATCCAGAAAACAGGGTCACTCAGCCACTCCATAAATCCATATCTCCGCTATCGATAAAAAAATCCGGGGGCAAAGCCCCCGGCTCCGGAACCTCCGCCGGCGCGACGGGTAGTCGAGACGGGTGGTCGGAAAAGCGTGGTTTGAGGATTAAGGGCCCGCGCGCCTTGTGGGCACGCGGGCGCGGCGCCCGCTCTTCTAAGCGCCACTTCGGGCTGGTAAGCCCGCATTCGGGACCTACCAGAGCGCGATGTCGTAGGTGAAATACAGGCGATTGTTGTCGCGGCCCCTGCTGTAGCTGGAGCGATAGGCGATGTTGCGCAGCTTCACACCAAGCCCTTTGAGAGCCCCCTGCTGCACCACGTAGGCAAGGTCAATGTCCCGCTCCCACTCGTGAGCGTTCACCTCGTTGCCGCGCAGTTCGGTCGTGCCATCCCGGCCTTTGAAATAGCGAACGCCAGCTGTCAGTCCAGGCACTCCGATGGCCGCAAAGTCGTAGGCATAACCGAGCATCCAGGTGCGCTCGTCCTCCTCGATGAACTTGCCGACACCAGCATTGCTGAAGCTGTAGACCGTGGCGCCGTTGACGAATGGCAGCCCGCCTTCGCCATTCAGTTGCTGGTAGCCTGCGCTTAAGGCATGGCCCTTCAGGGTGTAGGTCAGCAGGCCGCTGTACATGTCGTTGTCCAGCTCGCCATTGCGTGCCTCTCCCGCATCCTGGCTGTGGAAGTAGCGCAGGTCGGTGGTGAGGCTGCCTGGCCCCAGGGGCAGGCTGTGGACCAGGCCGATGAAGTGCTGCTGGTAGAACTCTTCCAGCTCGCCATAGTAGTAACTCAGGGTCAGGGCCTTGCTGGGCTTGTAGTCGGCACCGGCGAACCAGAAGCCCTCACCGTCATCACCTGCGTATCCGTCGGCAGTGATCGAATGGTTGTCACTGGAGTCGCGCATGCGGAACTCGTCGAAGTAACCACCTGTGAGGCTTAGGTCGGCTATATCGGCGCTGATGACCTGGGTGCCTTCGAAGGTTTGCGGCAACAAGCGCGCATCGTTGCGCACCAGCACCGGCAGCTTGGGCTGATGAGTGCCGTGCTTGAGCGTGGTACCGGCGAAGCGCGCCTTGGCGGTCAGGCCCAGGCTGGAAAATTCGTCCGCGGCCCGACCGTCATCGTGCAGGGGCAAAAGCCCGGTACCGGCGCGGCCGGCGCCGGAATCCAGCTTCACACCCAGCAGTCCCAGGGCGTCCAAACCGAAACCGAAGCGGCCAGGGGTGAAGCCGGATTGCATATCCAGCAGGAAACCCTGGGCCCATTCTTCCTTCTTCGACTGTGCGTTGGCAGCGGACTTGGCGGTCATGCCCGTCTCGTCCTTGAAGTCATCGTTGAAGTAGATGTTGCGCAATTGCAGGTTGGCTTTGCTGTCTTCGATGAAGCCGGCGGCCCCTGCGGCAGGGGCCAGGCAGGCGACTAGGCACGCCAGGGTGGAAGGCAGGGGCTTGGCGTTGGTTTTCATGGTGTCTTCACCTTGTTGTTCTGGACGCACTCGGCCAGCGGGCGCGCAGGAACACACCACGGGGCCAGATCTCAGGGGGCTTGCCCGACTTCGCCGGGCGAGGAAACTCAGGCGAGCAGCGTGATGGCACCCGTCAGCAGGGCCAGCACGGTAATGACGAGCGAGGTGAGGATCGCCCACTTGTAGGTGAAGCGCTGGAAGTCGCCGATGTCACTATCGACCATACCCACCAGCAGGAGTGTCGAGGCCACCAGCGGACTCATCAGGTGCACCGGCTGGCCGAGGATGGAAGCGCGTGCGATTTCCACCGGATCGATGCCATAGGCCGCAGCGGCCTGGGCGAGAATGGGCACCATGCCGAAGTAGTACGCGTCGTTGGAGAGCACGAAGGTAAGCGGCATGCTAGTGATGGCCACCACCAGCGGGAAGAAACTGCCCCAGGAGGATGGGATCATCTCCACCAGGGAGTTGGCCAGGGAGTCCACCATCTTGGTGCCGGAGAATATGCCGGCGAATACCCCGGCGGCGAACACCAGCAGCACCACGGTCATGGCGTTACCCGAGTGGGCGAGGATGCGCTCCTTCTGCAGGTCCAGCTGCGGGTAGTTGATCATCAGCGCCACCACGAAGCCGAGCATGAACAGCACCGCCGCATTCATCAGTCCCATCACCAACGCCACCATCACCGCGATCACCAGCAGCAGGTTGAGCCAGATGAGCTTCGGCCGCTTGTTCGGGTTATCGGCAAGAATCAGCTTGATGTAGCAATCGTCGCCACCGGTCTTCAGGTGGGTGTTGCCAATCCGCTTCAGCTCTTTGCGCCCGAGGATGTAGGCGGTGAACACCACCCAGAGGGCGCCGCCCGCCATGGTCGGCAGCATGGGAATGAAATACTCGCTGGCGTCCAGCCCGAGCACGGCGATGGCGCGAGTGGCCGGACCGCCCCAGGGGCTCATGCCACTCATGATGCTCAGTGACAGCATGGATACGCACGCGAGGATCAGCGGGTTCATACCGATGCGCTTGTATAGCGGCAGCATGGCGGCCACGGTGATCATGTAGGTGGTGGTGCCGTCACCATCCAGCGCCACCAGCAGCGACAGCACAGCCGTGCCCATGGCGATCTTCACCGGATTGCCGTTGACCGTCTGCAAGATGCGGCGAATCAGCGGGTCGAACAGCCCGGAGTCGATCATGATGCCGAAAAACAGGATGGCGAAAAGCAATAGCGCTGCCGAGGGCGCCACCGTCTTCAGGCCGTCGAGCATCATCTTGCCGAGCTCGGGCGCGAAGCCGCCGGCCAATGCGAAGACGATGGGTACCACGGTCAGGGCCACGACTGGAGACAGGCGTTTGGTCATGATCAGGTAGGTGAACACGACCACCATGGACAAACCGAGCAGAGAAAGCATGGCGTTGGACTCTTGTAATTATGGTTTCCAGCTCCATTTGGGCGTACGAGCCGCCGCACATGAAGCAGCTAATCGCCAGGGCGTGCAAGCGCCCCAGGCATCCTCACGACGAACGTGGATGACCGGTTGCAGCGCAGTTGTGATGTAAGCAGCGAGTGATGGAAGACTTCATTTTTTGTTACCCGTCTTGTGATTGTTGTCTGGGCGCATCGAGACGCGGGACAGCATTTGGAATCAGTGGATTGCATCCGGCATGCGGTAATAGAGACGACCATCCATGATCTTGCGGGCAGTACGGATCAGCGAGACTCGGGCGATATCCATCGGGTTGCCATCACGCAACTCGACTCGCAGGTCCAGATGACCTGAGGGGTGCTCGATACGTATGGACGCGAGGGGTTTGCCAGCTTCTACGCGACTGGTTTCCAGGGCGAGGCGATGGGCCACGCTACCGGGAACATTCACCGCGGCGCCAAGAGCGATCGCGCCGGTTACGGCAAGCGCCTTGTGGCAGCGCTGTGGTACGAAGTAGCGCGCGCACAGCGTTCCGTCTTCGCCAACTGCCGGCGACAGCAGAATGGGTTTTGGCAGCACCGACTGGCTGACATCTCCCATGCCCATGCGGCGGCCCGCTTCACAACGAATGCGCTCCAGACGCTCAAGCATTGCGCTGTTGGCATCCAGTGCAGCCGGATCGGCGTGACCATCCACACCCAGGTCGCTTGCACGAATCATCACCGTCGGCGTCGCGGCATCCAGGCAGGTGACGTCGACACCCTCAATCTGCTCGATAGCATGACCTGTAGGAAGCAGGGCCCCGGTCTTGGCACCAGCGACGTCCAGGAAGCTGAGACGAATACCCGCTGCAGAACCTGGAACGCCACTGATACTGGTATCGCCTTCGTATTCCACGCGACCACGCGGAGTAGGTACGAAACACTCAATGATGCGCTGAGTGTTGATGTTGAACACTCGCACTCGCGTCTCGCCGTAGGTGGGCGCCACAAGGCCAGTCTCGATCGCGAATGGGCCAACGGCCGAGAGCATGTTGCCGCAGTTGGGCGTGAAATCTACCCGGCGCTCGGTCACGTCCACTTGGGCGAACAGGTAGTCCACATCTGCGTCCGGGCGACTGGAGCGTCCAACGATGGCCACTTTGCTTGTAAGGGAGTTACCGCCGCCAATGCCGTCCACCTGAAGCGGATGGCCGGAGCCCATTAAATCGAGTAAGACCTGGGCACGCGCTTCCTGCGAATCAGGCAGATCGGTCATGTGGATGAAGGGGCCGCGTGAGGTGCCGCCACGCATAATCATGCAAGGGATGCTGTTCATCATCTTGGTTTAATCCGTGACCGTTCCAACGATGGCTACAGCTTGTCAGCGCTCTTTTTATGCTTCAAATGCAAAGATCAACAGCAACTGATAGGATATGCGCATTAATGCACAGAGCAGAACCATAGAGATCCTTTCATGCATAGAATAGAATTCCTCGACCTCGCAGCTTTTGTGCGAGTGGCTGAATCACAATCCTTTCAGGAAGCCGCCCAGGCACTCCATCTATCCCAGCCAGCGCTGTCTCGCCGCCTTCAGAAACTGGAAGAAACCCTTGGAGCCAAGCTGCTGGAGCGCACCACGCGGCGCACCTGGCTAACCGAAATAGGCAAGGAATACCTGCCCCGGGCTAGACGGATGCTGGAAGACTACGAGTCCTCGATACAGGGCATACGTGAGCTCAAGACACACCAAAAAGGTACCGTGACGATCGCGTGCATCCCGACCGCGGCGTTCTACTTCCTGCCCAGCGTGATACGGGTGTTCAACGAGGCCTACCCGGGCATACGCATCCGAATACTTGATGTCAGCGCCAACGAAGGTCTGGAGCGCGTGGTGAGCGGAGACGCTGACTTCGGCATCAACATGATCAGCGCCCAACATCCTGACGTTAGCTTCACACCGCTGCTTCGTGACCCATTCGTGCTCGCAATGCGGAGCGACCATCCTTTGGCAGCGCTGTCTGAGGTAAGTTGGCAAGATTTGCAGGGGGTGCGACTCATCACTGTGAGTCGAGACAGCGGCAACCGCATGCTGCTGGACAGTGCTCTTTCCGGCCATGGAATCCGCCTCAACGGCTTTTACGAAGTGCAGCATCTATCCACCTCGCTGGGCCTGGTCGAATGCGGCCTTGGTGTAGCGATTTTGCCGCGGATGGCTATGCCTGATGCCGAACATGAAAACCTCTGTTCCAGGGAGTTACCTCCCCCTCATATCGAACGCACCATCGGGCTGGTGCGTCGAGACGGCGAGCCCCTATCGAGCACAGCAGAACTCTTCATTGAGATGCTGCTCAAGCGATGGCGTGAATAGGCCTTTAACGCGCCTACCTTGTATTTGTGGAAGGTAATTGTCCCGGCCACTGCAGGTGGTAGCCCGTCGCTGTACTGATGCGGCCTGATTCAGTTGTAGCGCGGCATCAGGCAATGACTGATGCACCTGGGCTGTCAGGTAGCCGGTCGCTGGAATCCGCTCCGACTTCGGGCTGAGGAACAGATGCTCAAGAAGACTCCGTGGATGAGCGGAAGGCAAATACCTGGATCTCGATCAGGTATCCGCCCAGGTCACTTTCGACGCAAGCACGTACCGGCTTGCGGAATCCTTCTTGCGCTTGCCACGCCATTGAGAGGAAACATGGATGCTCGCCGACCGAATGAGGGTGCGCTAAGGTGCGCGACTCACCTAGCAGACTGTCGAAAGCCCCATGAGCGACAACCACTCCCTCTCGGACTATCAAAGCGTTCGCCAACTGGCGATCCGCTCGCTGTTCGAAATCTTCGAGCAGTTCAGCGAAGGCACGGTGATCGTCGACCGCGATGCGCGCATCGTCTGGATCAACCAGCGCTATGCCCAGCGCTTTGGCCTGGATGACGCCGAGCAGGCCATCGGCCGGCCGGTGGAGCAGATAATTCCTGGCAGCCTGATGCGCGAGGTGGTCAGTAGCGGCCGGCCGATCCTGCTGGACATCCTCGACATGGCCAAGGATCCGCTGGTGGTGATGCGCGTGCCGATCCGCGACGACGCCGGCAAGGTGATCGGCGGCATCGGCTTCGCCCTGTTCGACGAACTGCGCACACTCTCGCCGCTGCTGACCCGCTACCAGCGCATGCAGGCGGAGCTGGCTTCGACCCGTTCCCTGCTGCAGGCGCGCCAGGCGAAATACAGCTTCGGCCACTTCATCGGCACCAGCCCGGCCAGTCTGGAAGTCAAACGCCGCGCCCGGCGTGGGGCGGCCAGCGAGGCGCCGGTGCTGCTTCTGGGCGAGACCGGTACCGGCAAGGAACTGCTGGCCCACGCCATCCATGCGTCGTCGCCGCGCGCCGACAAACCCTTCGTCAGCATCAACGCCGCAGCGATTCCCGAATCCCTGCTGGAGGCGGAGTTCTTCGGCACCGCGCCGGGCGCGTTCACCGGCGCCGACCGCAAGGGCCGCCCTGGCAAGCTGCAGATCGCCCAGGGCGGAACCCTGTTCCTCGACGAGATCGGCGACATGCCGCTGGCCCTGCAGAGCAAGCTGCTGCGCGTGCTGCAGGAAAAGGAGTTCGAACCAGTGGGGTCCAACGAGGTGCTACGCAGCGACATCCGCCTGATCGCCGCCACCTCCATCGACCTCAATGCCGCCGTGCGTGAAGGGCGTTTCCGCGCCGACCTGTTCTACCGCATCAACGTCCTGCCCATCGAGATTCCGCCGCTACGCAAGCGCCTGGAGGACCTGCCGGCGCTGTGCGAAGCCATACTCGACGGCCTGCGCGACGACCATCAGACGCTCTACGAACTGGACGCCGACGGTCTGGCCCTGCTGGCCCAGCACGCCTGGCCCGGCAATGTTCGCGAGCTGCGCAATCTGCTGGAACGTACTGTGCTGCTCGGCGACCGCCCGCAAATCGACGCCGCCGCGCTGCACTCGGCCCTCGGCACGCTGCAACCACTGCCGGCGGCGGCGAGTGCGCCCTCCGTCAGCCTTGCTGCCGGTCAGGACTTCTACGCCGCGCGCGAGGAGTTCGAACGTCAGTTGATCCGCAGCGTGCTCGCCGAACAGGCCGGCAACGTCGATGCGGCCGCACGGCGCCTGGGGCTGGGCCGTTCGACGTTGTACAAGAAGATGGCCGCGCTGGGCCTTTCATCTTGAATTAGAGACAAGTCTCCAAATAGAGACAGCCAAGACTTCCATGTAATGGTGGGCCTCCAAGAGGTGTCAGCGCGCAATTCGTCTCCGTTTGGAGAATTACTTGGTACCCCAAGACTTTCGAATCCAAAAATAATACTTAAAAATCAAATAGTTACATCATTGGCACGATCCTGGCTATGTCGTCTGTCGCGGCCCTGTCCGCATAGCCGACATAACAACAATCAACGCAGCCCGATCGCGAATTCCACCCCACGGGACCCACGGCACATCCCGCTTCGCACTCGGTCTGGCGCCAGGAGATCTTCCGATGAGCCGCTCCACGCTCAATCATGCCGTCGTTATCGCCACGCTGGGAGCCAGCCTCAGCCTCTCGCCCCAAGTCTTCGCCGAGATCCTCGCTGACAGCAAGGCCAGCGTCGAGCTCCGCAACTTCTACTTCAACCGCGACTTCCGCCAGGACGGTGCCGCCCAGAGCAAGGCCGAGGAATGGGCCCAAGGCTTCCTGCTGCGCTACGAATCCGGCTACACCGACGGCACCGTCGGCGTGGGTGTGGACGCCCTCGGCCTGCTCGGGGTGAAGCTGGACTCCAGCCCCGACCGCACCGGCACTGGCCTGCTGAAGTCCGACCGCGAGAAGCCCAACCGCGCCCAGGACGAGTACGGCGAGCTGGGCCTGACCGCCAAGCTGCGCGCCTCGCAGAGCACCCTCAAGGTCGGCACCTTGCTGCCCAAGCTGCCGGTGGCGCTGTACAACGACAGCCGCCTGCTGCCGCAGACCTTCCGGGGCGCTTGGGTGAATTCGGCGGAGGTGGACAATCTCAGCCTGGACCTCGGCCGCTTCGACCGCATCAACCTGCGCAACTCGTCCGATAACGAAGAGATGGCCGTGTTCAACGGCGGCAACCGCAACATCGCCCTGGGGCGGACGAAGACCAGCGACCGGTTCGACTTCGCAGGCGCGTCATACAAGTGGTCGCCCAACTTCAGCACCGGCTACCACTACGGCGGCCTGGATGGCCTCTACCAGCAGCACTACCTGACCCTGAACCATCTGCTGCCCATCGCCGAAGGCCAGTCATTGAAGAGCGACATCCGCTGGGCGCACAGCACCGATGATGGCGGCAGCAATGTGGACAACGATGCCTTCGGCGCGCTGTTCACCTACGCCTTGGGCGGCCATGCCTTCGGCCTGGGCTACCAGCGCATGAGTGGCGACTCCGGCTTCGCCAACATCAACGGCACCGACGCCTACCTGGTGAACCTGGTGCAGATCAACGACTTCGGCAACGAGGACGAGCGCTCCTGGCAAGCACGCTACGACTACAATTTCGCTGCCCTGGGGATTCCCGGTCTGACCTTCATGACCCGTTATTTGTCCGGCGATAACGTCGACCTGCGCGGTGCGGCCGGCGAAGGCAAGGAATGGGAACGCAACACCGACATCGCTTATGTGGTGCAGAGCGGTCCATTGAAGAACCTTGGCCTCAAATGGCGCAACGCGACCGCGCGGAGCAACTTCGGCAGCGACCTGGACGAGAACCGTCTGATCCTCAGCTACGTCCTGCCGCTCTGGTAAGCCCTCAGCAAAACAACAAGAACCACTCGCGGCACCCAGCCGCACTAACTGGAGATTCATTCGATGAGCGTGGTCATCGCCATCACGGCCCTCGCCCTGCTGATGCTCGCCGCCTATCGCGGCTACAGCGTGATCCTCTTCGCCCCCATCGCGGCCCTGCTCGCGGTACTGCTGACCGATCCGTCCGCCGTCGCCCCGGCCTTCACCGGGGTGTTCATGGAAAAGATGGTTGGCTTCGTCAAACTCTATTTCCCGGTGTTCCTGCTGGGCGCAGTGTTCGGCAAGCTGATCGAGCTGTCGGGCTTCTCGCGCTCCATCGTCGCCGCCGCCATCCGCCTGCTTGGCACCAGCCAGGCGATGCTGGTCATCGTACTGGTCTGCGCACTGCTCACCTACGGCGGCGTATCGCTGTTCGTCGTGGTGTTCGCGGTCTATCCGTTCGCCGCCGAGATGTTCCGCCAGAGCAACATCCCCAAGCGGCTGATTCCAGCGACCATCGCCCTTGGCGCCTTCACCTTCACCATGGACGCGCTGCCCGGCACCCCGCAGATCCAGAACATCATCCCGACCACGTTCTTCAGCACCAATGGCTGGGCCGCACCCTGGCTGGGCGTGATCGGCAGCCTGTTCGTGTTCGCCATGGGCATGCTGTTCCTGCGCCGCCAACTGAACAAAGCCCACGCCGCCGGTGAAGGTTACGGCAACGACCTGCGCAACGAGCCGGAGACGGCCAGCGACCTGAAACTGCCCAACCCGCTGCTGGCGCTCTCGCCACTGGTGCTGGTTGGGGGCGCCAACTTGCTGTTCACCCACTGGATTCCGCAGGTCTATGGCAAGGTCCACAGCCTGCAACTGGCCGGCATGGCCGTGCCGGTGGCCAGTGACGTGGCCAAGTTGACGGGCATCTGGGCGGTGCAGGCGGCGCTGCTGCTGGGCATCCTGCTGGTGCTGGCGAGCAGTTACCGGGGGATCCGCAGCAAGCTCGCCGAAGGCAGCAAGACCGCGGTTTCCGGCGCCCTGTTGGCGGCGATGAACACGGCCTCGGAATATGGCTTTGGCGCGGTGATCGCCTCGCTGCCGGGATTCCTGGTGCTGGCTAACGCACTCAAGAGCATCCCCGATCCGCTCATCAACGAGGCCATCACCGTTACCACCCTCGCCGGCATCACCGGCTCGGCGTCCGGCGGAATGAGCATCGCCCTGGCAGCCATGTCCGAGCAGTTCATCGCAGCAGCCCACGCGGCCGACATCCCGTTGGAGGTACTGCACCGGGTGGCATCGATGGCCAGCGGCGGGATGGACACGCTGCCGCACAACGGCGCCGTCATCACCCTGCTCGCGGTCACCGGCCTGACCCACCGCGAGGCCTACAAGGACATCTTCGCCATCACCCTGATCAAGACCCTCGCGGTGTTTGTGGTGATCGGCACCTTCTACGCGACCGGCATCGTCTGAGCCGACCTCTACCAGGCAGCCGCCTGCATGCGGCTGCCGTGACCGACAGGAGAACTCCATGAACCTCAATGGCAAGACCGCCCTGGTCACCGGCTCCACCAGCGGTATCGGCCTGGGCATTGCCCATCGTCTCGCCGCCGCAGGTGCAAACGTGGTGGTCAACGGCTTCGGCGACATCGACGCGGTGGTTGGCGAACTCGCCATCCACGGCGCTCGCATCGGCCACCACAGCGCGGACATGTCCCGGCCCGACCAGATCGCCGAGATGATCGCCTACGTCGAGCGCGAGTTCGGCGCCCTCGACATCCTGGTCAACAACGCCGGCATTCAGCACGTCGCCGCGCTGGAGGACTTCCCCGTCGAGCGCTGGAACGCGATCATCGCCATCAACCTGTCCTCGGTGTTCCACACCACGCGCCTGGCGCTGCCGGGCATGCGCCAGCGCGGCTGGGGGCGCATCCTCAACATCGCCTCGACCCACGGCCTGGTGGCCTCGGCGGGGAAGAGCGCCTACGTCGCCGCCAAGCACGGGGTCATCGGCCTGACCAAGACCACCGCACTGGAAACCGCCACCACCGGTATTACCTGCAATGCCATCTGCCCCGGCTGGGTATTGACGCCGCTGGTCCAGCAACAGATCGACGCGCGCATCAGTGCTGGCGCCAGTCCGGAGCAGGCGCGCCACGACCTGCTGGCGGAAAAGCAGCCCTCGCTGGACTTCGTCACCCCCGAGCAACTCGGCGAGCTCGCGCTGTTCCTGTGCAGCGACGCCGCCGCTCAGGTCCGTGGCGCTGCCTGGAACATGGATGGCGGCTGGACGGCTCAATAATTGGCGATGCAAGAACGGGACTCTGCCTCGCTGCATCGAGTGAGTATTTCTTCTGGAGTGACATGATCGAGCGCTTCCCTGCGGCGGCAAGTCAACACGCCAGGAAATGCAACTGTTTCGCCAAAAGGCTCGCGCGGTAGCGCTTTCTGAACAAATCGCGCCCTGAAGGCTAGCGTTTCTTTTCTACGCCACTGCAACCAAGGCTTGGGCGAACAAGCGGCTCTCTGGCGGACGAAACGATGATGGATTGGATCGACTGAAACGTTCAGGCCAAGAGTTCAGAGTCTAGGCCAGGCAAAACAAAACCACCTGTACCACTTTTTACCACCTAGCTTTCGTTGATCTTCAAGACCGACCATCGCCGACCGGGCTCGATGAAAATGCGGCGCCTGCAGACTGCCAGACAGCAACGCAGGCAAGCCAAGGGAGCAACTCTCCGGCCAACAACGGCCGGAGCGCATCGCCGCTGCACAGAGGTAGCTGCAAGAGCCTACCGGCAAACCCGGATCGTACCCCAACGCATTGATGATGCATCTGCCGTTGTCCCGTACCATCAGCCACCGACCAGCTTGTCGCTACCGTACAGTCTGGGAATTCGGTCAACCGGATCAAAGCCTCCCACCGTGAAACTCGGGGGCGATTCCCCTCGCCCTCGCCAGAACAACCGCCCAAGGCCAGCAAGGTCAGTGGTAGCCCGATTACACGAAGGCGCGGTTGCGTCATATACGAGAGCAGGCTCAATCGAGAACTTGCTGCATTCTCGTGCACCTATGGCGGCCGTGTGAGGCGGGCTTCGGCCTGTCCGGCGTTCCTTCGTGAGCCGGTCTACCACCCTTGCACGGTCCGCCTCCATTCGTGTGGTAGCGAGTGGCGTGCGGCTCCTTAATGTCACGATGGAGCATAAGGAAAATGCGCTACCTCCTTTTTACCCGAGAGCTCCGCCCTGGGAGTCTGGTCTTGTTCACCTCTATTCCGGAGGTGTGCCATGGCTGAGTTCGAAACCTGCGTTGTTCCCTTCCCACGGCGGCCTAGTCCGCTGCATGAATCCGAGCGCTCTCCCCTCCCCATCGAGGCTGCGGCCGAACTGCGCGCCACCATGCTCGGCAACTTGCTGGATCAAATGGCCGGGCCGGATGGACTCCAGCCGGAAAACCTGCGCCTGCGGGTGGCGGCTTACTCGGCCCAGGATCTACTCGACGAGATGGTCGTGCTGTTCCGTCGCGCGCTGTCTGAAGCGCGAGGAGGTGCCCGATGAGCGAGGGCGTCATGACTTGTCTCCCGCCACACGATGGCCATCCCGGCATGGAAATCATCTGGGCCGCGGACTGCCGGCAGGCTTTCAACCAAGGCGTCGGACTGGCTCAGACCTGGCTCGACAATGCTCGCAGCGGCTGGCTGTGGGCGATCATGATCGCCGAGCGTGATCTTCTCCCCTGTGCAATGGAACGGCGTGCTTTCGAGGTCGGTTTCCTGAGCCGTATTCACCAGCGGCTGTGTTCGTTGCAGCGCAATGAGCAGCGGACCCGGGATCTGGCTTTGACGCGGTAGGCACGAAACTCGAGCCGGCTCAGCCGGCTCGATTCTGTAGAGCCCGCCATAGGATTTCTTGATAGACACGCATGTCCTCTCCGGCCCCTTGGGCCTGCGCGCTTCGCTTGCCTTTGGTGCCACATGTGTGTGTGAAGCATTGGGCTGTCACCACCAGTGGTGACCCTTTCCCACTCCCAGAGCAGGGGTTCTTGCCCCCTCAAAATCAAGAAAAAATAGACGGTTTCCACCCGGCCGCTGCGCTGGGTGGAGCCTCCGCGATTTTTCCTGATTTTTTCACGACGGCCTTAGTCGCCCTAGTCGGCAGGGGTTCATGCGCAACGCAAGCGCAGAACCCTGAAGACGAAGGAGCGAAAGCCATGAGCAAAGAAATCAGGATCTACGTTGCCGACCTGGCCGCCTACAACGCCGGTCATCTGCATGGCGTCTGGATCGATGCGACCCTGGACATGGACGACATCCAGGCGCAGGTCGACGCGATGCTGGCAACCTCGCCCGTCGGGGGTGCGGAGGAGTACGCCATCCACGACTTCGAGGGTTTCGACGGCTACCACCTCGGCGAATTCGAAGGGCTGCAAAGCGCCCACGAGATCGCCTGCTTCATCGAGGAGTACCCCGACTTTGGCGGCGCCCTGCTCTCCCATTTCAACGATCTGGAGCATGCGCGCAAGGCCGCCGAGGAGGACTACTGCGGTTGCTATGCCTCGCTGGCCGACTATGCCCAGGAGCTGACCGAGGAGACCACCAGCATTCCCCAGCATCTGGTCCATTACATTGACTACCGGGCCATGGCCTGCGACATGGAGATCGGCGGCGACCTGTTCACCCTCGAGACCGGTTTCCAGCAGGTGCATGTGTTCTGGAGCAGGTAGTGTGAACCGCGGGCACCGGGATTGACCCGGTGCCTTTGCTTTTTTGCGCCCCTGTCCTGTCGGCCACCCGCGCGCCCCACCCTGGAGGCTGATCGGGTGCTGCACGCACCCTGCGATCAGCCAGAGGCAGGCAAGCCAAATCTCAGCCGCAAATCAGGCATCCCACGGCGCTCTTCACTACCGACCGAGTCTTGAGACGATACGTCGCAAGAAAGCCATTTCAAGAACACGTTGTGCCCACATGTCGTCACCAGCGACACGAGAGCAAAACGTGTCGCCAAATTCAAAAAACGGCGACACGTTATGCGCACAAGTTTACACTGACGCCACGAAAGGGCCCTCTACAGAGAGCCCGCGACGTTGGATAGATTCCCCAAGGATCAGGATCGCACCATGACTGCATCCCCTCTACCCTGGCAGGCAGACAAGCCTTATAACGAGCTTCCGCCCCTGCCACCGACAGCTGAGCTGGAAACCCGTGCAGTGCTCAAGCGCTGTATTGAAGCGCGCACAGCCTTGGCCGAACTAAAACAAGCTGCCGAGCTGATCCCCAATCAGACGATGCTGATTAACACCATTCCGTTGCTGGAAGCCAAGGACAGCTCGGAAATCGAAAGCATCGTCACCACCACAGACTTGCTCTTTCAGCATGCTCAAGATGGTGATAACCATGCCGACCCCGCGACCAAGGAAGCCCTGCGCTACCGCAAGGCCCTGCACCATGGTTACCAGTCCTTGGCCGAACGCCCACTCTCCACCGGCACGGCAGTCGAGATCTGCCGCACGCTCAAAGGCGTGAATATGGATATACGTCGAGTACCCGGCACTCAGCTAGCCAACGACCGTACCGGAGAGATCATTTACACCCCGCCGGAGGGCGAAAACCACTTACGCGATCTACTCGCCAACTGGGAGCGCTTCCTGCACAACGAGACTGATCTGGATCCGTTGGTGCGCATGGCCGTTGGGCACTACCAGTTCGAGGCCATTCACCCGTTCACCGACGGCAATGGCAGAACCGGGCGTGTTCTCAACACCCTGTACCTGATCCAGGAAGGCCTGCTGAATTTGCCGATTCTCTACCTCAGCCGCTACATCATCGCACACCGAGCCGACTACTACCGTCTGCTGCTCGATGTCACCCGCGAACAAGCCTGGGAACCCTGGTTGCTTTACATGCTCAGCGCCGTGGAGGAAACCGCCCGCTGGACCAGCGCTAAGATTGCCGCCATCCGCGCCCTGTCCGAACACACCACCCAGTTTGTCCGGGACCAGCTACCAAAAACCTATTCGCGAGAACTGGTAGACGTAATTTTCGAACAGCCCTACTGCCGCATCAGCAACGTGGTCGACAAACAGATTGCGCAGCGTCAGGCCGCCTCCAGATACCTCAAGGAGCTTGTCGCCATTGGCGTGCTGCAAGAGGTGCAAGTCGGCAAGGAAAAGCTCTTCATCCATCCCAAACTGATGCAACTTCTTATCCGCGACAGCAATGCATTCAAGCACTACGTCTAGGCAGGCGTTGTAGCGGGGAAACCCCGGCAAAACAGAGCATGCTGGGTCCACGGCCGGGCATGAGGACCCGGATTTCGCCCAAGGCTCGGCACCGTCGTAGAGCAGAGGCATTGTTTACGCATTGTGCTACTGCGTTCCCATTGAGAACCGTGAGAGTTGCGGGCACCGGGATTGACCCGGTGCCCTTGCTTTTTGCGCCCCTGTCCATTCGGACAGCCGCGCGTCCAACCCTGGAGGCAAGCCGAATCGCGGCCACAGATTCGGACCGTTACGGACTTACGTATCTGCACAAATGAGCTAATCCGCTTCTACAGAACTGCGGATTTGTGGGGAAGCGGATTTCGTTTTTACGGAAGTACGGAAAAGCGCCGATGTGTTTTTCAGGTTCTGCGCCAAGCCGCAAATCCGTATTCCAGTAGTGCTGCGTGCATGGGCAGTTGCAGAGTGATCTCCTGGGGCGTGCTCACTCTCGTACATGGGCGTGCTCGGTCAGCGCCCTGACCCTTTGGGCAACAATCCAAGTCCTGCTCCCCATCAACGCTTCCCAGACGCAACCCGGCATGATCAAGCACGATGGCTAGCGCACGGTGCTCCTCCCACGTCAACGGAGGACACATCATGCCGCATTCACCCGATATCTCCCGTCACCCTCGCCTCATCGACCTCGACTCCCCATTGCATCGAAAGGCAGGCCCTTCGGCACACGCCATGAGCCCGACTGCGCGCGATAACGCAGCTCAGATGCCCCAGGCCTCCCCTACCCCTCGCTACCTCACCAACGACGAAGCGGCGGCCTTCCTGCGCCTTTCGCCACGCACGCTGGAGAAGCAGCGGGTGATCGGTGGCGGACCGCGCTTCCACAAGTTCGGCCGCCGAGTGATGTACGCGCTGGCCGACCTCCAAACCTGGGCCGATGCGCGCAGTTTCGAGACCACCTTCGACCCCGAGTACGTCGGCCGCCATCAGGGAGCCAGCCGACATGACCAGTGAAGTCTTCGTGCATGGATCGCCGCCGAGATATCCCACCGAAAGAGAGCGAGCAGTTGGATCTGTTCCGGGCGCTGCCGGGCGACATGGCGCCGCGCGATGCTCAGGACCTGATGGCGCATCCGTTCTTCTCGCTCGCCAAGTCACGGCGCACTGTACCCATCGACTTTCGCTCCGGCAGTGTGACGGTGCGTGTGGAGGGCACCCTGGAGCATGGCATTGCCACGATTTGGGATGCCGACATCCTGATCTGGGCGGCCAGCCAGATCGTCGAGGCGCGCGATGCGGGTATTCCTACTTCGCGCCTGATGCGGGCAACGCCCTACGAGATTTTGCGCTTTATCGGCCGTGGTACGTCACTGCGCGACTACCTGCGGCTGAAGGCCGCCCTGGATCGACTGCAGTCGACCAGCGTTGCCACCTCGATCCGCGAGGTCACCGGCCGGCGCCTGCATCGTTTCTCCTGGATCAACGAGTGGAAGGAACTGGCCGCGGCGGATGGCCGCCCGCTGGGCATCGAGCTGATCCTGCCGGACTGGTTCTACAGCGGGGTGCTCGACCAGGCTCTGGTGCTGACCATCGACCCGGCCTATTTCCGTCTCACCGGCGGCATCGAACGCTGGCTGTACCGCCTAGTACGCAAGCATGGTGGGCGGCAGGAGGACGGCTGGCAGTTCGACTTTCGCCACCTGCACCGCAAGTCGGGGAGCCTGGCGCGCTACTCGGACTTCGCCTTCGACCTGCGCGCGCTGGTCGCTCGACAATCGCTACCGGGGTACAAGTTGGGCATCGTGCACCTGCCACCCTCGACCGAGTTGCTGGCCTTTCGGCCCGTGCCGTAGACGGCACGGGGATAACCTGCGGGCAAGCTGTGAATTCACTCGTGCTATCAGGCGCAACCTGGCACGTGCTATCGGGAGTACGACCCTCGTGCTATCAGGCGCATGGACGCCCCTGCAGGCCGCGTCTGGCGGGCGCTCCAGCCCCCCTTAACTTTACTAACTTGAAAGCTCTAACTTGTCATTGGGCCAGCGCCCGTTTGTGGACAGGTGTTGATCTGGGCTGTTTGGTTGGGGAGATTCGACCATGATCGTCGCCCTGCTCAATCAGAAAGGCGGGGTCGGCAAGACCACCCTGGCCACCCACATCGCCGGCGAACTGGCGCCGCGCGGGCGGAACGTGATCCTGCTCGATGCCGACCCGCAAGGATCGGCACTCGACTGGACACAGCGACGCAGTCAGCAGGGCTTGCCCAGACTATTCAGCGCTGTCGGCCTGGCACGCGAGACCCTGCACCAGGAAGCGCCGGAGCTGGCCCGGCGTGCCGACCACGTAATCATCGACGGTCCTCCACGTATCGCCGCCCTCGCCCGCTCGGCGCTGCTGGCCGCCGAGCGTGTGTTGATCCCAGTGCAGCCCAGTCCTTATGACCTGTGGGCCAGCGCGGAGATGGTCAGCCTGATTCGAGAGGCGCAGGTGTTTCGGCCAACCCTGCGCGCGGCATTCGCCATCAACCGGCGCATCAGCACCACGGTGATCGGCCGGGAAGCCCGCGGCGCCCTGGCCGACCAGCCGTTACCCGCCCTGCAGGCTGAGGTGCGCCAGCGCATCGTCTTCGCCGAGAGCGTCGCAGCTGGCCGACTAGCACGTGAGCTGGCACCAGACAGCGCCGCTGCACGCGAGGTCAGCAGCCTGGTGGACGAGTTGTTGCGGTGGTCACCATGAGCGGCAAGCGCATCGGCATCGGAGCGCGTCCCATGGCCAACCCGCAGGCTGAGACCTGGATACGCCAGGGCACCTCGATCGACAACGGTAAGGTCGAGCGCTACTCGGCACGGCTGACACTGGATATCACGCCGGCACTGCGCACGCGTATCAAACTGACTGCCTTCAGCCAAGGCGTGACAGTGGCGGAGATGCTGCGCGACCTACTGGAGCGGCAGTTCCCGGAGCTCAAGCCATGACGCTGGGAGCTCGCTGTGCGCGGTGGCCACTGGCGCTAGCCACCTGCAGCCTGATCGCGCTGAGTTGGACGACGCTCTCGACGTCGCCACCACGGCTCGCCTACAACGCCTCAGACAGCGTACCCATCGGTTGGTACTTGATCACTCCGACGGAGACGTTGGGAGCCGGAGCTCTGGTGCTGGTACACCTACCGCCAGCGGCAATGGCATTCGCGGCGCAGCGTGGTTATCTACCGACGAATGTGCCGCTGCTGAAGACAGTGGTGGCCGTCCCGCCGCAGAACGTATGCGTACGGGGTGACCAAGTGCTGGTCGACGGCCAGATTGTCACCAAGCGCCTTCACCGGGATAGAGAGGGTCGAGCGCTGCCAACCTGGCAGGCCTGCCGGCGCCTGGCTGGCGATGAACTCTTCCTGCTCAGCACCACCAACCCGGAGTCTTTCGACAGCCGCTACTTCGGCCCAGTCTCGGCCGGCGCGGTGATCGGTCGCGCGCAGCCGTTGTGGTTGGAGTCACGTCGATGAGCCGACCGTTTTCATGTTGCCCTTTCGGCCATCTGCGTGTTATCGGCGTGCGCAGTCGCTCACCGCCACCGTGTCGGCAGCCCTGCCCTCCCCCACCGGTCCGGGTCTGCCGAGATGCCTGGTCCGCTTCTTTCTGTATTCCCCCGAGGAGCACCAAGACAGGGAAAAAGCGGAGGGCAAGATAAAAGGGCGCAGCACTTCGTGGCGCTCGAAGGCAGTCTGCACGTGGGTTGTATGTGGCACAGAGCTGGTGCGATCAAGTGCAGGCCTGGCGTCTTTGACGCGAAAACGCTGGTTCAAGCGCGGTGCCTACCACGCCTGACCACGATCGGTTTGGAGATCCCTCAGGATGAGCAAGGAACGCAATCAGGACAACGAGCAACGCTTTCGCCCCCAACCTGGGAAACCGAAGCAACGCGGTCAGACCTTCATCAATCAGGTGCTGCGCCAGGCCAACAAGGCTGGCAGCGGCAAGGCGGGGAAGGCTGGTCAGCAACCCGGTGCCCGCCTCGGTCGTGGCCATGTCGCCGCACGCTTCAGCACGCGGCAGCAGTCGCCCAACGCCCGCCGCGTCACCATCAAGACCCGCCTGGTGAACCTGCGCCAAGCCGGCAAGCGTTCGACCCTCAGCCACCTGCGCTACATCGAGCGCGACGGCGTGAGTCGCGAAGGCAATCCCGGTAAAGCATACGGCCCGCTGACCGACCAGGCAGACGTGGAAGCCTTCGAGGCGCGAGGCAGTGAAGACCGACACCAGTTCCGTTTCATTGTCTCGCCCGAGGATGCCGAGCAGCTCGATGACCTGCGAACCTACACCCGTCACCTAATGAGTCGGATGGAGGCTGACCTGGGCACCGGCCTCGACTGGGTGGCAGTCGATCACTGGAACACCGACAACCCCCACACCCACATCGTCCTGCGCGGCAAGGACGACACCGGCAAAGACCTGGTCATTGCTCGCGACTACATTGCGGAAGGCATGCGCAACCGCGCTGCGGAGCTCGCCACGGAGTGGCTTGGCCCGCGCACCGAATTGGAGATCCAACGCACCCTGCAACGGGAGGTACAACAAGAGCGCTGGACCAGTTTGGATCGCGCCCTCCTACGCGAACGCCAGGCTGGCGTGCTGCACCTGAAGACCCTCGCCGACCATCCCCGTAGACAACACTTAATCGGCCGTCTGCAGCACCTGCAGCAACTTGGCTTGGCGCGAGAAGATCGGCCCGGCGGCTGGATCGTGCACGACGATACCGAGGCGACCCTGCGCGCCATGGGCGAACGCGGCGATATCGTTCGCACGCTGCAACGCGCGATGGGCAACACACAGCGGGAGTTAGCAGTCTTCGAGCCAAGTGGCGGAAGCCGTACCGTGGTCGGCCAGGTGGTGGCCAAGGGACTGGCGGATGAACTGCACGACCGCGGCTACCTGGTGGTGGATGGCCTCGACGGCAAGGCCCACTACCTCTCTCTGCCGGCCCGCACGGAACTCGCCGACTACCCCATCGGCGCTGTTGTGGAGACGCGCACCATGAGCGAACCGCGCGCGGTGGACCGCTCGATTGCTTCGCTGGCCGCAGGTGGGATTTACCGCGCCGACCATCACCTCGCACTGGCCAGGTCGCAGGCCGCCGAAGGACACGATCCCGAGGCGCTGGTCGAACGCCATGTGCGTCGTCTGGAAGCCCTGCGCCGGGCCGGTATCGTGGAGCGGTTGGATGAGGGTATCTGGCGCGTGCCCGCCGACCTGCACGAGCGAGGCCGACAGCATGACGCCCGCCGCCTGGGCGATGTCGCTGTCGAACTGCGTACACCGTTGTCAGTGGAGCGACAGGTCCGTGCTATCGGGGCGACCTGGCTGGATCAGCAGCTGATCGGGGGTAAAGACGGGCTCGCGACTAACGGCTTCGGCAGGGAGGTGCGCGAGGCGCTCAAGCAGCGTGCGGACTTCCTGATGGAACAGGGTCTGGCCGAACGCCAGGGGCAGCGTGTCGTACTCGCGCGAAACCTGCTGTCTACTTTGCGTGAACGAGAGCTATCGGCGACGGCGCGCGAGATCGCAGCGCAGACCGGCCTGCACTACCGGCCACCCGTTGATGGCGAACGGGTCAGTGGGGTCTACCGGCGCAGCGTGCAACTGGCCAGCGGGCGCTTCGCCCTGCTCGATGATGGTGTGGGCTTCAGCCTAGTGCCCTGGAAGCCGGTGATCGAGCCGAAGCGCGGGCAGAGCCTCTATGCCGTGGTGCGGGGCACCAGCGTGTCCTGGCAGTTGGGGCGACAGCGCGGGCGGACGATTGGCTGAATGCCTTCCCCACCTACACCCGAGCCGGCTCCTGCTGCAGCCACTGCTCGAAGGCTCGGCTCTCCGGCCTGCCCTCTTTGGCCGCGTAGTAGACCAGGCGCAGGTGCCGATCTTCATCAATGGTCAGCGTGGTGTGCTCGAACACCATCTGGCCAATCGGCTCGATGCACAGGTTGCGAATGCCCTGGCACGGGCCATGGATGTCCTGCTGTTGCCACCAGTCCCTGAAGTCAGGCGAGGCCTTTGCCAGGTCCTTCACCAATGCAGCGATTTCCGGGTCCTGAGTGGCCCGCACGAAGTCGCGACGGAAACTGGAAAGGATCTGCAGCGCCTGCTCTTCCCAGGGATTGAACAGCGCTTGCATGGCCGGGCTGGTGAACAGCATCCACAGCAGATTGCGACGGTCAGCCGGCAGCGTGGAGAAACCGAAGACCCGGTCCGCCGCGGCGTTCCAGGCCAGCACGTCCCAGCGCAGGTTGAGCACATAGGCCGGGCGCGTCGGGATATCCGCCATCAGCCGATGGATCAGTGGCGGTACCACGCACCAGGTCCGTCCAGGTTCCGCCGGCAAACGCTGGTGAGCCAGCAGGAACAGATGACGACGCTCGGTGGCATCCAGCTTGAGGGCCCGGGAGAGGTTGTCGAGGAAGCTGGAGGACACGCTGATGTCCCGCCCTTGCTCGAGCCAGGTGTACCAAGACAAACCCACTCCAGCCAAAGCAGCCACCTCCTCGCGGCGCAAACCGGGCGTGCGTCTTCGGCTACCGGTGGGTAGCCCCACCTCCTCCGGCGAGATGCGCTCGCGGCGACTACGCAGGAATTCGGCCAACTCTACCCGGGTACGTTCGAGTGTACGGGGAGCGCTCATCCGATTACCTCCAGTAACAGCATAAACAGTCAAATTGTAACCCCCATAAAACCAAAGAAGAATACCCCGCCCTGGACGCAAACGCGCGCGCCAGGGCACTTGCTTGATGAGGAAGCACACAGAGACGTGTCATCAACTTGCTAAGGAGATAAAGGGATGTACCAAGCACTTCTTCGTGAACAACTGGAGACATTGAAGTCCTCCAACCAGTACCGCACCTTCACCACCCTCAGCCGCATCTGCGGTCAGTACCCACTGGCCAAACTGGAAGGCCGCGACCAGGAACCTGTGGTCGTCTGGTGCAGCAACGACTACCTCGGGATGTCCCAGCATCCGGTAGTCCGGGAGCGGATGCACGAGGCACTGGAGACTTACGGCGCCGGCTCCGGCGGCTCACGCAACATCGGCGGCTCGCACGAAGTGTATGCCCGCCTGGAGGCTAGCTTGGCCGACTGGCACGGCAAGGAAGCCGCGCTGGTGTTCCCCACTGGCTTCGGCTCCAACGATGCGACCATCCAGTGCCTGCTGCGGCGCCTCCCCGACTGCGTCGTGATCAGCGATGAACTGAACCATGCCTCCATCGTCAACGGCATCCGTTCGACGCCGAACGCGCGGCAGATCTTTCGTCACAACGATGTCGAGCATCTGGAGCAGATCCTCGCTGGCTACCCGCTGGGGCAGCCGAAGATCGTCGTGTTCGAGTCGGTCTACTCGATGGACGGCGACATCGCCCCGATCGCCAAGATCGTCGAGGTTGCCAAGCGCTACAACGCCCTCACCTACCTCGACGAAGTGCATGCCGTGGGCATGTATGGCCCACGCGGCGCAGGCATTGCCGCCGAACTCGGGCTGACCGACCAGGTGGACATCATCCAGGGCACCATGGCCAAGGCCATTGGCGTGATCGGTGGTTACATCGCCTCGACCCAGGTGATCGTCGACGCGGTTCGCTCCTTTGCCACCGGTTTTATCTTCACCACGTCCCTACCGCCGGCGATCACCGCTGGCTGCCTGGCCAGCGTCGAGCACCTCAAGGCCAACAATGCTGAGCGTGATCGTTTGCACGCCCAGACGGCCAAACTGCGCGAGCGCCTCAAACACCATGATGTCCCAGTAATGCCCTGCTCCCAGACCCATGTGCTGCCGGTACTGGTGAGCGAGGCACGCCGCTGCAAGGCTGCGGCCGAACGCCTGCTGCACACTCACGGTGTGTACCTGCAACCGATCAACTACCCGTCGGTGCCGGTAGGTACCGAGCGCTTCCGGGTCAATGCCACACCGAACCACAGCGATGCGCAGATCGAGCATCTGGCGGTGTCGCTGCGCGAGACCTTCGAGCATTTCTCGATTCCACTGGCCTCCCAGGCATTCAGCACGGAGGTGGCCTGAGATGGATCAGTCCTTCCTCATCGTGCGCCCGGCAACGCTGGCTGACCTGGCCAGTCTGGTCGAACTGCGCGCCCACCTGCTGGACGGTACCTCGGCCAGCTACTCCAGCAAAACCCCGGAGGATGCCGCGCAGTGGCGGGCGGCCTACCGCAGTTGGCTGGGCAGCCGCCTGGGCGAGAGCGACTGCGTGCAGATCGTCGCCGCCGAGCACAAGGAGTCCGGCCAGGTGCTGGGCTGCGCGACCGCCATCATCGACCAGCGTGCCCCGGCCCCCGGCTGCCTCAACGGCTTGTCTGGCTGGGTGCAGTCGGTGGTGGTGGAGCCGCAGTGGCGCCATCGGGGTATTGCCCGGCAGTTGATGCAGCATCTGCTGCGCTGGTTCGCCAACCGCGGCGTCAGGTCCGTGGTCCTGCAAAGCACAGACGCCGCTGGGACGCTGTACCAAGGCCTGGGTTTCGCGGTCAGCGACGAGCGCTTGATGTTCCGTCAGGAGGCCTCGGTATGAAGATCCTGATCATCGGCCTGGGCTATGCCGGCAATCGCTACCGTCGCGCGTTCGAGCACATCGCCACCAGCACCGGTATGCCGCAAACGCTGGCTTATGTCGGACGCCGGGAGAAGCCTTCCGAACTGCCCTACTTCGACAGCGTCTGCCGAGCGCTCGAGGAGTTCGCGCCGGACATAGTCGTGGTCAGCGTCAACGATCACAGCCATGCGCCGGTGCTCAAGCAGTTGGCCGGCTACCGGGGTTTCGTGATCTGCGAGAAGCCCCTGGTCACTCGGCAGGATGATCTGGCCGAGCTCACCGCCGCGCTGGAGCACGTCAGCGGCTTCGCTCTGGACCTGGTGGAGCGTTACTCGGAGGCCACCCAACAACTGCGCGAATGGGTCGAGCGGCACGACTGGCAACTGGTGCGCGCCAACTTCCACTGGGGCAAGGACCGCATCAACGACTACCGCCCCACCTGTGGCGTGACCAGCGAAGTGATCCATGCCTTGGACCTGATCGGCTGGATCTGCCCTCGTCCGGGTAGGCTCAGGCTGCATGGCGTACTCGGCGTGCGCTCGGACTTCTCAATTTCCGGCGAACAGGTCCTCGACACCGTACAGCTCACCGCCGGCCTGGGTGATGCACCGGTCACTGGCTACAGCAGCTTCGTCAACATCGTCCGCCAGCGCACGGTGGATTTCAGCTTCGTCGACCGCGACGCCCGGCTGATCCATGCACGCCTGGTGTTCGATACGCCGCGTTGGGATCACGACCAGTTGCGCATCTGGACGCGCGGAGCCAACGGCGCCGACGAACTGCTGCACGACTTCGCTACCAACCCCGACATACCTGGGCTGGAAACCCTGCACAAGCTTTCGCGGCTGTGCCTGCAGGTGATACGTGCTGTAGCGCTCAAGGAACGGCCGCGCCAGGCCTTCGCTGGCCTCGATACGGCCATGTCCCTGCAGCACCTGCTCAACGAGCTGGACACCCACGCCCAAACCCCACCACCGGCGCGCTACGTCCATGGCGAGACGCGCGTGCTGCTGGCCGAGGACAGCGATCTGGAAAGCCTCGGATAACCCCATTCACAAGGAGAGAGACTATGTGTGGAATCGCTGGATGGCTGTCCTACAGCCAGAACATGGAAGCACAACGCGACACCCTGCAACGCATGACCGACACCATGGCCCTGCGTGGGCCGGATGCTGGTGGGCTGTGGATCGACGGACCGGTCGGCCTGGGCCATCGCCGACTGTCGATCATCGACCTGGAAGGCGGTCGCCAACCGATGACGGCCATGCATGGTGGCCTGCGTGAGGTCGCCGCCATTACCTACAGCGGCGAGGTTTACAACTTCCGCGAGCTGCGTACCGAGTTGCAACGGCACGGGCACCAGTTCGAGACCCGCAGCGACACTGAGGTGGTGCTGCGCGCCTATGTGGAATGGGGCGAGGCCTTCGTCGAGCGACTCAATGGCATGTATGCCTTCGCCCTCTGGGACCTGCGCTCGCAGGAATTGCTGCTGATCCGCGACCGCATGGGTGTCAAGCCGCTCTACTACTTCCCCACCGCCGACGGTGTGATTTTTGGCTCGGAGCCCAAGGCGCTGCTGGCCAATCCCCTGGTACCACGCAAGGTACGCGCCGATGGCCTGCGCGAGATCCTGGAAATGGTCAAGACACCAGGCCACGCCGTGTTCGACGGCATGCGCGAGGTGATGCCGGGCGAGATCGTGCGCATCAACCGCCAGGGTCTGGGCCGACGCCACTACTGGAAGCTGGAGGCCCGTGAGCACACCCACTCGCTGGACGAGACCATCCGCCATACCCGTGATCTGCTGGAGGACATCGTCGACCGCCAGATCGTCGCCGACGTGCCGCTGTGCAGCCTGCTATCCGGTGGCCTCGACTCCTCAATCATCACCGCCCTAGCGTCGAAGAAGCTGCTGGCAGCCGGCAAGGAGAACATCTGCTCCTTCTCCGTCGACTTCGTCGACCACGGCAGTGGTTTCACCGGTGATGCCGTGCGCGGCACGCCGGATGCACCCTTCGTCCGCGACCTGGTGGAGAAGATCTGCTCCAGCCATCAGGAAATCATCCTCGATAGCCGCGAGCTGGCCGATCCGGTACTGCGTGCGCAAATCGTTCGCGCCCTCGACCTGCCGCCAGCCTTCTGGGGCGACATGTGGCCGTCGCTCTACCGCCTATTTCAGGAGGTGCGCAAACACTCGACCGTGGCGCTCTCCGGGGAGAGCGCAGATGAGGTGTTTGGCGGCTACCGCTGGTTCCACGATCTAGAGGCAATCCAGGCCGACACCTTCCCCTGGCTGACTTCGGTCACCGGCAAGTACTTCGACGGCAAGACCCTGTTCGACCCAGGCCTGTTGGCCCAGTTGGACATGCAGAGTTTCCTGCGCGACAGCTACAGCCAGGCCATCGCCGAGGCACCTGTACTGCCAGGCGAAAGCGCGGTTGACCAGCGCATGCGCCAGATGAGCTACGTCAACCTGACACGCTTCGTGCAGACCCTGCTGGATCGCAAGGACCGCATGAGCATGGCCGTCGGCCTCGAGGTTCGGGTGCCGTTCTGCGACCACCGCTTGGTGGATTACGCCTTCAACATCCCCTGGGCGATGAAGGCCTTCGACGGGCGGGAGAAAAGCATCCTGCGCGCGGCAACCCGCGACTTGCTGCCGGCGTCGATCAGCGAACGAGTCAAGAGCCCCTACCCCTCGACCCAGGATCCGGCCTACGAGCAGGCGCTGCGTGACGCCCTGGCCGCCATCCGGGCGGATCGCAACGCGCCGGTGACGCCACTGCTCGACAGCGGCCGTATCCAGCAAACCCTGGCCAAACCGCTTGGCAGTGTCTCGCCCATGTACGAACGCATGGGCATGGAGTTGGCGGTCGGCCTCAACACCTGGCTGAACGAGTACGACGTCAGCCTCGAACTCTAGTCCCCAACCGGATGCGGCCCCGGCTCGGGGCCGCATCCATTTGTCGTTCCCTCAACGCACTCCGCTGGAGCGCAAGCGAGCCTTAGCATGCACACACCCAACCAATCCCCCATCTACCTCATAGCGTTGGGGGCCTTTGCCCTCGGCATGGCCTCTTATGTCACCGCCGGGCTGATCCCGATGATCGAGGCCTCATTCGCGGTATCCGTAGCAGTGGCCGCCCAGTTGGTGACCGCCTTCACCCTGGCCTACGGCCTGGGCTCGCCGCTCTTCGTGGCCCTGACCCCGGCACATCGCCAACGCACCGGCCTGCTGCTGGCCCTGGGCCTGTTCGTCATCGCCAACGCCGCCAGCGCACTCGCCGAGAACTTCACTACGTTGATGGTCTGGCGTGCCATTGCCGGCATCGGCGCCGGCGTCTACCTGGCCATGGGCATTGGAGCTTCCGCCGCGGTGTCCACGCCGGAACGCCGCGGCAAGGCCATCGCCATCATCATGGGCGGCATGGCCAGCGGCGTGGTGCTGGGCGTGCCGCTCAGCCTGCTGATTGCCGAGCAGATGGGCTGGCAGGCCGCCCTGTGGCTGGTCGCCCTGCTCGGCCTGGTGGCTTTCTTCGGCCTGCTGCTGAAGCTCCCCGCACTGCCAGCTGCCACCGCCAGTACCCTGGGCCAGAAGCTGGCAATTCTCCGCGACGGTCATGTACTGGTCATCCTGCTAGTGTCCCTGCTGGCAGCCATCGCCAGCCTCGGCATGTACACCTTCATCGCCCCGCTGATGGCTGATCCGGCCTATGGCGCGGTGCGCTCGGTCACGCCCTACCTGTGGGTCTGGGGCATCGGCGGCGTGCTGGGCAGCTTCCTGGTCGGTCCGATGGTGGACCGCATCAAAGGACCGGTCCTGACCCTCGCCATCATGGTGATCCTTGCCGCTTCGCTGCTTGTGCTGCCGGTTGCGGCCGCCCTCAACCCCTGGTTGGTGATGCTGCCCATCGTCCTGTGGGGCGCTGTCGGCTGGGCCTTGCAGGTGCCGCAGAATAACGAACTGATCCTGGCGCGCCAGGCCCAGGGCGACGGCAACCTGGCCATCGCGTTGAACGAGTCGGCGCTCTACTTGGGCAGTGCCATTGGCGCCGCAGCTGGGGGCTTCGTGTTGCTGTTGCAGATGCCCACCTGGACCCTGGCCGCCTGCGCGGGCGGCGTGGCCGCCCTGGGCGCCTTGCTGCAAATCGTCAACCTGCGCCGCTCGCGGAACTGGACCGGCGACGTGCAGGCCGAGCCCTACAACTGAATCACCCAAGGAAGGAAGAGCCGTGGAACTGCGCCAACTTCGCTGTTTCATCGCCGTCGCAGAGGAACTGCACTTCGCGCGTGCGGCCGCGCGACTGCACATCGAGCAGTCGCCCCTCTCCAGAATCATTAAGGAACTGGAGTACCGCCTGGGCGTACAGCTGTTTGAGCGCACGACGCGTCGCACGCGCCTGACCTGGGCCGGCAAGGTGCTGCTGGAAGAAGCCCGCCGCGTGCTGGCAGTCGTCGACCAGGCCAAGGCCAGCGTCAAGAGCGCCGCGGCGGGATACCGCGGGCGCGTTCGCGTTGCGTTATCCGATGGTATCCCGCAGTCACGCTTGGCCGCCCTCCTCGCCCAGTGTCGCGAGGAAGAGCCCGAGGTGGAGATCTGCCTGTCGGAGGTCACCTTTACCGAGCAGGTCAGAGGGCTCAACGACGACCTGTTCGATATCGGCTTGGCCCAGTCGGCGGAGGTTGGTGAGGGTCTGGTGGCCGAGCCGGTCTGGTTCGACCCGCTGGTGGTGGCGGTACCCGCCCGCCATCCCCTATTGACCTATCGCCACGTGCCACTCGACGAGGTGGTCCGCTATCCCCTGGTGCTTTGCGATCCGCAAGTCTGTGAAGGTTTCTGGCAACAGCTGCAGCAAGTGTTGGGCACCGTGGATACGCGGCTGACCATCGCCGACCGCGTACCGACGCTGGATCTCATGATGGCGCTGGTGGCGGCTGGCTATGGGCTGGGTTTCTCCAGCCTCGCGCGAATCACCGAGCTCAATAACCCCGATGTCGTGGCCCGTCCTCTCGCTGGCTGCCCTGCAATGCTGACCACCTATTTGGTACGGCGAGAGAGCGAACCGGCCGAGCAACTGGCCAGATTTGTCGACCGGGTAACTTCGGCAGAGAGTAAGCCGTTGCAATCGGACCAGACGCGAGCGGGAGAGATAGCCTGACCAACGGTTATCCACGATGAACAAACCTAGGTCGCCACCCTGTTTTCCTAATGTGGTGCGGCTGCGCCTGCATTAACATAACATACGTTGCGTTAATTTTTATGCGCTGCTAGTCTGCCCTCCATCCGAGAGAAAACCTCAGAGGAGACAGCACCATGAACGACGCACTACGCACGGCGTTTCAGGAAGACGGGGCGGTTCTGATCAAGGGTCTGCTGAACCAGGAGCAATTGGCCCGTTGCCGGACGGCCTTCGACTGGGCCTTGGAAAACCACGGTCCTCACGCGACCCGGATGTTCAATGGAACCGAACAGCAGTCTCATGTCGACAACGCCAATCCGCTGGCCAAGGAACGGTTGGAGGAACTGGTGGCCTCCTTGCCATTCGGCCAGTTGTTCGCAGATCTCTGGGGTTCGGAGAATGTCTGGTACTTCGCCGAGGAGGTGTTCCTAAAAGCCGGCGGGCATGGCTCCCGAACCCTCTGGCATCAGGACACCTCCTACCTGCCCTGGGCCGGAAACCATTGGGGCAACGCCTGGATCAGCTTCGAGTCGGTCCCCAGGAAGAACGCCCTGGAGATCGTCCGCGGCTCCCATCGCGGCCCGCGCTACGACGGCACCACCTTCATCGACCCCAACGATCCGACCCAGCCCCTGCATGGCGGCGGCGCACTGCCCCGACTGCCCGATGTCGAAGCCGAGCGCAGTCTGAACCCCGACGCCTATGAGATCCTCTCCTGGGCCACCGAGCCGGGGGACGTGGTGGTGCTCCATCCCGGTTCGCTCCATGGTGGCGCGCCGGTGGACACCGACTTCCCGGACCGCCATACCTTTGTCTTCCGATTCTTCGGCGACGACGCCACCTTCAACCCGCTGCCGGAGCACAGTGAATCGGGTTACCCGACGCAAGGCATCCTGTTCACCGAGCAGTTGTCGACCCTGAACGCTGGAGAACCCTTCCGCCACCCGACCTTCCGCCAGCTCATTTGACAGGAGCGCCGCCGATGAATGCCCAGAACCTGAAGCGACAGTCCATCAATCCGCCACCGACCCAGGTGTTCTACGACAACTTCCACTTCTCCCAGGCCACCCGCGTGGGCGACATGATCTGGGTATCCGGCCAGGTCGGAATCGACGCCACCATGACGCCGGGCAAGGATGTCGAAGAGCAGGCGCATCTTGCCTTCCAGGGCCTGAAGAATGTGCTCGAAGCGGCCGGCTCGACACTGGCCGACGTGGTCGAACTGATGACCTTCCACACCGAATTGCAGGGCGACATGCAGGCCTTTGCACAGGTCAAGGATCAGTACTTCCCCGATCGCTACCCATCCTGGACCGCCGTCGGCATCTCGCAGCTGGCCCTGCCCGGGCTGCGCCTGGAGATCCGCGCGGTGGCCGTTGCCGGTTGCGGAAGCGACTGAACTTCTCACTGAATCCCTGACAACAACCCACACAAGGACTTTCCATGGCCACCCTGACCGTCAGCTACCCCTTGACCGCCGAATCCCGTTTCGACCGCAACTACTACGTGACCACCCACCTGCCCCTTGCACAAGCCGCGTGGGGCGAGTGCGGCCTGCAATCGGCGGAAGTGCTTTTCCCGGCCTCAGGCTCGCAGCCCCTGGCCGCGCTGGCGATCCTGCGCTTCGCAGACCAGCCGGCCATCGATGCCGCCCTTACCTCGCCGAAGACGCTGGAAGTGCTCGGTGATATCGCCAAGTTCACCGACATCAAGCCGGTGATCTTCCGCGCCGACGACTAAGGCAAGCATCGTCGGGGTGGTTCCGCGCGTCATGCGGCTACCCCGGCGCTCCTGGAGTGCTTTATTCCAATAATTTCCCTATGCTGGGCCGCGCTCACCCGCCGTTGCAGCCGGGCAGCAATACTTCAAACTGACCTGACGATCTTCCAGAGCCCCCATGTCCGACGCCAAAGCCCGCCCTCGAACCGAAACCCAGCGCACGAGTGACAGCGAGTCTGAACCCGTCGCACGTCGGGGCAGGCCTGTCGGCGACCATAACGCCAAGCGCGCCGAGCTGCTGGCAGCCGCGATCGCGGTGATTGCGCAGGAGGGCTACGCCGGGGCCTCGATGCGCAAGGTGGCGCAGCACGCCGGCTGCACTACGGGCGCCGTGACCTACTACTTCGCCAACAAGGAAGAGATGGTCAGCGCCGTGGCGCAGAACCTATTCGACAGGGTGGATGCCTTGCTGGAAACCAACCGCGAGCAGGTTGATATCAGGGCGCTCATCCGGCAATGGCTCGACTGGACCACGTCCGACGAACCGGACAATTGGCTGGCCTGGTTGCAACTGCTGACCCACGCCCGTCACGAACCCGCCTTCGCCGTCGTCATCAAGCAGCGTTACGCACGCTTCCGCCAGGTATTCACCGCAGTGCTGGAAGAAGGCCAGGCCAAGGGCAAGATTCGCGACGATATCGCGGCCGATCTGCTGGCCGACCAGGTCAGCGCCATCAGCGACGGTTGGCTGATGATGTTGCCAATCGAGCCTGAACGCTTCAGCGCGCAACGCGGCCAGGCCCTGCTCGATGCATTGATCATCCTGATTTCACCGCCCGCCCCCACCAAGCGCCCGTCCAGAGGCAAGGCATCCGCGCAGTAATCCATTCGCTCCCGGGCCCGCCGCAGGGCCCGTCGCCCTTCCCTCCCAAGCTTCCCTTGACTTAACCCCTCACTCCTCCTGAATACGCGCCACGCCCCGCGCCTGGTGCCGGCTGCGCGTATCCGACGCTTTTTCCCTTGCACGATCCCGAAACTCCTGTATTTTGCGTAACACATGAAATAATAATTAAACCGCAACCAAGTGGTGAGGGCTAGGATGGACCTGCTAAACATGGCGCTGTCGCTGTCCAGAAAGGTAACTCCATCGTCTCAAGGCAAACGCGGAAAGCGTTTGCGAACGAGCCTGCTGGCAGGCTTCTGGATGGCTTTCACCGCGGTCCAGGTGACCGCGGGCGACGTCGTCAGAGTGCACAACTGGGCCGAGTACATAGACCCCGAAGTGATCGACGACTTCGAGCGGGATACCGGCATCCGGGTCGATTACAGCCAGTTCACCACCGCCGCCGAGCTGGAGGCTGACCTTGCAGCGGGGCAGCGTTACGACGTGATAGTCCCCACCGATTTCCAGCTCGAACGCATGATCAAGGCGAATCAACTGCTCGAACTGGACCTGCAGCTGCTGCCGAATCGGGCCGAAGTGAGCGATGAACTGCTGGCAAGGCTGTCGTCGAAGAACCGCGCGGAACGCTTCGTCGTGCCCTACATGTGGGGTGTCGCCGGACTGGTCGTCCATCAAAAGGCCGCTGCCCGGGCATTGCAGGGACCGGTGACGAACAGCTGGGGCCTGCTGTTCGACCCCGCCAACGCCAACAGCTTGAAATCCTGCGGCGCCGTCCTGCACAACGAGCCGGAACAGATGCTCTCGGTCTTCCTCAACTACCGGGGCAAGAATCTGCGTAGTCAGAGTGCACGGGGTATCGAGAAGGCCACGCGAGAACTCCATGACCTGGGTATTCCCCTGGGCTCGTCCGGCTTCGCCGACCTGGTGGAACAGTTGGCCCAGGGCCGCATCTGCGCAACAGTCACCTGGAACGGTATCGCCTCCCTGGCCAACCAGAATGGCGAACTCCGATTCATGATTCCCCAGGAAGGCGGATTGATGTTCATCGACAGCCTCGCCATTCCGCGCGATGCCCCCAACAAGGCCGCGGCCTATCGCTTCATCAACCACCTGCTGGACCCACGCAACGCCGCACGCAACGCCAGGGCTACGCACTTCACGCCCAGCCTCGACCTGACCCGCGAGCGAAACCGGAGACTACTACCGGACATCGCCCTTCCGAGCCAGGAGGAACGCCGACGCCTGTTCTTCCTGGAACGACTGAGCGACTCACAGAAGCGTGCAGTCGATACGGCATGGTCACAGCTGGATGGGCGAGACCGGATGTAGACCACCGGACGCGCCCCTGGCCTGCCGCGTCGCAGAGCGCGGCACGCCCCCAGATTGCCACCTCGCCAGCGGGCCGGTACCGACCGTGGAGCCTCCGCGACCGGCAACCGGCAAGGCCCGCCGCGCCCGCGGCCAGGCACTCCGCGCGTTCTTTCACGACACACACAGGTTCCACCAAGAGCGACAGACCCATGTTCAACTCCATGCCACTGACTCTGAAACTCTCTCTTCCGCCTACCGTCGCACTGTTGGGCCTGCTGCTGTTCGTGGGTTACACCGCCGTGCAGCTGAACGACAACGACAATCGCCTGCTGGAACTGGAGACCCTGAGCTATCCGACGCTGGAGAGCGCGGATCGGGTGATCTTCCAGTTCGCTCGCGTTCCCGACCTGCTCAATGGAGCCGTCGCCGCCGGCGAACGGGAAACCCTCGAAGAGGCCCGCACCACGCTGGTGGACGTGCAGGCCAGACTGGCGGAGCTGAAGTCGTTGACCGATGGGCGAAATGGCCGGAGCGACGAGCTGCGGGACTGGACGAACGCCATAGAGCGCTATGCCGAGAACGCGCTTGCGACAACCGAACGGTTGCTCGTAGATGCCTCCTTCGATGAGGTTCGACCGAACCTGAACCGCATGGCCAGCGACCTCAGCCAGGCCCGGGAGGCGGGAAACCGCTTCCGCAATGATGTCTACACGGACTTCCAGACCGGCCTCACCCAAGTCCGGAAGGACAATGCCACGACCACGCGCGTCGGCTATCTGCTCAGCCTCATGTTGTTGCTGCTGGTGAGCCTCGGCGCCGTGCTGGTGATTCGCCAGGTCATGACCAACGTGCGGGGTGTCATCGCGTCGCTCAGGGCCATCGCCAGCGGCGACGGAGACCTGACACGCCACGTGAACGTCCAGTCCGACGATGAAATCGGCGAGATGATCAACCTGTTCAACGGCCTGCTGGACCGGCTGCAGGGCACCATTCGCGCCATCATCGAAACGGCCGATCCGCTGGAGCAGATGTCCAGGGAGCTGCATCGCCTGACCCAGGGGGCCGAAGAGAGCGCCCGCTCCCAGCAGGAACGCACGGACTCCATCAGCCGCGACATCGGCACCATGGCGGGCAGCATCCAGGAAGTGGCGCAGCGCTCGCGGCAAGCCTCCGAAGAGGCCAGCGCCGCCACCCGCCAGGCGGACGAGGCGCGACGGAACATCGACAACCTGTCCTCGAGCATCGGCGACCTCGGCAGCAGCGTGCTGGGTTCGGTGCAGGCGATGCAGAAACTGGACGAAGAGACCCAGCAGGTCGGTTCCGTGCTGACGGTGATCCGCAGCATCGCCGAGCAGACCAATCTCCTCGCACTCAATGCCGCCATCGAGGCGGCGCGCGCCGGCGAGCAGGGACGCGGCTTCGCCGTGGTGGCCGACGAGGTGCGCAACCTCGCGCAGAAGACCGCCGCATCCACCGCGGAGATCCAGGCCATCATCCAGCGCCTGCAGAGCAGCGCCAATGGCGTCCTGCAGGCAATGACGCTGAATGGCGCGAAGGCCAGGGCCAGCATCGAAAGCTCGGACCAGGCCACGCGGACCCTGGAGGCGATCACCCGCGCCGTTCTCCTGATCGATGAGCTGAACGCGGGCATCGCCCAGTTCACCCAGGAGCAGATCGGACTCTCCCGCTCGATCCAGCAGGACACCGAAGCCCTGCAGCAGGACACCCAAGCCACGACCCAGGGGGCCGACGCCACCGCGCGCCTGGGCGAACAACTGGTGGATACCGGCGAGCAGCTGCGCTGTGCCACCGCCCAGTTCCGCATCTGACATTTCCCAACCACACGAGCAGTAACAGCATGCAAGGCATTAGAACACTCGGTCTGGCCGGCCTCATCGCGAGCGCCCCGGCCATCGCCCTGGAACAGGGCGAATATCGATTCAATGGTTTCGGCAGTGCCGGCCTCACCTACCTGGGGGGAGAGGACGAAGGACGCGGCTATGGTATCAACGGCCAGACCACCGACTCCTGGCGCGGGGACCAGCTCTCCAAGCTGGGCGCCCAGTTCCAGTACGGACTGACCGACACGCTGGGCGCGACCGTCCAGGCCACCGCCAAGGCGGAACAGGACACCTGGAAAGCGAACCTGGAATGGGCCTACCTCTCCTGGGCCGCCACCGATGGCCTGACCCTGCGCGCGGGCCGGCTGCGCCTGCCGGTATACATGTACTCGGAAACCCTGGACGTGGGCTTCACCCACCCCTGGGTCCGACTGCCCGACGAGGTCTACAGCCAGGTCCAGCTGAGCAACTACGAAGGCGGCGACCTTCTCTACAGTCTGCCGGTCGGCATCGGTTCCCTGGCGTTCCAGGTAGCCGGGGGCCAGGCGGTCAACCGCAACCTGTTCACCCTGGATGACCTCTACGATATCGACTACAAGAAGGTCTTCGCCGCCAACGTCACTCTGGAAACCAACGACTTCGGTGCCTTGCGCGTGGGCTACGCCGAGGCCGACATCGACGCCGACATCACCACTTCGGTCATCGTCCCCAGCGGTGTGCCGGCCAGCGTCGGCTTCAAGCAACTGGATCGACAGAAGGCCAAGTTCACCTCTATCGGTTACCAGTACGACAATGGGACCTGGATCACCTCCAACGAATGGACCAGCAACAACAGCGAGGCGGACCAGGAAGGGAGCATCGACGCGTTCTACCTGATGGGCGGTCGTCGCATAGGTGACGTGCTGCTCCACGTCACCTACGCACAACTGGATGAAGACAATGGCCGCCAGAGCTCCTGGACCTATGGCCTGAACTACAACCTGGCGCCGACCCTCATCCTCAAGGGCGAGTACAAGCGGGTGGACACCCGGGGCAACGGCTATCGCGGCACCTTCGTCGAAAGCGCCCAGGAGACCTTCGATCACGCCAGCTTCGTTGCCAGCAATGGTGCGGCCGGCATCCCCCCGCGCAACTATGACGGCGACATCATCAGCGTCGGCCTCGACTTCGTGTTCTAAGGAGTGACCTCATGCAGCCGTTTTCAAAGGCCGTGCTGGCCATCGCCCTGCTATTGGCAGCCACCCAGGCTCACTCCGAAGTGGTGGTGGTGATGAACGCCGGCACCAGCGCCGCCCCCAGCCAATCGGATGTAGCCAACATCTTCCTCGGCAAGGACACTCGCCTCAAAGGCATCGACCAGGCAGGCTGGAACCCGACCAAGGAGAGGTTCTACGGCAGCGTGACCGGCAAGAACGAGTCACAGCTCAAGTCCTACTGGTCCGGCCTGGTGTTCACTGGCAAGGGACAGCCGCTGCGAAGCGTCGCCGATGACGCCGCAGTGGTGGCGCTGGTCGCCGAAGAAGCGAACGCCATCGGCTATGTCGACAGAAGCGCCGTCAACGACAAGGTGAAGGTGCTCTTCACCCTGCCCTGACGCCGCCCCCCCCAAACTCCGCCGCGGCAGACCCGGTGTCCGCCACGGCGGCTGTCCGTCCGCGACACCCAACTCTTTTGCGACGGCCCTGCCATTCTTCTCTTTGCACATGACTCGTTGTGGGTTATTTTACATAACGTCAGTTATACAAAATAAAACAACAGAGTTGACCGAGGCGAAGATGGATTCAGACAACAATGAGCTGTCGCTGTCGGCGCGCCAGCGGCGCCTGCTCCTGCAGGCGATTGGAAGCGCGACGCTAGTGGGCGGAGTGGCCTTGGCCGGCCGGTCCATGGCTCAGGACGCTTCAGCGCGACAGGACGATGTCCTTGACGTGGCGATCATCGGTGGAGGGTTGGCCGGACTGACCGCAGCACGAGATCTGCAGCGCGCTGGCTGCGAGTCCTTCGTGGTACTGGAGGCCCGGGATCGCGTGGGCGGGCGCACCTACAACCACGACCTGGGCGACGGTGTCATCTCCGAGGCCGGCGGGCAATGGATCGGCCCGGGCCAGACCGCCATCTTCGACCTGGCCCGCGAGCTGGAAGTCGATACCTTCCCCACCTACTTCCAGGGCAGGAACGTCTACCTGGTGGGTGGCGCCAAGTACGAGCAGGACCTGTCCAGCGGCCAGAACAGCCACGCCCCGGTCGTCATGAAGCTCGATGAACTGGCACGGCGCGTCCCCAGCAGGGAACCCTGGACCGCGACCGACGCAGCCGCCATCGACAAGCTGTCGGTCGGCCAGTGGCTGGACCAGCAGGGCATCGACAATGAAGGGCGGTTGAGCTTCGACGCCTCCATCGGCCTCACCACGGGAACGCCGCCCTCCAACCTGTCGCTGCTGCACTATCTCTCGCTGATCAACTCCGCCGACAGCAGCATGGAGAAGCTCGAGGGCTTCAAGGGCGGCGCCCAGGAAACCCGCTTCGTCGGTGGCTCCCAGGTCCTGTGCACCCGGATGCGGGAGGCCCTGGGCGACAAGGTGCGGCTGTCCAGCCCCGTGCGCAAGATCGTCGGCTGGGATCGCGAGGTCGTCGAAATCCATACCGACCGGGGCCTGATCCGTGCGCGCCAGGTCATCGCCGCGTTGCACCCGGCGCTGTGCAACCAGATCGCCTTCGAACCCGCGCTGCCCGAGGGGCGCGCACAGTTGCAACGCCTCTGGCCGTCCCATGCGCCGATGCGCAAGACCGTACATGTCTACGACCGGCCGTTCTGGCGCGAAAAGGGCCTCAACGGGCAGATCACCCAGGCCGATGGTCCGGTGATCCTTTCCTACGACAACTCACCGCCGGACGGACGTGTCGGCATACTCGCCACCTTTGTCAGAACCGCCCAACTGCCCCATGACGCCAAGCGAGCGGAGAGCATTCTCTCGGGCATCTTCGCCCAGGCCCTGGGGGACGAAGCGCTGCATCCCAAGCAGTTCCACGACTATGACTGGGGCAAGGTCGACCCCTGGACCCTGACCTGCGTCGCGTCCATCCCCCCCGGTTTCCTTACGAAGTGGGGCCATTACCTGAAACCCGCGGTTGGTCGCCTGATCTGGTCGGGTACGGAAACCGCCGACATCTGGGCCAGCTCAATGGACGGCGCGGTGCGCTCGGGACACAGGGCGGCACTGGAAGCCCTGCAGGCGCTTGCCAAAGCACGGAGGAGCGCCTGATGAAACGTGCCACCGTACTGGGGGTAGCCATCGCGGCGGCGGCGCTGACGGCCCTGGCCACCCACCTGGTCCATGAACCCTGGAGCGCCCAACGCTTCTCGATCTTCGGCCCCCTTCGCTCCGGAGGCCTGGCCGTCCTCCAAGCGCTCCAATCACTTGTCCAGGGCCTGGGAGCCTCGCAATGAAACGACCTTTTCTTATCGGCGCCACGGTGATCACGGCTGGCCTCGCGGCGGCAGCCACCCTGGTGGGTCCGGAGTTGCTGGCGGGCTATCGATTCATGGATGCCCTGGATGGCTACTACAGCGACTACGAGGCCAACGGAGGGCCCTGGCCGCAGATCCAGGATTCCTGCGCGCTCTGCCACGGCGTCAGGGGACAGCCCCGTGACGGGCAGTACGCGGCCCTGGCCGGCCAGCCGGCCGTCTATATCGAAGCGCAGTTGCATGCCTTCGCCGACGGCCGGCGACATAGCGCGCAGATGGGACCGCTGGCCGCGAATCTGAGCGATGCCCAGATCAAGTCTCTAGCCGACTATTTCTCCCGCCAGGCGGCGGACACAACCGAAGCGCCCGAACAGGACAGCGCCCGGGCGCAGAGCGGCCAGGCGACGGTCGCCGCCAAGGGATGCATCGCCTGCCATGGCGCGAACCTCTCGGGTAGGCCTCTCGGTCCGCGTATCGCCGGCCAGGGTGAGGGCTATCTGCTGGACCAGCTGAAGGCCTTCAAGCAAGGGCAGCGCCAGGACCCGACCCGCGCGATGAATGCCATGGCCGGTGTGCTCACGGACGACGAAATCAAGGCCACGGCCCACTACCTGGCCGGTTTGAAGCCGAAACCGGACGCCAGATGATCCGCTAGCCAAGGCGGGCAAGGACGCCCGCCACGACCTGCGCCAGCGCCCGATTTCGTGGGTAGTCCGAGCGCAGCGAGGTCCAACATCCCCTGTTTCCGGAGCCGATCGCCAGACCCGGCACTGGTCCATCGAGCAGAAGGACAGGATTGACGTCCAGCGTGCCCGGTTTCCAGGAGTGCGAACCCGACGGCCTTCAACACCCCCTCATACCGTCACTCGGGCAACCCGCAGGCCTGGAACCGGCTCGCGTGCTCGATGAATCGGGGTCGCAAACGCCAGGCAATGGCTGCGTCAGCATGTCGGCAAGCGCGGAAGCGGCCGCTCATGAACGACCGCCCCGGCTGGATGGATACCAGGAGCATTGATGGCTCGGGGCCTGGCATAAACCTCTCGATCATCTCTGGACGACAGGCCCGGGTTGATGCCCGATTATGAATGTTGCAAGGGCTCGGGCTCTAACCGACTGCGCCGTCCTGTCTCCCATTGCAACAGGAGGGAAATGGCGCAAGGGAGCACCGTGAGGGTCACCACCGTCGCGATGGCGAGCCCGCCGATCACCGCGAAGGCCATGGGCCCCCAGAATATCTGAGGCGCGATGGGAATCATGCCGAGGATCGCCGCGCAGGCCGTTAGCACGATGGGGCGTGCCCGGTGCGTCGCGGCGTGCACGATGGCCTCGCGTGGCGACCGGCCCGCGCCGACATTGATGTCCACTTCCTCGATGAGGATGACGGCGTTGCGGACGATCATGCCGACCAAGGCGATGACGCCGAGCTGCGCCACGAAGCCCATGGGCGTTCCGGTCGGCAGCATGGCCAGGACCACTCCGATCAGGCCGAACGGTGCCATCGCCAGGGCGAGAAACATCCGCGAGAAACTGCGCAGCTGCAGCATCAGCAGCACGCACATCACGAGAGCGGTCACCGGCAATACGGCGGCCAGCGAGGCGCTCCCCTTCGCGGCTTCCTCGACGGCGCCACCGGTTTCGACCTTGTAGCCCTTGGGCAGCCCGGCGGCGAATTGCGCGACGGCGGGCGCGAGCGCCTGTACGACGGTCGCCGCCTCGACGCCCTCACGAACGTCGCCCTGGACGGTGACCAGCGGGAGACGCTGCCTCCGCCAGATGATCGGATCCTCGACGCCGTAGCTGAGCCTGGCAATCTGCGACAGCGGGACGGCAAGTCCCTGGGCCGAGCGGATCTGCAGGTTGGCCAGGGTCGCGAGGTTCGTGCGCTCACCGATTTGCGCGCGGACGACCACGTCAACGAGACGATCCTGGTCGCGCACGGTGGTCACGGTCGTGCCAGAGAAGATCGACGCCATGGCACTGGCGATCTCCTCGGAGGAAAGCCCCAGCGCCCGTGCCTGCGTCTGGTCGATGGCGACGATGACGCTCCGTTGCGGCTCGCCCGACAGCAGATGCACCTCGCGGGTATCCGTGTTGGTCGAGAGCAGGTTGGCGAGCTGTCCGGCCAGGTCGCGCACCTTGCTCTGGTCGGGCCCCGTGACGCGGTACTTAAGGGGCCAGCCAACCGGCGGGCCGAGCTCGAGTGGTGTCGCCCGAGCGATGAGCCCCGGGAATTCCGTCTTGAACAGCCCGGCGAGCTTGGCCTGCAGTGCGTCACGCTCCTCGATGCCCTTGGTCACCACCACCGCCTGGGTCACATTGTCGTTCTGCAGCAGCACCTCCATAGGGAGGTAGAAGCGGATCGCACCGGAACCTACATAGGTCGAGAACAGATCGACACCGGGGTCTTCCTTGAGCAGCTTCTCGAGCTTCAACGCCTCCCGCTCCGTCGCCTCCAGCGACGCGTTCTGCGGCAGCGTCAGGCTGACCAGGAGCTCCGGCCGGTCGGAGGGCGGGAAGAACTGCTGTTCGAGCTGGCCCGAGGCGACAAGCGACAGCGCGAAGGCCACGCCAGCCGCGGCGAGCGTGATCGCGCGATGCCCCAGGGCCCAGGACAAGGCACGCTGGTAGATCCCCATGATCCGGCCGTTGCCATGGCCATGATTCGGTAAGGATTTCGGCAGGAGCAAGGTGCCGAGCAAGGGCGAGAAAAGGACTGCGACCACCCAGGATGCGGACAGCGAGATCAATACCACCATAAACATCGAATAGCAGTATTCACCTGCGCTCGAAGCGGCGAATCCGACCGGGATGAAGCCGGCAATCATCACCAGCGTGCCCGTCAGCATCGGAAAGGCAGTCGAGTCGTAGGCGAAGCTCGCCGCTCGCTTGAGGCTCCAGCCCTCCTCCAGCTTTCCAATCATCGCCTCGACAGTGATCATCGCGTCGTCGACGAGCAGACCAAGGGCGATGATCAACGCACCGAGCGAGATGCGCTGCAGGCCAATGCCGGTGAGCTCCATGCCGATGAAAGTCAGTGCCAGGACAAACGGGATCGAGATGCTGACGACGAGGCCGGCGCGGACGCCGAGCGAGAGGAACGAGACGGCGAGCACGATCGCGATCGCTTCGGCCAGCACCTTCAGGAAACCGCTCACGGCCTGCTTGACGACGGTCGATTGGTCGGCGACCTGGCGCATCTCGATGCCGTGGGGTAACGCTAGGCTTACCTCGTCCATGCGGTCTCGCACCGCTTGCCCGAATTCGAGCAGGTTGCCGCCGGAGGCCATGGAGATGGCGACGCCGAGCGCCTTCTCGCCGTTGACGCGGAACTGCGGCGACGGCGGATCGGCCGGGATACGCCGGATAGTGGCCAGCTCAGTCAGCGGCACGAACCGGTCGTTCGCCCGCAGCGTCATGGTCCGCAGACTCTCCTCGGAGACGAAGCTGCCGCTCACGCGCAGGGCGATCTTGTCGTCCGCCAGGCGCACCGTTCCGGCGGGGCTGACAGCGTTCTGAGCGCTCAGGGCCCTCAGCACCGCCTGCTCGTCCAGGCCGAAGGCGGCCAGCAGACTGGGGGAGAATTCGACGGCGATCTGTTCCTCCTGCACGCCCAGGAGCTGCACCTTGCCGATGCTCGGGATGCGCAGCAATTCCGCACGCACGCCCTCGAGGTAGTCGCGCAACTCCCGATCCGAGAATCCCTCGGCCGTGAACCCGTAGATCTGGCCATAGGTGTCGCCGAACTCGTCGTCGAAGAACGGACCCTGGACCCCGCTGGGGAGGGTCGCGGCGATATCGGCCATCTTCTTGCGCACCTGGTACCAGGCATCGGGGACGATGTCTGCCGGCGCATCGTCGCGCAGGTTCACCATGATCACCGTCTCGCCTGGGCGCGTGTAGCTGTCGAGCCGGTCGAGCCACGGGATCTCCTCGAGCTTCTTCTCCAGACGATCGGTCAGCAGCTTCGTCGTGTCATCGATGTTCGCGCCGGGCCAGCGAGCGGCCACCACCATGGTCTTGATGGTGAAGGCCGGGTCTTCGTTGCGACTCAGTTTCGAATAACTCATCGCGCCGCCGAGCAGCGTGATCAGCATGAGGAAGAAGATCAGCGGCTTCTGCGCGATAGACCAGGCCGAGAGGTTGAAGCCGCCCTGCCCTTCCGGACCTGCCTTGTTCGAACTCATTTGGCCACCTCGCCGGCATCGTAGGTGACTTTCTGGCCGGGCCTGAGTTTGCTCACACCCGCGGTGACCACGGCATCGCCTTCGCTGAGCCCGGACTCGACCAGCGCTTGCGTCGCCGTGTAGCGCGCCACCACCACCGGTTTTCGGACAAGCTCCTGGCTGGTGGGCTGGACCACGAACACCGCAGGGTCGCCGGCCTCGCTCGTCAAGGCCGAGGACGGCAGGATAATGAGCGACTTGCCGGGCAGGATCAGGCGTCCCGTTACCGTGGTGCCCAGCGCCATGGTAACGGGGGCGTCGGGCAGCGCGATACGGACGCGATAGGTGCGGGTCGCCGGGTCCGCAGTCGGGCTCGCATCGCGGACCCGGCCGATCACCTTGACTGAGGGATCGGAGAGGAGCGCAACTTCGACTTGCACGTCGGAGGGCACGCTAGTGTAGATCCGCTCGGACACGTTGAAGACGGCATCGCGTTCATGGGTGGAAGACAGCTTGATCGCCGGCTGGCCGGCTTCGACGACTTGCCCGGCGTTGACCAGGACCGCACTGACGATGGCGTCGTCGGGCGCACGGAGCTCGGTGTAGGTCAGCTTGTTGCGGGCGGTTTGCAGTCCCGTTCTGGCGACCTTGAGCTTGGCGTTGGCGGCGCGCCAGTTGGCCTCGGCTTCCTCGACCCGCGCCCGCGCGACGAACTGCTTCGCGAAGAGGGTGCGCTGCCGATCGAGCTCCGACTTCGCCAATCCTTCCGCCGCCTCGGCACTCTTCACCTCGGCCTCGGCCGTCAGCACTTCGTTCTGAACGTCGTTCGGATCGAGAGTCGCCAGAACCTGCCCCTTGACGACACTCATGCCGATCTCCGCGACACGGGTCGCGACGCGGCCGTCGATGCGGAAGCCGAGGTTGGTTTCGACATTCGCCTGGATTTCGCCCGTCTGGGCGACCTCCTCGCCGATGGAGGCAGCCTTCGCGATGACCGTGCGGACGGGACGCGGCGCCTCCGTCGTTTGTATTTCCTCCTGACACCCCGTCAGTGCCATGACCAGGCTGCAGGCATAGCCGCAGAACAGGAATGTCTTGAGTAGCTTCATCTCGAGTCTCCTTGCTCAAGCACGAGCAGTACTGAGCGACACACACACTCCCGGAGTTCTGTGCGTACGGCGCTGAAAATCGATAGAGCCTTTCATGGCACGAACCTCTGAAGCCTGTGTTGTTTTGCTGAACGGTAATCCCGGGTAAATTTAACACAACACACGTTATCTTTAATATTCATCAGACGAAATTAGCCCTGCTCCGGAGCTCGGCAACGGATCGGCAGTCCGGCATAAGGCATTGGCGCTTGGCTCATTCGCGCGTGGCCTGCGGGTTTCTGTTTCGCCTACCCGGGCGAGTCCCTTTCTCAATCGACGGATGGCCCCCGCCCTCCAAAAAGGAACCAAAAGGCTTGCCCCTGCCTCCGAATTCGGCGTCCCCGCCCAGCATCGTCGCTCCGGGAGTACGGCGCGAGGGACGGTCCATGCCGCTCGCCCGCCCTGACGGGGCAGTTCGCGCGGCGTCACCTTCATTGCGTCATTTCAGGTCCGTACAGGAATCCAGGACTGCGTGGACTCGCCGGCGCGAGTCAACCCTCTCCTCTTCAGGGGTAAAGAGGCACGCTTTCGGAATCATCGCTTCCGGTGCCGATGAACGACTGAGCGCGAAGCGATCCGGCTGGGGCGCAGAGCGGGGGCGGGCGCGAGGGCAACATCCGCAGGCTTGGTTTCAGACAAGGGCGCTCACGCAACATTGCCACTCCAGCGTGAGCAGACCTCTCCCCCCGACATTCCGCGAAGAACCAAAAAAAACCGCCCCGAAGGGCGGCAAAAAGGAGCGGGCTTGTGGCCCACTATGGAGTAGTCGTCAGCGAATGCCCGAGCTTCGCAGTGCGGCGGCGGTGTACTCGGCGGCGCTGGAGGTGAATCCGAACTGCAGCGGTTCCTTCTCCTCGTTGTGCATGCCGGACACGATGTATCGGCCGTTGATCAGGTCATACAGCGCCTCAGTGCCGAGCCAGGGGATCTGCAGGTCGTACATCGGTGAGAGGTGGCCTTCGGCGACGCGCCAGAGGGCGCCACGCGCGTCGTAATGATCGGCCAGCGCAATCTGCCAGCTGTCCTCGTCGACGAAGAAGACCCGCTTGGCGTAGATATGCCGCTCGCCTGGCTTGAGGGTCGCCTCGACCTGCCAGACGCGATGCAGCTCGTAGCGGGTCAGCTCGGGATTGATATGCCCGGGCTTGATGATGTCGCTGTACTTGAGGTCAGCCCCGTCGAGCCGGTAGCTGTTGTAGGGGATGTAGATTTCGCGCTTGCCGACCAGTTTCCAGTCGTAGCGATCCGGTGCGCCGTTGAACATGTCCTGGTTGTCGGCGACACGCTGGCCGTCAGCAGCTGGATAGGGACCGTCATAGGAGACCTGCGGCGCTCGGCGCACACGGCGCTGCCCAGCGTTGTACAGCCAGGCCAGGCGCGGTTCCTTGACCTGATCGAGGGTCTCGTGCACCAGCAGCACGTCACCGGCCAGGCGCGTCGGGGCGGTCACCAATTGCTTGTAGTAGAACAGGACGTTGCCGGGATTGGCCGGATCGAAATCGGCGAGCCGATCGCGAAAGGTGAACTGATCCTTGAAGTGCACCGGCACGAAGGTCCCGTTGGCCAGCGGCGCGGCCTGCACATGGCTGCGCTTGACGCTGCCGCCGCGGTAGCGGGTGATGTGATTCCACACCACTTCCAGGCCGTTCTGCGGGATCGGGAAAGGCACCGCCACGGCGAACTCGGACAAGCCGTTCCCGCCCTCGACCATGGAGGTCCTGGTCGCGTTCTGCCTGGCGGCCTCGTAGACGAAGTCCGGCGCGTTGGCGCTTCGATGGCTGGAGTAGACGGGCAGCTCGTAGGTCGCGGCGTAGCGCTTGAACATGGCCAGTTGGCCGGGCGTCAGGTTGTCCTGGTACTGCGCCAGGTTCTGCGCCGTGATGACGAACAGCGGCTGCTCGCCCGCGAAGGGGTTGCTGAGGAAACCGGCGGCATCCCGGCGGCCGGCGTCCTTGGCAAGGCCGCCGGTCCAGGCGGGGATGGTGCCGGCGGCATTGCCAGCCATTTCGGCACCCAGCGGAGTGAGCACGCCGCCGAGCTGGCGGGTCTGCTCGGCACTGACCGCGGCCAGGGCGCACTGGCCGGACAGGGCGAGGTTCAGCATGAGCGAAGAGGTCAGCAGGACTGTCTTTTTCATGTGCAGGGACTCCACTTAGAAGGACACACCGAAGCTCAGGGCCACGAAGTCGCGATCAATCGAGGTGTTGTACTGGCCACCGAAGAAATCGGTGTAGGAGAGGCTGGCGGTGTAGGTGCTCTGGTACTCGCCATCCAGCCCCAGGCTGACCGCCTTGGCGCCCTCGTTGAACAGGCCATTGGGACCGTTTCCGGCGACGTCATGCGACCAGGACAGGCTCGGTTTGAGGGTGATGCCGGCGACGACATTGGGGTATTCCCAGATCGCCCGCGCGCGGTAGCCCCAGGCGGTGCTGGTGACGAACCCCTCGTCCTCGCAGTACCTGGCGACATTCTCGGCATTCGGGTTGCCACCCAGGGTCTGGCTGTTGAGGATCGGGCAGGCGCCACCGGGCAGCGGACCGGGGCCGAACATCTGGTCGCGGCCATAGCGGACATCGCTGGAGTGCTCCAGTCCACCCACATGCACCACACCGACCTCGCCCACCAGGATCAGGCGGGAAGCCCCCATGACCTGATCGAGGAAGTGCGTGAGGGTGGTCTGGAACTGCGTGACTTCCTTACGCCGGTAGCCATGCAGATCCTGGCCCGGCACGCCGCTCAGGATGGAGGCATTGTCGAACAGGGGGTTGCCAGTGAGCGGCGTCAGGCCCGAATAGAGAATGTCCGTGGTGTTGATTTGTACCGGCGCATTCGGGCGATAGCTGATCTCGCCGCTCCAGGCGGTACCGGTGGGCAGGGTGGTGGAGAAGCTCAAGCCGTAGAGGCGTATATCCTCCGGATACTCCAGGAAGTAGCGCGAGTTACCCGCGACTACCAGGGGCGCCGCAGGGCCGAAGAGATCGGCGACGCCGTAGGCGGCGGCACCCGGCGCCGTGGCGCTGAAGATCGGTGTCCGGCTGTGATAGTTCATGAAGTACGCGCCGAACTCGGTATCCAGCGGCTCGGAGTAGTAGCGCAGCGCGGTTCCCCACTGGCCGCCGTCGCGCGCGTCCCGGTCACCGCCGCGACGGACGATCACCCCCTCGTCGGGCTCGCCCCAGGCAATGCCACTGGCCTGCAGCCCGGGAATCACGCCCGCGAATCCGGCATCGATCAGTTGCTGGCGGGTCGAGAGTACGGCCAGTTCGTTGCTGCAGCCGTCGGCCGCCACATCCTGCTGGGAGAAGAACGTGCCGCAGTTGTCGACCACAGTCTGGTCCCACTCCAGCTGGTAGAACAGCTCGGCGGAGAGGTTCTCGCTCAGGCTCTGCGAGACATAGAACATGTTGACCGGGATCAGGCCCTCCTTGATCTCGGCGCCCGGGCGACGGAAGGCCGCGACGTCGATCGGATTGATCGAGTTGATGCTGTTGAGGATGAAGGTGCTCTCGCCCCAGCTCACCACTTGCTTGCCCAGGCGCACGGAGCCGGGCAGATCGTCGATGGTGTAGTTGTGGTAGAGGAAGGCATCGAGCAGCTCGGCACCCGAGGCCTGGGCGGCCTGCTTGCGGTTGGAGTCGTCGATGTCCTTGAACAGGCGGTGTTCGTCCTTCAGTTCGAAGTCGTACCAGTACTTGCCCCGGACGAAGACGCCGCTATCGCCGTAACGCAGCTCGAGGTCGTGCACGCCCTTGAAGATCTTCGAGAAGGTCTCGCCCTTCTTGAAGTTCAGGTGGCCGTCGTCCGAGGACGGCGCCAGGCCGTCACCGCCATTGTTGAAGGCGATCAGGTCCGGGTCGGCACCGCGCACCGACCAGTTGGCGCCGACCGACAGCTGCGAGTCGAACTGCCCCTCCAGCTCCCCGATGTTGAACGTGGCGGCCTGTGCCGGCACGCACGTTCCAGCGGCCATGCCCATCGCACAGGCAAGCCAGGCCGGTTGCCACCTTGGTTGTCTCATTGTCATGCGTCTACCTCTTGTTGTTGTGTTCGGTATCCAGGCAAGTGCTTTTTCGAGGACGACGCTCCCCGTTCCGGCGCGACGAGGAGTCAACCGGTCTGGTACATCGAGGTCTGGGAACGTCGGCCAGGGTGAGGGCTAGGGAGGGAGCAGCGCTGCGTTCAAATCCGTGAACTCCAGTTGGGGTGGGGCTTGCGACTCCGTTGGCAAGAACGTCATCGCGACTGAGCCGAGGGGCGCTTGGAAGTGTGCAAGGTGGTTGCGGCTTTCTTTCCGGGAAGGGCTGGACCCACAGGGTGAGTCGCCGGGTAATGGCGACTCACCCCATGACGCTGCGCAGTCAGGTCAGCGGGCCATCACGAGGGGCCGGGACGAAGCCGTTGTCGTACGCTCCAGGGCGCCATAGGCGTAGTACTGCTGGACTATCTGGCAACCCCAGACGGTAAGGGCGTAGATCATGAACTCCATCTTGTCCTCGTCGCCCGGGATTGGGAGGAAGTCATAAACGACCGCCACTGCCAAAGCAGCCGCCGTAGTCACGGTATTGAGCAGAGCATGCATGGACTCGCCGGCACGCAGCAGTCGCCAAGTGAAATAGCAGAGATAGAGGGTGTAGCAGGCCCACATGAAGAGGTAGTAATACGGCAACAGCCCTTTAACGAAGTCGGCCAGTACCAGCACGAAGGTGGCAGCGAAAGTGACCGCGAAAATCATGATGTCTTTGGTAAACGAAGGCCTGTAGTTATGGGTGACCGCCATCAGGCCAAGCGTGGCCACAATCGGGACACCGAAAGCGCGGGAAAAAGCATCAAGGAAGAAAGAGATGCTGTAGCCAACCTTGAAACCCGTCACGAGGAATAACAGTAGATTCGAAGCAGAGAAGGCCACGATCAGCCACTCGAATCCGAGCAGATAGTTCTTCCGAATGCGCACATACTTGAGGCCGTAAACCACACCGCAAGTGATCAGAAAGACGCTGGAAAGAAGCGCAAGAACTTCCTTAACTTCCATAGCAATAACCTCAATCAAATACTCTTCAGATGGTTCACTTCGCCACAGGGACGAGTGCCGCGAGATAGTGGGAAAGTGCCTGACGATCATCCGCGGACAAGGTCGAGACGATGGCTGTCATCGCGCCCGTCGAATCCTTGCGCCGCCCTTCCGCAAAGGCATTCAGTTGGGCCAGCAGGTAATCGTGCCCCTGCCCGGCCAACCGCGGGAACTGGTCGCGCCCCATCAACCCTTCGCCGTGGCACGCCGCGCAACCTCCGTTCACCACCAGCTTCTGCCCCTTCTCCCGCAGCACGGGATCAGCCTTGAAGGAGCTGTTTTCCACTGCCGACTGCTTGGCGAAGTACGCCGACAACTGCTGGACATCAGCCTCGCTAAGGGTCATAGCCAACGGCCCCATGTTCGGATTGGCCCGCGTGCCACTGGCGAAATTGCGCAGTTGGTTGGTCAGGTAGGCAGCAGGTTGACCCGCCAGGCTGGGATACCCCTGATGCTGCGACTTGCCTTGAACGCCATGACAACCTACGCAGGCATCGACCAGGCGTGGCCACGGACCGCCATCGGCTTCCTTGGCCTCTGTGGAGGTGCTGATGTGATCCATCAGACGATAAAGATCGAGGCCATCACGTCCGTAAAAAGCCAGCAGCCCGGCAATGACCACGACTACAGCCAGCGCTATCAATTTCTTCATCTTCATCTCCTACACCCGACGCAGGGCGTTGAGCGCCTGCAGGGCACTTTGGTGGCCCGAGCGCACGGCACCGTCCATGTAGCCGGCCCAGATGTCCGCAGTCTCGGTACCGGACCAGATCAGATTGCCGCAGGGTGGTCGCAGCGCCTCGCCGTGGGTGGTCCAGAAGCCCGGCGGGATGGCCGATACACAGGTGAGCGTCCAGGGATCGTCACGCCCCCAGTCCTGGTCGTGGTATGCGACGGAATGCAGTGCCTCGTCGCCCCACGCCCGGGCAAAGATTTCCGTCAGGGCGTGCTTGGCCGTTGTGGGGTCAGAAGGAAGATTGGCGTTGGAGATGAAGGCGTTGATGATGCCGATCTCACCATTGGGCGGCGAGTTGTCCCAGGCCCAGTAAATGGGACCACCCACCATGAAGATGTGCCCGTTCAGCCCCTTGTCGCGCCAGAACGGCCGGGGATACACCATGGCCATCTTGCGTGCCGGCGAATGTGCGGGCCAGGCGCGCTGCAGCGCAGCACGCGCCGCTGGCAGGGCCGGCTCGAACTGAACCTGGTTGCACAATGCAGGATGGATGGCCACGATGACCTTGCGTGCGCGCACAAGCCCTTGGTCCGTGTGCAGGGTCACGACCTCGCGATCCCAGTCGGAGATTCTGCGTACCGGGCACTGCAAGCGCACCTTGTCGCCCAACTGCTCTGCCATCTTGATACTGAGAATCTGCGAGCCGCCGACAAAGCGCGTGCCTTGAGCGCTGTCCTTGACCGAGTCGAGCTTCTCGTACTCCTTGTTGGCCGAATTGATCATGGACAAATAGTGCAGCAGCCCCATTTTGGCCGGACTTGCACCACCAGTAAGCGTCAGGGCGGCATCCCAGCCGGAATACTCCTCAGGCTTGATGTTCTGCGTGGCCAACCAGTCGCCAACCGAGAGCTTGTCCAATTCGGCAGCCTTGGGAGACTTCCAGGGTGCTCCCGAGGGCACATCGTGCGACATCTCGCTCAGCTTGTCCGCCACGGCCATGTCGGTGCCGAAGGTGCCCTCGAGATCAATCTCGAGCCGCCCGTTCCCGCCCATCATCACCGTACGGCCTTGGTAGTACTGCGGGAAGGTGCCGACCTCGAGCTGGCGCGCGAGGTCCTCCACCGCGGTCTGGCCCGGTCCAATCCACTGCCCACCGACCTCTGAGATATAGCCGTCCCCGACCTCGTAATTGAGAGTACGTCCTCCTACTCGATTCCGCGCCTCCAGGACCAGGAAGGACTGGCTGCCGGCCAGCTGCAGGTCGCGGGCGGCGGTCAGGCCGGCCAACCCCGCACCGATGATGACGACGTCCAGCACGTCGTCTTGCTCCGTCGCCGCACTCGCGGCGCCGGGAATCTCGCTGGCCCGCACCAGCCCCGAGCCCAGGCCGATACCGCCAATGGCCGCCGTGGCGCCCGCCAGCTTCAGCAATTGCCGCCGCTTGAGATCGGGAGAAGGATTTGAGGTGGGCTTGTCCGCCATACTTGTCGCCTCACGCATTTTGTTATTGAAGTCGTCGTTCTTGTCGCGGCATCGAAAAACGGCGGCATATGCCTGCCGCCGAACTCGCCGGACACGCCGGCGGTCAATGTCTTTATTGGAATTCAGCGAACCTCGTGGCTCGGGCCGCGCGTCAGCCCGTCACCAGAGTGCAGGCCGGTTTGCGCAGTAATTGGGTGCCGAACACGATCATCCACATCGGGAAGATCAGGACGACCAGGACGAGCATCGCGTTGGAGAGAGCAGCCAGCTGCGGAAAGAAACCCGCCAGGAAGAACAGGCCGAAGCACCAGCCGACGACGCTGAGAGGCAGCAATACCAACCGGCCCCAGCCAGCGCGCTTGAGATGGCCACCGACCACCAGCCCCCAGAACAATACGACCGGACCCTCGCACCACCACAATCCTTGCTGACTACCGACAGCGATGCTGGTCCAGACAACTTCCGCTGCTTTGGCGGCTTCACCACCCGCCACATGAGCGTCGGCCAACGGGTTCAGCACGGAAAGTTGCAGGGCTGCGCCGATGACACCCAGGGCCACGTAGAGGGCGATGGCGAGCACAGCGATATCCCCAAGGGTGCCCGCCTGTTCACGAAAGACGCTCCAGAGGTAGCCGCCGATCACCAGCACCGGCAGATAGAAACCGAGAATGTCGGCGAGCATGGACAGCCGGAAAAACTCTCGGATCTCTGCCGGGAACGCCAGCATCGCCGCACCGTCCAGTGAAACGGTCATATCACCCTGGGTGACCATCAACATGAAGCCGACATTCAGGTAGGCAAAGATGCCGCCCAGAATCGCGGTCCAGGCGGTGACGCGCACTGCCTCTTTTGAGTTGTTATTCATCATCGCTCCGCGCAAGCAGAAATGTTGTGTTCGGAACTGTGCGGATATTCCCGCGATGTCAGTTCCGGTTCTCGGTCAGTTAGCGGCGCCGCCCTGCACCTTACGATTCACCCAGTTGTCCATCAGGTTCGCCGCCCCCAGCGCCAGCTTGACGGCGCACCACTGCAAGGGCTCAGGGAGGGTCGAGGGCGTCTTGTGGCGCAACGCGGCCAGCAGAGGATGCTCGACACCGCCAATTCGCTCGGCGAGCAGGTAGCCCATCAGCGATTGGGTGGCGACGCCGTGCCCGGAACACCCGGCGGTATAAATGACGTTCTTCTGGGCGCCGGTCTCACCAACAACCGGCAGCGCGTCATAAGCCATGCTGACGTACCCGCTCCAACTCGACTGGATGCCGAGGCCGCGCAAGGTTGGGAAGCGGTCGTTCAGCGCCACCGCCAACTCTCGATAAGCGACGTCATCCGGCACATTCGGGGTTTGCGAGCCATACGCATAACCGAGCCGTTTCGTCGTGATGACCAGCGTGTTGCGGGCGGTCAGGCGATGGCTCTCCATCGTCCAGTGCGAGGTAATCAAGCCTTCCCTGCCCTGCCAGCCCAGGGAGGTCAGTTGCGCCGAGGACAGCGGCTCGGTCTCGATCGCCGAGACTCGTAGTGGTACCACCTTGTCCTTGAGAAGGCCGAGCTGCGGGGTATAGGCGTTTGTGGCCAGCACCAGGTAGGGAGCGCTCGCCGTGCCCCTTCTGGTCACACACCTGATGGTCGGACCTTCGGTGTAGGACAGTAGCTGCGTGTTTTCGTAGAGCTTCACACCGGCCTGGAGCGCGGCATGCCGCAACCCCATCACATACTTGCCGGGATCCAGGGTGCCGCCGTGCTGCTGGGCATAACCGAACAGAAACGCAGGCGGGATACCGCGGGCCCGCATTTCGGCCTGGTCGAGGAACTGGGTCTTGGAACCAAGCTCCAGGCCAAGCTCCATGGCCTTGCGGATTTTCTTCTCCTGAGACGGATGAACGCCGACGCGAATATTTCCCGATCGGTTGTAATCGCAGTCGATGCCGAGCTCGTCGAGCCGTCGCTCTACATAGGTGACACCCTCGTCGTAGAAGCTGACGATCTTCTTCGCCTGCTCAATCCCGACGCGGTTGACGAAGAATTCGAATTCGATCCCCAGGCTGCCACCGAGATAGCCCGCATTGCGCCCACTCGCGCCGAAGCCGGCGAACTCTTGCTCAAGCACGATGACCTTCGCACCGAGAGCCGTCAGCTCCAACGCGGTGGACAGCCCGGCAAAGCCTGCGCCGACCACGATCACGTCGGCGCTGACATCACCCTCCAACTCCGGCTGCAGGTCAGCCGGCCTCTCCACCCACCCGCCGAGTCGACGAAAGTGCCCGACTTCACGGCTGGTCTTGTTTTCCGCGTCTCGACGGGTTGCTGACATGACACGTTCTCCTATCGGCTCAGGATGTGAACTGCAACGGCGCCTTCCTCGACCCCGATGAGCCCCCCGCCGTTCTCCTGGATTGCATGGCGCGCACCCTCGACCTGACGGCCCCCCGCCTCGCCACGCAGCTGGGTGGTGAGTTCGTAGAGCTGGCCGATGCCGGTTGCGCCGAGCGGGTGCCCCTTGGACTCCAGGCCGCCGGACGGGTTGATCGGAATCCGGCCGCCCACGGTGAAGTCACCGCGCTCGGCACAGACTCCGCCCAGCCCCATGGGAGCCAGACCGAGGTTTTCCGCCTGGATGATCTCACCCATGGCGGACGCGTCGTGGACCTCGGCTACATGCATGTCCTGGGGCCCCAGGCCGGCGATCTCGTAGGCCTGCAGCGCGGCCAGGTGGCTGACGTGCTTCTCCGGCTCGTCGATGCTCCGCAGGGTGAAGCTGCGGATCACGCTGGCGGCGATCTTCACGCAGCGCCGGGGGTCGGCGCCGATCCGCTTCAGGCCGGCCTCGGTGCAGATGATCGCGGCGGCGGCGCCGTCGGTCATGGGTGCGCACATCGGCAGGGTGATCGGATAGGTGATCGGCGGTGCCGCCAGCACTTCTTCGATGGTGAAGGGCTTGCGGAACTGCGAGTAAGGGTTATGCACCGAGTGGTTGTGGTTCTTCGCGCACACCGCCGCGATCTGCCGCTGGGTGGTGCCGTAGGTTTTCATGTGCCAACGACAGAAGCCGGCGTAGATGGACATGAAGCGGCTGTACGGACGGTCGGACTCCGAACCGGGCGGCGGCACGACACCGTCGCCCATCTTCGACAGGATGGCGAAGTTCTCCTCGGCGCGGGCGACGTCCCATCCTGCTTCGAACAGGGCGAAGGACTTCGCCTTGTCGGCCACCACCATCTTCTCGCAGCCCAGGGCCAGCGCCACGTCGGTGGCACCAGCGCGCAGGCTCTGTACTGCCAGGTGAACGGCGGTGCTGCCCGAAGCGCAAGCGTTCTCGACGTTGTAAGCCGGCACCCCTTCGATGCCGATCTTGCTCATGATCACCTGCCCAGGGATGGACAGCTGACCCTGCAACGCACCGTTGGTGATGCCGGCGTAGAAGACGGCACCGATGTCAGAACGTTGCGCGCCGGAATCCGCCAGCGCGCCGTTGAGCGCCTCCAGGGCAAGATCCTGGAGGCTGCGATCCGGATGACGACCGAACTCGGTCATGGCAATGCCGGCAATGTAAATGGGTTCCATCAGAAGACTCCTCGACTTCAGATCCGCCGGTTGGCGCCTTGCCAGTAACGGGCACGCAGGTCTTTCTTGAGCACCTTGCCGACCGGGCTGCGTGGCAGAGCATCAACGACGTCTACGGTCTTCGGCGCCTTCACCGAGCCCAGCTTGTCCTTGCACAGGGCAATCAGCGCTTCGGCGTCGATGCTCTGACCCTCGTTCAACTCGATGACGGCCTTGACCGCCTCGCCCCACTTCTCGTCCGGCACACCGATCACCGCGCAATCGCGTACGGCCGGGTGGCTCCAGATCACCTGCTCGACTTCACTCGGGTACACGTTGAAGCCACCCGAGATGATCATGTCCTTCTTGCGGTCGGTGATGTGCAGGTAGCCATCGGCATCGAGGTGACCGATGTCGCCGGTGTGCAGCCAGCCATCGATGATGGTCTCAGCAGTCTTCTGCGGGTCCTTGTAGTACCCCTTCATGATCAGGTCGCCGCGCACGCAGATTTCGCCGGTTTCACCCTGGGCGAGAATCTCGTTGTCGTCGTTCATGATCTCGACGCGGATCAGCGGGTTGGGCCGACCGACCGAGGACAGCCGTGCATCGCTGGCGACCTCGCCATTGACGAAGTGCTCGCCCGGCGACAGGTGCGCGATTGCACCCGGCGCCTCGGTCTGCCCGTAGCCTTCCATCATCACCGGGCCGAAGACCTCGATCGCCTGGCGCAGTTTCTCCACCGACATCGGCGCAGCGCCGTAGAGGAAGTAGCGCAGCGAAGAGAAGTCGACTTTCTTGTTGAGGTCGGGAATATCCAGCAGCCGGTAGATGACCGTCGGCGGCAGGAAGAACTCAGTCACCTTGTGCTGCGGGATTGCCGCCAGCAGCAGCTGCGGCTCCGGCTTGGTGATCACCACGACGGTGCCACCCCTGGCCGTGCAGGGCATGGACAGCATGCCGGCGGTGTGGGTCATGGGGGCCGCCGCCAGGTTCACGGGCCGGGTTCCAGCCGGATAGGGCGTATTGATCATGAAGTGTGCGAAGCTGGTCTGCACACTGCGATGGGTATTCATGACGCCCTTGGGCAGGCCCGTCGTACCACCGGTGGGGCCCAGCCAGATCACATCGTCCGGATTGACCGCAACACCCGGGTCGACCGGCGGTTGCCCAGCCATGAAAGCCGCCAGTGACTCAGCTCCCTCAGCCTCACCGTCAATGCAGATCAACTGGCGGATCTTAGGCAGCTGCGACCGCAAGGTGGAGATCGTCTCGGCGAACTCCCGCTGGAAGAACAGGACTTCGCAGTCGAAGGCATCCAGCACGTAACGGTTCTCCTCGGGCGCGTTGCGCGCGCCCACCGGAATCCAGCACATGTTGGCGCGCCACAGACCCAGGGCACAGAGCCAAGCAGTGACATCGTTGGCCGCCCATACGGCGCCCTTCACTCCCGGCACGAATCCCCTTGCAAGCAGAGCGTTGGCGATGCGGCAGGACATTTCCCCCGCTTCGGTAAAGGTCGTGACTGCGCCGTCCTGGATATAGGCAGGCCCCTGCGGATTGATCCGCCAGCCACGGTCGAAGAAATCAATGATTGCCATCGTCGTCACTTCACAGCTGGGTGATGGTTGCGCGAGCCAGGCCGCGTTGCTCGAGGAAGCCGAGCATGTAGCGGTGGCCGAAGGCCTTGGAGGAGGACGCGAAGCCCACTTTGGCAACGTCGTTGTCCAGCAGCTTGACCGCAGCCGCCGCGTGCAGCGCACCGGTGGCGATGTAGGGGGTGATGCCGTGCACGGTGGCACGCACCGCCGAAAGCTGACCGCGACCAATGGCGAAGTCCACCGTGCGCTGCAGGGTGCTGCGCTCGCGCGGCGGCATGCTCGGGGTGGTGGAATCCACCAGGTTCTGGATCACCGCGTCCTGCTGCTCCTTGGGCAGATGCTTGTACTCGGTCTCCCACTTCTGCCCCAGGGCATGGACGGTCCTCATCACCGGGTTGTCGTAGAAGCCGACACAGGACATGCAGCTGCGCACGCGGCCGTCATTCTGGAAATAGATCGGCAGCGAGGTGCCGCCCCACGGCAAGCAGAACACGGACTCCAGCAGACTGGGGCAGACCACGTTGAAGCTGGTGTTGGGCGCGTACGGAACCAGTTCCTTCTCCCACAGGTAACCACCCGGGTGTCGGAAGCCTTCGAAGATGGTGGCGGTGGAGCCCACGGTCACGCCGGCGGCGCCAACGCGCGGGCCGCGGGTCAGGGTTGCAGTTTCCAGGGAGTCGACACCGGGGGTTTCCAGGGCCAGCTCAGCGGCGATCTCGGCGAAGGTGTACATGTAGGCCAGCGAGGGCGACAGCAGCAGACCCGCCTGGCGGTACAGCTCGCCGAACTGGTCGCGCAGGGCACGGATATGCTCCTGCTCACCGGCCGGGTCCAGGTAGTGGCAGCCAGCTTTCAGGGCGGCCTCAGCGGTGGTCAGACCGAAGTTGACGAACGGGCCGACAGTGTTGCAAACAACTTTGGCCCCCTTGAAGACGGCAGTCAGGGCCTCGACCTCGTGCGGGCACTCGACGATCTCGTAGGTAGCCGACTCCAGGCCGACGACGCGTTGCGCCATCATCTCCTGGGCACGCTTGGCGTTACGGGCCACGGCAGTGAAGGGAATCTTCTGGTCAATGAGCCAGTCCATGGTGAGCATGCCGGTGTAACCGCTCGCGCCATAGACAACGACAGGATATTTGGCCATTGGGGTGTTCCTCGCTTTTGTTCTTGGATGGATTGAATCAGGTGATCGAATCAGTTCTGGGCCCAGCCTTCGGCGTAGAGCTGCTGCGCAAGCAACCCCAAGCGCATGGTCAGGATGCGGTTCTCGCCGTCTTCGATCAGGGCGGACTGGGTATCGCGTAGCAGCTTCTCGATGGGGTATTCGAGGGTGGTGCCATTACCGCCGAACAGGCGGAATGCCTCCTCCACCACCGCCAACGCTTCTTCGGTCACGGTGACCTTGGCCGAGGCTGTGGCATAGGGATGGGTCTGTGGCGAGAGGCGTGCGAAGCTCAGTGAGCGCCGGGCAACCGCACGGGCGATTTCCACGCGGCGGAGCATTTCGCCCAGGCGCAGGCGGGTCATCTGGTGATCGATCAGCATCCGACCACCCTGGCGGCGCTCGTGGCAGTACTGCAGCGCCAGCTCGAAGGCCGCCCGGGCGACACCGGTGAACACCTGGCTCATATGGGTACCGGCGTAAGACCAGGAGGAGCTCACGGCGCCGTAGTAACCGTCCTTCTCGGCAATGGCGAAGCGCCGCGGGACACGCACGTCATCGAAGTAGATTTCCCCTTGGGGCAACGAACGCTGCCCGATCTTCTCCAGCGGCTTGCCCTTGGAAACCCCCTTGATATCCAGCGGGACGATCACAGCGATGCCATTGGGCAAACCATCCTCGCCGTAGAAACCGTCACCGTAGTCGGCGCACATCAGACCGAATGCCACCTGCGCGACAGCACCGTTGGACACCCAGGCCGAGCTCTGGCCGTTGATGATGATCTCGTCGCCAACGACCTTGGCGGTCAGGTTGCCGATGTTGGCCGGCGTACCTACGGGCCAGTCGCGCTTGATATCAAGCAGCTGATTGTCGCTGCCACGATCCGGCTGGGTGGCCATCCAGCAGCCAATCCGGCCCTGGCACAGCTCGATCAGTTCGGTGTTGCCGGCTGCGACTGCCATCTGCAGCGGGAAGCCAGCACAACCAAGGGACACCGCCAGACCAGCATCGCCCCACCCCAGCTCTTCGCCAATCATGGATTCGATCCGCACCGCCATCTCCGGCGGCAGCTCCGCCAGCAGCGCGGGGTCCAGCCCCAGCTTGGCGAACTCGCTGAACACCGAGTAGTAGGGCGAACCCGGCGCGGTCACTTCTTCGGCGGTCATGCGGTCAAGCTCGCGACCCAGCGGGCGCAGAACTTCCTTGGCGAAGCGGTGCACGGACGCCTGGATGGCGGCCTCTTCCTCAGTGAGCGGAGTCTCGAAGCCCGAAAGGCCGGCGGCCGGCAGGGTCAGTTTGGACTTGAGGGTAATCATCAAGCCACCTCCGCCGATTGCGGCATGCGAGCCAGCGGGCGCTGAATGTTCTGGCAGCTGGATTGAAAGGCGGACGAAGCAACGGCCGATCCGCTGGCGAAACCTCTGCAGACGGCGAAGCCGTCGTGGGGACGGGAACCTGTCTTGAAGCTTTTCATGTACGACCTCCAGGGGGTCTCTTGTTGTTTCGCAGCACTGTAATCCCGTGCAATTTTTTACGCAACACTTGTTATGCAAAACACTGGTTATGCCAATGCCGATAACCGGTCGCGCCGACGAGCGGGCGATCCACCATGGGCAGGGAATGGCGTGGCGTCCCTCTTTCTAAGCGGGGTCGCGACCTGGCGTGCAGGGGAAGGCGTCGCGCGGGAAAGGCCCAGGCGACGGTGGGTCAGCAGGCGTCGAGCCTGGGAATGGCGGGTTACGCGACAAGGCGGGCGCTTGCCGCGCTGGGTTCAGCCCCTGCCGGCGGCCTGGGTGTCCCGGTAGCGTCCCGGGCTCATGCCGGTCCACTGGCGAAAGGCTCGATGAAACGCGCTGGGCTCCTGGAATCCGCAACGAATTGCGATCTCGGAGATGCTCAAGGTCTCATCGTTGAGGTAATCGAAGGCCAATGCCTTACGCACCTCGTGCTTGATCACCTGATAGGAAAAACCCTCACGCTCCAGTTGTCGGCGGAAGGCGGATTCGCTCATCGACACCTGACTTGCCATCTGCGTCTGGGACGGCCAGTCCAGCTCGGGGGAGGTCTTGAGGCGGCGATAGACGTCGGCCGAAAGCCCTGATCGATTACGGAATCGCACCACCACGCCCTCTGGCGCGTGACGGAGGAACTGCTTGAGACTGGCGAAGTTGCGGATCACCGGCAGCGACAGCTGGGCGGATCCGAACTCCACCTCGGTACGCCCGGCCTCGAACTCGATCCAGGGTCCCCAGAGCAGGGGGTCGGCTCCGTGTGGAGGCGGCGGATGCCCGAACTGGGTACGGTCGAAATTGAGCCGGCGCCCCACCATCCAGCAGGCCACGCCAATGACCATGCTGAGATAGATCTCCTCGGCAACACCCCGAATGGCAGGATCGTTGATACGGGTTTGCAGAACGATTGCAGTGCGACTGCCGCGCAACTCCAGGTGCGCGCGGATGTCACGCAGGAACAGATTGAAGCCGGATAGGCACTGGCGCAGTGCACGCCCCAGATCCGGCTCGTGGAGCACACTGCGGCAGATGATCGCGAACGTACCACGGGGCATACCGCCGGAATCAAAGGCGAAGAACTCATCTCCCAGTTCCTCGGTGAGCAGTAGCCACAGTCGCGTCACCGAGTCCGCCGGCACCCGGCGTAGTGGCTCATCGAGCCAGGACGGCTCGATACCGGCTTCGCGCAGTAGCGCCTCCACGCGCTTCGGAACATGTGCCAACCGGTGCATCGCAGCCTTTACGAAATAGGCGGCCACCGAGTCATTTGTCCGGACGATGTGCTCCAAAGCGTTGCCCGTCATAGTCCTTGTCCATCAGCTGATATGTCCAAATTCGACATCCGAGTGCGCGCAATTCCGGCATAGGTCGGTAGCCCGCTCCCCCCCTAGACTCCCGACCATCAATCCAGGAGCGTCTCAGATGAACAGACCTGAAGTTTTCGTTGTCAGCGCGGTGCGCACCGCCATCGGCACCTACGGCGGCACCCTGAAGGACACCCCGCCCGCTGAACTGGCCACCCTGGTCACCCGTACCGCCCTGTCGCGCGCCGATTGCGATCCGCAACAGGTGGAACATGTGGTGTTCGGCAACGTCATTCCTACCACACCCAAGGACGCCTACATAAGTCGAGTCGCCGCGCTGCAGGCGGGCATTCCCAAGGAAACCCCGGCCTTCTCGGTCAATCGCCTGTGCGGCTCTGGCCTGCAAGCTATCGTCAGCGCCGCCCAGGGCTTGTTGCTGGGGGACTCTCGAATCGCCATTGCCGGTGGTGCCGAATGCATGAGCCAGGGCGGCTACCTGGTACCCAGCGTACGTTGGGGCGCGCGCATGGGCGACAGCAAGATGCTCGACTTCATGCTCGGCGCACTGCATGACCCGCTGCACGGCATCCACATGGGCATCACCGCTGAGAACGTCGCCAAGCTGCACGGAATCACCCGTGAAGACCAGGATGCCCTGGCCCTGCAGAGCCAGCAGCGCGCGGCCCGCGCCATCGCCGAGGGACGTTTCGCTAGCCAGATCGTCCCCGTGGAAATCCAGACCCGCAAGGGCGTGACCCAGTTCGAGATCGACGAGCACGTGCGCGCTGAGGTGACGCTCGAGCAATTGGCGAAGATGAAGCCGGCCTTCACCGAAGGCGGCACCGTTACCGCCGGCAACGCCTCCGGCCTCAACGACGGCGCCAGCGCCCTGCTGCTGGCCACCGGCGACGCGGTGAAGGACCAGGGCCTGCAGCCCATGGCCCGTCTGGTTGCCTACGCCCATGCGGGCGTCGAGCCTACCGTGATGGGTCTCGGCCCCATCCCCGCAACCCGCCTGGCCTTGCAACGCGCGGGGCTGACCGTGGCCGACCTCGACGTGATCGAGTCCAACGAAGCCTTCGCCGCCCAGGCCTGCGCGGTGTCGCGCGAACTCGGTTTCGATCCGGAGAAGGTGAACCCCAACGGTTCCGGCATCTCCCTGGGGCATCCGATCGGTGCCTCCGGCGCGATCATCGCCACCAAGGCGATCCACGAGCTGCAACGGATCAAGGGCCGCTACGCCCTGGCCACCATGTGCATCGGCGGCGGCCAAGGCATCGCCGTCATCTTCGAACGCGTCTGAAGGGAGCCGGTCGGGGCACGTCAGCCGGACTCCGCCCACGACACGGATCCTGCGGTATCCCGACCGGTTCCTTCGGCGCGTTCCGCCTTCGCGGCGGTGACATTCCAGCCTCGTCTCGTCCAAACGAAAGGGTTTGAAACATGAATACAGCCAAGTGCATCGAGCCCGTATCGCCGGCCGCCAGCGCTGGCTCGCGCTTCGAACGCAACCGCCCCAGAGCCCTGGAACTGTTCGCCCAGCGCGGTTTCGCCCAGGTCAGCCTGCGGGAACTGGCCAGCCATCTCGAACTCACCGCCGGTTCGCTCTACAACCACTGCAGCAGCAAGGAAGAGCTGCTGCTGGAGTTCATCGAAGAGCACTACATGGCGCTGCTGTCTCTGTTCGACCGCCGCCACCGCCGGGAGTCCCCCAAGGCGACCCTGCAGGTGGTAATCCAGAGGCTAATAGCACTACACGAGTCTCACCCCTTGCACTTCCAGCTGGCATCCCGCGACGCCGGCTGTCTCAAACCAAACCAGCGGCTGTACATCGACCGCCTGCGCCAGCAGTTGCGCCGGCAGCTCGACTTGCTGCTATGCGCCGTAGGTCTGATCGGTCCCGGGCAGAGCAGCGTGCCAGCCCTGGAACTGTTCGAGCACCTGCCTCGGTGGCTGTCGATCTATCCGCTGGACGAGCGGCAACGCTGCGAGGTCCTCATGCGCCTGCTAACAACCGCCAACCCCATTCCAACTCCAGAGATTCGACCATGACCGACTACAAGGCCCCCCTGCGCGATATCCACTTCCTGTTGGACGATGTCTTCGATGCCGAGGCGAAATGGTCGGTTCTGCCCGGCTTCGCCGGCAACCTCGATATCGACACCGCAGGTGCCATCCTGGAGGAAGCCGGCAAGTTGGCCAGCTCATCCCTGGCACCGCTGAACCGCAGCGGCGATGAGGAGGGCGCACGCTGGCGCGACGGTGTGGTGACTACGCCAACTGGTTTCAAGGAGGCCTACGCCACCTACGCCGAGGGCGGCTGGGTCGGTCTGTCCGGCAACCCGGATTTCGGCGGCATGGGCATGCCGAAGATGCTCGCCGTGCACGTCGAGGAAATGCTCTACGCGGCCAACAGCAGCTTCACCCTGTATTCGGTGCTGAGCAGCGGTGCCTGCCTGGCCATCGATACCCATGCGAGCACCGAACTGAAGGCAACCTACCTGCCGCGCATGTACGCGGGCCGCTGGGCGGGTTCCATGTGCCTGACCGAAGCCCATGCCGGTACCGACCTCGGCCTCATTCGCACCCGCGCCGAACCCAAGGCCGATGGCAGTTACGCCATTTCCGGCAGCAAGATCTTCATTACCGGCGGCGAGCAGGACCTGACCGAGAACATCGTCCACCTGGTGCTGGCCAAGCTGCCCGATGCCCCGGCCGGACCGAAGGGTATTTCGCTATTCCTGGTACCCAAGTTCCTGGTGAGTGCCGATGGCACCCTGAGCGAGCGCAACGCACTGTCCTGCGGTTCCATCGAGCACAAGATGGGCATCAAGGCCTCGGCCACCTGCGTGATGAACTTCGATGGCGCCACCGGCTGGCTCGTCGGCGAGCCCAACAAGGGCCTGGCGGCGATGTTCACCATGATGAACTACGAGCGCCTGTCCATCGGCATCCAGGGCATCGGCTGCGCCGAGGCGTCCTACCAGGCCGCAGTGGCCTATGCCCGCGACCGCCTGCAAAGCCGTGCCCCTGGTGGCCCTGTAGCCAAGGACAAGGCAGCCGATCCGATCATCCACCACCCCGACGTACGCCGCATGCTGCTGACCATGAAGGCGCTGAACGAGGGAGGCCGCGCCCTGGCGACCTATGTGGGCGCCCAGCTGGATATCGCCAAGCACGGCGCCGATGCCGTGACGCGCGAAGCGGCGCAGACCCGGGTGGCCTTGCTCACCCCGGTGGCCAAGGCCTTCTTCACCGACACTGGCCTGGAAAGCTGTATAAACGGCCAGCAGGTATTCGGTGGCCACGGCTACATCCGCGAATGGGGCCAGGAGCAGCTGGTACGCGACGTGCGCATCGCACAGATCTACGAGGGCACCAACGGCATCCAGGCCCTCGACCTGCTAGGCCGCAAGGTACTCGCCGATGGCGGCAAGGCCCTGGACGAGTTCCTTGCGGAGATTCGCCGCTACGCTGAAGAGTCCGGCGTCGAGCATCGCGCTGCCCTGCTCGATGCTGTCCAGAAGCTGGAGGAAACCAGCTACTGGGTGCGTGATCAGGCTGGCCAGGACAGCCGCCAAGTGGGCGCCGCCTCGGTGGAATACCTGCACCTGTTCGGATACGTCACCTACGCCTACCTCTGGTCGAAAATGGCCAGCGTGGCCAAGAGCAGGATGGACGCAGACCCGGAGTTCTATTCGGCGAAGCTGTCCACTGCAGGCTTCTTCTTCAACCGCATCCTGCCCCGCATCGAGGGCTTGGCGGCCTGCGTGCGCGGGGGAGCTGACAGCCTCTACGAACTCGCTGAAGCACAGTTCTAACGCTCTCAGCTCAAGTTCCAGGGTCGGCATCCCAGGTGGGTGCCGACTCCCTTCCCTCTTGTCAGCACCGCACTTCCACGGGCGGCCACGCGCCGCAGCAAAGCTACAATTACAGCGGAGCGCCACCCGCTCTCCTCCCTCACGAATGGACGCCGGGCAGCCGTACGGCTGGCACCCTCGCCATCGCGCCGACTTTTCCGGTAGAGGATCCTGGAGATGACAGCTCTTCAACTTCGTGACATCCGCGACCCGTTACCCGATCCCGAACTCGACGCATACGTCAGGTTGGCCGCTATCGCATGCCAGGTACCCATTGCCATGCTGACGTTCCTCGACAAGGAGCAAGAGTGGTTTGGTGCGAAGCTGGGGGTGACATCCGGGAAGATACCCCGGGCGGGCTCGTTGAGCGCTGCAGTGGTGGAGTCCAACGAACTGGTGTATGTGGAGGATGCCTCCACGAATCGACTTCTCCAGCACTGCGTCCTGGTATCGGGGCCAACAGGTATCAGGCTCTTCGCCGGCGTCCCGGTCACCGTGGCGGAGCGGGACGTGGTCGGCGTGCTTTCGGTAGCGGATACGGTGAAGCGCCGTCTCGATGCCTCGCAGGTCGAAGCCCTCCGCTTGCTGGCGGACCAGACCTCCAACCTGTTGCAGCATCGCGCCTCACTGCAAAGCCAGCTGGAGGTAGCCCGCAGTGAAGCTGGTGCACTTGATAGACTTCGGGAGAGCCAGCGCACGTTGCAGACCCTGGTCAGCAACCTCCCCGGCGTGGCTTATCGGAGCCTGAATGATGTTTCCTGGCGTCTTGAGGTCGTCAGCGAGGGCTGCCAGAAGCTCATCGGCTATTCCGCCGCCGAGCTCATCGCGGGAACCGTCAGGATGGTCGATGTCATTCACCCTGACGACATTGCCTCGCTCAGGCGCAAGGTTTCCAGGGCCTTGAAGACCAGGACGCCCTACCAATCCACCTACAGAATCAGAACCGCAACAGGACAGACCAAATGGGTCTGGGACAAAGGGTGTGGGGTCTACTCCGCGGACGGAACGGTGCTCGCGCTAGAGGGGTTCATCACCGACATCACTGAGCAGAAGCACGCTGAAGAATGCATCCGAAGGATGGCCTATTTCGATGAACTGACAGGCCTGCCCAATCGCCTGTCCATGAGGGATGCCCTGAGCACGGCCATTGCCACCTCAAGGGATTCGCACGACCCGATTGCCCTGCTGCATGTCGAGGTCGACAATTTCCGCGAAATCAACGAAACGTTGGGCTACCGCGAGGGTGACCGACTCCTGCAGGAAGTGGCGACAAGGCTGCGGGAAATGCTGAACGCCAACGAAATAGTCGCCCGTATAGCCGAATCCTCTTTCTCGGTGCTGCTTCCAGGGATGGATGCCAGCCACGCGGTACAAACCGCGCGCAAAGCACTGGAAGCCTTGAGCAGGCCGTTCGGGCTGGACGCCCTGCTTTTGCCCGCTGACTGCAGTATCGGTATAACCCTGTTCCCGGGACATGGGACTGACCCTGATTCATTGTTGCGTCGCGCGAATGTTGCCCGGTATGGCGCCAGACGCAGTACGGAAAAACTTGCCGTGTACGCAGGCGCGCTCGACAGTGACAACGCTCAGCGGCTGATTCTGATGACCGACCTGCGTCGGGCCATCGATGGCGACGAGTTGCTCCTGATGTTCCAACCCAAACTGCGTATGCAATCAAGGCAGGTGAGTGGCGTGGAAGCACTGGTGCGCTGGAGGCACCCTGAGCGCGGCCTGATGGGCCCGGGCCAATTTATCGGCTTTGCGGAGAGCGCAGGCCTGATTACCCGGCTCACACATTGGGTATTGGCAGCCGCCGTTCGCGAAAGCCATGCCTGGCATGGTGCAGGCCAGCCGGTACCCATTGCCATCAATCTGTCGCCCCATGACATTCGGGACCGACAGCTGTTCGAGCAGATCTCGAGAGCCCTGGAGACTTGGGGCGGCACACCGGACTGGATCCAGTTCGAGCTGACCGAAAGCTGCATCATGGAAGACCTCTCAATTGCCCGGCACGTCCTCATGCAGCTACGCGAAGCAGGCTTCAAGCTGTTCATCGATGACTTCGGAACCGGATACTCGTCCCTTGCCTATCTCCGAAATCTTCCCGTCGACTACATAAAGATCGACCAGTCCTTCGTGAAGGACCTCGATAGCGACAGCGAGTCAGCAGCCATCGTGGAAACCATCATCAAGCTTGCCCACAGCCTGGGCATGGAAGTGGTCGCTGAAGGCGTCGAGTCGGTTTCGACCATGGAAATGCTATCGAACTGGGGTTGCGAGGAGGCGCAAGGCTATTGCATCAGCAAACCGATATCCGGACATGATTTCCAGTCATGGAGCAAGGCCTTCCGATGAAAAGCGGCGCACTTCGAGCTTACCGAGCGACTAGATCGATCTTGAAGTCAGCATTTCCTGAATCTTCTGGGTAGCCTCTCTGGTGCGTGCCGCTAGCTTCTTCACCTCGTCGGCCACTACCGAGAAGCCCCGCCCCACATCACCGGCTCGTGCCGCCTCGATAGCGGCATTGAGGGCAAGCATATTGGTCTGGTCGGCGATGCTCTTGATCACACCCACGACTTGCGAAATCTGATCGTAGGTGGATTGCATGCCAGAGACCTCCTGCGCATGGACGGCTTCGGCCAACCTTTCGTCCGAGATGTCCCGCACGGCCCCAATGATGCGAGAAAGCGTGCCGTCGCAGTCCAAGACACCCTGCCCTCTTTCCCGGTACCAGACCTCACCCCTGGTTTTGTGCCTCATTCGGTACTCGACCGTATAGGGGACGGATAGGTCTCCCACGCGCAGGTATTCGGTGACCACCTTCACGACCTGCTTCAGATCATCCTGATTCACGATTGAGAAATAGCCATCCCAATCGTCGTTGAAATCCCGTTCCGAGTAGCCCACGAGTTCGCGGAACTGCTTCGACCAGCGCAACTGATTCCCCGGATGTTCCGGGTCGCCGTCGACAATCAGCAGCTCCCAGCAGACCTCGGTCAGTGCATTCCGGGTGACCTCCCAGACCCGCTCCTTGTCTCTGTACAGCGCCAACTGTTCGTTCAGTTCGGATAGCGTCAGGTTGCGTGCCTCGATTTCGCGCTGCAGCTCCTTCATTTCGTCCCTGGCCGTCTGCAGGCACGCATTCAGGTCTTCAACCATAGCGCTTTCAAGCACTCCCTGTAGCGGCTCGCCTCCAGACGCCTCCTGAAGACTAAGCCGTCGTTCCAGCACATCGAAGCTGTCGCTCAGCCACGGATACTGCTCGATCAGTCCACCCTGGAAGTCGGGGATGGGCGAACCATTCAACAAAGACGAAATTCGCGAGCTGACTTCTTCAGCCAGACGCTTCAACTTTCTTCCGGAAAACATGGGCCCTCCGCAAACACAGTGGTTTCCATCATTGGCTCGCGCGCAAAAAAGATGGGGCCGAGCGCCGGGTCACGACGGGGCCCCAAAGGGTCACGCTCACACCTTGCGCCAGCCTCACGCGGCAGCGATAGCCGCCGCGCGAGGCTGGCAATGTTTGCATCACTGAGTCTGCACGGGGACAACACCACGGCGCGAGAACAGGACGGGATTGTCATTGCTGTCAAGCAGTGCAGCCGTCAGCGAAACCCCGTCGGCCGTATGCTGCTCCGTGAAGCTCTGTCCGCCATTACTGCTGCGCACCATCAGCCCATCCAGACCGACCACAACCACTTGCGGGCCAGCTACCGCCACATCAGTGATGGAGCTCTTGCTTTCAAGGGGAACCCGCTGCCATTGCTGCCCATCCGCAGATCCATGCAGCAGCGTGCCGCGCTGGCCACCGACCAGAAGAGTCCCATCGGCCAGCACAGCACCGGACCACAGAGTGCCTTCGTAGCCGGTGTCCAGATAGCGCCAGCTTTTCCCCTGATCGTCGGAGCGCAACACCTGGCCACGTTCGGCAGTCGCAAACAGGTTGCCGTGGTTGTCCGCGAAAAGCCCCATCAGATTGAGGTCGGCGCGGCTGTACCCCTCCGGCGCTGGCAGCGTCTGCTCGGTCCAGGTTGTACCGCCATCATCGGTGGTCAGAACCAGCGACCAGAGGCCTACGGCGACGCCCTGCCTAGCATTGAAGAAATGCACCGCGAACAGCGGGCGATCTTCCTCACTGGACAGGCGCTGGACCTGCCAGGAGTCACCGCCATCGCTGCTTTTCAAGATCGCTCCCCAATGGCCGACAGCCCAGCCTTGCTTGGCATCGACGAAGCTCACCCCGGTAAGGGGGGAGGAAAGCGGAACTGAGCGGGCCTGACGGAAACTCCGTCCGCGATCGTCGGATAGCAGCACAATGCCGTGATCACCCACGGCGACCAAGCGTCCATTGGCCCATGTAGCGCCCAGCACGGTCGCCTGGGCGGCGTAACTCGATGGGGCTGCCGGCACGCTCTCGAGGGGCGCAGCGTGCGAGCAAGCCAGCGGCAGCAGGACGGCAAGCGCTGCCCCGACGAGTGATTGAACGAATTTCATCATTTTCACCTCAGTGCGCCAGCGCGCCAATCATGCGCACCGGGCCTTTACGCGGGAATACCCGCTCCAGCCATACGGCGAATGCCGGCAGCACCGTCATGGCCATGACCATGTTGATCATGAACATGAAGGCCAGCAGCTTGCCCATGTCGGCTTGGAACTTGAGCTCGGAGAACGACCAGGTGGCGACGCCTATGGCCAGGGTAATGGCGGTGAAGATGGTCGCTACACCGACCTCTAGCAGCGCGTGCTCCACCGCCTTGACGATGGGTTGGCCATGGGCCTGATGCAACTGGATGCGGTTGTAGATGTAGAAGGCGTAATCGACGCCAATGCCCACCGCCAGCACCATCACCGGAAGCGTGGCGATGGTTAGACCGATCTGTAGCTCCTTCATGAACCAGTAGCCGATGAAGGTGCCGATGGTCAGCGGCAAGCAGCACACCAGCACGGCACGTACGTCGCGGTAAACCACGAACACCAGCAAGGCGATGGCCGCGTAAACGTACAGCAACATCGGTGTCTCGCTCTTCTCCACCTCCTCGTTGATGGCCGCGAGCACCCCCGCATTGCCCGAGGCCAGCCGTACCACGACGCCTGGCATGGGGAACTTCGCACGGAAGGCCTTGGCCGCTTCGATCACCTGCTTGATAGTGGTGGCCTTGTGGTCTGCCAGATACAGGTGTACGGCGGTCATGCTGCAATCTGCCCGCATGATGCCTGAGATACGAGCGACCTCAGTGGCCAGCGAGGAGTAGTTCATCGAGTCGATGGGGACCGCGCTCATCTTCGGATTCCCCTCGTTGTAGCCCTCGTTGAACTGGCGCATACCGTTGGAGAACGAGGCGACGGACAAGACCCCGGGAACACCTTGCATAGCCCATACGAAGCGGTCCTGGTACTGCCCCAAGGCCACATTTTCACAGGCACCGACGACCGCGCCCGACTCATCCGGCTGGACCTCGAAGACTACGCTGAGCCAGTCCAGGCCGATGTCGTAATTGCTGGCGATGGACACTGCATCGCGGTTGAAGCGGGAGTCCTCGCGCAGCTCCGGCGCACCGGCCTGCAACGTACCCACCACCCGATCATGGCTTTGCCACACAGCCACGGCGAACACCAGTCCGGCCACAACCAATACCAACCGGGCATTGCGCCATTCGGCGAGACGAGCCAGGCCGTGCAACCAGCGGCTGCGACGCTCACGGGAAAGCTCCTCGGCGGCGGCGTAGCGGCTGTCAACCTTGAGCATTGAGGCCACCAACGGCAGCATCACGAGGTTGGTGATGATCTTGTAGGCCACGCCAAGCGACGCGGTGATGGCCAACTCGCGCACCATCGGAATCGGGATCAGCAACAGCGTGACAAAAGACACAAAGGCCGTCACCAACGCCAACGTGCCAGGAATCAACAGACCACTGAAGCTGGAGCGCGCGGCCTGCTCGGCACTCTTGCCGCAGGCGATTTCGCGCACGATGTAATTGATCTGCTGCACGCCATGGGACACCCCGATAGCGAACACCAGAAACGGCACCAGCACGGCAAGAGGGTCGAGGCCGTAGCCAAGCAGACGCAGGCTGCCGAACTGCCAGACCAGCGAGGTCAGGGAACAGCCCAGGGCCAGCAGGGTGAAGCGCACGGAGTGGCAGTACCAGTACACCGCGGCAGCGGTCAGCAACAGCGCCAGCAAGCAGAACTCCAGTACCGCGGCGGCACCATCGGCGATGTCGCCGATCTGCTTGGCGAACCCGATGATCTGGATCTCGAACCCGGCGTCCTCGAACTTCGCGCGAATCTGCTGCTCCAGGATCTGGTTGTAGGCCACATAGTCCAGCTGGGCTCCAGAAGCATCGACCTCGTTGAGCTCGGCGGTGATCATCGCACTGCTCTGGTCACGTGAAACCAGAGTGCCAATGAAGCCACCCTGAGCCGTGGAGCTGGCGATCTTGCCGATGATCTCCTTGTCGAGGCGCTCCGGCGTCACCGTACCGGGGATCAACGGGTCGGCGCGAAAGCCCTCCTCGGTGATCTCGTTGACGAAGGAGTTGGGCGTCCACAATGACTGCACGCTACTGCGCGAAACACTGGGCAGGAAGGTCACCGCCTGAGTCACGTCATACAGACGCCTGAGCCCCTCCACGGTCCAGATGTCCCCTTCGCGCGCCTTGACTACTATGGTCAGGCGATTCGCCCCGATCAGATCGTTACGGTAGGCATGGAAGGTCTCGACGTACTCATGACCGATCGGCAACTGCTTTTCGAAGCCAGCCTCCATGCGTAGTTGTACGGCGAACCAGGCCATGCCCAAGGTGAAGACGGCCAGCAGCGCCAATACTGCCCAGCGCTGCTTGAATAGCCAGTCCTCCAGGCGTGGCAGCACGCCACGCCTCCTCACGTCGGTTATCTCTACAACAGGATTATTCACAACATGCCTCACAGAGAGTGCGAAACCGAAAGGCCAACGTAATCCCGATCACGCAGCAACTGGTCGTAAGGGGTATCACCATCGTTGAACTTCGCGTAGTTCAGGCTGACTTGCCAATTACCTGGGTTGCGCACGAAGTTCACATAGAAATTCATCGCGCTGGCATCGCGGGTATAGGTCGAATAGATCGATGGTGTGCGGCCATTGCCCAGGGATTGCTGGTAATAGATTCCCGGCGTCACGGTCCAGCCCGGGATGAGCGTGCCGTCATAGGTCAGGCTGAAATCGACATGAACCCCCGAGGAGCTCTTGTCGCCATGGGCCCTGGGCGGAAACTGCGACAGGTCCGTCACCCAGGTGTTGCCCCCCGCAGCCACCAGTTCGCCGTTGTAGCTGTCATGCAGCCCCGGGTATTTCACCAGCACCAGTTCGGACAGGAAGGTGCCCGTGCTCGCACCGGTGAACTCGAGCAGGTCCGGGGAGTTGGCGTTGGTCATGCTGTAGATGCCGGTCAGGTGCCACTGGTATTTCTCGGTGTCCTTCCAGCATTCCCCTCCCCGTCCTGAACAAGGAGCGGGGCCGAATGCGAGCCCGGGCAAGGGGTTGAGCGGTACTGCCTCCTTGGGACGATAGGACAGCTCGGTGCCCACCGCCCAGTCGCCAATCGGCCCGTTGGCGCTGATGCCGTAAAGCATGCGGTCTTCCGGGTAGACCCAGGTGGGGGCAAAAGTCGCCTGGTTGTAGGACACCTGCGGCAGCTTGTCGTGATAGCGCATCACGTAGAAGCCGTAGTTCACGTCGCTATCCTCAGGCTGCCAGCGTACCGAAAGTCCCCACTGGCCGCTGTCACGGGCATCCTTGTCGTCGTACCCATAGGCTTCCATGCCTTCGCCGATCACGTTGTAAGTCGACCAATAGCTGCCCACTGGAGGCAATTCGCTCTTGTTCCAGCCGAACTGGTAATACGCCTCGACGTTCACGCCGTAGCCCAGCCCCGTGGCGACGCTGAGCATAGGTGCCGGCAGCACGGCTTCCTTGAGTTGGACGCCCGGACTCGAGAGCGCCTGGAAGTCATAGGCGTTCGTGGCGTTGATGCCACCGATCGCGAACAGGCTCTCGCCCCAGTTGATGACCTGGTTGCCCAGGCGCGCGCGAACCCGTTGGTCGGCCACATCGAAGCTCTTGCTGACCCACAGATCGAGCAGGCGCGCCTTGAACTTCAGCTCGTCACGCGCATCATCGGTCAACCCGTCGCGGCCAATATCCGAGCCCAAGGCCTGCCGGAACTGAGTTTCGGCCCCCAACGCCCCCGTGGTATCGGTAGCGGCGAAGTCACGTTTCCAGCTACCACGCGCCATGAAGGTGAAGTCCTCGGGGAACTTCAGCACTAACTCGTGGACGCCCTTGACGTAGTTGGTGAACAGATCACCCTTGCCATAGTTCATGTTGCCCTGGTCGCCGATACCGGAAACGGTAGGGTCCAGGCAGCCGGCGGGGGGATTGTGGCCACCCGCACCAGCATTGATCAGATCACACCCCGGAGACTGGGTACGCACTCCCATGCCCGCCGAGATAGTGGAGTCAAAAGAGCCACGGATATTTTCCGTCTCGAAGGTAAACCCCAGGGCCAGCGGTGCGGCACACGCAATGGCCAGGCCCGATGCTTGGGAAATTATTCTTTTCATGTCGGCACCCTGATTCGCGGTTAGCGCTCGCTGATGGAGCGCAGGTTGTCGGAGGTATAGAAGTCGCGCTTCATGCGCGAGTTGTTGCCACCCTCGGTGATCCAGCGGTGGTCATCCTTGCCCGCGCCAACCGAGGTCATGTCATACAGGTAACGGCCATCGACCAGGTTGTACTGAACCTGGGCCTCCATATCGCAGCTGCCGGTCTCGTACACCGGGATGGTGAAGCCCTCACGCACCTTCCAGATCTGCCCCTGCTTGTCGTAGTCGACTGCCATCAGGCCGTTCCAGCTGTCCTCGTCGATGTAGAACACACGCTTCGGCGCCTGGTGACGCATACCCTGGCGTACGGTGGCCTCGACCACCCAGACGCGGTGTTGCTCGTAGCGGCGGAACTCGGGCGCGATGGCGTCGTCCTTGGCGAAGCTCTCGACCTTTGCAGAGGTGTCATAGGCGCCGAAGGAGTTGTAGGGCACGATCAGCTCCTGCTTGCCGACCAGCTTCCAGTCGAAGCGATCCATTGGGCCGTAGAAGATGTTGGACTCATCGATGGTGTACTGATTGTCCAGACCGATTTGCGGTGCGTCATAGGAATAAGCCGGCATGCGACGCACCCGACGCTGGCCTGGGAAGTAATAGAAGGTAGTGGTCTGCTCACCCGCCTTGGTGGTGAGCACGCCGGCCTGACCGGCCAGGGAAACCGGATCGAAATAGGAGAAGTAGGTCGCTGTCTCCAGACCATCGGTCGAGGAAAACAGCTTGCTGCCCTTCTCGCCCCAAGGCGTGAACATTGTCCAGTCCAGTGAGGTGTTCAGCCAGTCGCCTCCGGCCTTGCGCGGGGAAATACCGGAGATGGTCTTGGTCATGTGGAAGCCGACGCCGCGGTAGTGCATCTTCATGTTCCACATCACTTCCGCACCCGTAGTGGGCTGCGGGAAGGGGATGCCGGGGACGTGGGCCTCTTCCAGGGCAAGACCGCTTGCGTCGAGCTTGGCGAAGCCGACGTTCTTCCTGGTGTTTTCGGCGACGAAATCTGGCACACCGCAGCTGCGACGGGTCGGGTACACGTCCATGCGATAGCCTGGGATCTTCTTGAACAACTCCAACTGCCCAGGCGAAAGCTTGCTCGCGTATTTCGCAACGTTGTTGGAGTCGATGCTGAAGAGCGGGTTGTCATCCTTGAACTTCCAGTGCTGGCCACGCACCTGGCCGTAGCTCCACCCCGAATCCTGCTGACCCGGCGGCGTCCAGGCTGGAATCACCCCATCGGCGCTGGCGGCAACCTCCCCTCCCAACGGCGTTAGCGTGGTGCCCAGTCGAGATGCATCGTTCTCTGCAGCCTGAACCGAACAGAAGGCGGCCGATGCCGCCAGCGCTACCAGCAGTTGCCTGATTCCACCTGCGAGGGAGTTGCCGACATCGGGGCGCTGAATCACGTCTTTCATTGGGAGGTCCTCATGGGGCTTTAACCGGCGACCGGAGCTTCCTGGAAGGAAGAATCGAGCTGTGCCAGACTTCTGATCATTCGACTTGATCACCTGACCAAGTCAATCGATCAAAAGCAAACCATGTGCCAACCTGGGTTAATGATTTTTTTCTTTAAATATCAGTTACTTAATATTTTTATAACAACTGTGATGTGGTACTTGAACACCCACCACGCACCAATTTGCGTCAAGCGCACGCACCAACTTGGGAATTTACGAAACGAGTGTTACCCATTTTTACCATGCAGAAGAAGACAGACACTGGGTACGAGCTCCACGCCGAATGGTCTTTCCAAAGCTTAGAAGCCATTAACAGATACATATCGCTCCATGACGCCGTGAAGAGGCATGGGGTAGCATCCGCCGGCGCTGCCCCAGCCTGGGCATTAGCGGCATAGCGACAGGAACGGAGAATCTTTCATGGCCAGAGTGGGTGCTGACCTGCGCAGACAGGATTTCGTGAAGGCGACGGTCAAGGTGATCGCCGAACATGGCGTGGCTAATGCCACCACACGGCGAATCGCCGCTGCCGCTGGTTGCCCCCTCGCCTCCCTGCACTATGTATTCGGGACCAAGGACGAGCTCTTCTACGCTGTCTACGAGTCACTCTTCACCCTGCCCCAGCAGACCCTCGACCAGGTACCTGCAGGTACTACCCCGTCAGAGACGGCAGCCGAAATGCTTCGCCAATTGGTCAACTGGTTCTCAACCAACCCGGAACTGGCCAGGGCACAGTCCGAACTGTTCTTCTGGACCATGCGCGACCAGCCGGAAATGGCCAGCAAGATCTACTCGGTGGGGGTAGAGGCGACGGAACTGGCCCTGGAGCGCGCCATCGGTGATCGGCTCGACAAGGCCGCGCTGAAGGCCACCAGCCGCACGCTCATCCTGCTGTTCGATGGCCTGCTCGTCGCCTGGACCGCCCACGGCGACCTCGAGCGTCTCAAAACGGAAACAGAAACGGCTTGCCAGGCACTGGCCTTGCTGGTGGGGAGTCACTGACTCTGCAGCACTTGGGGCTGCTACCAGCGTGAAAGCATGGGAATCCTCACAGGATTCCCATACGACGACAGCGTCAGTGCCCCACCTGTTCTCAGGTGCCGAATGGTTCTTCTATCCGACTACAGCAGCGACTCGCCAATGACCGTTAGGGCCATGTGCTCCAGCAGCTTGTTCATGTGGATGAATTGGGCGAAGCGCTTGTCCTGGGTCTGGCCATGGAAGTAGCGGTAGTAGATCTGCTGGACGATGCCGGCCAGGCGGAACAGGCCGTAGGTGTAGTAGAAGTCGAGGTTGGTGATGGGCAACAGGCCGGCGCGCTCGGCGTAGTAGTCGGCGAACTCCTGGCGGGTCAGCATGCCCGGCAGGTGGCTCGGCTGGCGGCGCATCAGTTGCACTGGCGCCGGGTCCTTGGCCTCGATCCAGTAGGCCAGGGTGTTGCCCAGGTCCATCAGCGGGTCGCCGAGGGTGGTCAGTTCCCAGTCCAGCACGCCGATGATCTTCAGCGGGTCGTTCGGGTCGAGGATCACGTTGTCGAAGCGGTAGTCGTTGTGGACGATGGCCGGCTTGTGGTGGTCGGCGGGCATCTTCTCCCGCAGCCAGGCCTTGACCGGCTCCCAGGTGGGGGCGTCGGGGGTCATGGCCTTCTCGTAGCGGTCGCTCCAGCCGGCGATCTGGCGTTGCACGTAGCCTTCCGGCTTGCCCAGGTCACCCAGGCCGCAGGCGGCGTAGTCGACGTTGTGCAGCTCCACCAGCTTGTCGATGAAGCTCTGGCACAGCGCACGGGTCTGATCCTCGTCGAGGCTGAGGTCGGACGGCAGGTCGGCACGCAGGATCACGCCCTTGACGCGCTCCATCACGTAGAACTCGGCGCCGGTCACCGACTCGTCGGTGCAGTGCACATAGGCTTTCGGGCAATAGGGGAAGCCGGCGTTGAGTTGGGTGAGGATGCGGAACTCGCGGCCCATGTCGTGGGCGGACTTGGCCTTGTGGCCGAAGGGCGGTCGGCGCAGGACGAACTCCTGCTCGGGGTATTCCAGCAGGTAGGTCAGGTTGGACGCGCCGCCGGGGAACTGGCTGATCCGCGGGGTACCGGTGAGGCCGGGAATGTGGGCCTTGAGGTACGGGTCGATGACTGCGGCGTCGAGTTCCTCGCCTTCGCGGATACCTATGGATTGATCTGTCAGCGTCATGGATTGCTTCACCTGCCTGTTAATGTTGGGTTGAATCACTTCTCGGGCCAATTCCGACACGTCGATTCATGTTTCCATAGCCGATTGTGGGAAGGTTCGTAACTCAGTGCTTGCCAGTGCGGCCAACTCGAAATGCCTGTCGTCCCAGCATCCGCCGAGGGCCCGGAACAGGTCGACCAGGGTGATTTGTCGCTCAGTGCTGGTTTCGATCAACGACAGTTCATTGACGAAACTGCTGCGCTTGGCATCCAGATATCGCAGGTGACTGTCCCCCTCTTATCTCGCCCTGGCCAACTTCGGGGTCTCACTGCTGGCACTCACCAGGGAGCGTCGGACCGCCTCTTCACCGCGCACGGTATCGGAGGCGGCCAGTGAATCAGCCGCGCCGCTCGAGCAGAACGGCGCCTCCCCGCCCCGACTACAAGCTGCTGACCAGATGGCCGCCATCGACCGCCAGGACGCTTCCAGTCATGAACGAACCCGCCTCGCTGGCCAGCAGCAGGAATGGCCCTTCCAATTCCTGAAGCTCACCCAGGCGACGCATGGGCACCATGGCGCGGATGTAATCGCTGCCCTTGTCGCCCTCAAAGAAGGTCTCATTCATTTCGGTCTTGAAGTAGCCAGGCGCAATGGCATTGACGCGGATACCGTAGCGCGCGAGTTCCAGAGCCAGCGACTTGGTCAGTTGCACGACCCCGGCCTTGGCGGCGCAGTAGTGACTGTAGCCCGTCGCCACGCGCAACCCGAGGATGGAGGCGACATTGACGATGCTGCCGCCGCGCCCGCTGCGGGCCATGCGCTGGCCGGCGACCTGAGCCACGCGCCAGACACCATCGAGATTGGTGGAGAGCATGGCCCGCCAGTCCTCTTCACTGATTTCCAGAGGTCGCTGCCCGTTACCGATACCGGCGTTGTTGAGCACCACATCGACCACACCGAAGTGTGCTTCAGCGGCATCGAAGGCAGCCTCGACGCTGGCCCGGTTGGTGACGTCCAGGGTAACCGGCAGCGCCAGGCCGTCCTCCCACTCGATGTCAGCCGCCAGTTGCTGCAACCGCTCGATACGCCGAGCCGCCAGCACCACGCGGGCGCCCGCACGGGCGGCCAGCCGGGCGAGATGCGCGCCGATACCGCTGGACGCACCGGTGATCAGCACCACACGATTGGCAAGGGAAAAGTTTTGAACGTGATTGGAAGTCATGGGAGAACCTCGGAGAGATGGCACTGGCAATCCGCCCAGCCGAAAAACAAACCAGGCGAAATGCCAGAGCAACGTTGATGCGAGCACGGGACACCTCGTATCCCGGCATGCAGACGGCGAGGAATCAGGCAGAGCCCATCAAGCATGCGCTGCCTGGCTCCCCGCCTCCTCCGGAAGCGTTGCTGTGCAAGGGCTGGCGTGGTCACCCTCGAACTGGCCCACTTCCGGAGCAGGGGGGACTCTTAGAACCGCTCGATGCGTTTACGGCCAGCGGCCACCAGGCGCTCCAGCAACGGTGCCGGTTTGAACCACATCTCGCCGTACTTGCCCAGAGCATTGCGGTAGCGCTGTAAGCCAGCCAGTACGGTGCCGAGACCCAGTTGCTCGGCGTAGTGCATGGGGCCGCCCAGGTGGGCTGGGAAGCCGTATCCGTTGATCCACACCAAGTCGATATCACCCGTGCGCAGGGCAATGCCCTCATCCAACAGTTGGATGCCTTCGTTGATCAACATGAACAGGCACCGTTCCAGAATTTCCTGGTCGTCAATCGGGCGCCTGGATATCTGCAGCTCGTCCGCCAGACGCTCGGCCAACGCGATCACCTCCGCATCGTCCCGCCGGTTCCGGCCTTCATAGAGGTAGAAGCCTCGCCCGGTCTTCTGGCCATACCGCCCCATGGCGTACAACTCGTCCCCCAAGCGGCAATAGCTCTCATCGTGGGCACTGGCGGTCCGATTGGAATCGCGCACCAGGAAATTCACATCGATGCCAGCCAGGTCGAGCATGCTGAACACCCCCATGTTCAAGTCCAGGTCGGTGAGCACACGATCCACTTGCGCCGGCGTCGCACCTTCCAATACCAGGCGATGGGCCTCGCGAGCGTATGGCTCAAGCATGCGGTTCCCGATGAAACCGAAACAGACACCGGAAATCACCGGCAGCTTGCCAATTCGCCTGGCGATATCCAGGGTGGTGGCCAGTACGTCGGGCGCCGTGGCCTTGCCTCGCACCACTTCGAGTAAACGCATGGCGTTGGCTGGGCTGAAAAAGTGCAGTCCCACTACATCATGGGGGCGAGCCACGGTCGCCGCGATGGCGTCCACATCCAGCGACGAGGTATTGGTCGCCAGGATCGCGCCTGGCTTGCACACTTTCTCCAGGGTAAGGAACACCTGCTGCTTGACCTCTAGCTTCTCGAAAACCGCCTCGATCACCAGGTCGGCGTCGGACAGATCCGCGTAGTCAAGGGTGCCGAAAATCAGGTCCATGCGTGACTCCACCTGATCGGGTAGCAGCCTGCCACGCCGGACGCTGGATTCGTAGTTGTCGCGAATCATCGTCAGGCCTCGGTCCAGAGCCTTGCCGTCGCGCTCCAGCAGGGCGACCGGGATACCGGCATTGGCGAAGCACATGGCGATACCGCCGCCCATGGTGCCCGCGCCTATGACCGCAACCCGGGTGATACTGCGCAAGGGCAGGTCGTCGCGTACCCCGGGAATCCGAGCCGCTTCGCGCTCGGCGAAGAACACATGACGGAGGGCCTTCGACTGGCGGGAAGACTCCGCCTGCTTGAACAAAGCGAGCTCTTTCAAAAGCCCCTCGTCGAGCGGTAGCAGGCAGGCCGCTTCCACGGCGGACAACACCAGGCGCGGCGCGAGGCGACTTTTCCAACTGGGCTCGTGTTCGGCGCGATAGCGGACGAGGAAGTCATCCGGTAGGCCGTCCGCGGGTTCCGGCCAGGCCTCCGCCGGCTGCGCTGGCGCACGGCAAGCGATCAGCTCGTAGGCGTACTCGCGAGCTTCATCCAGCAACCGCTCGGGACTAGTGGAAACTCGGTCGAGAATTCCCAGTAGCCGGGCGTTCTCGGCATCAATCTGCTTGCCCGATAGAATGAGGTTCAGCGCGGACTCGGCGCCAATCAGGCGCGGCAGTCGCTGGGTACCGCCAGCTCCCGGCAGCAGCCCAAGGTTGATCTCAGACAGACCGACACGCAGGTTTGGTTCTCCAATGCGGTAGCCACAAGCCAACGCCAGTTCCAACCCGCCGCCCAGTGCGACCTTGCCAAGAGCGGCGATCAGAGGTTTGTGAATACCAGCCAAACGCACCAGGGTCCTGGGCAGATCCGGCTCGGCGAAGGAGGCGCCGGTCCCAAACTCCCCGATATCGGACCCGGCACTGAACAGGCCACGCGCGCCATGGATAATGATGGCCTGCACCCTGGGGTCGGCTGCGGCGCGTTCGCAGGCATTGGAAAGGCCTGCGCGGAGAGACTGGTCAAGCGCGTTGACCGGCACCCGGTCCAGGCCGATCAGGGCAAGGCCCTCTTCAAGGCGGTAATGGATCAGCTCACTCATTGGGCATCCTGTTGACTGCGGCACCGGATCGATCGGACCGAAACTTCGAAGTTCAAACAACCAGGGTCCAGAAGGCACGTGCCAAGCTCGACAAGGAGACACAATCGACTGGCGCTGAATCTATGGCTCGCGCAGACCGCCGCTGTCAGAGATGCCTGAACACATCGTCAATACTGGAAACCATGTGCGCGGGCCAGGGGTAGAGGGGGGCCGTCTCGACCAGCGTTTCGGAGGAATGGATGACCCCTGCGATCAGGGCCACGACCAGGCAAACAAACATAATTTGGCGCATGGAGACCTCCGTCATTCAGCGCATTGCCGAATGCAAGACCTTGTTGTTTTTGGATTTGTGGGGCTGAGTTTGCGTCCAGGCAGATGCCAAAGCTTCACAATTCGCGCCAATAAATGCTCAAATAATGACTTCAACAGTGCCCGACGGGAGCGCCCGATGATTCCCTTCCTCCCCTCACCTGGTCACTAGCAATGACCTCTTTTGTCCGGGGTATCGCCCTGCTGGGATTCGATGAATTTGCGAGCAGCCAGGGCCTGGACTCCCGCGCGATCTTGGCCGAGGCTGGGCTACCCTGCGACGACCTGGACGCACCGATTTCGGGGGACAGGTTCGCCGCCCTCCTGGAGTTCTGCGCAGAGCGCACTGACAACCCACTCTTCGGCCTGCAGTTCGGCCTTCACCAGGGCACCCACGCACTGGGAGACCTGCTCTACGTGATCAACAGTGCCGAAACCCTGGGCGATGCGCTGGAGGCGCTTATCCGCTACTACCACGTCCATAGCAGCGGCGCGGAGCTCCGCCTCGAACGGCGCGGCGACGAGGCGCGCCTGCTCTATGACGTGACAGACGCCGATGCAGCTTCGGTCCGCCAGACCGTAGAACTGGCCATGGCAGTGGGCCTGCGCCTGATACACACGCTTCTGGGGCGGACGTGGACGCCCGACGAATTGCTCCTGCGCCACACCTCAGTGGAAAAGGCCTCCACGTACCGGGCATTGCTGGGTGTCGCCCCGAAATTCGATAATCCGGTCAATGCTCTCGTCTTCGACAGTGCGCTGCTCGCGACTAGGCTCAGCGCAAGCGATGAACGCTTTCAACGACTGATCCGGCGACATTTCGATGAGCTCGCGCAACTCAGCCTGTCTGAGCTTCCGCCCTACGTGCAGAAGCTCTTACGCAACAGACTCCCAGGCGGCAACGTCACTGTCGAACAGATCGCCGCGCAAATGATGCTCAGCCCCAGGACCCTGCAACGCTACCTCCAGGCTGAGGGCACCAACTTTCAGCAGCTGCTGGACAGCACTCGACAATCCCTGGCCATCCGTTATCTGTGCGACTCGTCCATCAGCCTGACCCAGCTCTCCGGACTGCTCGGCTACACCAGTCTCGGCGCGTTCTCCCGAGCCTTCAGCCGCTGGACTGGAATCAGCCCGCAAAAATGGAAGCAACAGCATAAGCGCCTGATGCCGACAACCGGCGGAGCCGTCCATGACTGAAGCCGGCATGCCGATGAACCCCTTCGTGCGCGCCCTCAGCCTGACCGGCTTCGACGAGTTCGCCTCGAGCCTGGGGCTCAATCCGCTGGAGATGCTGCGTAGGGTGTCGCTACCCGCGGAAATCCTCCGGCGGCAAGACGGCATTCTTTCCTACCGCCGCTACTGCGCGCTGCTGGAACTGTGTGCCCGTCAGTCGAGCACACCACTGTTCGGATTGCGCTATGGACTTCATCAGGGCATCACGGTGTTCGGCGACCTGCTCTACCTGATCCGCAATACCGGCACCGTCGGTGAAGCCCTGATCGAACTGCGCGCTAATTTCTCCCTCTACAACGGCGCTGCGGAGGTAGACCTCGATGTGCAAGGCGAACAGGCCCTGCTCAGTTTCAGAGTCAGCGACGGCGATACCCCTGGCCGATCCCAAGCCGAGGAGCTGGCATGCGGAGTGGCCATACAGCTGATGCGCACCTTGGCAGGCAGCGACTGGCAACCCGACAAGATCCTTCTGGCGCATCCCTCCCTCAACCAGGAAACCGAATACCTGCATGTGCTGGGTTGCCAATCGGTCTTCTCCGCCAACTCCACCGGACTCATGTTCGACGCGGCGACGCTCGCTTTGCCACTCAGCACGGGCGATGAAGGGCTGCATCACCTGGTCGCGGAACACCTCGGCAGGATAGAGCGCCTTGCGGCTGCTGAACTCCCCAACTACGTCAGGCAACTGCTCCGCGACCTGCTTCCAAGCGGCCGCGCCACTCTGGAGAAAGTCGCTGACTGCATGGCCCTCAACCCCCGAGTCCTGCAAAGGCGCCTCGCGCAGGAAAGCATGTCCTTCCAGGACCTGCTCGACGACACTCGCCAACACATGGCTCGCCATTACCTGCAAGACCCCGCTATCAGCATGGCGCAGATGGCAGGGTTACTCGGCTACTCCAACCCCAGCGGTTTCAGCCGCGCTTTCCACCGTTGGTTCAACCAGACGCCCCTAGAGTGGCAACGGCAGCACGGTCCCAAACGACAACCACGCCTGTTGCGCAATCGCCGATCGAGTGGGTCGTAATAGCGTGCATAACTATGTCTGCGTGATTGCTTCGATGCCGTTCTGGCCTTTATTCAGCCCTGGCAATCACGCAGATCGATCCTGTCGCCACCCGTTCACGGCTGAGCCACAGGGCCAGAGTTACGACCAGTTTGTGGAAGCTCGGTGGGTCCGGGCTCTCGTAGTCTTCGCTTCCAGTTTTCCCAGTACGGCAGAAGGGAGATGAAGCAGGGAAAGACCGTGACGGTCTCAACCGTCGCGACAGCGCCCCCCGACGACCGCGAAGGCCATGGCCCCCCAGAATCTTCGGTGCAATCGGAATGTTGAAACGGATGCACCGAGCCGGCGCAGAGTCGCTGCCTAGGAAGGCGCAGCGCGAGCCACTAAAGGATGGCCTGAGCAATACGGTCACGACCATCCGCCCCTAGGGAGTTGGGGACAAAAAGGAGTAATCGACCACTCCAGTCCTGTGCTCAAATGCATGGCATTCCTGACCGTACGATATCCCCCCACTGCCTTCTACCATCTTTCGCCACAGACGGAACTGTTGCGCTCCCACTCTCGGCTATCCTCGAAACGGTCTTTGACCCCTCTCCTGCCAATGCCGAATCTCTCGCCGGCGGCACATCGGCGTGCCGAGTGCTTTACCGGAGAGGTTGGGGTCAGGGATGCAAGCGGCAACGGTGCTGTATGGCCAGGTACTGGTGGTGCTGGCCATTACTCTTTCCGGGGTGTGGGGTGCCACTCAGTGGACCGCTGCCGCACTGGGCTACCAGGCTCGCCTGGGAGCGCCCTGGTTCGAATGGCTGGGCACACCGCTTTATCACCCTTGGCGACTGTTCGAGTGGTGGTTCTACTTCGATGCCTACGCGCCGGACGTCTTCAATGTTGGCGGTAGCATCGCCGCCTGCAGCAGCCTGCTGGCATTGGGGGTGGCCATCGGCATGGCCATCTGGCGTGCACGCCAGGCTCGGCAGGTCACGACCTACGGCTCGGCGCGCTGGGCCGATAGGGAGGAGGTGCGCCAGGCCGGGCTGACCCGGCCGGCGGGTGTGTTCCTTGGTCTGTTCGAGGAGCAGTACCTGCGCCACGAAGGCCCCGAGCACGTGCTGGCCTTCGCGCCGACGCGTTCGGGCAAGGGCGTCGGTCTGGTGGTGCCCACCCTGCTCTCTTGGCCGGCCTCGGCGGTCATCCACGACATCAAGGGCGAGAACTGGAGCCTGACCGCCGGCTGGCGCTCGCGCTTCTCCCACTGCCTGCTGTTCAACCCCACCGATCCGGCCTCGGCGGCCTACAACCCGCTGCTGGAGGTGCGTCGCGGCACCCACGAAGTGCGCGATGTGCAGAACATCGCCGATATCCTGGTCGACCCGGAGGGCGCGCTGGAGCGGCGCAATCACTGGGAAAAGACCAGCCATGCGCTGCTGGTCGGCGCCATCCTGCATGTGCTCTATGCCGGCCAGGACAAGACCCTGCGTGGCGTCGCCAACTTTCTCTCTGACCCTGCCTGCACCTTCGAGCTGACTCTGCACCGGATGATGACCACGCCCCATCTGGGCGACGCGCCCCACCCGGTGGTGGCTTCGGCCGCGCGCGAGGTGCTGAACAAGAGCGAGAACGAGCGCTCGGGGGTGCTGTCCACGGCCATGTCCTTCCTGGGCCTGTACCGGGACCCCACGGTGGCCGAAGTCACGTCGCGTTGCGACTGGCGCATCGCCGACCTCATCGCGGCCGAGTATCCAGTCTCGCTGTACCTGGTGGTGCCGCCCTCGGACATCAGCCGCACCAAGCCGCTGATCCGCCTGATCCTCAACCAGATCGGCCGGCGCCTGACCGAGTCGCTCGAGGGTACCGACGGCATCGAGCGTCGGCACAAGTTGCTGCTGATGCTCGACGAGTTCCCCGCGATGGGGCGGCTGGATTTCTTCGAATCGGCCCTGGCCTTCATGGCCGGCTACGGGCTGCGCGCCTTCCTCATCTCGCAGTCGCTCAACCAGATCGACAAGGCCTACGGCCAGAACCACTCGATCCTCGACAACTGCCATGTGCGAGTGACCTTCGCCACCAACGACGAACGCACCGCGAAGCGCATCTCCGAGACGTTGGGCACTGCCACCGAGTTGCGTGCGCAACGCAACTATGCCGGCCACCGTCTCGCGCCCTGGCTGGGCCACCTGATGGTGTCGCGCCAGGAGACCGCGCGCCCGCTGCTGACGCCGGGCGAGGTGATGCAACTGCCTACCGACGAGTCGGTGGTGATGCTCTCCGGCCACGCACCGATCCGGGCGAAGAAGCTGCGCTATTTCGCCGACACAAACTTCCGGCGCCGGGTACTGCCAGCGCCGCAACTGCAGCCTGGACGTTATGCCGATGCCCCCGCCGCACGGTCGGACGATTGGAGTGCCCTGGCAATGCCAACGACCATCGGCATTCCGCCGGCCGGATTGGCCGGCGGCGAATCTCTCGAAGATGGCGGTCCTCGCCATCAGCCCGAGCTGGCGGAAGTCGCCCAGTTGCTTGATCCAGATGAACTGTCCAGCGACCTGCTCCTCCTCGACGAGGACGACACCCCCGCCCCCTTCCCTACCCAGCCTGATCCGCGCCTGCAACGTGCTGCGCGGCTGACTGCCCTCGACCCTGACGATGGAATTGCCCTATGAGCCGAGCCCGCCTGAACCTGTTCATCCAACCCGAGCACGCCAAGCGCCTGAACGAGCTGGCAATCACCAAAGGCGTGTCGAAGTCATCGATCATCGCCGCGGCACTGGCTTCGTGGCTGTCGCCTGATTCCGGCGAGCAGCGCGAGGTGGCCATGACCAAGCGCCTGGATCGCTTGTCGCGCCAGTTCGAGCGGCTGGAGCGTGACCAGCACATCCTGATCGAGACCGTCGCGCTCTACGTGCGCTACTACCTCACCGTCAGTACACCAGTGCCCGAGGCGCACCAGGAGGCGGCGCGCGCGCAGGGCAAGTTGCGCTTTGCCCAGTTCGTCGAACAACTCGGTCGACACCTACAGCGTGGGCGCAGCCTGGTCAGTGACGTGCACGAGGAGATCCAGCCGGACACCCAGTGGATGGACATCCCAGAGGGTTCGGCCATGGGAGATCACCTATGAACCCCCTTGCCTCCTCAGTGTCAGGCGCGGGTGCAGTCTCGCTGGATCGCCGCACGCGCATGCTGCACACAGCGATGGGGCCGCTAATCGCCACCGCCCTTGATGATCCGGATGTGGTGGAGATCATGCTCAATCCGGACGGCGCTCTCTGGCTCGACCGACTCTCGAGTGGTCGCGCCCGATTGGGCACGCTGCCCGCCGCCGACGGAGAACGCATCATCCGTCTGGTCGCGGCGCATATCGGCGCGGAAGCGCATCGGGGCAAGCCCTTGCTCAGCGCGGAACTGCCGGAAACCGGCGAGCGATTCGAGGGTGTGTTGCCGCCGGTGGCATCCGGGCCGACCTTTGCCCTGCGCAAACGCGCCGCTAGCGTCATCCCTCTGCAACAGTACGTGGCTGACGGCATCCTCAGCGCCGCGCAGGCCGAGTACCTGCACGCGGCCGTGCGTGAGCGGCAGAATATCCTGGTGGCCGGCGGTACCAGCACCGGCAAGACTACCCTGGCCAACGCGCTACTGGCCGAAGTGGCCGGCACCGGTGACCGCGTCCTGGTGCTCGAGGACACGGTCGAGTTGCAGTGTCCGGCCCTCGATCATGTCGCCCTACGCACCCGCCCAGGCGTGGTATCCATGGCCGACCTGGTGCGCAGCACGCTGCGCCTGCGCCCCGATCGGGTGGTGGTCGGCGAGGTACGCGGCGGCGAGGCACTGGACCTGGTCAAGGCCTGGGGCACCGGCCACCCGGGCGGTATCGCCACCCTCCATGCCGGCTCCGCCCAAGGTGCCCTGCTGCGCCTGGAGCAACTGATCCTGGAGGTCGCCCTGGCGGCGCCACGGGCACTGATCGCCGAGGCGGTCAACCTGGTGGTGTTCCTCGCCGGGCGCGGCCGCGCTCGCCATGTCCAGCAGATCGTCCGGGTCACCGGCCACGACGAGCACGGTTACCGCCTCCATCCCATCGACGCCATCCCTTCCCTGCCCTCTGCCTCAGGAGCTCAGCCATGAATCCCCGCCAGACCCTCGTTGTCTTTCGTCGACGCTTTGCCAGTGCACTCGTGCTTGGCGCACTCTGGCTCGGTACGGCCTTGCCGGTATCGGCAGCCGGCTCCGGCATGCCCTGGGAAGGACCGCTGCAATCGATCCTCGAATCGGTGCAGGGCCCGGTGGCACGTATCGTCGCGGTGATCATCATCATTACCACCGGCCTGACCCTGGCCTTCGGCGACACCAGCGGCGGCTTCCGCAAGCTGATCCAGATCGTCTTCGGTTTGTCCATCGCCTTTGCTGCGTCGTCGTTCTTCCTCAGCTTCTTCAGCTTCGCCGGCGGGGCGGTGGTCGCATGAACGGCGAGCGCGAACTCATCCCCGGCTTCGAGGTGCCGCTGCACCGATCGTTGGCCGAACCGATCCTGCTCGGTGGCGCGCCACGCAACGTGGCCATCCTCAATGGCACCTTGGCGGCCGTGGTCGGCCTGGGCCTGCAGTTGTGGATTCCGGGCCTGGTGCTCTGGCTGGTCGGCCACACACTGGCGGTGTGGGGCGCCCGCCTGGATCCGCAGTTCCTGCAGGTGTTCGCCCGGCATATCAAACAACGCCCACTGCTGGACGTGTGAGGAGTGCCGTCATGCTGAACCTCACCGAGTACCAGCGTCGCCCCGCCCAACTCGCCGACTGGCTGCCCTGGGCCGGTTTGGTGGCACCGGGCGTGGTGCTGAACAAAGACGGTTCGTTCCAGCGCACCTTGCACTTTCGCGGGCCGGATCTGGACAGTGCCACCCAGGGCGAACTCGTAGCCACCTCGGCGCGCCTGAACAACGCCCTGCGCCGCCTGGGCTCGGGCTGGGCGCTGTTCATCGAGGCCGAACGCCTGGCCACCGTCGACTACCCCGACAGCCGCTTTCCCGAGCCGTTGTCCTGGTTGGTCGATGAGGAGCGCCGTGCCGCCTTCGAGGCACAGGGTAACCACTTCGAGAGTGCCTACTACCTGACGCTACTCCACCTGCCGCCAGAGGAGGCGCGATCGCGCGCGGCCCGCCTGCTCTACGAGCACAGGGCACAGCGTGGTATCGACTGGCGTGAGCGGCTGGTGGCCTTCATCGCCGAGAGCGATCGCTTCTATGACCTGCTGGACGGGGTGATGCCGGAACTCGCCTGGCTCGACGACAGCCAGACGCTGACCTACCTGCACGCCACGGTATCAACGCACCGTCAGCGGGTGGCCGTGCCCGAGGTGCCCTTCCATTTGGATGCCGTGCTGGCCGACTGCCCGCTGACCACTGGGCTGGCGCCGCGGCTGGGCGAGCAGCACCTGCGCGTGCTCTCGGTGCGCGGCTTTCCCACCTCGACCTGGTCCGGGCTGCTGGATGACCTCAACCGCCTGGGCATCGCCTATCGCTGGTCGACCCGCTTCATCTGTTTGCACAAAGACGAGGCCGAGAAGGAACTGGTACGCCTGCGTCGACAGTGGTTCGCCAAGCGCAAGGGTGTCCTGGCGCTGCTGCGCGAAGCGATCTTCCAGCAGGAAAGCCCATTGCTGGACAGCGATGCAGCGAACAAGGCCAGCGACGCCGATGCCGCCCTGCAGGAACTGGGCGCCGACCAGGTCGCCTTCGGCTATGTGACAGCCACCGTGACGGTGAGCGACCGCGACGCCCTGATCGCCGAGGAGAAGCTACGCCTGGTCGAGCGGGTGATCCAGGGACGCGGCTTGGTCACCATCACCGAAAGCCTCAACGCGGTGGAGGCCTGGCTGTCGTCTATCCCCGGCAATGCCTACGCCAATGTGCGGCAGCCGCTGATCTCCACGCTCAACCTGGCCCACCTGATGCCGGTGTCGGCGGTCTGGGCGGGACCTGCGCGCAACGACCACCTCGACGGCCCGCCGCTGGTGGTCACCCGCACGGATGGGGCGACGCCGTTCCGCCTGGTCACCCACGTCGGCGACGTCGGCCACACCCTGGTGGCCGGCCCTACCGGTATGGGCAAGTCGGTGCTGCTGGCGACCCTGGCCCTGCAGTTTCGTCGCTACCCGGGCTCACGCCTGTTCCTCTTCGACATGGGCCGTTCGCTGCGTGCGACGGTGCTGGGCCTGGGCGGTGAGCACTACGACCTGGGCGCTGATGGCGACCTGGCCTTCCAGCCCCTGGCGCGCATCGACCAGGCCGGCTACCGCGCCTGGACCGCCGAGTGGCTGGAGGCGCGCCTGTTGCAGGAAGGGGTCGCGGTCGGCCCGGAGCAGAAGGCCGCGCTGTGGACCGCGCTGGACAGCCTGGCCGGCGCGCCCGAGGCGCAGCGCACGCTGACCGGCCTATCCGTGCTGCTGCAGGACAATGCCCTGCGCCAGGCGCTGCAACCCTATGTGCTGGGTGGCGCCCACGGCCAGTTGCTAGACGCCGACCGGGATCGGCTGGGTACGGCTGATGTGCAGTGCTTTGAGATGGAGGAGCTTCTGCACAGCAAGGCGGCAGTAGCAGCCGTGTTGAGCTACCTGTTCGCCCGCTTCGAGGCACGTTTCGACGGCACGCCCACCCTGCTGATCCTCGACGAAGCCTGGCTATTCCTCGACGACCCGCTGTTCGCCGCACGCATCCGCCAGTGGCTCAAGACGCTGCGCAAGAAGAACGTCTCGGTGATCTTCGCCACCCAGTCGCTGGCCGATATCAAGGACTCCAGCATCGCCGCGGCGATCATCGAGAGCTGCCCCAGCCGCATCTTCCTGCCCAACCCGCAGGCCAGCGAGCCGCAGATCCGCGACATCTACCAGGGCTTCGGGCTGAACGACCGACAGATCGAGATCATCGCCCAGGCCACCCCCAAGCGCGATTACTACTACCAGTCACGCCTCGGCAACCGGCTGTTCGACCTCGACCTGGGGCCGGTGGCGCTGGCCTTTGCCGCCTCCGCCAGCCCCGCCGAGCAACGCGAGATCAGCCGGATCCTGCAGGAGTCCGGTGGAGCGGAGTTTGCCGCCGCCTGGCTACGCCACCGTGGCTTGGACTGGGCTGCCGACCTGCTTGCCTCTTACCCCTCGCACAGCAAGGAGTGCTTGCCATGAGTTACCGCACCTTTCTTTCTCCATTCGCCACCCTGCTGGCGTGGGGCCTGCTGGCGCTCCAGCCGGCCAGCGCCCTCACCGTGATCGACCCTACCAACCTGGCACAGAACACCCTGACCGCGGTGCGCACCCTGGAGATGGTGAACAACCAGACCCGCCAGATGCAGAACGAAACCCAGATGTTGCTGAACCAGGCCCGACACCTGGTGTCCCTGGACTACAACGTGGTTAATCGGCTGCGCGTGAACCTCGCCAACACTGAGCGTTTGCTGGCCGAGGCCCAGGGATTGGCTTACGACGTCCAGCGCATGGACCAGGAGTTTGCCCGCCTGTACCCGGCCGAATACGCGAGCAGCGTCCCTGGCGAACGTATGGCGCAGGAGTCGCGCGAGCGCTGGAAGCAAAGTCTCGACGGCCTGCACACCGCGATGCGGGTGCAAGCCCAGGTGGCGCAGAACCTGGGCCAGGACGAGAGCGTGCTGGCCGATCTGGTACAGCAGAGCCAGTTGGCCGGCGGTGCGCTGCAGGCAGCCCAGGCCACCAACCAACTGCTGGCCCTGCAGGCCAAGCAGTCGATCCAGGCCCAGCAACTGCAGATCACCCAGAACCGCGCCATCGCCCTGGAGCTTGCGCGCCAGGCGGCGGCAGCCGAGGAATCCCGCGAACTGCGACGGCGCTTCATGGGCAGTGGCACGCCCTACACGCCCTACCCCGTGCAGTTCTATCGGTAGGGAGGCCGCTCCATGAAAACCCTGGCATTGCTGCCGCTGCTGGCGCTGGCCGCCTGCGGACGCGGTGACGATGGCGTCGTGGCACGGCAAGACGATTTGGCTGAGCGCTTCTACTCCGGCTGCGCCCGGCCAGGCGAGTTTCTTCGTCCTGCCGATTTGCCCGCGATCCCTCCAAGTTTCGACGAGGACGTGCAATGAACGACGTCAGCGTGATCGACCGTTTCCTCGAGGTGTTCGGGCTGTATATCGACACTGGCTTCGGCCTGCTCGGCGGCGAGGTGGCCTTTCTCAGCCTGACCCTGGTGGCCATCGACATGACCTTGGCCGGGCTGTTCTGGGCCATGGGCGGCGAGGACGTCAGCGCCAAGCTGATCCGCAAGATCCTCTACGTCGGCGCCTTCGCCTTCATCATCGGCAACTTCAACGCCCTGGCGAAGATCATCTTCAACTCCTTCGCTGGGCTAGGGCTACTGGCGGCGGGATCCATGCTAAGCCCTGCCGAGTTCCTGAAACCGGGACGGCTGGCCTCCATTGGTGTCGATGCAGGAGGCCCTCTGCTTGAGCAGATCAGCATGCTCAGCGGATTTCCGGAAGTCTTCGAAAACCTGCACAGCATCCTGGTGCTGTTCCTGGCCTGGCTGGTGGTGATCGTCAGCTTCTTCTTTCTGGCCATCCAGCTGTTCGTCACGCTGATCGAGTTCAAGCTGACCACCCTCGCCGGCTTCGTCCTGGTGCCCTTTGCCCTATGGAACAAGACCGCCTTTCTCGCCGAGAAGGTGTTGGGCAACGTGGTGGCCTCCGGTATCAAGGTCCTGGTGCTGGCAGTGATCGTCGGCATCGGCACCGGGCTGTTCGCCGAGTTCCAGGCCGTGCCGGACGAGCCCTCCATCGACCACGCACTGGTGGTCATGCTTGCTGCGCTGGCATTACTGGGCCTGGGCATCTTCGGTCCGGGCATCGCTACCGGCCTGGTCTCCGGTGCTCCACAACTGGGGGCCGGTGCAGCGGCCGGTACGGCGCTCGGTGTTGCGGGCATGGCCGCCGGTGCCGCCGCCGTGGCCACGGGTGTCGGCGGCGCCGTGCTGGCCGGCGCCCGCATGGCGTCCGGCGCGGCGCGCCTGGCCATGGGCGGTGCCAAGCCATTGACCGCCGGCATGGCGCCAGGATCTGCAAGCGCGGGCGCAGCGATTGGCGATACGGCCACGGCGGCCGGCCCCGCGACATCCCCTGCCAAGCAACCCGACTGGGCCAAGCGGCTGCAACGTAAGCAGCAACTCACCCATGCCGCCACTACGGTCGCGCACACCCTGCGCGGTGGCGATGGTGGCGGCTCATCCCCCGGGCCGCAGGTGCGCGACCCGTCGAATTCGTGAAGGAGAACGAAGATGCGATTCAAACGTCCACGGGTGCGCTACAGCGACACCCCGCAACCAGCCACGCCTTACCAAGCCGCAGCGCAGGCCTGGGACCAGCGCATAGGCAGCAGCCTGGCACAGGCGCGCAACTGGCGGCTGATGGCCTTCGGTTGCCTGAGCCTGGCCCTGCTGATGGCCGCTGGCCTGGTCTGGCGCTCGGCCCAGTCGATGGTCACGCCCTACGTGGTCGAGGTCGACAACGCCGGCCAGGTTCGCGCGGTGGGCGAAGCCGCCAGCCCCTACCAACCCCAGGATGCACAGATTGCCCATCACCTGGCGCGCTTTATCGAGCGGGTGCGGGCCTTGTCCATCGACCCGGTGGTGGTGCGGCAGAACTGGCTGGAGGCCTACCACTCCACCACCGACCGCGGCGCCGCGACGCTCAACGACTACGCCCGCGCCCACGATCCCTTCACCCGGGTCGGCAAGGAGTCGGTGACGGTCGAGGTGACCAGCGTAGTGCGCGCCAGCGACAGCTCGTTCCAGGTGCGCTGGAACGAGCGCCGCTACGTCAACGGCGCGGCCACCGGGTTGGAGCGCTGGACGGCGGTGATCTCGGTGGTGCTGCAGCCGCCGCGTACCGAGGAAAAGCTGCGTCGCAACCCATTGGGCATCTACGTCAACGGCCTGTCATGGAGCCGTGAACTGGACACTACGGAAGGAGCCAAGAAGCCATGAAACCCTCTCTGCAATTCTCCGCCTGCCCTTTGCTGCTGGCCATGCTGGCCGGCTGCGCCAGTCAGGACGCGCCGCCGGTGATTGCCCTGGACGAACCGGTGGAGGCGCAGCGCCTGCCGGAGCCGCCCAAACCCATTGAGGTGGTGGAGATGCCGAAGCCGCTGGCCCTGCCGGCCCAACTGAAACCGCTGCCGGAGGCCAAGGCCGGCACTCCGGCCGAGGAGCCAATCGATGAGCGCGTGCGTGTCTCGCGCGCCAACCGCGACGCTCGGGTCGCCCCAACCCGGGAGGGCTACATCAATGCTATCCAGGTCTGGCCCTACTCCGACGGGGCCCTGTACCAGGTGTACACCAGCCCGGGTCGGGTAACAGCAATCAACCTGCAGACCGGCGAGGAACTGGTCACCGTGGCTGCCGGCGACACTGTGCGCTGGATCGTCGGCGATACCTCCAGCGGCAGTGGCGAGGAGCTGCGCGTCAGCGTGCTGGTCAAGCCAACGCGGGTCGACCTCAAGACCAACCTGGTCATCACCACCACGCGGCGTACCTACCTGATCGAGCTGACTGCCACCGAGCAAGCCTGGATGGCCTCGGTGTCCTGGGACTACCCCAAGGATCGCATGCTCGCCCTGCAGCGCCACGCTACTGCTGCGAAGGCGGCAGCACCGGTCGATGCCGGCCTGGCGCTGGAGCAACTGCGTTTTCGCTATGCGATCAGCGGCAGCAACCCACCCTGGAAGCCACTGCGTGTCTTTGACGACAGCCGCAAGGTATACATCCAGTTCCCCGCCGGCATCGCCCAAGGCGAGTTGCCGCCGCTGTTCGTGATCGGCCCGGAAGGCGACGGCCAGTTGGTCAACTACCGCTTCCGCTCGCCCTACTACATCGTGGATCGGCTGTTCGGCGCGGCCGAGTTGCGCCTGGGCGCGGACAAGGGTGACGTGGTGCGGATCGAGCGCACCGATGGCGTGCCCCGGAGGCCCTGAACATGAGTGCCACGGACGATATCCAGGGCGCAGCGCCGCTACCACCCAAGGTGGCACCGGAATCCCTCGAGTTGCGCGCACAACCTCGCCCTGTCACCCGCCTCAATCCACGCGTGCTGGCGGTGCTCGTCGGCGGGCTGGCCAGCGCGGTGCTCGGCGCCATGCTGTGGTCGCTGCAACCGCAGCAGCGCCGTGACGGCGCGGAGCAGCGCGAGCTGTACAACGTCGACCGCGTGACCCGCTCCGAGGGGCTGGAGCAACTACCGGCAGACTACTCGCAGTTGCCACCCCCCGTTGCGCCCGAGGTGCCGCAGCTGGGCCCGCCGCTCCCCGGCGACCTGGGAGGCCCTATCCTCAGAGCCGAGCAGGCACAGGGCTACGACTACCGCCACTCTGGTCCCGACCCGGCCGAAGCCGAGCGCCTCGCCAGGCTCAAGGAGGCAGAGGAAGCAGCACTGTCGTCGGTGTTTTTCCGGTCCGGTGGCGGGCGAGCATCGAGCGCCGCGCCTGCTGGTCAGGACCAGGCCGGACAGGGGGGATTCAATCCCATGGCCACGGGTTCTGCATCAACTGCAGTTGTTGATGCAACAGCGACGCAGAACCGACAGGAGCAGAAAGAGGCGTTTCTCAGTAAATCCGCAAATACACAAATCCGTAATTCCGGATTTCTGCAAATACCGGATTCGCCCTACCAAGTGATGGCCGGCACCGTCATCGCGGCGGCCTTGGTGACCGGAATCAAGTCGGACCTGCCAGGCGATGTCATCGCCGCGGTGACTGAGCCGGTCTATGACAGTGCCACCGGCCAGCATGTGCTGATCCCCCAGGGCTCGCGCCTGCTCGGCCGCTACAACAGCCAGGTGAGCTATGGGCAGAGCCGCGTGCAGGTGGTGTGGCAGCGGGTGATCCTGCCGGACACCTCGTCTTTCCAGCTCGACAATCTGGTAGGCAGCGACACCGCCGGTTATGCCGGCCTGGAGGATGGCGTCGACTGGCACTGGGACCGGGTCGTCGCCGGTGCAGCCATGACCAGTCTGCTGGGCATCGGCGCCGAACTGGCGGCACCGGAGAACCGCACGGATGGCGATCGGATCATCATCGCCGGCCGCGACAGCCTGCAGGACACGGTGAACCAGGTCGGCCAGGAGGTCACCCGCCGCAACCTCGATATCCAACCCACGCTGACCCAGCGTCCTGGCCTGCCCCTTCGGGTGATCGTCAACCGCGATCTGGTGCTGCGCCCCTACCAACCCTTGTTCATCCAACACAGGAACCCGCAATGAGCACGAACAAGCTGCGCCTCGGCCCCTTGCCGAAAACCGAGAGCCTGAAGCTGACCTTCACCTGCCCGGCCAACCTGAAGGCCGACCTCGAACGCTATGCGGCATTGCACTCGAAGGCCTATGGCGAAGAGGTCGATGCCCTGACGCTCATCCCGCACATGCTGGAGGCATTTATGGCACGAGATCGGGTGTTCAGGAGAGCCAACGCCAGGGTAGACCGTCCAAGTCGGTGACTTTATCGGCTGTTTCCGGTAGGCATCTCAGGGGTTCTGTTTGAGCCGATTGATGGGTCGCTTATCCCGGTGAATACGGCATCACCTTTTGGCAAGCAATTCAGAGCGGCCAATCAGCTCACGGCTACGTTCGGGTTTGCGCGGTCCGGAGAAGCCGGCTTCTGCGATAGCAGCATCCAAACCGCGAAAATGCGGGGCTGCTTTGGGGCTGCGCAAGGTCTCCATGCCGACATTCCAGGCATGCACCATGTTTTTGGCAACATCGCGCCAGGCTGCTTCGTTTTTTGAGGCTTCGATGACCTCTTTTCCAACCTCTACTGCGGACTCGCAAAGCCGCTCGACCATGGACGCGTACTGGCGTGGTGGGATGCTGAGGACGGCTTTGAAAAACGACTCCAGTGAGCGGCCGGGCGTCCAGGTTTGCCTGCCGCCAATGGATAGCCCAGGCGGGTTGTCGGCGAAGCGTGGGTAGGCCTGAGTGGTCACCAGGTCATAGACCGGGGTAAAGGTCACATCAGCACGTGAGGTGTAAAACAAGGCGATGTTCTTCGAGTGGCAGTCGGCATTGCGCACCACGTAGTTGGTCAGCAACTGCCAGCCCAAGTGTTCTCGCTGTGCATTGAGGCGATCTGCGGGGATGTAAGCCCGGGTGGCGTTCCAAACGCGCTCAGTGGTGGGGGCGTATTTTTCATGCGGCGGCAAGCCCAGCAGCCCACAGGCGTCTTCGACTCCGCAGCGAGGGATGCCTTGTTCGTCCACGTCAAAGCGATCCACCACCAGAATTTTGCCGTCCTCAGACATGCGGCATGCTGCGACGGGTACGACATTCAGCCGCTCCAGCACACGCATGGTGTAGAACTCGTTGAACCCAAGAAAAGGGGTGGTGTCATCGGAGCCTTTGATGATGTGAAACCCGGTGCGCAGGGTCGGCTTTCCTAGTGGCTCCCGATGCTGGGCTGCATCTGTGGCAATGAATTTTGGTACGACACCCGATACCGCTACCCGAGCGTACTGCCGCACCAGTGCGGCGAATCGTTCGGTAGTGTTTTCCGCCTTGAGCAGGTGGCTTATCTCTAACGGCGCCATCTCGATGCCAGGCTGAATGCCCTCAGGTGTGACCGAGACTCTGCCTATGCCGGTGCCGCCTACCAGGCCCAGCAACGATAGATCGGTACCATCGAGCAGCGGGCCGAACTCCTCACGGATGACGTTCAACAAGTACCCCTCGGGAAGGTTCTGCCGGAAAAATGGAAACAGATCGCGGGGCCAGCGCCATGGCTCTTCGCGAACGGGCATTGCCAGGCTGACAAAGTCTTCCAGGGCTGTTCCTGGGAGATATTTCAGGACGTACTCGTCTCGCTCCCGGTAGAGCTTGGCCACGAGCCTTGAGCGGACATGGACGTCGAGAATCATGGTTAGCCTCTCCCAGAACGTTGCTCGTTGAGAATGTCCTCAACCGTCCGTTCGTGGCCGGCTTTTACCAGCTTCAAGTCAAAGCCTGCTGCTTCCAGAAGGCGAACAAGCGCCGAGACGCTCATATCGCCCTTGGCCATTGTCTCCATGCGGGCGACTGTGGAGCGCGATACGCCTGCGCGGCTGGCCAGTGCTTCTTGGCTTAGATTCGCGTCACTCCGCGCTTGCTTCAGCATTTCGGCGACATCGTATAGAGAGGACATTTGTAGCTCTTGGGCATCAAAAATAGGAAATATGCGGGAGAATGTAGCCCTTGAGCCACAGGGCTAGCAATAGGCTGTCACGTGAATATGTGTCCCTGAGGCTACAAAATTTCTCGATAGACCGTTTTTTGTAGCATTTGAGCCACACTAGCCGATGAGTCCAAGAAAGACGCCTCTAGGTGTTTGGTAAGCCCGGCAGGACGTAAGGTCAGAAGGCCTCAGTCTTCGAGACTTCCGACAAAAGTGCAGCGGTAATGCCCGCGCGGTCTCAAGGACACCTCGGCTACCTGGATCGAAATCAGCTCCCATCAGATCCAACTCGCGCTCTTCTGACTCCGACCTTGGCTTCGCTCCCCACTCAGAAATTTAACAGCTCATATTTGGCCCACTACCACATTGTTTGACGATTAATGGCTCATAAAAGAATCATTAAAATGTGCATTGAACGTAGCCCTACTCCCCTCCCCACTCGACTGCAGCGAACTGGCCTAGAAGATCAGTGCCAACGCTCGGGAGGCGCGACTTGCACAGACCACCAGCTACCTAGTTCGACTGATTAGACAGTGAGCCGAATAGCCGGCACAATCGGCTCACAAAATGAGCCGAATAGAACCACTAATCGGCTCACTGATGAGCAAATACGATGAAGGAACCATTTGGGATCTGGGAACAGCCCGATTGGCCGCAGTTCACCTGGCAAGCCGAACCGCTAGCCCCTCTACTGCGCGCCTGCGTCAAAGCCCAAGGTCGATTACTTGGCATGCTGGGCGCGGTCGGTCGCGACACTGAAGTTCAGAGCTGCCTGGATGCCCTGCTGCAGAACATTGTCACCTCATCTGCCATCGAGGGTGAGCAACTCAATGTCGGCTCGGTGCGCTCCTCTCTGGCACGGCGCTTAGGACTCAGTGAGGAAGGCCGCACCACGATGCGCAGTGAAGGCCTAGCCGAACTACTGCTCGATGCCACCAGTGCACATCACGAGTCGCTCACGTTAGAGCGCTTGTTCAACTGGCATCGCTGGCTCTTCCCCAGTGACGACGGCTTGCTGACCCGCCCGTTGCGCATCGGTACGCTACGCGGCGAGGAGCCCATGCAGGTGGTTTCAGGCCGTATTGACCGACCCATCGTGCACTTTGAAGCCCCGCCACGCGCCGGACTTGAAGAGCAACTGGACGACTTCCTCGCTTGGTTCGAGCGCAGCCGCAACGATGCCAATCTCGATCCGCTACTACGCGCTGGCATTGCTCATTTCTGGTTCATCACCCTGCACCCCTTCGATGATGGCAACGGTCGCCTGACCCGCGCTCTTACTGATTTGGCCCTGGCGCAAGGTGAACAACAAGCGATTCGCTTTTACGCCATGTCCGCGAGCATCCTCGACGACCGCGGCGGCTATTACCACATCCTCGAGACCAGCCAGAAAGGCACGCTGGATATCACCGCCTGGCTGCAGTGGTTTCTCACCACACTGCTCAAAAGCCTTGAACAGGCCTTGGCACGCATCGACCGCGTTCTGGCCAAGGCGCGGTTCTGGCAGGCGCACCGCAGCCAAATGCTATCGGCCGAACAGATTAAGGTGCTGAATCGCTTGCTCGATGGCGGCAGCAACGGCTTCGAGGGCGGAATCAGCGCGACCCAATATCAGGCCGTGGCCAAGGTTTCCAAGGCCACAGCCACTCGCCATTTAGGCGACCTCGTTGAAAAAGGCTGCCTCATCCGCCTACCCGGGGGCGGACGCAGCACGCGCTATCAAGTGAACATCGACGGACAACCTTCTAGCACACGTGATACCAACGGCAGCTAGTGAGCGATGGGACCATTGCTCAATGCTCATCCTGATCAGACACTGGTATCAAACCGTTGTAATCCGGGAAGAAATCGTCCGCGCTTTGAACTAACTCTGGAAAGTTGCCGCCAACACCTTCCTACAGCACTGACTTTCAACAGGATCGGTCAATAGCCGCCATTCAAAGGGGCAGCTACCGGTCAATCTCCACCGGTCCTGACAGGCAGAAATCGGTCGATTCTGTTGAAAAAGTCCCACTTCGATTTTTGCCCGAGAAAGTAGGCGCCTTACGTTGAAATCTGAGCCAATTTCGGCACTGCACTGCCCCAGATTTCGCGTAGCGACACGTCAATCGTGCGTTTTTTAGGCTTCGCGCGAGCGAGCCTGGGCGACACCGACTTTTTCAACAGAATCGGCCAAAAGCAGACCTCTACT